>DATGLY010000131.1:0-34007 GCA_035293905.1 Bryobacteraceae bacterium
TTATCCGCGAGGATCTAAACCGCCGCGCCCCCCGCGTGATGGCCGTGCTGCGCCCTCTGCGCCTGGTGATCGACAATTATCCCGAAGGACAAGTCGAGCATCTGGAAGCCGTCAATAATCCGGAAGATCCCTCGGAGGGAACGCGCACCGTTCCGTTCTCCCGGGTCCTTTATATCGAGAGGGAGGATTTCCGCGAGGACCCTCCCAAGCAGTATTTCCGTCTTTCCCCGGGCCGCGAAGTCCGGCTGCGCTACGGCTACTTTGTCACCTGCACCGGAGTGGTGAAGAATGAAAAGGGCGAAGTGGTGGAAGTTCACTGCACTTATGATCCGGCTTCTCGCGGCGGCGACTCGCCCGATGGGCGCAAAGTCAAATCCACGCTCCATTGGGTCTCGGCCCAGCACGCCATCGACGCCGAGGTCCGTCTCTACGATTTGCTATTCGCCAAAGAAGCTCCGAGCGAAATCCCGGACGACCTCAATCCCCACTCGCTTGAGGTTCTGAAAGGCTGCAAGCTCGAGCCCAGCTTGCAGGGAGCGGCGCCGGGCAGCCGCTATCAATTCGAGCGCCTCGGCTACTTCTGCGCCGATCCCGACTCGCGTCCCGGGGCCCCGGTGTTCAACCGCACCGTGGCCCTGCGCGATACGTGGGCGAAGATCGAGAAGAAATCGAAATGAAACCGGCGCCACTTCCGACGGCATGCGCCTCCGCGCTGAGGCTCGCGGAGATCGCTCAGATGTTCTGGCAGGCTGCGGAATGCGCGTTCCCCCAGGCCATCGAGGCGGCGGCGGCCGCCATCGGCGAGGCGATCGAAAAGGGGGGCAAGGTCCTGGCGTTCGGCAATGGCGGCAGCGCCGCCGACGCCCAGCATTTCTGCGGCGAATTGATGGTCCGCTTCCAACGGGAACGCCGCGCTTTGCCCGCCATCGCGCTGGTTTCCGACGCAGCCGTTCTCACCGCGTGCGCCAACGATTACGAGTACGAAGAAGTCTTCGCCCGCCAGATGGAAGCGCTGGGCAAGCCCGGCGATATCGCCCTTGCCATCTCCACTAGCGGCGAGTCGGCCAACGTGGTGCGGGCATTGGAAGTCGCCCGCCGCCAGGGTCTTCAAACCATCCTGCTTACCGGCGCGGAGGCCGGCGCGGCGGCCCGTTTCGCGGATCTGGTTGTCGCCGCGCCCGCCGCCGCCACCGCCCGTATCCAGGAACTTCACCTGGCCGCGTATCACCTGATCTGCGAACGTCTTGATGCGCGCTTCGCTTCCGCATGAACAGAGCTGTTTGTCTGCTGAGCGGCGGCCTGGACTCCTCCACGTCTCTGGGAGTGGCCGTCCGCGAGGGCTTCGAATGCCACGCGCTCTCGTTCGATTACGGCCAGCGCCATCGAGCCGAGTTGAAAGCCGCCGCGCGCGTCGCCCGCCACTTCCAAGCCGCCGGACACCGCATCATTCGCATCGATCCGGGCGCGTTCGGCGCAAGCGCGCTCACTTCGGGAATCGAAGTTCCCAAGGGCCGCCCGGCCGCCGAGATGGCCCGGGGCATCCCGGTCACCTACGTTCCGGCCCGCAACACCATCTTCCTGAGCTACGCCCTGGCGTGGGCCGAGGCGCTGGAATCCTCTCACATTTTCATCGGCGTCAACGCCATCGACTACTCCGGCTATCCCGATTGCCGGCCCGAATACATCGCCGCCTTCGAGCGCATGGCCAACCTGGCCACCAAAGCCGGCGTCGAAGGCCGGACGCATATCGCCATTCACACGCCGCTCGCTCAACTGAACAAGGCCCAAATCGTCCGCCTGGGCGCGGAGGTCGGCTTGGATTTCGCCCTTACTCATAGCTGCTATGATCCTGGGCAGGGAGGCGAAGCTTGCGGCCAGTGCGATTCGTGTTTGCTTCGCCGCAAGGGCTTTCAGGAGGCGGGGATTCCAGATCCTCTCCGTTATCTTGCTTGAACGTTTCCGAGATCTTCTATTCCATCCAGGGCGAGGGCATGCTGGCCGGCGCGCCCAGCGCCTTCGTGCGCCTTAGCGGCTGCAACCTGCGCTGTTGCTGGTGCGACACTCCGTACGCCTCCTGGAGGCCGGAAGGCGAGGCGCGAAGACTCGAGGAGATTCTCGCGGAGGTTGGCGGCTACCGGGCGTCTCGCGTCGTCGTGACGGGAGGCGAGCCCATGATGGCGCCCCAAATCGGCGATCTGACGCGAGGGCTGAAAGATCTCGGCCTTCACATCACCATCGAGACGGCGGGCACCGTGTACGCCAACGTCGCCTGCGACCTCATGAGCATCAGTCCGAAGCTCGCCAACTCGACTCCCTCCGGCAGTTGGGCGGCTCAACATGAGCGCCTGCGTTACCAGCCGCCAATTCTCCGCCGCATCATGGGCGAATACGAATATCAATTGAAATTCGTGCTGTGCGAACCCTGCGACCTGGCGGAAATCAAAAGAATCCTGAACGAAACCGCCGCCGACCCCACCCGCGTCGTGCTGATGGCGGAAGGAACGACGGCCGGGGCGATACGTCAGCGCGCCCCCTGGATCGCCGAAATCTGCAAGCGCGAAGGCTTCCTCTACAGCCCCCGTCTTCACATCGATCTTTGGGGCAACCAGCGCGGCCGCTAAGGGCGCCCGGCTTTGCGCTCCGTGAAACACCGTAGGGCCTTTTTGGCCGTGGCGCTGAGAGGTATTGCCTCCAGCGCTCCGGGCGCGAACCAGCGCATCGGAGGGAGCGCGGTCCGAGCAAAGCCCTCGAATACATGGAAGCGATATTGGCGATGGAGAATGGAGTGGCGGAACGAGCCGATCCGGCTGCCGATTTGCGCGCCTTCAAATGCGTCCGGCAAATCCCAGAAGCCTTTGACCCGGGAGCTGGGGGCAAGCAGAATGCTCTTGCGCCTCCGGATCAGCAATAGCGTTCGCTCCAGCCGGACCGTTTCCGGCCTTGGCCGGGGCGGCGGCAAATGCGCCTGGGAGCCGGCCCGATTCGCCGCGCATTCCCTCACGATGGGGCACGCCTGGCAGCGCGGTTCGGCCGGCGCGCAAATCAGCGCGCCCAGCTCCATCAGGGCCTGATTCCACCGCCCGGGGCGTTGCCGATCGAGCAGGCGGTCCGCCAGCGCTTGCGCATCCGCCGCGCCGTCGTTGGCGAGCCGCGCAAGAACGCGCCGCACGTTTCCGTCCACCACCGCGTGCGGCAGATCGTAGGCGATGCTGGCGATCGCCGCGGCGGTGTATCGGCCCACCCCCGGAAGGGCGAGAAGGCCGTCATAGTCACGGGGAAAACGGCTTGCCGCGGCGATCGTTTGGGCGGCCAGGCGCAGATTCCGCGCGCGCGAATAGTAACCCAGTCCGCTCCAGTGCCGGAGCACTTCCGTCTCGCTGGCGCGCGCAAGCGACGCGGCATCGGGGAATCGGGCCAAAAACCGCTCGTAGTACGGAACGACCGCAGTCACGCGCGTCTGCTGGAGCATAATTTCCGAAATCCAAATCCGGTAAGGATCGCGCGTGCGCCGCCAGGGCAGGTCGCGAGCGTTGCGTGCGTACCAGCGCGTCAACTTGCGGCGAATTGCGGCGAGGTCCGCTTCGCTACCGACGCGCCTTTCGCTTCGCCAAATGCCCATTGTTCGGGAAAGCATAGGCCCGTGCTTCATCGCGGCCCGTAGCGACAATCATACAATGACCGCGCGACCGCTAAAATAGAGTCAAATCCTTCCCGGATCACCGCCTTGGAAAATTTCATCCGCATTCGCGGCGCACGCGTCCACAACCTCAAGGATCTTTCCGTCTCCATTCCGCATGAGCGGCTCACCGTGATTACGGGGGTATCCGGATCGGGTAAGTCCTCGCTTGCGTTCGATACGATTTACGCCGAAGGACAGCGGCGCTACGTCGAATCTCTTTCGGCCTATGCGCGCCAGTTTTTGGAGCGGATGGAGAAGCCCGAGGTGGAGGAAATCGACGGCATCGCGCCGCCCGTCGCCGTCCGGCAAAAGAACACCACGCGCAATCCGCGATCCACTGTCGCCACCTCCACCGAACTTTACGATTTTTTGCGGCTCCTTTGGGCGCGCGCCGGCCGCACTTATTGCCCCAATTGCGGAATCTGGGTCCAGAGGGATTCGGTGGATCAAGTCGCTGCCCGGATGCTGTCGCAGCCGCCAGGCTCGCGCTGGTACGCGCTATTTCCGATCGCCCCGGAGAGCTCGACGGAAGCGCTTCGCGACCGCCTCTTCGAGCTTCGCAAGAAGGGCTTCAACCGCCTCTACCAAAACGGGCGGGTGTTTGAGTTTTCCACTCCCGAATCGCTGCTGGACGTCGATTTCGCCAAGCCCGTCTTCGCCCTGGTGGACCGCCTGGCGATTTCCGCGCCGGCGCGGCAACGCCTCGCCGACACGGTCGAGATCTGTTACCGCGAATCCGGCGAAGTGGTGTTTGAGCCCGCCAGCGGCGGCGAGTCTTGGCGCTTCAACGAGAAATTCTCCTGCAAACGCTGCGGCAAGGAATTTATCGAACCCGAGCCGGGCCTGTTCAGCTTCAACAACCCCCATGGCGCTTGCAAGCGCTGCCAGGGGTTCGGCAACACGATCGACTACGATCTCGACCTGGTGATCCCTAACCCCGGACTTTCGCTTCAGCAAGGCGCCGTGGACCCCTGGACCAAGCCTCAGCATTCCGGCTATCTCGCCGAGTTCCGCAAATTCTCCAAAGGCAAAGTTCGCTTCCATGTTCCGGTTTACGAATTGCGGGAAGACGAACGCGCCATTCTCTATGACTATATCCGCCGTTATTTCAAGGAAATTGAACACAAAAAATACAAAGTCCATGTGCGCGTGTTTTTGAGCCGCTATCGCGGCTACACGCAGTGCCCGGATTGCGGCGGCTCGCGCCTGCGCCCGGAGGCGCTATGGGTCCGCGTGGGCGGCAAAAACCTGGCCGAAGCGACGCAACTGAACATCGCCGAGGCCCGGAAATTCTTCGAAGAGCTGGAGCTTTCGCCCGAAGAAGCGTCGATCGCCGAAAAGGTGCTGGTGGAAATCCGGCAGCGGCTCAAGTTCCTGAATGACGTAGGCCTGGAATATCTCACTTTGGACCGGCTTTCGATGACGCTCTCGGGAGGGGAAGCGCAGCGGATCCAGCTCGCCACTTGCCTGGGATCGCGGCTGGTGGGCGCCTGCTATGTTCTCGACGAGCCATCGATCGGGCTGCATAGCCGCGATACGGCGCGGCTGGTGAACATTTTGGAGGAATTGCGCGATCTGGGCAACACGATTTTGGTGGTGGAGCACGATCCCGACGTGATGCGCTCGGCCGACCACATTATCGATTTGGGACCCGGAGCGGGAGAACACGGCGGCCGCATCGTGTTCGAAGGCCCGTTCTCCAAGCTGATGCAGGACGGCGCGGGGTCGCTGACCTCGCGCTATCTGCGCGGAGAGCTGAAAACCTCGCATCTGACGGCCCGGCGCGCGCCGAGTCCCAAGCGCGCGGTGCGGTTCTTGGGCGCGCATGCCCACAATCTCCAAGGCGTCGATGTGGCGATTCCGTTGGATTTGATGGTCGCGGTCACGGGGGTTTCCGGCTCCGGCAAATCCACGCTGGTGCATGAGGTGATTTACAAATCTTTGAAAAAACGAATGAGCCGCGAGGCGCCGCCGCCGCTGCTTGAAAAAATGGGCGAAGGGCCGGAAAAGCAAACCTGCCGCAAAGTGGAAAACGCGGATTTGCTAACCCAGGTGATCCTGGTCGATCAATCCCCTATCGGCCGGACGCCCCGCTCGAACCCGGTGACTTACATCAAGGCGTTCGATATCATCCGCGATCTGTTCGCCTCCACGACCGAGGCCGGCCGGCGCGGCTATACGGCGGGCCATTTCTCCTTCAACATCCCCGGAGGCCGTTGCGAGACCTGCCAGGGCGATGGAACTGTAACCGTGGAAATGCAATTCCTCGCCGACGTGGAGTTGGTTTGCGACGATTGCAAGGGCGCGCGCTACAAGCCCGGAGTCCTGGAAGTAAAATACAAAGGGCTGAATATTCACGAAGCGCTTCAACTCACGGTGAAGGAAGCGCTTTCGTTTTTCTCGGCCACGCCGCGGCTGGTGGACCGTCTGCGCGTATTGAACGACGTCGGGCTGGGATATCTGCGTCTGGGCCAATCGGCGACGACGCTTTCCGGCGGAGAGGCGCAGCGCGTGAAGTTGGCCGCCCATTTGGCGCAAGCCACCAGCAAAGGCGTGCTTTACATTTTCGACGAGCCGACGACGGGCTTGCATTTCGACGATATCGCCAAGCTTCTGGACGCCTTCGAGCGCCTGCTGCGCTCGGGCGGAAGCGTCCTGATCATCGAGCACAATCTCGAGGTGATCCGCCGCGCCGATTGGGTGATCGACCTGGGCCCCGAAGGAGGCGCCGCCGGCGGCCGCATCGTGGCCGAAGGCACGCCCGAGCAGATCGCCGCCGTGGGGTCATCGTATACCGGCCAGTATCTGCGCGCGGCGGGCGTCGGTGCGCCGAGCTAGAAGATAAAACTTCGCTGATCCGCGTGATACACTGAACGGCGTGAAGAACCGGACCTACGGAAAGATCACTGGGACCCGCGACGAAGTCCGGGAACGCACAAACTCGAAACGCTAGAAGCAGACGCCGCCGGGGCTTGGCGCCCGGAACGCTCAGGCCCAAGGCCGCGAGATTCCTTGCAGGGAGGGTCTGGCGCGGGCAGCGGCATGGCTTGGCGGCGGCGCGGGGCCCGATCCGGCGATTCCAAAGCAAACCCAAGCGATATGCCCACGACCCCCCACGTCGAGCATCATTTCGAATCCTCCGATACCGTCCGCGACGTTGTGATCGGCATGGCGGATGGCTTAACCGTGCCTTTTGCGCTGGCGGCGGGCCTGGCGGGCGCGGTCGATGCGACGCGCTTGATCGTCATTGCGGGACTGGCGGAAATCGCCGCCGGGTCCATCGCCATGGGCCTCGGCGGGTACCTGGCGGCGCGCGGCGACGCCGAGCATTACGCCAGCGAGCGCGCGCGCGAAGAGCTGGAGATCGTTGAAAAGACCGACGTGGAGCGCCACGAGGTCTTGGAAATTCTCCAATCCTATGGCCTGACGCATCAAGAGAGCGCGCCGATTCTGGCTGCCTTCGAGCGGAGCCCCAAGGTTTGGGTGGACTGGATGATGCGGTTCGAACTCGGTCTGGAAGAGCCCGATCCCAAGCGCGCCGTGCGCAGCGCCGCCACCATCGCCGTCTCCTATATCGCCGGCGGCTTGATTCCGCTGGCGCCCTATATGTTTTTGGATCGCGCCACGACGGCGCTGCGATTTTCCGTGGCGGCCACGGTGGCGGCGTTGGGGATCTTCGGTTACGTGAAAGGCCGGTTCACCGGCGCGCCCGCCGCGCTGAGCGCGGTCCGGACGACCGTCATCGGCGGGCTAGCCGCGGGCGCCGCGTACTCCATCGCGCGCCTGTTCCGCTAACCGGAGGGCAAATGGGAGCGTGCGCCGCCCCGGCGCCAGCGGAGTTACGCTACTATAATAAAAGTTCGTCCCGCTCGGGGACTGCCTGTACTTCTCTCTCAACTTGGAGGCCATTAGAGATCGTAATGCGTTTGACCACGTTGTCCACCGTGTATCGCGCTTTGCGCGCGCAAGGGAAACCGCTGCTGGCGCAGTGCAAATCCCTGTTTTTCTTCCTCGCGATGGCCGTGGCGGCTTCGGTCCCTTTGCGCGCTCAAGGCGGCGAGGCGGAATTGAAATTGCCGTCGCTGGACGTTCCCTTTCTGGGAGGCGCGATTCAAGGGCCCACCATTCTTCTAATCGGTCTTGGCGTGAGCGTGCTCGGCTTCCTGTTCGGCTTGATGATGTACATGCATTTGCGCAATCTGGCCGTTCATGAAGCGATGAAGGAAATCTCCGAGCTGATCTATGAAACGTGCAAAACCTATCTCGTAACGCAGGGCAAATTTCTGCTGATCCTGGAAATCTTCATCGGAGCGATTATCGTCTTCTATTTCGGATTTCTGCAAGATTTGGCCATCGAGCGCGTGCTGATTATTTTGGCCTTCAGCGTAATTGGAATTCTGGGCAGCTACGGCGTGGCGTGGTTCGGCATTCGCGTGAACACCTTCGCCAACTCCCGCACCGCGTTCGCGGCTCTTCGAGGCAAGCCCTTCCCGTGTTACGCCATTCCGCTTCAAGCGGGCATGAGCATCGGAATGCTGCTGATCAGCGTGGAGCTGTTCATCATGCTCTGCATCCTGCTGTTCGTTCCCGGCGATTACGCCGGGCCGTGTTTCATCGGCTTCGCCATCGGCGAATCGCTGGGCGCGGCGGCGCTGCGAGTGGCGGGAGGCATTTTCACCAAGATCGCCGACATTGGCGCGGATTTGATGAAGATCGTATTCAAGATCAAGGAAGACGACGCCCGCAACCCTGGCGTGATCGCCGATTGCACGGGCGACAACGCGGGCGATTCGGTGGGGCCTTCGGCGGACGGCTTCGAAACCTATGGCGTCACGGGGGTGGCTCTGATCACCTTCATCCTGCTGGCGGTCAACAGCGACATCACCAAGGTTCAACTGTTGATCTGGATCTTCGCCATGCGCGTGATGATGATCGTCTCCAGCGGGTTGTCCTACTTCATCAACGATTTCATCGCCCGGGCCAAATATGGCGATAGCGACCACATGAATTACGAAGCGCCTCTGACGTCTCTGGTCTGGATCACCAGCGTCCTTTCCATCGCCGCCACTTTCGGCTTGAGCTTTGTAATGATCCCCAGCCTGGATAACGACACTTCCATGTGGTGGAAGCTTTCCATGGTCATTACCTGTGGAACGCTGGCCGGCGCGATTATCCCCGAATTGGTGAAGGTATTCACCTCCATGCATTCCGCGCACGTAAACGAAGTGGTGACCTCTTCGGAAGAAGGCGGCGCGTCGCTGAATATTCTTTCGGGATTCGTCGCCGGCAACTTCAGCTCCTATTGGCTGGGCATGTCCATGCTGACGCTCATGGCGATCGGATATTGGGTGAGCACGCTCGGCATGGGCGATCTGATGAAAGCTCCCGCGGTGTTCGCCTTTGGACTGGTGGCGTTCGGATTCTTGGGAATGGGGCCTGTCACGATCGCCGTGGACTCTTATGGCCCGGTGACGGACAACGCCCAGAGCGTATATGAATTGAGCACCATCGAACAGATTCCCGGCGTGGGCAGCGACATCAAGAAGAGATTCGGATTCGACGTCGATTTCGAAAGGGCCAAGCACAACCTGGAGGAAAACGACGGCGCGGGAAATACTTTCAAGGCCACGGCGAAACCCGTGCTCATCGGAACCGCCGTGGTGGGCGCAACCACCATGATTTTTTCCATCATCGTTGCGCTGACCAACGGGCTCACCAGCAACCTAGACCATCTCTCTCTTCTTCACCCGCCCTTCGTTCTCGGCCTGATCACCGGCGGCGCGATGATCTATTGGTTCACCGGCGCTTCCACCCAGGCCGTCACCACCGGAGCCTATCGCGCGGTAGAGTTCATCAAAGCGAATATTCACCTGGAGGGAGCGACCAAAGCCTCCGTCACCGACTCAAAGAAAGTCGTGGAGATTTGCACCCAATACGCGCAACGCGGCATGTTCAACATCTTCCTGACGGTGTTCTTCGCCACCCTCGCATTCGCCTTCTTCGAACCGTTCTATTTCATCGGTTACCTGATTTCCATTGCGCTGTTCGGTTTGTATCAGGCCATATTCATGGCGAACGCCGGCGGAGCCTGGGATAACGCCAAGAAGATCGTGGAAGTGGATATGAAGGCGAAAGGCACGCCGCTGCATGACGCCACAGTCGTCGGCGACACCGTTGGCGATCCGTTCAAGGACACCTCGTCGGTCGCTCTGAATCCGATCATTAAGTTCACGACGCTATTCGGCCTGCTGGCCGTCTCTTTGGCCGTCTCGCTTACCGCCAAGCAAGGTCCCGGCCTCTCGACCGGATTGGCGGTGGTGTTCCTGGCGATTTCTCTGTTCTTCGTGTGGCGCTCGTTCTATGGAATGCGCATCGCCTCGGTGAAGAAAAACGCCTAAGGCGGGCAGGGGCGGGACCTCTCTTGGAGCGATAGCGATGGTGTATGCTTTTGCTGTCGTCTCGTTCACTTTCCGAATGCAGGGAGGAAACCACCATGCCGCCGCACAAAACCAAGCGATTTTTAAACCTGGTCCCGTTCCTTAGTGGTTCGGCCGCGTTTGTCTTTCTTTTAGTTGTCCCCGCCAAGACCCAGCAGGGAGCCGTTGACGGGAACTGGACTTCTTATGGCGGCGATGCCGGAAACACCCGCTATTCGCCGCTAAGCCAGATCGACGCCGGCAATTTTTCCAAGCTCGAAGTAGCCTGGACCTTCAGCACCGCCAATCTCGGCCCGGCGCCGGAAACCAATCTGGAGGCTACCCCGTTGGTGATCGACGGCGTGCTCTACTCGACGGCCGGGGACCGGCGCGATGTGATCGCGCTCAACGCCGCCAACGGGGAGCTGCTGTGGATCCACCGCGAAGACGAAGGCAAGCGCGCCGAGGTTTCGCCCCGCCGTCTTTCCGGCCGCGGGCTGGCGTACTGGGCGGATGGCTCCGACAAACGGATCGTATACTTCACGACCGGGTATCGCATGGTCGAACTGGACGCAAAAACCGGCAACCGCATACCCAGCTTCGGCGTGGACGGCGTGGTGGATCTTAAACAGGATGACGACCAGGAAATCGATCCCATGAGCAGCGAAATCGGCATTCATGCCACCCCCATGATCGGCCGGAACACCATTGTGGTGGGAGCCGCGCACAAGCCGGGCGGAGTTCCCACCAGCAAGACTAACGTCAAAGGATATGTGCGCGGCTACGACGTTCGCACGGGCAAGCGCAAGTGGATCTTCCATACCGTTCCGAAGCCGGGCGAAGTGGGATTCGATACCTGGCTCGCCGACTCCTGGTCTTACACGGGCAATACGGGCGCTTGGGGACAGTCCTCGATCGACGAAGCGCGCGGAGTGGTGTATATCGGAGTCGAGGAGCCAACCGGCGACTTCTATGGCGGACCGCGGCCCGGAAATAACTTGTTCGGAGAAAGCCTGGTTGCCTTGGACCTGGAGACGGGCCAGCGCCTCTGGCATTTCCAATACGTGCATCACGGAATCTGGGATCACGACAACCCTTCGCCGCCGATCCTCGCCGATGTCCAGATCAAGGGCCGGCGGGTCCCGGTGGTGGCGCAGCCGAGCAAGCAAGCCTTCCTGTATGTATTCAATCGGGAAACCGGCGAACCGGTCTGGCCTATCGAGGAGCGTCCTGTGGAGAAGGGCGACGTCCCGGGCGAGTGG
This sequence comes from Bryobacteraceae bacterium, assembly GCA_035293905.1. Classification (GTDB taxonomy): domain Bacteria; phylum Acidobacteriota; class Terriglobia; order Bryobacterales; family Bryobacteraceae; genus Palsa-187. The sequence goes on from DATGLY010000131.1 coordinate 11,358, forward strand.
TATTCCCCCACGCAACCCTTTCCCACCGCTCCTCCTCCCTACGAGATTCAAGGCGTCGGTGAAAGCGACCTGATCGACTTCACTCCCGAGCTGCACAAAGAGGCGCTCGAGATCGTGAAGCATTATAAGATGGGCCCGATCTTTACGCCGCCTGTGGTGAGCAAAGCGGAAGGTCCCTGGGCGACGCTGGTTTCCTCGCTCTCCGGCTCCAACTGGATGGGCGGCTCGATCGACCCGGAAACCGGCATTGTCTATGTGGGCTCCAGTCACGGCATCATCGGCATGGGCTTGGTGCCCTCGGGGACCCGTTCCGACGTCGGATATATTTCCGGGCGCGCGCCGGGCGCACAGGGAGCGCTGACCGTCGAAGGTCTGCCCTTAGTGAAGCCGCCCTATTCCCAGATCACCGCGATCGATCTGAAGACGGGCACAATTCTCTGGCATGTCCCGCACGGCGACACGCCCGACAACGTTCGCAATCACCCGGCTTTGAAGGGTCTGACGATTCCGCGCACCGGGCGTGGCGGCGCGGCGATCACGCTGGTGACCAAGACGCTGGTCATCGCGGGAGAGAAAGGCGTGGTGACCCTGGCCGACGGACGCAAAGGCGCGATGCTTCGAGCCTACGACAAGGCCACGGGGCAGGATGCTGGCGCGGTGTACATGCCGGCGCCAGCCACCGGCGGTCCGATGACATATATGGTGAATGGGGCGCAGTACATCGTCATCGCCGTCGGCGGCAACATCAACGGACGCCCGCAGGCGCAGTTCATGGCTTTCCGGCTGCCGAGCGGCGGCGCCCGCAAACAGGCCTCGCCCGAATAGACGCAGATCTCGCGCGCCATTGGGCGAAGGCAGCTTGCCCGCACCGGCGATTCCGGTCTATTTATACTTGGTCCATGTACACCAGGAGCGAAAGATGAGTGACTTGCTTTGGCGGCCCATCCAGGCTGGAGAGCTTCGCTTGAAGCATCGCCTGGCGATGGCGCCCATGACCAGAAACCGATCGACGCCGGAGGGGGCGCCCACCGAGATCAACGCCGAGTACTATGCGCAGCGCGCATCCATGGCGTTGATCATCAGCGAGGGAACTCAGCCGTCGGAAGACGGGCAAGGATACATGCTGACTCCCGGACTGTATAACGAAGCCCAAATTGCAGGTTGGCGCAAAGTCACCGACGCGGTTCATGCCGCCGGCGGGCAGATCGTCGTTCAGTTCATGCATTGCGGACGAATCGGGCACCCGGATAACACGCCGCATCATCGTTTGCCCGTGGGCCCCTCCGCCGTGCAACCCAAAGTGAAGATGGTCACACCCGCCGGATTACAGGACGTTCCCACGCCGCGCGCGCTGAGCGCCGATGAAATCGCCCAAACCATACGCGACTTCCGCCACGCCGCGGCGTCCGCCATGAAAGCCGGCGCCGACGGCGTCGAGATCCATGGAGCCAACGGCTACATCGTGCACCAGTTTCTTTCTGACAATGCAAACCGGCGGACCGACCAATACGGCGGTTCGATCCAAAACCGGATTCGCTTCGCCATCGAGGTGGCGGCCGCCGTGGCGGACGAGATCGGTCCGGGCCGGACGGGCATCCGCATCGCGCCCGGCAACACGTTCAACGACATTGTTGAAGCCGATCCCCTGGCGGTGTATGAGCCGCTGGTGCGGGAGCTCGGGCGGCTCAAGCTCGCTTATCTTCACGTGAATCACGTCGGAGATGAAGCCGTGTTGCGGATGATTCGAGCCACCTGGCCGGGCGTGCTGTTCCTCACCCGCGGCCAGGCCGACATCCCCACCCGGATCGCCGACCTCGAAAATGGCCTAGCCGACGTCATCACGGTGGCGAAGCTCTCTCTGGCGAATCCCGATCTGGCCGAGCGCATTCAGTTGGGCGCGCCGTTGAATACTCCCGACCCCACTACATTTTACGGCGGCGGCGCCAAGGGCTACACAGATTATCCGACTCTGGCTCGAGTCGCGCAAGCGTGAACGGCCGGTTTCCATGCTCCGATCGCTTTGGGGTTTCCGCCGCGAAAGATTCTAAATCCGCGCCGCGTGACGTTCATCGCCCTCCATAGCGCTGGGAATCTCTTCTGTTGTGCGGCATGATGAAGAAGAGGGGCCACCAATATGACGGGTTGGGTCGGACGAATCCTTCAGAAAAGGCTGCTGCGTTTCCCATTTTTTCTTGCCTCCGCTGTCTTTGTGGCGAGAAGCGGCGAATTCGAGACGCTACCCGGCATGCCGCGCGTGCTAAATCCAAACGACATCTATTCGGAAGCCCGCCCTGGGAATCTTTCCCCTGCCGTAAAAGGCTTTCCGGAACGAGTTTACGTTCCCAATAGCGGCAGTAATACGGTGGATGTGATCGATCCGCATACGTTTCAAATTGTGGGTCATTTCAAGGTTGGACGCCAGCCCCAGCACGTCACTCCGTCTTACGATCTGAAAACCCTGTGGGTCCTGAACGATCTCAGCGACACTCTGACCAGAATCGATCCGGCTAGCGTCCAGAAGCAAGACACGGTTCCGGTCAAAGATCCTTACAACATGTACTACACGCCGGACGGCAAATACGCGATCGTCGTGGCCGAACGGGTTCATCGCCTGGATTTTCGCGATCCAGCCAGCATGGCGCTCGTCGAATCGGTTTCGGTCCCCTGCCGCGGGATCGATCACCTGGACTTCTCAGGGGACGGACGATATCTCATCGGGAGCTGCGAGTTTTCGGGAACCTTGCTGAAGCTGGATGTCGCCAGAAAAGCGGTCGTTGGCGCGCTGGCGCTAGGCCGGTTGCGGGACGGCGGAGCCAGGCTGGAGTCCGCCGCGATGACGCATGCCGCGGCGAGCCATGGAGGCAGGCGCGGCTACGAACTGAAGCATGCGCCCAGCGGCTCCATGCCGCAAGACGTGAGAGTTTCTCCGGATGGCAAGGTTTTTTACGTCGCGGACATGTTGGCTGATGGCGTACATGTGATTGACGGCGATAAATTCGCGAGCATCGGTTTTATTCCCACCGGGCGCGGAGCGCATGGCCTTTATTTCAGCCGCGACTCCAAACTTTTATATTGCTCTAATCGGGATGAAGGCTCCGTTTCGGTGATCAACCTGGCCGAAGGCAAGGCCGTTCAGAAGTGGATCATTCCCGGCGGCGGAAGCCCGGATATGGGGGGGGTCTCCGCGGACGGGAAGACTCTTTGGCTGTCCGGAAGGTACAACCGCGAAGTCTATGCGTTCAACACCGCCGAGGGTCGCTTGTTGGCGCGCATTCCCGTCGGCAAAGGGCCCCACGGCTTGTGCGTTTACCCTCAGCCCGGCCGCTATTCGCTGGGGCACACGGGCATTCTTCGATGAAATTTCCGTTGTAGAGCTCCGCAGGCGCGCCGCCGGCCTTCCATCGCGGCGCCAATTTCCGCACCCGCTCGCGCCCGTTTCAGATTCAGAAACTCTCCCGATGATGTCCACATCTAATTTATAGCCGCGGCAACGGCGGCTCCCCACGTGTCCCATCGGGAGCGCCAGCCGGCGAGCGCCCGTTAGATTTTCGAGGCTCAATGAATCCCTCTCATGTCGACACTTCGGAGTGGTGGAAGTATTTTGCACCCAAGACCCTATCACGAGCCTGGAACCAGCACCGCCAGCGCTGGATTATGGCGGCGGTGTCGTTGGCCTGCCTTGCGGCCATCGCAGGGATCGAGATGCGCTCCGCGCCGATCGAATCGCGTTTATTCGCCAGCATTGACCGCCACTTGCGGTTTTACGTCCAGCCAGGTCCCGCTTCTGGCCTGGAGCGGCCAAGCGGCGGCCCCTATGACGAGCGGCTTGGGTTTTCGAGTTTGCGTGATTTTGCAACCCGGCTGAAACAAAATGGATACGAAATAACCCAACAAGCCCGAACGCCGCAACTGGCGCGAATATTTGGCTTAGTCGGCCTTTCTGGGATTTATCACGAAAAGGCCCAGGCGGGGCTGAGCATCGAGGACGCTGAAGGCGTTCCCCTATTCCAGGCTCTTTTTCCCGCCAGAGTCTATCCGGAGTATCGCGCCATTCCGCCGCTGGTGGTAAATACCCTGCTATTTATTGAGAATCGTAAATTATTAGACGAATCGCATCCCCAGCGGAATCCAGCCATCGAATGGGCTCGCATGGGCAGGGCCACCATCGATCTGGCGATCCACGCCGTGAATCGAAGCTATCCGATCGTCGGCGGCAGCACCCTCGCCACTCAGCTTGAAAAAATGCGTCATTCCCCCAGCGGCCGGACGGGCTCGGTGACGGAGAAGGTGCGCCAGATGGCGTCCGCCTCTCTGCGCTCCTATCTGGACGGGATCGATACGCGCCCGGCCCAAAGGCGCATCATTCGGGACTATCTCAACTCGATACCGCTGGCCGCCACTCCCAGTCAGGGCGAGGTGCTCGGCCTCGGCGACGGGCTCAAGGCCTGGTACCGCGCCGATTTCACCAGGGTTAACGAGCTCTTATCGGCCGATGAATCGAGCCTCGATGAGCGCGCCAGCCAGGAGCGCGCTACCGCGTACCGCCAGGTTCTTTCCTTGTTCCTCGCGCTCCGCGCTCCCGGCTGGTATCTGGTTCGGCATCCCGATCAACTGAAAGTTCAAACCGACCGCTATCTGCGCGCGCTAGCGGCCAGCGGCGTCATTTCCCCCCAGTTGCGCGATCGGGCGCTACGAGCCGATCTGCAACCCCGGCCCGAGGCGATCAAGCCCGCCGCCAGCTTCGTTTCCAACAAGGCTCCGGATGCGATCCGCTCCACGCTGCTGGGTCTGATGGGGCTGGACAATACTTATGCGCTGGACCGCCTCGATCTGGACGTGAAAACCACTCTGAATAAGAAAGCGCAAGACGCTGCGACTCAGTTTTTGGTGGGTTTGTCGGATCCGGCCAACGTTGCAGCCGCTAACCTCAACCAGTATCAATTGCTGGACAGCGGCAACCCGAAATCCGTAATTTATAGCGTGACCCTATATGAGCAAAACGACGGCGTGAACCAGTTGCGGGTCCAGACCGACAATTTCGATCAGCCGCTTGACATAAATCAGGGAACCCGGCTGCAATTGGGATCGACGGCGAAGTTGCGGACGCTCGTTCACTATCTGGAAATCGTCTCTTGGCTGCATGACAGATACTCTGTAATGTCTCCCGAGCAACTGAAAAGAGAGCCAATTCTGCAGGGGGACGCGCTTACGGCCTGGGCGGTTTCTTATCTGTCCTCGGCTAAGGATAAAGGCTTGGAGCCGATGCTCGAGGCGGCGCTCCAGCGAAGCTACTCGGGCAATCCAGGCGAAGCCTTCTTTACTGCCGGGGGCCTGCACTCCTTCGCCAACTTCGAGTCGTCGGAGAACTACCAGATGTTCACCGTAAGCAGCGCCTTCCAGCACTCCGTCAACCTGGCGTTCATCCGGCTGCTTCGGGATATAGAGCACTATTACCGCTACCGAGTGCCGGGCGCCTCTCCCGACGTGCTCACCAACCCGGACGACCCGGCGCGGGCCCGGTATCTCGCCCGCTTTGCCGATTTCGAGGGCCGCGAGTTCCTCAAGCGCTTCTATGAGAAGTACCAGGGCCAGACGCCCGATGAAGCTCTAAAGACGCTGATTGCCGGCCTGCCTGTGGTAAGCCCGCTGCGTCTGGCGGTGATCTATCGCTCAGTGCGGCCCGAAGATGGACCTGACAAGCTGAATGCATTCCTCTCCGCTCATTTTTCCGCTCAGGAACTGGCGCAAAAAAAATGGAGCGGCCTTTACGAAAAGTATGGTCCCGACAAGTTCGATTTGCAGGACCGGGGATACCTGGCTCGCGTCCACCCGTTGGAGTTGTGGCTGTTGAATTACCGCCAGCATCATCCCCAGGCGAGCCTGGCCGACGTCTATGCCAACAGCTCGAATGAGCGTCAGCTTGTGTATCGGTGGCTCTGGAAGCCGAATCACCGGCACGGTCAAGACAAGCGCATCGAGACGTTACTCGAAATGGATTCTTTTGCGGAAATCCACCGCGCCTGGCAACGGCTTGGGTATCCGTTCGATTCGCTGGTGCCCTCCTACGCGACAGCCATCGGAGTGTCTGGAGATACCCCCGCCGCCCTGGCGAAACTGGTCGGCATCGTGTTGAATGACGGCATGCTTTACCCCACCGAACGCATCGAGCAACTCCACTTTGGGCCCGGATCGCCATGGGAGACGGTCTTCGCGCGCCGGGTGGCGCCCGGCAAGCAGGTGCTGCGCCCCGAAATCGCGCGGTTAGTGCGCCAGGAAATGCTCGGGGTCGTGCAGAACGGAACCGGCCGCAGGGCTCATGACGGAATCAAGCTTCCCGACGGAACCGTCCTTCCAATCGGCGGTAAAACCGGAACGGGAGACAACGAATTCCACATCTACGCGAAGAACGGGGGGCTGCTGGGTACGCACCCCGTCAATCGCACCGCGGCGTTCGCCTTTTTCATCGGCGACCGGTTTTTCGGAACCGTACTCGCGTTCGTCCCTGGCAAGCAATCCGCCAGTTACAACTTCACCAGCGCGCTGGCGGTTCAGGTTTTGAACGATCTGACGCCCGCCTTCCTGCCTGTTATCCAAAAAGCGGAGCCGCAGCACTTCACGCAGCCTCATCCGCCTCTGGTTACAAAAGCGGTCGCTCCCGCCGCGTTATCCGCGCCGGCTTCTGCTCCGTCCGCGCCGGCGGCGGCACGTCCTCCTTCAAGACCAGCGGCGGAGCCTGCTTTGTCAGACCCGCTCCAGTGAGCCTGGCACGCGCGCTTCTCGCATCAGAAAGTGGATTTTGTGGGCGGCGAGGGATAGCAACGCCTGCCGGGGCATCCAGATTGCCGCCAATGCGGCAAGCTAAAGTGGAAGAAGAGCAGTTTTTAAATCCTCGGCAGTATCGATGAAATCCCTCCTTTTATTTTGTTTAATGGCCGGAATATCCGCTGCGTCCGGCCTGACGGGCAACTGGCTGGCCGTTACTCCCAACGGCGACGGCACGGCGCAGCGGACCTATTTTCATCTTCAACAGCAAGGCGGCCGCATTACCGGCACGATTCGATGGACTCTGCACTTGTTTTCCATTACCGCAAGCGCAGGCGGTCCAGAGAATTTCACCATCGCCGCGGCAATGCCGCTGAGCTGGGGCGAGCGGCGCGTTGCTTATCGAGGCACGCTCGCGGGAGACGAACTGCATCTAACGAAGATTTCCGGCTTCGGGCCGGACCTACCTTTGATCGCCCGCCGTGCGCCGCCGGGCGAAGGCGATCTTCCCGCCCGAATCGAGCCTCCGTCTGTGCACCCCGTGCGCGATAACGGTCTAGCTCGGACGCCGCCCATGGGATGGAATAGTTGGAACAAATTCGCCAACCGCATCGACGACGCGACGGTTCGCGAAATCGCCGCCGCCATGGCGAGCAACGGCATGCGAGACGCCGGCTATGTCTACGTCAACATCGACGATACCTGGGAGGGTGAGCGCGACTCCGGCGGCAGCATCCATCCCAACTCAAAATTTCCCGATATGAAGGCTCTGGCGGATTACGTCCACTCCGAGGGTTTAAAGCTCGGCATCTACTCCTCGCCCGGACCCGACACCTGCGAGGGCTACGAAGGCAGCTATGGCCACGAGGAGCAAGACGCGCGAACCTACGCGGCCTGGGGCGTCGATTATGTGAAGTACGACTGGTGTGGCGCGTTCACGGTCTACAAAGACTCCGAGATGCAGGCCGTGTATCAGAAGATGGGAGACGCGCTGCTCGCCACCGGCCGGCCCATCGTTTTCAGTCTATGCCAGTACGGCGTCGGCGGCGTCTGGAAATGGGGACCGGAGGCGGGCGGCAATCTTTGGCGCACCGGAGGCGATATTAGCGATTCCTGGGATTCCGTCAGCCGCATCGGCTTCGCTCAGATCGAACTGGCTCCCTACTCGCGGCCGGGACACTGGAACGACCCGGATATGCTCGAAGTCGGCAACGGCCATATGACGGATGTGGAATACCGGACCCACATGACTCTATGGTCTATGCTCGCCGCGCCCCTGATTGCCGGCAACGACGTGCGAAATATGCCCGCTTCCATCCGCGACATTCTGACGAATCGCGACGTCATCGCGATCGATCAGGACCAGGCCGCCCGCCCGCCTAAACGCGTCTGGCGATCGGGCCGACAAGAGGTCTGGTCCCGCGAACTCGCCGACGGCGACGTCGCACTCGCCGTGTTCAACCGGGCTTCCGAAAGCGCCCGGGTGGCGTTTGCATGGAAGCGTGTCGGAATCGCGAAGACTCCTTCTCAGATTCGCGATTTGTGGCGCCACGCGGGGCAGAACGGGAGCGGGCCGGAGTATTCCGTGGAAGTGCCTGGCCACGGCGTCGTTCTCTTACGCCTGCGCTGAAGTCCGCTTGAAGCGTCGCCCGGCGGAGTAAAGTAGGAGCGAATGGATGCCGCGATAGCGCTTGCGTTGCGATTTCGGGAGAAATTCGGCGCGATTCCGAAAATCTTCCGCGCGCCGGGCCGGGTAAACCTGATTGGCGAGCACACCGATTACAACGAAGGATGGGTCATGCCTGCCGCGATTCAGCTCGCCACCTACGTGGCGATCGCGCCCGCGCCCGGCCGCCGGATCACGGTTCACTCCGAAAATATTCCGGAGACGGTGACGTTCGATCTGGACGACAGCGGGCCTTTGCGGCGCGGTCATTGGAGCGATTATGTCCGCGGCGTGGCGGTCTGTATTGACCGCGCCGCGGGCCCGATTCCGGCTGCCAATCTCCTGATACGAGGCGGAGTTCCGCTGGGCGCCGGCTTGAGTTCGTCGGCCGCGCTGGAAGTCGCCGCCGCCTTCGCGCTGCTGGCGCACTCCGGCGTCTCGATGAATCCCGCCGAAATCGCGCTGCTGTGCCAGCGAGCCGAAAACGAGTTCGCCGGGGTGCGCTGTGGCGTCATGGATCAATTTGCCGCCTGTCTGGCCCGTGCGAATCACGCCATGCTCCTGGATTGCCGGTCGCTCGAGGCTCGCCAACTGGCTTTTCCCCCAGAAGTCAGGCTGGCCGTTTGCAACACCATGGTGAGGCATGCGCTGGCCGCGGGCGAATACAATCGCAGGCGAGAAGAATGCGAGGCGGGCGTGCGGGCGCTGTCTCGCTTCCTTCCGGGGCTTCGAGCCCTCCGGGACCTTACGCCAGATCGTCTGGCGGAGTTCTGTTCGGCAATCGATCCGCTGGTCTTTCGGCGCTGCCGTCATGTAGTGACCGAAAACGCCCGCGTGCTAGCCGCCGCCGAGGCTTTGGAGCGCGGCGATCTCGGAAAGCTGGGAAAACGGATGGAAGCTTCTCACATCAGCCTCCGCGACGATTACCAGGTGAGTTGTGAAGAATTGAACGTTATGGTGGATTCGGCTTCCGCCATGGAGGGAGTCTACGGAGCGCGAATGATGGGCGGCGGATTCGGAGGGTGCGCCCTGGCTCTGGTGGATGCCGGGCGAGCCGACGCCTTCGCCCGCGATATTTCCGAGCGCTATTTCCAAAGGACGGGCATTCGCGGGCAGGTGCATATATGCCGCGCCGCGGAGGGAGCCGGCGAGGTGCGCCTCTAGCCGCGCGGAGGCGGGCGTCCGCTTCGGTACAGTTGAAGAAACCGCCGCCGGAGCCTGCCCGCTCCGGTTTGTGGAGCGGTTCTCTAAGATCCCATGCTTGAATGGATGCAGGCCCCGCACCGCCGCTGGAATCCGCTCGCCCTCCAATGGGTGCTGGTGTCGCCACAGCGAGCGGCGCGTCCGTGGCAAGGCCAAGTCGAGTCCGTGGAAGCCTTGCGCGAACTCGAATATGATCCTTCCTGTTACTTGTGTCCGGGAAATGCGCGGGCCGGAGGCGCCCGGAACCCCGAATACGCCTCCACCTACGTTTTCGACAACGACTTTCCGGCTCTCGCGCCCGACACTGCTTCGCATGCGATGGACGAAAAGGGGTTGCTGGTGGCGGAAAGCGAGCGCGGGTTTTGCCGCGTCGTTTGCTTTTCACCCCGGCACGATCTGACCATTTCGCGCATGAACCTTGAAGCGCTGGAGCGCGTGGTCGATGTCTGGCGCGATCAGCAGATCCAACTGGAAGCGATCCCCTGGGTGAGCTACGTGCAAATTTTCGAAAACCGCGGCGCGGTTATGGGGGCGAGCAATCCGCATCCTCACGGCCAGCTCTGGGCCACCGAGCGCATTCCTGACGAAGTCGCCAAGGAGGACGGCGGCCAGAGAAGATATTGGGAGCGTTCCGGCGCCTGCCTGCTGTGCTGCTATGCGCGCGCCGAGCGCGGCGGCGAACGCATGATCTGTGAAAACGGATCGTTTGCCGCCCTGGCGCCGTTTTGGGCCGTATGGCCATTTGAAACTTTGGTGATCCCCAAGCGCCATTTCGCTTCCTTCGAAAGCATGCAGCCGGCCGAGCGCCGGGATCTGGCGGGGATTCTTCAAGCTCTCACCCGCCGGTACGACGCGCTTTTCGGGATTCCCTTTCCTTACACCATGGGATTTCATCCCGCTCCGGCGCGAACCCGCAATCGCTTTTGGCACTTTCATGCGCATTTCTATCCTCCCTTGTTGCGCTCGGCCTCCGTCCGCAAGTTTATGGTGGGTTTCGAGCTGCTGGCGGGCGCGCAGCGGGACTTGACGCCGGAGATGGCCGCCGCGCGCCTGCGCCAGGCGGGAAGTTAAGCGCCCGGAGCAAGCTTGGGGCAAGCGGCGCGGCGCCGCTTGCGAATCAGAAGGGTCCCGTCAAAGCCTGGAGATTTGCGATCGCCACCCGGTAACGCACTTCCCCATCGTCAAGGCTGGTTCGGGCTTGGATCAGGCTATTTTGAGCGTCCACGATTTCCAGCACCGTCGCCTCGCCGGCCTGATATCGCAGGTTGTTAAGCCGCAGGTTCTCCGATGCGAGGTCTGCCGCCTGACGTAGCAGGTCACGCTGATCCCGGGCGGTTTGCGCCTCGCGGTAAGCGGCGTCCAGATTCTTCACCAATTCCCGCTGCGTGGAGCTGAGTTCCACGTTGGCCTGCTCCCGTCTCAACTCCGCTTGCCGCACTCTGCTTCTGCGCGAACCCCAGTCCCAGACCGGAATCGTGAGGTTGGCGTCTAGAAAGTAACCCAAAGTCGGCACGGGGCCCTTCTCCGGGTTGGCGACATACACGCTGCGCAGCGCGATGGCGTTGGCTTCCAATCCGTAAACGAGATCCAGCGAAAGGGAGGGCAGGAAGGCTTGACGTGCGATCTTGACATCGGTTTCCGCCCCTCGCAACGCGCCGATCGCCGCGCGAACGTCCGGGTTGTTGCGGGCGGCCATGACTTGAACCTCGGAGAGCGGCGGAAGAGCGGGAGCCAGATTCAGATCGTCGACGATTTGGAAGTTCTCGTTGAAATCGCGATACAGGAGCACGGCGAGTTCGAGGCGCGCGGCCTCCATGGCGAGCTCCGCCTCCCTCAGCACCTGGGTCTGCGAATTCTGCTGAAGCTGGGACTTCACAACGTCGCTGTGGGCCACTTCGCCGCCGCGTTCCAGGTTCTGACTGATGGTCACGAAACGCTGAGCTTCGTCGAGGGCTTGCTGAAACGTTGCATATCTGCGCTGGGCCAGCAGCAGGGCATAGTAGGCCTTGGTCACGGTGGCGCCGAGGCCGCGCCGCGCAATCTCCACTTTGGCCTGTGCGACTAGCTCGGCTTCGTCGGCCCGCTTCACGCCCGAGCCGGTGAAGATTCCGGCATTGAGGTCCTGGTGCATGGTGGCCCATTCACGATAGACGTGCACGCCGTCGGCGGTGACATACCGGCTGGTGGGAAGCACGCCATTTCCTTGAGTATTCAAGAACTCCGATCGAACGCCGAAAGAGGGGTAGCGAGTTTCGCGAGCCTGGCGAGCGTCTTCGTGAGCGATGCGCGCGTCGCTCAGGCGAGCCAGGAGCTGAGGCTCGTTTCTCTCGGCCAGCGCCAGCGCGTCTTTCAAAGTGAGAGTCACGGGAGCCGCTTGCGGCGATCGTGGCGTCTCCTGCGCCACAGTCGCGCCGGCCTGAACAGGCCCGCGGCGGGCGATTCCCCAGGCCCCCTCCACAGACGGCGGCGTCACGGCCTGTGCAGGGGCGAGGGCCGCAAAGGCTAACAGACCGCAAATGGGTTGTTTCATCCCCGCCAATATAGCGCGGGGAACTGAAGATCCCATGAAAGGGAAGCGGCGCCGGGACGAAGCGGAGCTAGTGGCCTTCGGCTTCCAAGAACCGCTCCGCCTCGATGGCCGCCATGCAGCCCATGCCGGCCGCGGTCACCGCCTGGCGGTAGGTGCGGTCCTGAACGTCGCCAGCGTGAAAAACGCCCGGGATATTGGTTCTGGGGCCGCCTTTTGAAACGATGTAGCCGTCTTGATCGAGCTCGATCTGACCGGCGAAAGCCTTGGTGTTGGGGATATGCCCGATCGCAACGAAGAACCCTTCGACCTCCTGTTCCCAGACGGCTCCCGTGACGACGTTCCGAAGCCTGACGCCAGTGACCCGCTGGTCCGCGACGTCGAAAATGTCTTCCACGACCGTGTTCGGCACAAATGTGATTTTCGGATTGGCGCGCGCGCGGTCGAGCATGATCTTCGAGGCGCGGAATTGATCCCGGCGGTGCACTAGGGTGACCTCGGAGGCGAAGCGGGTGAGGAAGTTCGCCTCTTCCATGGCCGAGTCGCCTCCTCCCACGACCATGACTTTGTTATCGCGATAGAAGGGACCGTCGCAAGTGGCGCAGGAACTGACGCCGCGGCCGATCAGTTTTTGCTCGTTCTCCAGACCGAGCCAACGGGCCGAGGCGCCGCTAGCGATAATCACGGTTCGCGCCTCCTCCCACACGCCGTCGATATTCAGGCGGAAAGGTCGGCCGGAGAGATCGGCTTCGGCCACCGAGCCCCACATGTACTCGGCGCCGAATCGCTGGGCCTGTTTTTTGATGTTTTCGACTAAGTCAGGGCCCTGAATTCCTTCCGGAAAACCGGGGAAGTTTTCGACCTCGGTGGTGATGGAAAGCTGGCCGCCAGGCTCATGGCCGATGACCACCAAAGGATTTAGTCCCGCGCGGGCCGCATACACGGCCGCGGTGTTGCCGGCGCAGCCGGATCCTACGATGATGACGTTTCGCAAAGTTTACGTTTATGGTAGCAGGCGAAAGCTCCGCCGCTCTACATTTTGTAGCGGCCGAGGTCCTCATCGCTGAGGTTCTCCAGCCACTTGCGGAGCTCCTGATTGTTGCCCGCCTCGGCCAGGGCGGTGGCGTCCTTGGAATTCTTCAACACGGCGTCTTCCACGAAGATGGGGCAATCCAGGCGAAGCGCCACGGCCAAGGCGTCGCTGGGGCGCGAATCGACGCTGATCATTTCGCCGTTCCGCTCCAGCCAAATGACGGCGTAGAAGGTGTCTTCCTTCAGCTCGCTGACAACCACTTTCTTCACCCCCGCCCCGAGGCCGAACAGCAGATTGCGTATCAAGTCATGCGTCATGGGACGGGGCGTGGCGACCTTTTCGATCTCCAAAGCGATGGCGTTGGCCTCGTAAATGCCTACCCAGATCGGCAGAATGGCGGTTCCGTTGACATCCTTCAGAACAACGATTGGATTGTTGGTGACGGGGTCCATCATCAATCCCCGGATTTTCATCTCTACTTCCATTTCCGTCCTCCCGGAAAAAACCGCCACTCTCAATTGACGTACTCGCCCGCCAGCGAATTAGGGCCGGCGCGCGTCACCCGCGCTAGCACGTACTTTCCCGCAAGATCCTCCGCGCCGCCGGGATAGAGAAAATTCAGCGTCTTATTCCGCGATGTTCGCCCGATCCATTGCCCGGTGGCGCGGTTGAATCCTTCCACCAGACATTCTTCCACCTTGCCCAGTTCTTGCTCGTTTAGGCGGATCTGGATCTGCCTTTGCTTCTCCTGAAGAATGGAGAGGCGCCGGCTTTTGTCTTCCTCTTGGACCTGGTCTCGCAGTTGCAGGGCGGGCGTATTGGGCCGAGGCGAGTATTTGAAGCTGAATATCGAATCGTAACCGACCTCATCGAGCAGCGCCAGAGTTTGCTCAAAATCCTGCTCCGTCTCGCCCGGAAATCCCACGATGATGTCGGTGGTGATCGCGATCGGCCGGCGCGCCGCCTTAATCCAGGCAATGCGGTTCATGTATTGTTCGCGGGTATAGAGGCGCCGCATGCTCTCCAAAATCCGCGTGGAGCCGGATTGCACGGGCAGATGCACGTGATTGCACAGCACCGGGTTGGCGTCGATAGCGTCCACGATTTCGCGGACGAAATCGCGCGGATGCGAAGTAGTGAAGCGAACCCGGCGGATTCCAGGAACCCGGCCCACTCGATCGAGCAGCGTCGCGAAGTCCCACCCCGCCGGCGACGGATCGCGATAGCTGTTGACGTTTTGCCCGAGCAGTTGAATCTCCGTATATCCGGCCGCGGCCAATTCGGCGGCCTCGCGCAAGACAGATTCGCACGCGCGGCTGCGCTCCGGTCCGCGGGTGAACGGCACCACGCAGTAGGCGCAGGACTTATCGCAGCCTTCGATGATGGTAATGTAAGCGCGGTGGGGGTTGCCGCGCCGGGTGAGGGACGTTTCAAAGGCCTGTTCCGCATCCAGATCGAGACCGGTCACGCGCCGGCCGCCGCTATCCAACTGCACCAGCAGTTGGGGCAACTTTGCGTAGCTTGCCGAACCGCACACCAGGCTCACATGCGGAGCCTTTTCGAAGATCCGCTCGCCTTCCTGCTGCGCCACGCAGCCCAGCACCGCAAACGTTTTGCCCTTGCCACTCTCTTTCTTGAACTGCTGGAGACGGGAAAAAACCTTTTGCTCGGCTTTGTCGCGAATGCTGCAGGTGTTGTAGAAGACCAGATCGGCTTGTTCGGGCGCGGCGACTTGACTGTAACCTTGCGCCAGCAGAGTCCCCACCACTTTTTCCGAGTCGTGGGCGTTCATCTGGCACCCGAAGGTCTCTATATAAAAGGTCTTCACGTGATTTCATTGTAACGCCCGATGGGCGCAGCCCTTTCGAGCTAGACGAGCCGGCGGAGAAAGCTTTCGCCCTTTTCAATGCGCGCGCCGAAGTTCTCCGCGACGGTTTGTCCAATATCGGAGAGAGTGGGCCGCAAGCCCAAGTTCACGTTTTGGCGGGCGCGCTTTCCGAACGCCAGAAGCGGGACGTATTCGCGGCTGTGATCGGTGGAGGGCGTGGTGGGATCGCAGCCGTGATCGGCCGTCAGAATGGCGAGATCGCCGTCTCGCAGCCGGTCCTCAAAGACGGGCAGCCAGGCGTCTACTTCCTCCAGGGCGCGCGCGTATCCTTCGACCTCGTTGCGATGGCCGTAGAGCTGATCGAAATCCACGAGGTTGACGAAAATCAAACCGGCGTCCAGCCTTTCCATGGCCTCGAGGGTTTTCCGCATGCCGTCGGCGTTGTCCTTGGACTTTTCCATTTCACGAATGCCGCGCCCCAAAAAAACATCAAAGATTTTGCCCACGCTGAAGATTTCGACGCCGCGCTCGGCCAGCCGGTCGAGCAGCATTCCCTTCGGAGGAGGGACGGCGTAGTCGTGGCGATTGGCGGTGCGGGTAAAAGCGCCAGGCTGGCCTGTAAAGGGGCGGGCGATGACGCGGCCGACTTGGTGGGGACCGCGCAAGATGGCGCGGGCGATTTCGCAAATCTTATAAAGCTCGAACAGAGGAATCACTTCCTCGTGCGCCGCCACCTGAAACACGCTATCGGCAGAGGTGTAAACAATAGGGGAGCCGGTGCGCATGTGCTCTTGGCCCAGTTCCTGGATGATCTCGGTGCCGGAGGCGGCCTTGTTTCCCAGAGTGCCGCGTCCGATGCGGTTTTCGAACTCCTCCATGATCTGACGGGGGAAGCCGCGCGGGTAAAGAGGAAAGGGCTGGGCCAGATGAATGCCGGCCATCTCCCAATGCCCCGTGGTGGTGTCTTTTCCGGGAGAAGCCAGCGCGGCGCGTCCGTAGGCGCCGCAGGGCGCCGGATGCGGAGGCAGTCCCTCGAAGGGCCGGATATTGGCCAGTCCGAGGCGGCAAAAGTTGGGCAAGTGAAGGCGCCGGCGGCGAGCGATATTGCCGAGCGTATCGGCGCCTCGATCGCCGTAGGCTTCCGCGTCGGGCATCTCTCCGACGCCCACGCTATCCAGAACGATCCAGACGACCCGGCGGAACACGACTGGCGGCCTAATGGGCGGCTAAAGCCGCGTCGATGCGGGAGATCAACACCTGGACAAAGTTCTCCGGCTGAAAGCCATTCATACGGCTGGCCACCTTGCCCTGCTTATCGAGCAAAATCATGGTGGGAATCTCGGTCACTCCCATGAGCCGAGCCATTCCATCCTCGAAGAACACGCGGGAATCCCACTTGTTTTCCTGGAGGAACGGCTTTACAAGGGAACGATCTTCGTCGGTGTTCAGGGCGAGAAAGGCGACGTCGGAGCGATCGCCGTAATGCTGCTTCACCTGCTCATAAAGAGGATGCTGGGCGCGGCAGGGCGCGCACCAGGTGGCCCAAAAATCCAGAACCAACACCTTTCCGGCAAACTGCGACATTTGCAGCTTTTTGCCGTCGACGTCGGTGATGGTGAATTCCGCCGCGCTGGCGGCGGCGCCGTTGGGATCGAGCGACCTCAGCTTTAGGCGGCGGGCCGCGGTGAGCGAAGAGGTCCGATCGTATGCCTCCAGGATCAGATCGCCCAAGCCCTTCTCGGAGCCGTTGTGCAAGCCGGCGTAGAGCTCGCCCAACCGCAGGCGGTCCGCTTGGCGCTCGGAGTCAGCGGCGTGGGGGTCGGGAATGGCGAAGGCTTCGGCGTAATGGGTCACGGCTTGCTCGTTGCGGCCGAGCCTGAGGAGGCTTTCCGCCCAAACCCGCGCGGTTTCTTCGGAGGGATAGACAGAAAAGGCCCGGGAAGCGAGCTGTTCGGACTCCAACATTTCCTGGAGCACGGCTCGCGCCCTTGACTGAACCATAAGCATGCGCCCGCGGGCGCGGTCGCGATCGTCCTGCTTCTGGGCGGCGCCGGCGCCGGAGGCCTGGCCCATGCCGTCGATCAAATCTTCCAGCTTGCGCGCATACTGAATGGCCTTTTGCGCGTTGCCGGCGCCGCCGAGAGCCAGCAGAGACTGGGAGACGCGATCGAGCATCAGCACGTCGTCCGGAGTTCGGCTTAACACGCGCTCGCCATATTGCACGATGCGGGGGTCGTCTTTGACCTCGATGGCCGCCTTGGCGATAGTGAGCTCGATATCCGGGCGCTGAACCGTCTCGGGGTACTTTTGCAGATACGCTTCGAGCGAGCGCAGCAGATCCAGGGGCGAGTTGGCGGATTCGCCGACGGTCTTCATGAGATCCCGCTGCTCGGCGTCGGTGGGCTGCGCGGCGGCGGCGGGAGGAATCTGAAAGGGAGACGGCGTTTGCGCCAGAGCGGAGGCGAGGATCAGGAAAAGGGCCGCGGTTCTCATTCGGCCTTGGATTTTGCCCGGATGGCCGCGGCCAGCCACGCCGCGCGCTCGCGAGACATGTTCATGAAAGCTTCGTTGCCGGCCACGCGGTCGAGCAGCGGCAGCATTTGCGGCGTGGCCACCAAGCGCTTTTGTTCCCACAAGCCGATCAACTGAAGCATGGCCTGGTGGACGCCGAGCCGGTCGTGCTTGACGGCGCGGTCCAGGGCCAAGTAAGCCCTCTCGCTTTCGCCGATCTTTTCAAACCAGTCCTGGAGGGCGCGGGCGTTTTCATCCAAGGAATAATTGAACCGAGCTTCGAAATTTTCCGCGCCGTTTTCCCAGCGAAAGGTTTTGGCTCCCATATTGGCCACTTTCAATCCGCTTTCCAGCGGACGCTTGAAGTGATCGAGCTTGGCGGCGAGGTCGAAAATCGCCGAGGCCACGCCGCTTTCCAGGGCGAAAGTCTCGGGGTCGTCGTCCTTGGATTCGGTATACGCCGCGGCGCCGCCCTGCTCGAGCGTAATGGCGACATAGGGGGGCGAGGAGCCGGGAAAGGACTTGGAATAAACGACGCGAGGCCCATTCTGGGCGAAGGCGAGGCCCGCCAAAAGGAAGAAAGCGAGAAGCCGCATCAGCGCAGCACCTCTTGCGCCGCGGGCGCGATGCGGGCGGCGCGCATCCGCGAGCGGTTCCGGGTGGCGTGGCAGATGGCGACGGCCAAAGCGTCGGAAACATCTTCGGTCTCCCATGCGCAATCAAAACCGGTGAGAGTGCGCACCATGCGGCCCACCTGATGCTTTTCGGCGCGGCCATAGCCGACGACGCTGGTCTTGACTTCGAGAGGGGAATATTCGCCGAGCGCGATGCGAGCCTCCGCGACGGCCAGCAGCGCCACGCCGCGCACGTGAGCGAGCTTTAGGGCGGTTTTCACGTTTTGCGAATAGAAAACTTCCTCCACCGCCGCGGCATCGGGCCGGTGCTCCAGGAGAACCCTGCGCAGCCCCGCGGCGACGATTTCCAGTCTCCGCTCCAGAGATTGGCGGGCGGAAGTCACGATGACGCCCTGGCCGAGAACGCGATGCGTGCGGCCGTCGCTAGAGATCACGCCCCAGCCGGTGCGTTGCGTTCCACAGTCGATTCCGAGAACACGCACGCGGGCATTTGCCGGCTTCCTTAAGAAGCCAGGGCCTCCATCTCTTTTTCGTCAATATCGAAATTGGAATAGACGTTTTGCACGTCGTCGTGTTCCTCCAGGGCCTCGCTCAGCTTCAGCATTCCGGTGGCGTTTTTGCCTTCGAGCTTGACGAGGTTCTTGGGAATCATCGCGATGGCGGCGGAAACGGTCGGGATGTTCGCCTTGTGGATGGCCTCCAGCACCGCTTCATGATTTTCGGGGGCGGAAAGCACTTCCCAATTGGCTCCGTCGTTGCGCAGATCCTCGGCTCCCGCGTCCAGCACGAGGGTCATGAGCTGATCTTCACTCGCCTTGTCCATCTCGATCAGGATCTGACTCTTGCGATCGAACATCCAGGAGACGCTGCCCTGCTCGCCCAGATTTCCGTTGTTTTTGCTGAACAAGTGGCGGATCTCGCTGACGGTGCGATTGCGGTTATCGGTAGCGACTTGCACCAGCACGGCGGCGCCGCCCGGCCCGTAGCCTTCAAACATGACCTCGTCGATCTGGCCGCCTTCCAATTCACCGGTTCCGCGCATAATGGCGCGCTTGATGTTGTCGCTGGGCATGCTGACGGCCTTGGCGGCGGCCACGGCGGTGCGCAAGCGGGGATTGGCGTCCGGGTCGCCGCCGCTGCGCGCGGCGATCATAATTTCCTTGATGATCCGGGTGAAGGCTTTGCCGCGCTTGGCGTCCAGAGCGGCCTTCTTATGCTTTATGGTCGCCCATTTAGAATGACCTGACATGGATTCTCTTTCAAAAGCATAACAGACCGTGGGCAAGGGCTAAAGCCGGGCATTGGCAGCGAGGAGATTCTATCCGGCGGCGAGAGAATGGAGGGCAAAAGCGGGGAGGAGGCTGCGATTGTTGGCCGCGAGCCAGTTGAAGGAGCTCGCGGCGGGCCATCCCGGAGGCCAGATCGGAACTCGAAAATTCGAAGCCATCCCGCTCGGGCCGCCAGGGTTCGCTCAATGCTTTCTTGAGGTTGCGAACTTGGGCGGCGTTTTGACGATTGATGGCGACGCGGAGAAGCGCGGGGCGAGAAAAACAGGCGCTCCTCTTGATCTTCCTTTCTCTCGTGTGTTGGCACGGATGGGAGGAAAAAGGCAGGGAGGTTTGATGGATGTGGCTGAAGAAAGGGCAATTCGGGGAGCGGCAGGCGAGTCAACGCATTTTATGGCATTCGATGCTTGCGATCAGCCGCCGGTCTTCTTGGGACGGCGGATCTCGATGACGGGAATCAGGGAGTGCGTTGTCTCGGGGGAAGCGGAGCGCGAGCGCTGCGAAATCTCGACATTTAAGCTAGAGACGAAGGCCTGGATCTGTTTCTGCATCTCAGCCATCTTTTCGCGCATGTTAAGGATGATGTCGACGCCGGCCAGGTTCACGCCGAGTTCGCGGGTGAGCTTGAGAATGACTTCCAGGCGCTCGAGGTCTTCGTCGGTGTAAAGGCGGGTGTTGCCCTCGCTGCGGGAGGGCTTGAGGAGTCCTTCGCGTTCGTACAGGCGGAGGGTTTGCGGATGCACCTGATACTGCTCGGCCACCGCCGAAATCATATATCCCGCTTTGGCCCGCTTCGCCATAGCACTACACGCGCGGCCAGATGTCGGCGCGCGGGTCCTCCGGATGAAGCTGCGCGTACTCGCGCAAAAGCTCTTTGGTGCGCTCGTCGCGAACGACGGGGGCGAGCACTTCCACTTGCACGATCTGGTCGCCGCGGCGGCCGGTGCGGGCGTTTAGGACTCCCTTGTCGCGCAGGCGGAACTTCTGGCCGTTCTTGGTTCCCTGCGGAATCTTCAACAAGGCGCGGCCATCGATGGTGGGGACTTCGATTTTTGCGCCAAGTCCGGCTTCATCGATCCGGACGGGCACGGAGATCTCGATGTCGTCTCCGTTGCGGTGGAAGAATGGATGAGGCTCGACGCGGAGAGTAATGTAAAGATCGCCGGGGGGGGCGCCCATGGTTCCGGCGTTGCCTTTGCCGGCGACACGCAGGCGGGATCCCTGATTGGCCCCGGGGGGAATGCGGACCTCTACGGTTTCGGTGGTGGAGACGCGGCCGTCGCCGGCGCAGTTGGGGCATTGGTTGCGCAACTTTCCGGCGCCGCCGCAACGGGGGCAAGTGAGGTTGAAGCGCATGGCTCCGGCGGCTTGGCTGACGTTGCCGCCGCCGTTGCACTCGGGGCACACCATGCCGGCGCCGGGCTGGGCGCCGGAGCCGTGGCAGGCCGTGCAGGCCTCCTGCCGAGCGATGTTGAGGCGGACCTGGGTGCCCTTAATCGCCTGCCAGAAATCGATGCTCAAGCCATATTCTAGATCGGTTCCCGGCTCGCGGGGCGGGGCGGCTTCGCGGGCGCTGGAGCGTCCAAACCACTGGCTGAAAATATCCTGGAAATTGCCGGCGCCGGCGGCGCCGCTGGAGGCGCCGGGGCGGGCGCCGCGGGTGAACAGATCGAAATCGAAGCCTCCGAAGTCCATGTGGGGGGCGCGGGCGCCGGATCCGGGCATGCCGTTGTCGGAATAGAAACCCACCTGGTCGTACATTTGTTTCTTTTTGGGATCGCTTAGAACGTCGTAGGCTTCCTGGACTTTCTTGAAGCGCTCCTCGGCCGATTTGTCCCCGGGATTCAGATCGGGGTGATGTTTACGCGCGAGCTTGCGGTAGGCTTTGCGAATTTCGTCGGCGCCGGCCGTGCGGTCGACGCCGAGCGTCTGATAATAATCCTGCGCCATAGCCATGGGGCGGGCAGGAGCCCGCCCGATCGATTACTTTTTGTCGTCGACATCGACAAATTCAGCGTCGACGACATTATCTTTGGGCTTTTTTCCATCGGAAGGAGCTTCGGGTCCGGGCGGCGGCCCTTGGGCGCCGGGGCCGGCCGTCGATTTATACATGGCTTCGGCCAGCTTATGGCTAGACTGGGTCAGCCGGTCGACGGCCCGGTTGATGTCCTCGACGCCGCCGCTTTCCATAGCCTTTTTGGCGTCCGCGATGGCTTCCTCAACGTTTTTGGCGTCGGACTCGGCGATCTTATCGCGATGCTCCTTGAGCATCTTTTCCACCTGGTAGACCATGGAGTCGGCCCGGTTCCGCGCGTCGATTTCGTCGCGGCGCTTACGATCTTCGGCCGAGTGGGCTTCGGCGTCCTTGGCCATTTTCTCCACTTCCTCTTTGCTCAAGCCGGAAGAAGAAGTGATGGTGATCTTCTGCTCATTGTTGGTGGCCTTGTCCTTGGCGGTGACGTTGAGAATTCCGTTGGCGTCGATATCAAAGGTCACTTCGATCTGCGGAATTCCGCGCGGGGCGGGAGGAATGCCAATCAACTGGAACACGCCGAGCATGCGGTTATCGCGGGCCATGGCCCGCTCGCCCTGGTAGACTTTGATTTCCACCGAAGTCTGCGAATCGGCGGCGGTCGAGAAGATCTCGCTTTTGCGAGTGGGAATGGTGGTGTTGCGTTCAATCAGCTTGGTGAAGACGCCGCCTAAGGTTTCGATGCCGAGCGAGAGAGGCGTCACATCCAGCAGCAGGACGTCTTTGACTTCGCCGCCCAGCACGCCGCCCTGAACGGCCGCGCCGACCGCGACTACTTCATCGGGGTTCACGCTGCGGTTGGGCTCCTTGCCGAAGAGATTGCGCACGATGTCCTGGATTTTCGGCATTCGGGTGGCGCCGCCGACCAGGACGACTTCGTCGATCTGCGAGGGCTGGACGCCGGCATCGGCCATGGCCTTCTTGCATGGCTCGATGGAGCGGTCCAGAATGTCGGAAACCATCTGCTCCAAACGGGCCCGGGTCAGCTTGACAGCCAGGTGCTTGGGGCCGGAGGCGTCGGCGGTGAGGAACGGCAGGTTGATTTCGGTTTCCAGCAGCGTGGAGAGCTCGATTTTGGCCTTTTCGGCCGCTTCCTTCAGCCGCTGCAACGCCATTTGGTCCCTGGATATATCGATGCCCTGATCGCGCTTGAACTCCTGAATGAGC
>DATGLY010000132.1:0-15907 GCA_035293905.1 Bryobacteraceae bacterium
GGGAACGGTTTGAAGCGCCTGGCATAGCGCAAGGAACCGCTTTAAACAGCCTTCTGCGATAGACTATGGTGAGGCGGATGGGGAGCCGAATTACGGGATTGCTGTTCACGTGGTGGAGATTACGCCGCAATTGCAGGGCGAGCTAATGGAGTACATTTGTAAGGAAAACGGGCGCGACGCTCGGCGCCTGGACATTATCAACCAGCAGGGAAACGCCAAGAATAAACAACAGAGCCGATGAACCTGACCGCGCTCTTCATTCAGCGGCCGGTGATGACCGCCTTGGTCATGATGGCGATTTTGCTTTTTGGGATCGCAGGTTATCGAGCGCTGCCTGTCAGCGACCTGCCCAATATCGACTTTCCCACCATCCAAGTGCAGGCGGCTCTGCCGGGGGCCAGCCCGGAGACGATGGCGGCTTCGGTAGCGCTGCCGCTAGAGCGGCAATTCTCCACGATTCCGGGCGTCGATTCGATGACGTCGCAGAGTTCGCGAGGCAGCACCAATATCACTTTGCAATTTGTGCTGGAACGCAATATCGACGCCGCCGCGCAAGACGTGCAAGCGGCCATCGCGGCGGTGGTCAGACGTTTGCCGCCCAATATGCCCGCGCCGCCGCAGCTTCAGAAGGTGAATCCGGCCGATCAGCCGATTCTCATGATGAGCCTCAATTCGAAGACCGTCTCGCTGCAGCAGGTGGACGAATATGCAGAGTCGATCATCGCCCCGCGGATTTCGTCGGTGAATGGCGTGGCTCAGGTGAACGTGTGGGGTTCGGCGAAATATGCGGTGCGCGCGCAGCTCGATCCCAACCGGCTCGCGGCGCGCAACATCGGAATCGACGAGGTGGCGGACGCCATTTCGCGCCACAACGCGAATCTTCCGTCCGGGACGCTTTGGGGGCCGCATCAAGCATTTACGGTGCAAGCCAACGGACAAGTGATGACGGCGGAAGGGTACCGGCCGCTGATTGTGGCGTACCGCAACGGCTCGCCCGTGCGGCTGGAGGAGCTTGGACACGTTTACGATAGCGTCCAGTACGACAAAGAATACGCGTGGTATAGCGCGAATCGCGCCATCATGTTCCAGGTGCGGAGGCAGCCGGGGACCAACACGGTGGAGGTGGTCGACCGGATTCAGAAGCTGATGCCCGAATTCCGCTCGCTGGTGCCGCCCGCGATTAACCTGGACACGGTCTACGACCGCTCCATTTCCATTCGCGAATCGGTGAATGACGTGAAGTTCACGCTGGAGCTGGCGGTGGCTTTGGTGGTGCTGGTGATCTTTTTGTTTTTGCGCAACGTCTCCGCCACGATCATTCCCAGCCTGGCGCTGCCGCTTTCGGTAATCGGCACGTTCGCCGCCATGTCCTTGCTCGGCTACAACCTGGACAATCTTTCGCTGATGGCGCTGACGCTGGCGGTGGGCTTCGTGGTGGACGACGCCATCGTAGTGCTGGAAAACATCGTCCGGCACATGGAAATGGGCAAGCCGCGAGTCGCCGCGGCGCTGGAGGGAGGACGCGAGATCGCTTTCACCATCGTTTCGATGACCATTTCTCTGGCGGCGGTCTTCATCCCGGTGCTGTTCATGGGCGGCATTATCGGCCGTCTGTTCCACGAATTCGCCGTGGTGATCATGGTGGCGATTTTGATCTCGGGATTCGTATCGTTGAGCCTGACGCCGATGTTATGCAGCCGGTTTCTCAAGCCTCCCTCGGAACGGCGCAACGCCTTGTACCGGGCTTCAGAACGCGTCTTCGACGGGATGCGCGATCTGTACGCCTGGACGTTGAGAGGCGTGGTGCGGCGCCGCTTCGCTTCGATGCTGGCGGCGGCGGGCACGCTCGCGGCCACGATCTATCTTTACGGTTTTGTTCCCCGAGGCTTTATTCCCAACCAGGATACCGGCCAGATCCAGGGGACCACGGAATTCGCTCAGGACGCTTCGTTCCAGTCGATGGTGGATTTGCAGCAAAAGGTCGCTTCGGTGATTATGGCGGATTCCCGGGTGGAAGGATTCATGTCGCGCGCCAGCGCCGGCCAAGGCGGCAATCAAGTGGGCAACTCGGGCAACCTGATGCTCCGTTTGAAGCCGCGAACCGAGCGTCAGTCGACTCCGGAACAGATCATCGAGGATCTGCGGCCGAAGCTGAACGCGATAGCCGGAGTGCGCACTTATTTGCAAAATCCTCCGCTTGTTCGCATCGGAGGGCAGCAAAGCCGCAGCGTGTATCAATACACGTTGCAGTCGCAGAATTTGGACGACCTTTATCGCTCGGCGGAAGATTTTGAGAAGCGCATGAGGGAAATTCCGGGGCTGAGCGATGTGAACAGCGACCTGTTGATCTCCAGTCCCGAAGTGCTGCTGGATATCGATCGAGACCGCGCATCCGCTTTGGGAATCAAAGCGGACCAGATCGAAGACGCGCTTTACAGCGCTTACGGCTCGCGCCAGGTTTCCGACATCTACGCGGCGACCAACGATTATTGGGTGATCCTGGAGTTGCTTCCGCAGTATCAGACCGATCCGACGGCGCTCGATAAGCTGTACGTCCGCTCGACGACGACAGGCAAATTGACCCCGCTCAGCACGGTGGCGAAAGCGCGAACCACAGCCGGACCTCTCGCCGTAACGCATCTGGGCCAGACTCCTTCGGTGACGATTTCGTTCAACCTTGCGCCGGGCGTTTCCTTGGGAGACGCCGTAGAGCGGATCGAGCAGGCCGCCCGCGACGTTGTTCCCGATTCGGTTCACGCGACGTTTTTGGGCGTGGCCGCGGCGTTTCAATCGTCGCTCACGGGCATGGGATTTCTGGTGGTGATGGCGATCCTGGTGATTTACATGGTTCTGGGAATCCTGTATGAAAGCTTCATCCATCCCCTGACGATTCTTTCGGGACTTCCCTCGGCGGGGCTGGGCGCATTAGCGACGCTGCTTCTGTTCCACGACGAATTGAATATTTATTCGTTTGTCGGCATTATCATGCTCGTCGGCATCGTGAAAAAGAACGCGATTATGATGATCGATTTCGCGCTGGAAGCGCAGCGCACGCAGGGACTGGATCCTGGCGAGGCCATTTACGAAGCTTGCCTGGTGCGATTTCGTCCGATCATGATGACCACCATGGCCGCGCTGATGGGAACGCTGCCCATCGCTCTAGGACTGGGCGCGGGGGCCGAGGCCCGGCGGCCTTTGGGCTTGGCGGTGGTGGGCGGGCTGGTGGTTTCGCAGCTTCTCACGCTCTACATCACGCCGGTGTTCTATATATATATGGAGCGCATGCGTGGGGCGTTCCAAAGATGCAAAGGCGGCGGCCGGCTCAAGAAAGTGGAAGGTCTGCCGGAACCGGCGCTAGGCGATTAGGAAGGCCGGATCTATTGCAGGATCGTCCCTACCGCCTGGATCAGATCGGCGAGATGAAACGGCTTCCGAATAAAGCGGTCGGCGCGGAGCCCGCGCAGGGAGGCATAGACAGTTTCTTCGCGGTACGCGCTGGTTAGCAAAATCTTCAAACCGGGCCGTTTGTTACGGGCGCTTTCAAATACGTCACGGCTGGAGGCGCCAGGGAGAGTGGCGTCGAGGAGCACCAATTGAATCTCCGCGGCGGTTCGGATCAGCTCGATGGCGGCAGATCCGTCTCTGGCTTCAAGCACCGTGAAACCCGCCTTCCGAAGCGCCTTGGCCACCGCAAGGCGCAATAGATCCTCATCCTCGACCAGGAGGATGGCGCCGGTGGAAGATGGGCGGGCTTCGGGCTCCCGAGCGCCGTCCTGGGCCGGCGCCGCCTGGTCCGCGACGCATGGCAGCCAGATTTGAAAGGTGGCTCCGCGGCCCGGCGCGCTTGAAACACTGATGGCTCCCTGGTGGTCTTGAACGATTCTCTGCACAACGGCCAAACCCAGGCCACGGCCCGCGAATTTGGTGCTGAAGAACGGATCAAAGAGGCGAGACTGAACCTCCGGAGTCATTCCGGCGCCCGTATCGGACACTTCCAATTTGACGAAGTCGCCTTTGGAGAGGCCCTTGAGCGCGGCGTCGGCCGGTTTCTTGCCGACCTTTACCCAACTGGTCGCAACGCGTATCGTTCCTTCCCGATTTCCGATCGCCTCAGACGCGTTGGTCACAAGGTTCATCACCACTTGGCGGAGCTGAGCAGGATTGGCGCGCAAAGGCGGAAGATTCGCGCCAAGGTCCAGTTTCAACACGGGGTGTTTGGCGATGGAGACCTTCAGAAGCTGAAGCATCTCTTCAATGAGCACCGACAGATCCAGAGTTTCGCGATGGGGACGATCTTTTCCGCCGTAGATCATCAACTGGCGGACGATCTCCGCACCATGAATCGCGGCGGTTCGGATGCGCTGGAGCTGTTCCGTCAGTGGCTTGCCGACGGGGCCCTCGGCCAACGCCACTTCCACGGAAGCCAGGATGCCTCCCAAGAGATTGTTGAAATCGTGAGCGATGCCGCCCGCGAGCACGCCCATGCTCTCCCATTTTTGTCTGGCAAGCGCTTCGGCTTGCATGCGATTGGCTTCCGTGAAGTCGATGCAGCAACCGACAATCCGGTGGATGCGCCCGGCAGAATTGAACACTGGAATGAGACGGGTATGAAAGTAGCGCCGACCAATCGGCAGATCAAGTTCCTCGTCGTAGGAAATGTTCATCCCCTCATCCAGGCAACGGCGATAGCGAGCGGTTACCTTGTTGGCGACCTCTTCTGAAGTGACGTCCTCGACAAATTTCCCCAAAACCTGATCGTTGGTCAATCCCACTGATTTTTCCTCGGCTGGATTCAGCCAGACAAACTTGAAGCGGCGGTCAGGCGTGACATCCAGAACAAAAACACAGTCGGGGATGATATCGAGCACTTGCCGGTTGACCAGCTCGCTGTGCCGGACGGCTTCCTCGGCTTCCTTTTGCTTGGTGATGTCCTCGACGATGGCGATGAAGTATTTGGGCCGGTTCTCGCGGTCCCGCACCAGCGACCGATGCAGCCTGCCCCAATAGATGCTTCCGTCTTTACGAATGTACCGTCTCTCGATCGTGTCCGAAGAAGCCTCTCCCGAGAGAAGGCGGCGCTGGACTGCCCGATCCTGCTCCCAGTCGTCGGGATGGGTGATATCGGTAATTTTCTTTTGGCGGAGCTCGGCCTCGGGATATCCAAGCATTTCGCAGTACCGTCTATTCACCAGGAGCCATTCACCGTCCAGGCCGATCTGGGCGATGCCGACGGCCGCGTGAGAAAAGATCTCCTGAAGGGGTTCCGAGCGTTCGCTCAGGGCCGCCTGCGCATCTCCATGTCCGGCGGCCGCAGTGCTCATCGGGCGAGTCGGCCGGAAAATAGCCCGCCTAATGCGCACCAGGATGGAGACGGGGTTTGGGAGTGCAACACCGTTTAAAAACCTGCGCTAACAAGAAGAGTATATCCCAAACTCCGCGGGAAACGGACCGCTGAATGCTACAATTAGGTTCTGCGTCTCCAGCAAACGCGCACACGCTCGGAGGAGAAATCTCGCAGGGCTGCGGCGTTTCTGGCAAAAGCGAGGACGCCGCGTTGTGTGCGCTCTTCCCCGTCTGAAGCGCCGCCTTTTCAATGGGAGTGCCCATGGCGGGAGTTTCCAGCCGGGAGTCGTGGCCAACGCCTTTTGAAAAATACGAACTGGATGAAGCGTTCGACGAAATGCTGGACGCCGCCGGAGAAGTGCGTCCGCATTATGAGCCCCTGTATCGCGGAGTTTTGAACCTTGAACCCGGCGAATTGAGGCGGCGGCAACAGCTCGCCGATCTCTCTTTTCTTCATCAAGGCATCACGTTCACGGTCTACGGCCGGGAGGAAGGGACAGAGCGGATTTTTCCCAACGATCCGCTGCCGCGCATTTTGACGCACTCGGAGTGGCGCCGCATCGAGCGCGGCTTGGCGCAGCGCATCACCGCGCTGAACCTGTTTCTGAAAGACGTTTATCACGAAGGCCGGATCTTGAAGGATGGAATCGTGCCGCGCGAAATGGTTTATACCTGCAAACATTTCCGCCGTCAAATGCGCGCGTTTTCCGTTCGCAAGGACGTTTACGTTTCCGTGGCCGGAACGGACCTGATCCGCATGCCCTCGGGCGAATTCGTGGTGCTGGAGGACAACGTGCGCGTCCCCAGCGGGGTTTCGTACATGCTGGTGAGCCGGGAAGTCACCAAGCGGATTTTCCCGGGCGCCTTCCGCCAATGCGGCGTGGAGCCGATCGACCATTATCCTCAGGCTCTGCTTGCGACTTTGCGCGCGCTTGCGCCGCAGGGCTGCTCCGATCCGGTCATCGCCTTGTTAACGCCCGGGGTCTTCAATTCGGCCTACTTCGAGCATGCGTTCCTGGCGCGCCAAATGGGCATTGAGCTGGTGGAAGGACGCGATCTGGTGACGCATGACAACTTCGTCTACATGCGCACCACCGCCGGTCTGCGCCGCGTGGACGTGATTTACCGGCGCATCGACGACGATTTCGTCGATCCTTTGGCTTTTCGCGCCGATTCCGCTTTGGGCGTAGCGGGCCTGTTCAACGCCTACCGCGCCGGCAACGTCAGCTTGGCCAACGCGCTCGGGAACGGCGTCGCCGACGACAAGGCGATCTACGCTTATGTGCCGGCGATCATCCGCTATTATCTGGGCGAAGATCCGGTATTGAATAACGTGGAAACGTTCCAAATGTCGGATGCCCGCCAGCGCCAGCACGTACTGGGCGATTTGGAGCGGTACGTGGTGAAAGCGGTGGGCGAATCGGGCGGCTATGGAATGCTGATCGGCCCGCACAGCAGCGCTCAAGAGCGAGACGAGTTTCGCCGGCGCGTGGAAGCCGATCCGCGAAATTACATCGCTCAACCAACGGTTCTACTTTCGCGCGCACCCTGTTTGATCGACAACGCGGTGCAGCCGCGGCATGTCGACCTCCGCCCCTACATTCTGTACGGCGACAGGGTCACAATCGTGCCAGGCGGCCTGACGCGCGTAGCGCTGCGCAAAGGCTCGCTGGTCGTGAATTCGTCGCAAGGAGGGGGAAGCAAGGACACCTGGGTCCTGCACCGGGACTCATTACGGGCGAAACGGGCAACCGGGCCCAGCCAGCCAAACATGGGAGGGGCCGGTTCGGCTCCAAGCGCGGGGGGCTGAAGCATGTTATCCCGCGTCGCCGATAGCTTGTATTGGATGAGCCGGTATCTGGAGCGCGCCGAGCACACCGCGCGCGTCATCAACGTGCAGTTGAATCTGATGCTGGAGCGCGGGGCCGGCTCCGACGATGAATACTGGGCGCGGGTGCTGCGCTCGCTGGGCGTCCCAATGACCGCCGAGGAAGAAAACCATGCGCAAACGCTGGCCGTTGGGCTGGTGCGCGACACGGCGCACGGCGCCTCCATCGTCTCCTCCATTATCGCGGCGCGAGAAAACGCCCGCCAAGTCCGCGAGCAGATCAGCTCGGAGATGTGGGAGCAGTTGAACCGGCTGTTTCATTCCGTGCGCCGGGCGCATAGCGAAGCGGGGGCTTGGGATGCGCGAGAGTTCCTGCAATCGGTCAAAGAAGGCGCACATCTGTTCCAGGGAATCACCGATTCCACGATGACTCACGGCGAAGGGTGGCAATTCATACAAGCCGGCCGCTTTTTGGAGCGGACGGTTTCCGTCTCGACGCTGGTGGGGTCGTTCTTTCGAGAACGCCTCTTGGCTCCTCGGCCAGCGCAATCGGTCAAGGACGAAGGCGAACCGGAACATCTGGAATGGCTCGGTCTTTTGCGGTCGTGCACCGCATTCGAGGCGTATTGCAAAGCCTACACGGCGGATCTCAAGCCCGAGCGAATCGCCGAATTTTTGGTGTTGCATGCCGGCTTCCCTCATTCCATACGGTTTTCCGCCGCCGCGCTGGAAGGGGCGGTGAAGGAGATCGGCGGAGAGGCGCGCAGCCGCGGCAAGACGCGGCTGGAGCGAATCGCGGGAAGACTGCACGCCACCTTGAGCTTCGGACAAATCGACGAAATCATGGGAGCGGGCCTGGAAGCATACCTGGATACGGTACTGCGGCAATGCGGGCAAGTACATAGCGCTTTGTATCAGACTTATATCGCTTATCCGATTGAGGCGGCCTTGGGGACATAGCCATGTTCTATTCGATCCGCCACCTGACGCAGTTTCGCTACGATTCCCCGGTAAGCGAAAGCTTGATGGAAGTGCGCATGCACCCGCGCACGGAAGGAGGCCAGCGTTGCCTTTCGTTTCAACTGACGGTCGATCCGCGGGCGCAAGTGAGCGGTTATCGCGACTACCTGGGCAATAGCGTGCATCATTTCGACGTGCCCGGCCCACACAAAGAACTGGCGATTCTGGCCGAGGCTTTGGTGGAAATGGGACCGCAGGAAGCTCCGCCGGAGCGTCTGGATGCTGAGGCCTGGAAGCAGTTAGACGCAGAAGCCGCGGCCGGCGATTATTGGGAGATGCTCATGCCCAGTCAGTTCGCACATCCCAGCGAGGCGCTGAATATATTGATCCGCGAGCTGGACGTGGAACGCCGCTCGGATCCGCTGACGTTTCTGCGCGAGCTCAACACCTCCATTTACGAATGGTTTGAATATGTGCCGAAAGCGACCCGGGTGGATTCGCCCATTGACCACGCGATCCAAGCGCGCAAGGGCGTTTGCCAGGACTTCGCGCATATCATGACGGCCCTGGCCCGGCACGTCCGGATTCCGTGCCGATATGTGAGCGGCTACGTGTTGCCACGGCCGCCGATCGACAAAAGGACGCCCGGAGAGCGGCCGGCGCGCACTTCGCGCACCGGGGCGACCCACGCCTGGGTAGAGGCGTTGATCCCAGGCTATGGGTGGGTGGGCTTCGATCCGACCAACAACCTTCTGGCGGGCGAACGCCACATCCGTACGGCGATCGGACGGGATTACGCCGACGTGCCGCCAACCAAAGGCATGTTTAAAGGAAGCGCAACGAGCGAGCTAGCGGTGACGGTCCGCGTGGCGCCTTTCGACGCTCCGCCGCCGCTTGAAAGAGAGCTGCGCTCAAGCGCGGAATGGATCGCTTCCGTGCCGCCGCCTGAAGCTCCATTGGATGAGAACATTTACGCGCAGCAACAGCAGCAGCAATAACGGTTAGCCTGGCGCTGATGCCGCCTAGGGCGCTCCGTACCCCATTTGCAGCTCGCCTTCCGGCTTACCGTCCACGGAACCTTTCGTCAGCCATTCCAAGGAAGCGCGGAACAGGAGGAGGTGATTCTTCTCCCACATTGCATTGTGCGAGGAACAGGCCAGGTCCACAAAGACCTTCTTGGGAGTCCCTAAATCGGCGTAGAGCTCGCGGACGCGGTCTGGGTTCACCTGCTTATCGTGAACGCCGGAGACCATCAAAGTGGGAATCTGGGTCTGCGCCACGGCGGCTTGGGTCCAACCCCAACTTGTGACCTGCGGCGCGCGACGCACGCCGGTTCCCCACGCCGCACCGACCGGATCAGACTGGATCATGCTGGTCCATACGGCGTCGCTAACCGCCGATGAGTACTGCCCCGGACAGCCGACTTGGCGATCCCAGTTGGCGATGAACTCATCGCGCGATTGCGTGTTCATAGCCGCGCCGTTTGCTGGAACCTGAGCGGGAGGATTCGCGGACGCTTTGCGATTGTAAGCGGGCGCCAAAAGGACCAGTTTCAGAACCTTCTCCGGATGCTGCGCCGCGAAGCCGCCTGCCCGCGGCCCTCCGAGCGACCAGCCGAGCAAGCTTACTTTATCCACGTGACGCAGAGCGCGCACATGATCCACCACCGCGCCAATATCGCTCCAGTCGGAAGGCAACGTGGTCAATTGACGCGGATAGCTTGGCTCACACACGGTTGGAATCAGGCTGGGCACAAATGCTTTTTGCTGCTCGCTTGTCAAATTGCAGGGGTCGTCCATGGGAGCGGGGCGCGTGGACCGGCCATAGCCGGTCAGGTCCATCGCGAATACATCGAAACCCGCTTCCGCCAGATACGCCATCCAACTGTAGCCGCGATAGGGGACATCGAAAGCAACCTCGGCGGGGGTTCCGGAGCCGTGGACAAACAGCGCCACGCGATCCGCCGAAGGGGAGTCGCGGAGCGTGCGCCCTTGGACCACTTCACGCACATAGAGATGGGCGGGCTGTCCCGACATCATGGGCACGGCTGAGCGAACGAGAACGTAGTGATCGATCGAGAGCAGCCGCTGGCCGTCGTCGGCGGATAACAGTTTTGCGGCGCAGAGCGCAAAAAATAGAGATCGCATGAAGCCCTCCCTTGCAAGCCTTTCGGCCGCGGCGCGGCCGCTAATTTCGCGGACCGCCGTACATATGTCTTACGTCGCGGTTGTTGTCCTGGCAGACGTATTCGTATAACTCTTGATTCGGCTGCCAGCGGATCCACCACCCGCCGGTCCACGGCCTGCTATAGGCGCCGGGATCGTCGATCGTCGCCTCGTATTTCAAATCGTCGTAATCGGTGCGCGTGAAGCGCTCCGTCAGATGCAGGTTTTCGGTGAGCGGAATCCCCTCGCGCGTCAACCAGAACTTCTCGTTGAAGCCAACCGTATCGACCACAAGCGCGTCGCCGTCCCAACGGCCAACCGAATAGCCGGCGAAAGATGGATCCAGATCGTCGGGACGGGGACGGCGGTCCATATAGACGACCCGCCAGGTATGCGGACCTCCGACGCCCACGATATAAATGCGCTGTTGGTCGGGCAGGTCGAGAAACTCGAAGCCGTAGGGAGTGTGGAACATGCGCGAGCCGCCGGAAGGCTTGCAGCGGACGTGCGGATCGTCCTTGGTGGTGCTGCTTTGGCGATAATCGTAGACGGCCTTGGCCCAGGGCAGAAACGGAACCTCGCTAATTTTGAGGTTGGTGGGAAGATACATGTTGGGATTGTCGAGGCCGCCGGGGGGATTGGTGGCGAGCGTCGAGCCGGCGTTGCCCTCCCAAACGCCTTTTTCGCCCGGCAGCGGCCCCAGGTTTACGTGGCCATCCGGCCAATGCGGGGTGGGACGAGATGGCGGCCTGTTGTTGCCGCGCGCTTTTCCACGCCCGGTTCCTCCCGCAGGCGGTTGCGCCCAGAGCGCCGCCGAGACAGCAACCGCCACGCAGGCCAATCGCGCGCAGGTCCGCATTTAAGGTATGTTTCCTTGGCTTGAAGCCGCGCCGAGCCGTTTGCCGGTGCTCGCCATGGTCACCGAGCGGGCGTTGGCCTGCCGGCCCCCGTCCTTCGCCCTGGAGCCCTCCACCACAACCACGTCTCCTACTTTCATAGTGGTCTTGGTCCAGCCAGCGCGCTTCAGCCCCTCCGGCGGACCCATTTCAAACGCCCAGTTGACCACATTGCCAACATCCTCCTCGACGTCAAGATAAAAGTAGACGTGGGGATTCATCCAATCGACCTTGGTTACAACGCCCTTCAAAATAACGGGCTTCTTGCTGTCGTACTCCGCCGAGAAGGAATGGTGCGCCATCGTGGGCGCAATCGCGAGCATCACGCCCGCGCCGAGATTCTTCCAGCCGCCGCGTTTCATGCTTGTCTCATTATAGTTGCGAATCCGGCGCCGGGCGTATGCGCTATGATGGCCCCCTAAGCGTCTGTTCCCATGGCTCAACAAGCTTCCTCTTCTCCGGCGCTTGCTCCTCAAGATCTCTTCGGCGCGCGCGCACAGGCTAGCCGGCATCTGATTTTACTTTTAAGCTTGTTCGCCGGAAGCGGCTGTGCAGCGCTGATCTACGAAATCGTCTGGTTCCAGTTGCTGCAACTGGCTATCGGCTCCTCAGCGGTTTCTCTGGGGGTGTTGCTGGGGATCTACATGGGCGGAATGTGTCTGGGCAGCCTTGCTCTTCCGAAGTGGATTTCCGAGACGCGAAATCCATTGCGGGTCTATGCGGGGCTGGAGTGCGGAATCGGAACGCACGCCATTCTGGTGTTGTTCGCCGTTCCTTATCTCGACCAGATTTACGCGGCTATGGCCGCGCACGGATCGCAGGGCATCGCCCTGCGCGCGGCGCTTGCCGGGATCTGCCTGCTTCCGCCTACGCTACTTATGGGCGCTTCCCTTCCTGCGCTGGCGCGCTGGGTAGAGTCGTCGCCGGAAGGGGTCTCCTGGCTTGGCTTTCTCTATGGCAGCAACATCGCGGGCGGCGTTCTCGGATGCTTGCTGGCGGGATTCTATTTGCTGCGCGTCTACGATATGCGCGTGGCGACGTTCGCGGGCGCGGCGATCAATTTCGCAGTGGCATTGATCAGTCTCCTGGTGGCTGGAAGGCGGCCGGCAAAAGGCCAGAATCCGCCCCGCCCGAAGACTCCCAAAAATTCCCCTGCCTCCCTGGCGTACATCGTGATCGCGCTTTCGGGCATGACCGCGCTTGGCGCGGAAGTAGTCTGGACGCGCCTGCTCTCGGTGATGATCGGCGCCACCGTCTACACCTTTTCCATCATTCTGGCGGTGTTTCTGATTGGCCTGGGAATGGGCAGTGCGATTGGCAGCGCAGCCGGCCAAAGGCGGCCGCGCATGGCGCTCGGGCTTTGTCAATTGCTGCTGGCCGCGGCGATATTCTGGACCGCTTACTCGCTGTCCTCTTCTCTTCCCTACTGGCCCATTAACCCTTTTCTTACGTCGAGCGCCTGGTTCAATTTCCAGGTCGATATGGTCCGCTGTCTGTGGGCGATTCTTCCGGCGGCGACGCTATGGGGAGCGAGTTTTCCGCTAGCGCTGAGGGCTGCGGCGGAATCGAGTCAAGATCCGGGCCGCCTGGCTGGGAGCGTTTACGCCGCCAACACCATCGGCGCGATCGCCGGGGCAGTCGGTTTCAGCATTGTATTCATTCCCTGGATCGGTTCCCGCAATTCGGAGCGGTTACTCATTGCGATTTCGGTGGCTGCCGCGCTGCTGGCGCTGATTCCCGTTGTGCGGCTCAAGGGTGCGCTCGCACTCGGCGCTGGAACGGCCTTGGCGGTCTTTTCCATCACAAAAGTCGAAGATATTCCGTGGCTCGCAGCGGCCTACGGCCGGCGAATGCTCACGACCACGGGCGCAGGGAGCTTGCTTTATCGCGGGGAAGGGCGCGACGCTTCTGTCGTGGTTTCGCGGACGGAGGCCGGCGCCGTCTATTTCCACGTCAGCGGAAAAGTAGAGGCTTCCACCGAGCCGTTCGATATGCGGCTTCAGCGCATGCTCGGCCACTTGCCGGCGCTGATTCACCCCGATCCGCAGTCCGTGCTGATCGTGGGTTTCGGCGCGGGCGTCACCGCTGGGACATTTGTCGTTCACCCAGAAGTCGAAAAGATCCGCATCTGCGAAATCGAAAAACTGATTCCGGCGGCCAGCAGCCGTTACTTTAACGCCGAAAATCACAACGTCATAAACGACCCAAGAACGCAGATCGTCTACGACGATGCGCGCCACTATGTGCTCACGACGGGCGAGAAGTTCGATATTATCACATCGGATCCGATTCATCCCTGGGTAAAAGGAACGGCCACGCTTTATTCAAGAGAGTATTTCGAACTCTGTAAGCGCCATTTAAATCCGGGGGGCGTCGTTACGCAGTGGGTTCCGCTCTACGAAAGCGATCCCGAGACCATCCGGACCGAGCTGGCGACGTTTTTCGAGGTCTTTCCGAACGGGACGGTCTGGGCGAACGATATTGGAAATGAAGGCTACGATGTGGTGCTGCTGGGCTGGAATGGAGCCGAAAAAATCGACGTGGATCAGATGCAACGAAGGATCGATTGGAACGCTTCGCTCAGAGAGTCGCTTCGGCAAGCAACGTTCGGATCGGCGGCGGATCTGCTGGCCACTTATGCCGGACGGGCTCGCGATTTAAGCCCATGGCTTGCGGGAACACACGTCAATACCGATCTGGATTTGCGCCTACAATACCTGGCGGGGATGGGGTTGAACTACAATAATGCGGACGCGATTAAGCAGCAGATCTCGGCGTACCGGCGAGACCCGGAGGATCTGTTTGTGGGCTCCCCGGAGTTGTTGCAGCGGCTACGGCTGGCGCCGCGGCGGCGCTAGGCGACGTCCACGCCCATCGACCGCGCGGTGCCCTTCACCTGGTTTATCGCGCCCTCCAGATCGAAACTATTGAGATCCGGGAGCTTGATTTTAGCGATCTCCTCTACCTGCTTCATGGTGATTTTGCCCACGCGGGTTTTGTTGGGCTCAGCCGAACCCTTGGCCAGATTTACAGCGCGCTTGATGAGCACCGGCACGGGCGGCGTCTTGGTGATGAAGGTAAAGGAACGATCCGAATAAATGGTAATGACTACGGGGATGATGAGGCCTTCCTGGTCCTTCGCCGAAGTCTTGGCGTTAAACGCCTTGCAGAACTCCATGATGTTGACGCCTTGAGGACCCAAAGCGGTGCCTACCGGCGGCGCCGGCGTAGCTTTGCCGGCCGGGATCTGCAACTTCACCATCGCATTCACTTTCTTGGCCATTGCGACTCCTGATCCATTCTAAATTTTCTCTACTTGCAGGAAATCCAATTCGACGGGCGTAGCGCGGCCAAAAATGGTCACCAGCACGCGCAAAGTATTGCGCTCGGGATTTACCTCATCCACCTTGCCCGAGAAGTTGCTGAAAGGACCATCGATGATCCGCACGCTTTCGTTCTTTTCAAAGCTGAGCTTGGGCCGCGGATGCTCAGCCGATCTCTCCTGCCGGTATAAGATCGAATTCACCTCGTCAGCGCTGAGGGGCACCGGAGAAGTTCCGCCCCCCACGAATCCCGTCACGCGCGGCGTGGCTTTGACGGCGTGCCACAGCTCGTCATTCATCTCCATTTGAACCATGACGTAGCCGGGATAAAGCAGCCGCTTGCTGGTGACCTTTTTGCCCCCGCGCAACTCGACGACTTCTTCGGTGGGGATGAGAATCTGGCCGATTTTATCGGCGAAGCCGAACGCTTCGGCGCGGCTTCGCAGCGAATCAGCCACCTTTTGCTCGAATCCCGAGTAGGTGTGGACGATGTACCAATTGCGGTCCTCAGCCGCCGCCGCGCCCGCGGCCGGAGGTTCGGACGCAGCTTGGGGCATGCCATTATCCCTGGCCTGCTCCTGCTCCAATTCGTCGGAAGGGGCTTGCGGAGCCGGTTCGGCGGACATCTCCGGATTTTCGGACTCAGCTAGTTCGGGCGTTTCTTCGGACATGTAAGTGCCTAGCGATTAAACACGTTCATTAACCGCTTTAGTCCCTCGCTCACCAATGTGTCCACTAACGCGAAATAGGCCGCAAAGGCGAATACAGCCAGGATCACGACTACCGTAGTGGCGCGAACCTGCTTCCAGGAAGGCCAGGTGACGCGCTTCATTTCGAGCTGCAATTCCTGGAAGTAGTCCTTTACCTGCGCCGGCCAACTCGCCGCCCTTTGCGGAAAACTTAATTCTTCACCCATAAATCTCTTCTGTGAACCTTCGGGTTAAGGCTGTATCGCCCAGCTATGCTTGCGCCACGACTTGGCAGGGGCGGAGGGATTCGAACCCCCACTCGCGGTTTTGGAGACCGCTGGTCTGCCGTTAAACCTACGCCCCTTTCCTCAGCGGCTAACTTCAGTGTACCGTTTACTTGATCTCCTTGTGCGGATGGTGCTTGCGGCAGAAGGGACAGAACTTCTTAAACTCCAACCGCTCCGTTGTGGTCTTTTTATTCTTCGTGCTGGTGTAATTCTTCCGCTTGCATTCAGTACATTGTAATGTGATTTGTTCTCGCGGCATATGCTTCCCTTAAATTCTTATTCCAAAATTTCGGTGACGGTGCCGGCGCCCACCGTGCGCCCGCCCTCGCGGATGGCGAACCGCAGCCCCTTGTCCATGGCCACCGGCGTGATCAGCTCCACCTGCAAGTTCACGTTGTCGCCCGGCATCACCATCT
>DATGLY010000133.1:0-29280 GCA_035293905.1 Bryobacteraceae bacterium
GTCGTGGTCCCCTATCTTTTGGAGATCGCAAAAAGCGGCGGGATCGCGGGCTCCGCGGCGTTGGATCGAGCCCTGGAGTTTCGCGACGCCCGAGTTCCGGAAATCGCCCGCGAGCTGCTCCGACGCCCGGACATCTCCGACAAACTTGCCGGAATTCGCGCTCTCGCTCAAATGGGCGACTCCAGCGACCTGCCCAAATTGAAGGAAATCGCCCGCGCCGAGACGCAAGCGCTTGCGGCCCAGAACCGCGGCTTCGGCCTCATGCCCGCCATCAGCTTGTCGAAGGCCGCGCAAACCGCCATCGAAGCCATCGAAAAGCGGCTACCCTGATTTTTCCCTGCGCCTTGGCCCCTTGGCGGTAGATTCAGGCCGCGCACTCCCCGCGGCCCAGTTGCAGGGAATAATCCGTTTGGTCGCCCCAATCGCGGTACATCTCCGGCGAAAGCTCCGGTGGCTTCACCAGGTCCGCCGTAAGCTGCTTGAAAAACTCCACCCGGTGACGCATCACGTAAGCGCGAAATGTTTCCCCCTCCTGGCGGTTGGCTTTGTAGTGCGCCAGCACCCGTTCCACCGCCACCGGCGCCAATCTCGCCGGCAGGCTCTGGATCGCAAGCCCGAACTCATGCTGAGAGCCGCCCAGCAGCATCAGGTAATACGGAACCTCCCGGCCGTCGATTTTGCGCGCGTTGCCGTAAAATCCGATATCGGCAATCCAATGCTGGCCGCACGAATTCGGGCATCCGCTCACGTTGATTCGCAGCCGCCGGACCAGCGGGTCGGAATCGTTGCGAACCGTCTCCACAATCGCCGCGCCCAGATTCATCGATTTCGTCAGCGCCAAATTACAGCTATACGCGCCGGGGCAGGTGATCGGGTCGCTGATTTCGCCCGCCCGGCCTTCGTTCAACCCCAACTCTGCCAGCATTCCGTAAACTCGCGGCAAGGCCCCCACCGGAACCCATGCCAGAACCACGTTCTGGTTCATCGTGAATCGTAGTAAGCCGTCGCCCGCCTGTTCGGAAAGGCTCGCCAAGCCGCGCATCTGGTCGCCGGTCAGGTTGCCTTGGTTCACCCGCGCGGTGACGATCGCATAGCCGGATTGTTTTTGTCCCTGAACGTTGGTCTTGACCCACTCCTGGAACTCCGCAGAAGGTTCGTACATCGGCAAAAACTGGCCCGTGCCTTTGGGAGGCGGCGCGGACTGGAAACCGCCAAAGTTTTCCGGCGTTTCGTCCGGCATGGCGATGCCGCCGTGGGCCAAAATGTCCTGATACTGCTCCTCGATCGCCTCCCGAAGCCACTCAAAGCCCCGCGCGCGCAAAACGAATTTGAGCCGCGCCGTGTTCTTGTTCTTGCGGTTGCCGTGGACGTTAAATACGCGAATCACCGCTTCCACGCGCCGGACGATATCGCCGCCGGGAATGAATTCGTGCAACAGCTTGGCTTCCACCGGCAGCGGACCCAGCCCGCCCGCCACCGTCATGCTGAAGCCCTCCACGCCGTCCACGATCTTCGCCCGCAATCCCACGTCGTTGATCGCCGTGGCCATGCAGTCTTCCGGGCAGCCCGAAAAGGCCACTTTGAATTTCCGCGGCAGGTTATCGGTGAGTTCCTTGTGCAAAAAGGAAAACGCCAGCCTTCGCGCATAAGGCTGCACGTCGAACGGCTCTTCGGCATGCAATCCCGCAAGCGGACACGCTGTCACGTTGCGGACCGTGTTGTAGCAGGCTTCCCGCGTCGTCAGCCGGACGTCCGCCAGCAGATGCAGCAGCGCCGGAACTTGCCGCAGGGGCACAAAATGAAACTGCATATTCTGCCGGGTGGTCAGATGGCCTTTGCCCCCGCCAAATTCATCCGCGATGCCAGCCAGTTGCCGCATCTGATTCGCCGTCAGACGTCCCCCGGGAACCTTGGTGCGCACCATCTGCACGCCCGGCTGCCGTTGGCCGTAAATGCCCCGCCGCAGCCGGTAAGCCCGGAACTCATCGTCCGTCAACCGCCCTTCCAGAAAGGCGTTGGCTTGCGACCGGAACAGTTCGATGTCCTCCCGAACTGTTCTATCGTATTGAATTTCGATAAGTTGCTGTTCCGTCAACAGGTCGGCTGTCGCCATAATCACCTACTTCCCTATAGAGAATATCATAATACGCCGGGGCCGCCAATGCGTCTAGTTTACTCCCGCAGAGCCTGCACTGTCTCCACCGCCTTCTCGAACAGAAATCCCGTCTCGCTGCCCGTACTCAAAAATTTCATGCCCCGGTCTCTCCAGCATCTCGCCAGCGCGGCCGAGCGCATGTGAATTCCCGGAGCAACGCCATGCTTTACGCAGCTATCGCGGATCCGCTCCACGGCTTCGATCAGCTTCGGATTTTCGAATTCGCCCGGAATCCCCAATGAAATTGAAAGATCCGCCGGGCCAACCATGACCGCGTCGATGCCCGGCACGCATAAAAGTTCCTC
The DNA here is from genome assembly GCA_035293905.1 of Bryobacteraceae bacterium. Taxonomy (GTDB): domain Bacteria; phylum Acidobacteriota; class Terriglobia; order Bryobacterales; family Bryobacteraceae; genus Palsa-187. The sequence goes on from DATGLY010000133.1 coordinate 2,461, forward strand.
CCGGCGCTCGAGCCCGAGCTTGGTCTCGATCTGAAAGGTCACCATCGTATTGGCGTTGCGATGCTCTATCGCCTGAGGCATCGTCGCCGGCTCATAATTCAGGTGAGGCGCGGTGAGGCCATAGCCGCGCACGCCCAGCGGCGGGAAATAGGCCCAGCTCACCGCCCGCGCCAGCACCTCGGGCGATTCGATGCGGGGAAGCAGGATGCCCATGGCTCCGCAATCGAGCGCGCGGGCAACCAGCGAATATTGCGCATCGGCCACCCGGACGATGGGCGTCATTCCAGCGGCGGCGGAAGCGCGGCACAAATCCTGAAGCGTCTCCATGTCGAAGCCGCCATGCTCGCAATCCAGGTAGGTCCAATCGAATCCGGCTTTGCCGAGAATCGTCGCAACCTCCGCCGACCGAAGCTGGGAAAAGGAACATCCCAACTGAACGCGGCCCTCCTTGAGCGCCTGCTTCACCTTGTTTATTGGCATGATCAGAGAATAAGAATGCGGTGGTCCGGGCAGTCGGAGCCGCTGGCGCTCAGCAGCCGGTCTACCATATCAACGCCGTGTTTCGCCAGAAACGGAAGGATGGAATAGAAGCGTTCCTGCAAGTGACGGTGCGGAAAAATCAAATTATGAAGAAATCGTGCGTCGGAGGCGGCGCGCTCGTTCCGTCTCATCGCCTCGCGCCCGGTTTTACGGCGCAGCTTTTCCACTTGGTAGAGCATCTTCGCCCGGCTCTTGGCGAAAGCCGCTCCCAGCGTGTGGTCGAACCGCTCCAACTCCACTTCCAAGCCGCCCAGAAGACTTTGGATCTCCCGAGACGTCTCTTCAAACGCACGCTCCACCGTCTCGGGAACCAGAGCACGGGCAAATTCCTGCTTTAGAGCCTGTTCGTGCGCCAGGGCTTCCGGGAAGGCAAGCTGATAGCGATCCAACAGCTTCGCCGCCCTCTGGTCGAGCAGCGTGAAGCCGCAGCGCGACTGCACCACCGGCATGCGCCCCAGCAGCCGCTCGTAGATGACTTGCGACTGCGCAAAGTAGGCCAATTCCGCCGGGCCGCCAATGTAGGCCACCGTCGGCAGCAGATAATCCTGCATCACCGGCCGGAGCAGGGCGTTGGGCGAGATGTCGGCCGCGCGCTCGCGGAGTTTGTCAAATTCCGAGTCTTTCAGCCTCAGGGGCGCTCGCTCGCCGTTCTCCAACAGAAAAAACAGCGAAGTCTTGGGCTCCAAGTGTACTTGCGCGTGATAGCCGGAAGCGGTGAGGTCGCGGTTGCGCTCAAGCAGCCGCGCCTTCAGTTCGCCGGCCGCGCCGAGCGCCTTCGATACCAGCGGCGCCGAGAGGGAGCGAATCTTGGGATCTAAGGGATCCAGCGGGATCAGGCCGGCCTTCGGCAAAATGGCGCGGAGAAGAGCGCGAAAACCCTCGGCCATCGTAACGCCGGGACGGTAAGCCTCCTCCACCAGCGCGCTGACCCGCTCGCCATCCGGAAACGCGGCCAGCGATTTGCGGAGTTCTTCGGTGGGCGGCTTGGGCAGACGAATGCTCCCCACCGGACGCGGCCGGCCGTTGGCCTCCGGCGCGTGCACGCTCAGCCGGACCGGCTCTTGCGAAGGCCCGAAAGTCCAGATCGAGGCGGCTTCGGCAAAATCGTGGTCTTCGGAAGCCAGCCAGAAAAGCGGAACCGCCGGGATTCCTTGCGCCGAAAGGTCCCGGGCCAGGCGCACCGCCGAAACAGCCTTATAGACGGTGTAGGCCGGGCCTCCGAAAATTCCCACCTGCTGCCCCGTGACGACCGCCACGGTTCCAGGCTGGGCAAGACGCCGAAGATTTTCGCTGTCGCCGTTCTGCGCCTCTAGCGCCCGCACCAGCGCAAAGCGGCGCTCATCCGGATACTCGATCTCCTTGGCGGCGGCTGCAAAGGAGGAAGGGTCGTGGGGATTGTGCCGGTAAAACCGCGAGACTCGCTCGTAGTGGTAGCTGAAATCCGCAAACAGCCGGGACGTTCCGGGCAGTTGCGTGTGCCGGATGCAACTGGGTTCCATGCGCGGGTCTGCCTTTGAAGGTTAACAAATCCGGCAGGCTTGGCGAAAGCGGCCGAGCAACCCGCGCCACCACCGCGTCTTTGCGCCGGATCAACCGATCCCACAACGTATCGGGATCGGAATCGAAGACGATCCTGGCGCCGCCCCCCGTAATAAACCACGCGCCCGCTTCCACCTCCGCCTCCAGTTGTCCCGGCCCCCAACCCGCGTAGCCAAGATAAAATCGGAGCTCGCCGCTATCGCCGCCCGACGCCAGAACCTCCTTCAGCGCCGCTTCATCTAAAATGGCGGCCACCTCGCTTGACGCCTGCTGAGCGCCCCTGCGCCGCGCCGTGGTGCGATGGAGAGCAAGAACGCTGTTGGTCTCCACCGGACCTCCCGAAAACGCGAAGTCCTTCCGGTTCGACGCTCCTTTGACGCCGCTGAGAATCTTGCCCACCGGAGTGTCGGTTTCCCGGTTCAAAATCACCCCCACCGCGCCCATTTCGTCATAACTGATCAGATAAACCACGGAATGCTCAAAGCTCGGATCTTTGAGCTTGCGGTCGGCCACCAGAATTTTCCCTTGCCCCAGATCGTCCTGAGCCCAGGCGGACAGCAGCGGCGCCCCCGTCAAGATTGCGACCGTGACCCCTTTGAGCATCACTCCAATTCTCGCTCTTTTTCCATGCGTGGCACAATAGCATTTCATGCCTCGCATCGGCAGGGCGTTGTTGAGCGTAACGGACAAAACGGGAATCGCCGAGTTTGCGCGCGCCTTGGCCGGTTTGGATGTGGAGATCGTCTCCACCGGCGGAACCTTTCGCGTCCTGAAGGAAGCCGGCATCGCGCCTCTTCGGGAAGTCGCCGAAGTGACGCGGTTCCCGGAGATGCTGGACGGCCGCGTAAAAACTCTCCACCCCGCCATCGCCGGAGGAATTCTGGCCATGCGCTCCAACCCCGAACATATGCGCGCTCTGGCCGAGCACGCGATCGAGCCGATCGACCTGGTCGCCGTAAATCTTTACGATTTCGCCGCCGTCGCGGCCAACAAAGACGCCTCTCGCGAAGAATTGATCGAGAACATCGATATCGGCGGGCCCACCATGATCCGCGCGGCGGCCAAAAACTGGCAGGACGTCGCCGTGGTCGTTTCGCCCGCCGATTACCCCGCCATTATCGAAGAGTTGCGCGCCAGCGGCGGATCGCTTTCCCTCCAAACCACCTGGCGTCTGGCGAAGAAAGCCTTCTCCTTGACCGCGGCTTACGACCGCGCCGTGTCGGCGCGCCTGGCCGAAATCCCGCCCGCCGGCGCATCTCTGCCGGAGATTTTGGACATTCGCGCGCCGCGCAGGATCGCGCTCCGTTATGGAGAAAATCCCCATCAAGCCGCGGCGCTCTACGCTTCCGCCTCCGTCGGAATCGCCGCCGCCGAACATCTCCACGGGCCGGAGCTGTCCTTCAACAACCTGCTCGATCTGGATGCGGCCTGGCGCTTGATCCAGGAATTCGGCGCGCCCTCCGCGGCGATCATCAAACACACCAATCCGTGTGGATGCGCGGAAGGCGCCACCCTCGCCGAGGCTTACCGCCGCGCCTTCGAAGCCGATCCCATCTCCGCATTTGGAGGCGTGCTGGCGTTCAATCGCGAACTGGACGCCGAAACCGCGGCAGAGATCGCCAAAACTAAAATCGACGCCGCCGCCGCGCCCGGCTACTCTCCCCAGGCGCTGGAAATCCTGCGCGCCAGAAAAAATCTCCGGCTGATCCGCGTTGGCGCCGGCGAGCCGGAATTAGCGGTGAGGTCGATTAGCGGGGGATTTTTGGCCCAGACCCCGGATGTGCATCCGATTTCGCGCTCCCAAATGCGCGTCGCCACCACGCGCGCTCCCAGCGAAGAAGAATGGCAGGCGCTCGAGTTCGCTTGGAAAGTTTGCAAGCACGTAAAATCCAACGCCATCGTCTATGCCCGTTGCGGGCAATTGGTAAGCGCTGGAGCGGGACAGATGAGCCGCGTGGATGCGGCCAAAGTGGGCGCCATGAAGGCCATTCTGCCGCTGGCCGGAACCGTGGTCGCTTCCGACGCCTTCTTTCCATTCGCGGACGGAGTGCGGGAAGTTGCGCGCCACGGCGTCACCGCGCTGATCCAGCCCGGCGGCTCGCTGCGCGACGAAGAAGTCGTCGCCGCGGCGAACCTGCTGGGATTAGCGATGGTCTTTACCGGCGTTCGCCACTTCCGTCATTGATTCCCGGTATATACTCAAACCTGGCGGAGGCAACCCCAGATGTATCGTTTCCTCGTATCCCTGCTTCTTTCCACGTGCGCCGCAACCGCTTTGCGCGCGCAAGAACCCGCCGAGCCGCCCCCGGCGGCCGCCTCCGCATCCCCCGCCTTGCCCGCCGGACGCGGCGCGGCCGCCAACGCCGAGCCCCAGCCTTACGAAAAGGTGATCACCAAAGACGCCAAATCCAAAACCGGCGTCTTCACGGTTCATGAGATCAAGGACAAATACTACTACGAAATTCCGAAGGACCAATTGAACAAGGAATTTCTGTGGAACACCCAGATCGCGAAAACCACCCTGGGAGCCGGCTACGGCGGTCAGGAGCTGGCCAGTCGCGTCGTGAAGTGGGAGCTAAACGGCAATAAAGTCCATCTGCGGTCCGTAGACTATCAGCTCGTCGCGGATCCCCAAACCCCCATCGCCCAAGCCGTGCGCGCCGCCAGCAACGACACCATCCTTATGACCTTTCCGGTCGCCGCCTTTTCCCAGAATGGAGCTCCGGTGATCGAAGTGACCCGGCTGTTCAGCGCCGACGTTCCCGAATTCAGCGCGAGGCAGCGCTTGAACGCCACCGCGATGGATGCGTCGCGCTCGTATATCGAGCGCGTATCGCCCTATCCGGAAAACATCGAAGCCGTCGCCACCATTACTTATACCCGAACCCCACCGCCCGCCGGGGCGAACGCCCCAGCCGCGGCGGGAGGAATGCGGCCCGGCAGCGCCACGGTGGTGCTGCACCACAGCATGGTGAAGCTTCCCGAAAAGCCCATGATGCCGCGCGTCTTTGACGAGCGCGTCGGCTATTTCTCGGAAAATATGATCGACTACAGCCGCCAGGAGCACCGCTCGCCCCGCGTCCGCTACATCGCCCGCTGGCGGCTGGAAAAGAAAGATCCGAACGCCGCGGTATCCGAACCGGTCAAGCCCCTGGTCTATTACATCGACTCCGCGACGCCCTGGAAGTGGAGAGACTGGATGAAGAAAGGCGTCGAGGCGTGGCAGGTGGCGTTTGAAGCCGCCGGTTTTAAGAACGCCATCGTCGCCAAGCTTGCGCCCACGCCTGAAGAGGACCCCGATTTCAGCCCCGAGGACGTGCGCTACTCCGTCATCCGCTGGCTGCCCTCCACCACCGAAAACGCCAGCGGGCCCCACATCTCCGACCCCCGCACCGGCGAAATCCTGAATGCCGACATTCAGTTTTATCACAACGTGATGAATTTGCTACGGGACTGGTATTTCCTTCAGGTCGGGCCGCTCGATCCGCGGGCGCGGACGCTTCCCTTGCCCGACGATCTGATGGGACGCCTTCTGGAGTTCGTCGTGACCCACGAAGTGGGCCACACGCTGGGTCTGCAGCACAATATGAAAGCCAGCTCCACGTATCCGCAGGAGAAGGTGCATAGCGCCGAGTGGGTCCACCAAATGGGCGCCGCTCCGTCCATCATGGACTACGCCCGCTTTAACTACGTCGCGCAGCCGGAAGATCGCATCCCGGTGGAAGATCTCACGCCCCGCATCGGCCCTTACGATATCTGGGCCATCAAATGGGGTTACACGCCCATCCCCGGCGCAAAGACCGCCGATGAGGAAAAGCCGGCGCTCAACCAATGGTCGCGCCAGCAGGACACGACCCCCTGGTACCGCTTTTCTACCGCCGCGGCGGCCGGTTCCGATCCGGGCGAGCTCACCGAGGCGATTGGCGACGCCGACGCCATCCAATCCACCGCCCTGGGCTTGAAAAACTTGCAGCGCGTCGCCAAGATGCTCATCCCCGCCACAACCGCGAAGGCCGGAGAGCCCTTCGACGACCTCGCCGAATTGTACGGAAGGATGCTCGGGCAATGGACGCTGGAGATGAATCATGTGACGGCGATCGTCGGCGGATTCAACTCTCAGCAGAAGCACGCCGGCCAGGATGGCCTGGTGTTCGTCGCCGTGCCTCGCGACCGTCAAAAGCTGGCCGTGCGATTCCTCCAGGATAATGCGTTTACCCCGCCCATGTGGGCGGTGGACCCGCAAATCTTGCGGCGCATCCAGCCGGTGGGCGTATTGAGCAGCATCCGCAACGCTCAGAACAGCGTCCTGACCAACTTGCTGAGCAGCCCGCGCTTCAACCGCCTGGTCGAGCAAGAGGCTTTGGACCGCGCGTTTTATGCGCCCTCCGATTTTCTGGCCGATGTGCGCAAGGGAATCTGGAAGGAGCTGAACGCCCCGCAAGTCCGTATCGGCGCGTACCGGCGGAATCTTCAGCGCGCTTATCTGGACCTCGCCAATACGAAGATCAACGCCAACCCTTCCGCCCTTCCCGCGGGACTTTCGCCGGAGTTGGCCGCGCAGCTTGCTGGGAGCGGAGAGGAGCGGCCCCTCTACCGGGCGGAGTTGAAAACCCTCAGGGCGTCCCTGCAGGCGGCCATTCCAAAAGCCGCCGACCGCGAAACGCGGGCGCACCTGGAAGCCGCCCGCGACCAGATCGCGAAAATCCTCGATCCCCGATTCGCTCCCGCTCCGGCCAGCGCCGGCCCGGTCCTTCGCATCGCGATGGACGCCGAGCCACCGCCCGAAGGCGCCGAGGTCGATCCGTTGTGGGCTCTGCCGGGACCGGCCGGCCTTTGCTGGCGCGACTACGTGATTCGCCCTTAAGGGCCCCGGCGAAGCCGCCGTTTCACCCAGCCGTGAAAATCCTGCCAGAACTCCGGCATCAGATTCGCCAGCCCGGAGCCGGCCAGGCTCGTGCCCCAGTTGGTCATGGTTTCGTGGAGCGTGCGGCTGGCGGGCGGATAGTAGGCGTTGGACAAGCCCGCGCTCATCCCCGTTCCTAAAACGTTCGCGTAATTGAATGTCTCCCCGCCCCCGTCCTTGCGCGTCGCCACCGCCCGGCTGATGGCGTAGCCGATGCGCGGCCATAAGCCGTGAGAGGCTCCTTCGCGCGCGTATCGCGTGTCTTCGTGAAACGCGGACGCAAGCACAAAATCGCCGAAGAAATTCTGGCTGGCGATGTCGCCGGCCGAAGCGCCGAATCGCTTCGGATACGCATTCCAATGCCGGCCGTAGAGCGGCGCGGAGCGGGTCGCCTGAGACACCGCCGCGTTGAACGCGCCCGCCGCCAGAATGAATGGAGCCGCGGTCTCGTGAACGAAAAAATCCCACTTTTCTTCGGCCGATTCCGCCGAGGCGGCCGTCGCCTCCTGCCCGGACCCGGAATCCTGCGCGAGAACCGTCCCCGCCAGCGCGGCGGCGATCCAGAAAAGCTTCGCCTGCATTCCAACTTTTTAGATTAGCGGGAGCGGGAAAACGTTAATGGAAATCGTGGGATGGCGCCATCGCCGCCATTGGCATGGGACACGGCCAAACATTGTGCGCTTTCACCGAAACAACGCCGCGCTGATTTTGCAGTATGCCGTCCACCAGCAAATATCCGTTTTCGAGGATGGCCCCGCGAAGCCGCGCGAACACATCTGGCTTCACGATGACGTTCGCGATGCCGGTTTCATCCTCCAAGCTGAGGAACACGAATCCTTTGGCCGTGCCGGGCTGCTGGCGGCAGATGACGGCCCCGGCCACTCGAACGCCCCGTCCGTCCGGCAGATGCTTCACGCGGGCGGCGGGAACCACCCCCATCCGCGCCCAAGCCTCGCGAAAAAAGCGCGCCGGATGCGCGCCAATCGATAGCCCGGTATGGGCGAAATCCGCCTCCACGCGCTCCCTCGCGCTCATGGGGCGAAGCGGCGAAGCGCTCTCCTCGGAAAGGGCGCTTTTCAGCATTTCCGCGGCCGGGCGAAGCGCCAATTCCGATTGCCATAAAGCATCCCGCCGATGGCGCCTTCGGCCTCCGATTTCATTGAGCGCTCCCAGATCGGCCAGCGCGGTCATCTCGGCGCGGGAAAGCTCCGGCGTGCGCTGGCGCAGATCCTCGATTCCGCGAAATGGCTTGCGCGAGCGTTCCTCCACGATTCTCAAAGCCGTGGTCCGCCGGAAGCCTTTCACGTAATTGAATCCCAGCCGCACCGCAAGCTGCCCCTTCGACTCTTCCAGCGTGCAAAGCCACCCGGAACGAGTTACATCCACCGGCAGAAAATGCAATCCATGCCGTTGCGCATCTTTCACCAGCGTGAGCGGGCTGTAGAAACCCATGGGCTGATGATTCAGCAGAGCCGCCGTAAAGGCGGCCAGATAATGGCATTTCAGATATCCGCTCGCATAGGCGATCAGCGCGAAACTCGCGGCGTGGGATTCCGGAAAGCCGTACAAAGCGAACGAAGTGATGGCTCGCACAATCGTGTCCTGCGCCTGCCCGGTGACGCCCTTCTTATCCATGCCGGAACGTAAGCGCGCTTCGATGTCCTTCATGCGCTCCTCGGATCGTTTGAATCCCATCGCTCGGCGCAACTCCTCGGCTTCGCCGCCCGTGAAATCGGCCGCCAGCATGGCCATTCGCAAAAGTTGCTCTTGAAACAAAGGAACTCCCAGCGTGCGCCGGAGCACCGGCTCCAGAAGGGGGTGCGGGCAGACCGGCTCCTCCTCTCCCTCGCGGCGCCGCAGATAGGGATGCATCATCTTCCCTGCGATGGGGCCGGGACGAATAATCGCCACCTGAACCACCAGGTCATAGAATCGGTCCGGGCGCGTTCTCGGCAGGCTGGACATTTGGGCCCGGCTCTCCACTTGAAACCACCCGATCGTGTCGGCCTTCTGCAAGGCGGCGTAAACGGCCGGATCGTCCTGCGGCAAATGCGCCAAATCCACTTCCTCGCGGTAATGATCGCGGATGAGCGCGATGGATTCTTTTAGCGCCGCCATCATTCCCAGCCCCAGCAGATCGACTTTGATCAATCCCAAATCGGCGCAATCGTCCTTGTCCCACTGAATCACCACCCGGCCGGGCATGGTGGCGGGCTCGAGCGGCACGATCGAATCCAGTTGCCCCTGGCAGATCACCATGCCGCCGCTGTGCTGGCCGAGATGCCGCGGCAAAGCGAGAATCTCGCGCGACAATCGCAACAATTGCGCGACGCGGGATTGGCTTAAATCGAGCCCAGCCGCGGAAAACTGCTGGGCAAGACCATCGCGGCTGGCGGCGGCGTTTTCCATCTCCCAGCCGCCGCTCGCGGATCGTTTCGAAAGGCGGCCCAGCAGCTCCTGCTCGAAACCCAACGCCTTGCCAACGTCGCGCAGCGCCGATCGAGTCCGGTAGGTGATGACGTTCGCCGTCATCGCCGCCCCCAGCCGCCCGTATCGCTGGTACAGATATTGAATCGCCCGCTCGCGGTCGTCGCCGCTGGGCAAATCCAAATCGATATCCGGCCACTCGCCCCGCTCCTCGCTGAGAAAGCGTTCAAACAGCAGATCCATGCCGATCGGATCGACTGCCGTAATGCCGAGCGAATAACAGACGGCGCTATTGGCCGCCGATCCGCGACCCTGCGCCAAAATGCCTTGCTCGCGGCAATATTGGACGATGTCCCAGACGATCAGGAAATAACCCGAAAGCTTCAGTTTTGCGATGAGCGAAAGCTCGCGCTCGATTTGCCGGTATGCTTTTTCGTGACGCGCGCCGTATCGGTTCCGCGCTCCGGCCAACGTCTGCGCGCGCAAAAATGAATCCATCGTTTCGCCGGCCGGAACGGGATAACGGGGGAATTCATAACCGAGCTCGCCGAGGGTGAACTGAAGGCGCTCCGACAATTCGGCCGCCGCTTCCACCGCCCCCGGAGTGTTTGAAAAAAGGCGCTGCATCATGCCCGCCGTCTTCAAGTAGCGCTCCGAGTTGCGCTCCAAAAGACGCCCCGCATCGTCCACCGTGGTTTTGTGACGGATGCAGGTGAGCGCGTCCATCAGTTCGCGGCGGCTTGCGCAGGCGTAGCAAACGCCATTGGAGGCGATGAGCGGAAGCTTCCATTTCCCCGCCCGCTCCCGGCGCCAGCTCTGGACCCGCTCGTTGCGGATCTCTTCCTCGCGGAGAAGATGGCGCTGTATTTCGCCGTACACGTTGCCCGCTCCGTAGATATCGAGCAGCGTCTCAATGGGCTGGGAGCCGTCCGCCAGGCAGATCAGTCCCGCCGCGTACTGGCGGAATTCCGCTTCCGTCGCGGCCGCCTTCCCTTTTTCCGACCGCAGCTTCATGGACGAGATCAAGCGGCACAAATTCTGATAGCCTGTGCGGTTCTCCACCAGCAGCGTGTACCGCCCGCCCGCGGCGGCCGTGATCTCCGCGCCAATGTGCGGGCGAATTCCAAGCTTCTTCGCCGCCATATAAAATCGCGGCGCTCCGCTGACGTTATCGGTATCCACCAATGCCATCGCCGGAATCTCCAAATGCGCGCATTGCTGGATCAAATCTTCCGGCAAGGACGCTCCTTCCAGAAAACTGAAGGCGGAGCGGGCGTGCAGTTCGGCGTACATCAGTCGTAACTCCCTTCCACAAACCACCCTTGAGACGGCGTCCAATAAATCCGGTAGGCGGCCTCGCCTTCCAGCGCCACATCCCATTCCTCGCGCCTCCACGCCGTCTCCGCCCACCATTCGCCGGAACTGCGCCAAGGACCCGCCGCTTGAATCACCGCGCCCTCAACGCGTTCTGAAGCGATCCGTTGCGGAACGCCATTTTCCAGCTTCACTCGGGCGGCGGCAGGAGGACGAAAATAACGAAACGCCAGCCGAAGCGGCCGGGAAAGCGCCGGGGAAGGATCGGCCGGCTGGAAAGCGCAAGGCCGCAGCCGGAACGCATCTGGGCGATGCGAGTTGACAAGCACCGGCGATCCCACGCGATCCGCTCCCGCCAGCGCTCCCAGCCGCGCCAGCAAGACTTGCAACTTCTCGGGTTCCGGAGCGGCCGGCTGAAACAGCCCGCCTTGAACCACTCGCGGCTCAGCCGGCTCGAGAGTCACTTGAATCGCCCTAACGGGCGCGCCTAAAGGCTTGGCTTCCAGGCAAAGCCGGATCTGTTTCAGAAGCGCTTGCGGATCGCGCCCCGCCAGAGGCAATTCCACAAAGCGAACGGCCTCGCCACGAGGTTCCAGGGTTGCGGCCATCGCGATGCGCCGCGCCGCTTGGCCATTCCGCTGGAGCTTCCCCGTTAAATCGCGCAACAGCGCCGCGATCGCCAACAAAAGCGGGTCCAGCCGCTCCACCGGATCGTCGAATTCTTCTCGCCCCGCGTATGGCTCCGCCGGACGCGTAAGGCGAAGCCCCTCCTCCTCCTGTCCCTGCGCGATGCGGCGCAGCCGGCTGCCGGCTTCCCCCAATCGCTCCCGAACGCCGGTTTCCGGAAGCGCCGCCAGATGGCCGAGAGTTCGGATCCCCCAGCGGCGTAAGGTCGCCAACAACTCCGCGTTTGCAGGCAAAGCCTCAATGGGGATTTCCGAAAGGTGCGCGGCTTCCTGCCCGGGCGCAAGAATGGTCACGCCGCGCAGATGGCGGGCGGCCAGCATGGCTGTGGTTTTATTCCGCGCTATGGCCAAATTCGCCGCGATGCCCATGTCCGCGCCGCGCCGCGAGATTTCCGAGGCGATCTGCCCCCAATCGCCAAATAGCCTGTTCAGGCCGCTTAGGGAGAAAACCACGGCTCCGCCGCCCGAATTCTCGACCAGGGGAGAAAATTGTCCCGCTAATTCAGCCAGCCGGGGCGACGGCCCATAGAGACAACCAAACACTCAAGCCTCTCCCAAGGCCGTCAAGACAACCGCTCCGCCCGAGTTCGGCTTTCGGGAAACCGCCTGGGACTTCCGCCCCGCGATCGTCTGAAACGGAGCCCGCCCACGCCATTCCAGCATGGCCCGATCCAATACAAATTGGCGGGCGGCGCACGCGCGGGCCGCTGATTGGCGGCTGAGGATAAGCATAACGGTAGGCGTATTTTCCACCGCGCGCCGGATTCGATACCAGTACGAGAGCGGAATGCGCTGCAAGGCCGCGCCCGAGGCGTCGCAAATATCCAGAATCACGAGCCCGAATCCGCCGCTGTGCAGGATCATGTCCGCGCCCTTCAGCGCGATTTCCACCCGATGCCCGCACCGCAACCATAGCATCTTTCCCAGATCCGCCCCCGCTTTCGCCGCCGAAACCGGATCGAAGGCGTCCCCGCAATCCACCCATGCCGCGATTTCGCCGCCCAGCGTGGCCGTGGCCAAAAGCGATTGCGCTAGCGCCGTGCGGCCCGCCGATTCCCGTCCCAGAAGCTCCGTGATGCCGCCCCGCGGCGCCGTGCCCAAACCCTGCGAAAAAACGAAGCCATCCCTCTGTGGAGCGCGCCTTGCAAAGCCTGAAAGAGGTTGGACCTGCACTTCCATATTCGCTTTTTATTCGCCTATGGAAATTGTGCTCCTTCCCCCCACGGATTGTCAACTCTCAAATCGCCATACCGGACCGGGAAGTTCGCGAAGCTCCGGGTAGGCTGCCGCCAATTGCGGCGGAGGCTCGACCGGCTGGCCCAACAACGCGCACAACTCGAACGCGTTGACCGCGGCCTTGCCCAGATTATGATTGTTTGCGACCACGTATGTTTCCGGAGAATCTTGGGCCACGATCCTGGCGCGTTCCGCCCACGGCTCCAGCTCGCTTGCCGCATAAAGATAGTCGTACCGTTCGCGCGCGCTAGCCTGGGCCGAGAACCACTGTTTGTAATTCCGCCCATGCAACCTCACATAGCCAACTTTGGCCGTGGAGCGCGCCGAGGGCGCGGCGGAACGAGGAAACAGCGGCTGGTCGATATTGCAAAACCCGATATTCATCTCCGCCAGCCAATGGAGCCATGCCGGATTCGTCCAACTGCGGTGACGGACCTCGAGGACCAGCGGATAGCTGGCAAATCGTTCCCCCAGGCGGCGCACATAAACCCGGTTTTCCCGCTCGTTCTTAAAAGACCACGGAAATTGGAGCAGCACGGCGCCTAAACGGCCCGCCTCCATCAGCGGCTCCAGGCCTTCCTTGAACGCCTTCTCGTCGGCTTGCGTGGCCTTCCGCTCGTGCGTGAATCCCTTCCAAAGTTTTGCCGTAAACCGGAACTGGGGGCGATGCGCGATCCTTCTAACCCAGTTCCGCGCCGCGTCCGGACGCGGAGGGCCATAGAAGGAAGAGTTGATTTCGACCATGTTGAAAAAACCGGCGAGATACGCCAATTCGTCGAATCCGCGCGGCTCCGGGTTCGGGTACACCTTACCCGCCCAATCCCGATATTGCCAGCCGGCCGTGCCGATTCGAATCATCGCGGTTGCGCTAGCCTGAAGGAACGCCCATGAATCCGCTTCTGGAAATTCAATTCCGCGTCCCTTTCGACAAGATACATCCGGAGCATGTCGAACCCGCCATCGACGAGTTGCTGGCGGACGCCGGTCGCCGCATGGAGGAAACCATCGTCTCCGAACGCCCGCTCCATGCGCTCGACGCCATGACGGAGCGCTTGGACTACGCGATGAACGTGGTGCGCCATATGGAGAGCGTCGCCACCACGCCCGCCCTGCGCGCCGCCTATAACGCCGTGCAGCCGAAAGTCAGCGCGTTTTATGCCGGCATTCCCTTGAATGAGCGTCTGTGGAAAGCGATTCAGCGCTACGCCTCCAGCCAAGAGGCTCATTCGCTTACCGGAACCATGAGGCGGTTTCTCGCAAAAACCGTCGATTCCTTCAAGCGCCATGGCGCCGAACTCGATCCCGCGGGCAAGGCCCGGCTTCGGGAAATAAACGTGGCGTTGGCGGAAGCCACGACGAAATTCTCGGAAAATGTTCTCGACTCGACCAACGCCTTCGAGCTTTTGATTACGGAAGAGCAGCGCCTGAAAGGCCTGCCCCCGGCCGCCATCGCGGCCGCCCGCGCCGCGGCGGAAGCCAAAGGGCGAACCGGCTGGCGTTTTACCCTCCAAGCGCCCAGCTACGTCGCCGTGATGACGTATCTGGACGACGCCTCCACCCGCGAAGCTCTCTACCGCGCCTTCAACGCCCGCGCCACTCCTTCCGGGCCGGGCGGCGCCGCTCACGATAACCGTCCGCTCATCGTCCGCATTCTCGATCTGCGCAAACAACAGGCGAATCTGCTCGGCTTCCGCGATTTCTCCGACTTCGTCCTGGAGGACCGCATGGCGCGCGCCGGCGAGCGCGCCCAGTCCTTTCTCGACGGCCTGCGCCAGAAGACCGAAGCGCGCTTCCGCGATGAGAATCGCGATCTGGAGGCCTTCGCCGCCCGCGAGCTGGCGCCCTGGGACATCGGCTATTTCGCCGAAAAGCAGCGCGCCGCCCTCTACGATTTCGACGAAGAAGCGCTCCGGCCCTATTTCCCGCTGGAGCGCGTCACCGCCGGAATGTTCGATATTTTCGGCCGCCTGCTCGGCATTCGCGTGGCCGAAGAGCAAAACGTGCCGGCCTGGGATCCTCAAGTCAAATCCTATGCCGTTTACGACTCCTCAAGCGGCGCGTTTCTCGGGTCCTTCTACGCCGACTGGTTCCCGCGCGAAAACAAGCGCGGCGGCGCGTGGATGGACGCGCTCATCACCGGCAACCCCGCCGCCGGCCGCCCCCACCTCGGACTGATCTGCGGCAACCTGACTCCGCCCGTGGATGGCAAGCCTGCGCTGCTGACCCATCGCGAAGTGGAAACCATTTTCCACGAGTTCGGCCATCTCTTGCATCACCTGCTGAGCCTCGTGGAGGTGCGGAGTCTGGCGGGCACAAGCGTCGCTTGGGATTTCGTCGAGCTCCCTTCCCAGATCATGGAGAACTGGTGCTGGGAGCGCGAATCGCTCGACCTCTTTGCGCGCCACTGGGAAACCGGCCAACCCATCCCCGACGACCTCTTTCAAAAAATGAGGCGCGCCAAAACCTTTCGCGCCGCCAACGCGCAAATGCGCCAGTTGGGCTTCGGCTTCCTCGATCTGGCCCTGCACCGGCAATGGGACGGCGCGGGCGACGTGATCGAGTATTCGCGGCAAATCCTCCAACAATTCTCCCCCGCGCCCTTGCCCCCGGATCACGCCATGCTGGCCGCCTTCACACATTTGTTCGCCGCTCCGGTGGGCTACGCCGCCGGCTACTACTCCTACAAATGGGCGGAGGTGCTGGACGCCGACGCCTTCACGCGCTTCCGCAACGAAGGAGTTTTCAACCCGCGGGTGGGCCGCGAGTACCGAGACACAATCCTCGCCCGCGGCGATAGCGAAGACCCCGCCGTGCTGTACCGCTCCTTCATGGGCCGCGATCCCGATCCCAACGCCCTGCTGGAGCGGGCCGGCCTGGCTTAGCGTCAGGAGCCGTCCTGGCTTTGCGCGCCGGCCAAAAAACCTGGGCGGACGCATGGTGAGAGGCGGCCGCGCTTTTCTATTGCCGGTTCAACTGAACCACCCGCCAAACCGGCTGATCCTTTTCCGCCGGATCCTGCGTGAACTCCTGCGACGTCTTCGCCGGATCGTAATCGCGCCACAGCCAGCTCATCGACTCCGGCAGTTCCGCCGCCCCCTGCGCATTGTTGTGCTCGCCCCATCCGAATGAGAAATGGTAATCGTAGCCCTTGAACTTCAGCGCGTTCGCCAGGGCGATGTTGGCCGCCGGCCAATTGCCCGCCGTGTTATCCAGATCCGCGGACCCATCCTGGAGCCACACTCGGATATTGCGCTTCGGCTCGCGCCGCACCAGCGTCGGGTATTCCGCGCCGCCCCCGGGGTGGGAATCGGTCGGTCGCAGCGCCGTGTAGCTCCCAATCCAGCTCAACACTCGCGAAAACTCCTCCGGTTTGTGGAAAGCCGCGTTGAACGCCATGATTGCTCCCGAGCTCAGGCCCTGAATGGCGCGGCTATATCCGTCCGTGCGCATCTTGACGCTCTTTGCGACCACTGGAAAAATCTCATCCAGCAGCCGATGCAGGTACGCATCGCTCACCGTGTCATATTCAATCGATCGCTGATTCCTCTCCGGGCCCGCGCCCGCTTGAACGAAGATGCTCACCATCGGCGGAATCCGTTTCTGAGCCGTAAGATTGTCGAGCGTCTCCAGAATCCTCCACGGACCCGGCCGCGGACCCGTGAATTGCTGCCCGTCGCCCCACACCTGTACGGCCAGAGGCGTCACGCCGTCCCATTGCGCCGGCACATAGAACCACACATTGGCCTTCACCCCAGGGTAGATTTTGCTGGGCACTTCAATGGGTCCGGTTAGCTTGCCCTCGGCAACGCCCGGCTTGGCGTAACTGTCGGGCCCGAACGCAGCCAGATTGTTGGCGCCGCCGATCGGCTTCCCGTCGGCCAGCCACGTGTACTTGTACGCCGTCCCCGTCGCCAGCCTCCGTTGCACCACCCACACGGAGCCCGCCTTGAACGCCGCAATCGGGGCTTCGTTATTGATCTGGAGCGCCGGACCTTTCTCGGCGGCGATCGCCCACACAAACTCGCCCATCTCTCCCGCCGCCGCCGTGCCTTTTTCAATATTGTCGCCGCCCAAGGTGTCGCGCAAAGCCCGGTCCAATCCGGCGGCGCGCCTTCGAGCCATCTCAAGCAGCTCTTGAGTGGAAACTTTCTGCGCCGCGCAAACAGCCTCGATCGCCACCAGCGTTAACAGCATCCGCATATTGCCCCTCCTATTTCGGCAGTGGCGGCAAAGCCCGCCGCCGTCCGTCGATTCTTAAATGGGGTGAAATTGACTTCTATCCTGGCCGGAACCGGGCGCGTCGGAAACCGCGCTTGGCTGGCTCGTGGAAAATTCATTTCATGTGCTTCAGGGACTGCTCGTTTTCCAGACAAATCTCGTCGATTAACTCCGTATCCACGACGATGCGCTGTTTTAACGTCACCGTCCACGGCTTCGTGTAAGCCTTGGGATCGTCCACCGTCACCTGAATCTCAAGGTGTCCGAAGTCCGGCCGCCGGATCTGCTCCCGCACTTTCGCCGCCTGAGTCACCACGCTTCCATTCCAGTCGATCCAGGTGTCGTCGCGCAGCCCGATGGTGTCCACCACCAGCGTATCGCCCGACCACCGCGCCGAGGAATATCCTTGCCAGGAGGGTGTCGGATCTTCCGGCAGCGGCCTTGCGTCCGTGAACACCTGCCGGTAGCCGGCGTTCATCTCATTGAGCATCACCAGCAGACTGGGCGTGTGCACGAACTTCAGCAAATGCGGCATCCCGTAGGCGCGCAGAAAATTGTCCGGCAGGCACCGGATGTGGGGATCGTCCTTCGCCAGATTCTCCGTGCGCTCCTTGACGATGGGCGCAAGCCACGGTCGATAAGGCAGCCCTCCCGGAAGATCCACTCCGATATTCGCCATTTGCCGCGAGCCCGTGATTCGGCTCGGGTCGCCGGGACTCTGCGCCGGATCGGAACTTCGCGGTTCCGTGGCGGCCGCCCGTTCCTTTGGACTCGACAAAACCCCCGGCCGCAGAACGTTGGGCTCCGCCGTCGTCCAGATCCCCGAAAAGTCGGGCTTGCCATCCGCCAGCCGAGGCGCGGCGGCCGCCATGTCCACGCTCCCATCGGCCTTTCGCGGCACTCCCGCGGTGGGATATTTCAGCCACTGAGCCTGCAACCGGGACGCGGCCGGCGCGCCCCAAAAGACGATGGCGGCGGCGAGAAAAGCTTTACGGCATCGGCGCATCATGCATCGTGTAGTATATGCGAAAATCTCGCCCGCCGCTTTGCTCCTTTCCGGTTGCGTGGCTGCCGCCGCGATGTTTGCGCTATTCTGAACAAGCATGAAAACCACGCTGTTGCTCTGTTCCTCCATGCTCGTCTTTGCTCAAACGCCGGCGGCTCAAACGCCGGCGGCTCAAACGCGGGAGCCGCAAGACCTGCAACTCAGCAGAACTCGGCAGACTCCCGCCCCCAGAAGGGACCCCAACTGGCCACCCTCCGGACCCACCCCCCGCACCGCCGACGGTCATCCCGATCTTTCCGGCAACTGGCAGCCCAATGCGATTCGCGAAAACGTCGACCTGATCGGCGCCGGCGTGGATGTTCCCTTGCTGCCTGGCCCGAAAGCCTTATACGAAAAACGCAGAGCCTCTCTTAGCAAGGACGATCCCGAGGCCCGCTGCCTTCCCCCCGGCGTTCCCCGCATGAGCACCACGCCCTATCCCTGGAGCTTCATCCAAACCAAGGATCTGCTGGTCATCGTCTACGAAGGCGGCGCCCACATCTGGCGCAAGGTCTTTCTCGACGGCCGTCCCCATAATCCCCAAGTGGAGCAAACTTGGCTGGGCGATTCCATTGGCCACTGGGAAGGCGACACTCTCGTGGTGGAAACCGTCGGACAAAACGACATCACCTGGATCGACGAGTCCGGCATCCCCCACTCCGACGAAATGAAAGTAACCGAGCGCATCAGCCGTCCCGATCTTGGCCATCTGACGATCGAGCACATCGTCGACGATCCCAAGACTTTCTCCAGGCCCTGGAGCTTCACCACTCATCCCACCTTGCTGAAAGGCGAACTCATCGAATATATCTGCCAGGAGAACAATAGGGACGTCCAGCATCTGGTGGGCAGATGACGCGCGAAGACGCCATTGTTCATGTCGCGCCGCTGGAGTACCGCTGGCAGACTCACGATCCGTTTCTGTTCTGCGTTCATCACGTCGACCACTACCCGAAAGGCAATGAGCGCCTCGGCCCCGCCGCCTCCCTCGCCGGGCGCGACATCGGACAGGATTTCGAAGGCCGCGACGGTTGGCGGATGTATCACGGCGACGTCGTGCCTGGATTTCCTCAGCACCCCCACCGCGGCTTTGAGACCGTAACCATCGTGCGCCGCGGCTATATCGACCATTCCGACTCGCTTGGCGCGACGGCCCGCTTTGGCATGGGCGACGTCCAGTGGCTGACCGCCGGCGCCGGCGTCGTGCACTCCGAGATGTTTCCGCTGCTCAACCAGGACGGCCCGAATCCGCTCGAACTGTTTCAAATATGGTTGAATTTGCCGGCCAAGAACAAAATGGCCCAGCCCTATTTCACTATGTTCTGGGATGGCGATATCCCGCGCCGCCGCTTCAACGGCTCCCCTGGACGCCAGGTCGAGGTGACGGTGATTGCCGGCGCGCTCGGCGGTCTCCAGCCGCTGCCGCCGCCGCCGCACTCCTGGGCGGCCGAAAATAGCTCCGAACTAGCCATCTGGTCTATCGCCATGCAGGCCGGATCCTCCTGGACCCTCCCCCCCGCGCAAAGCCATAGCGCCGTGCGCACCCTGCATCTGTTTGCCGGTCCCGGCTTGCGCGTCGCCGGGCGCGATGTGCCCGGTCCCTCCGCGATTCAAATCCGGCCCGGCCTGCCGGTTCCCATCGAAGCCTCCCTCGGCCCCGTCGAAATTCTCCTGCTCCAGGCCCGTCCGATCGGCGAGCCGGTCGTTCAATATGGCCCCTTCGTAATGAACACCCGTTCGGAATTGGAGCAGGCTTTCGCCGACTACCGCCGCACTCAGTTTGGCGGCTGGCCTTGGCCGGATAACGCGCCGGTGCATCCTCGAACCGAAAGCCGGTTCGCGCGCCACGCCGATGGCCGGATCGAGCGCCCCGCCTGAGGACCCTTTATGTTTGTCGCCCACGCTCGCGCTTTTCGGCTTCTCCTCTGGATCTCGTTTTTCTCCGCCTGCGCTCTGGGGCAGCCTCCGCCCCCCGGTCAGGCCCTTTTCCAGCGCCATTGCGCCGGTTGCCACTCGGCGGACGGGGGCGCCGCCGGCCTGGCCGCTCTAAGCGCGATGTCCACCGAGAGCATCTTCGATTCCTTGATGAGCGGCAAGATGAAGGACTATGCGGCAAGCCTGACCAGCCGCGAGCGCCGCAACATCGCCGAATTTCTTGGCAAGCGCCCTTATCTCGATCCCGCGGCCGGCGACGTCGCCAAAATGGCCAATCGGTGTCCCTCCAATCCGGCGCTATCGGCCATGGGGCCCTCCTGGTCGGGCTGGGGCGGAGAAACCAACGCCCGTTTTCAGAACGAAACTGCGGCGGGGTTGAAGGCGTCCGATGTCCCCAAATTGAAGCTCAAATGGGCCTGGGGCCTGCCGGGCGGCTCAAACAGCTATTCGCAGCCCGCGGTCGCCTTCGGCCGCCTGTTCGTGGGCGCCGACGATGGCTCCGTTTATTCGCTGGACGCCGCCTCGGGCTGCGCCTATTGGGCTTTCAAGTCCGATATGTTCGGGCGATTTGCTCCCATCGTCGCCCCTATCCATGGCTACCCCGGAACTTCCTATGCCGTTTACTTCGTGACCCGATCCTCCACCGCCTATGCGATTGACGCCCACGATGGCCGCCTGCTTTGGAAGAACGTGGTCAAAGACGGGCTCAATAATCTCAGCGCCACCGCCGCATTTTACGAGGGCCGCCTGTACGTGCCCTTATCCGGAACCGAGACGCTGACGGGCGCCAGCCTCGACTATGAATGCTGCAAGTCGCGCGGAGCGGTCGTGGCCGTGGACGCCAATACCGGCCATGTCCTGTGGCGCACGCAGACGATTCAACAACCGCTTCGCGCCCTGGGCGAAAACTCGAAAGGAAAACAAAACTTCGGCCCGGCCGGAGCTTCGGTATGGAACACGCCCACCGTCGACGCCAAGCGCAAGCGCATCTACGTGGGCTCCGGCAACAGCTTCGGCCGCATCGCCGCCGACACCAGCGACTCCATCCTGGCCCTGCGTATGGAGGACGGCAAAATCGTCTGGCATCATCAGGAATTCGCGGGCGATTCGTTCATGAATGGCTGCCGGCCCGCCAACCCCAAGGACTCCAACTGCCCCGAAAAGCTCGGGCCGGATTATGATTTCGGTGGCTCCTCCGTCATCCTCCAGACCGTCCATGGCAAGGACATCCTTGTCGCCGCGGGCAAGGGCGGCGTCGCGATCGGACTCGATCCCGATGCCGAAGGTAAGCTCCTTTGGCGCACGCAGTTGTGGGAGACCCAGCCTCCCTCGGCCGCCGGCCTGGTGGTTTGGGGCGGCGCCGCCGACGGCCAGCGCGTCTACTATCCTTTACAGCAACCCGGCGGCGGCTTGAAAGCTTTGCGGCTAACGACGGGCCAGGTGGACTGGAACGCGCCCATCAACGCCGATCGCCGGGGACAAGCCGGCCCCGCCAGTTCGATCCCCGGCATTGTCTTCACCGGCGGCTGGGACGGCATCCTGCGGGCCGTCGACTCCTCCGGAAACGTCGTGTGGAGCTACGACTCCAAACGCGACTACCAGACCGTCAATGGCGTAATAGCCAATGGCGGCTCGTTCGGCTGCGCCGGTCCTGTCATCGCCGGCGGCATGTTGTATATCGCCTCCGGTTACACCGGAATCCAGGGCGGCTCCCAAGGCAACGTCGTGCTTGCCTTCAGCGCGCGGTAACAAAATCCGCTCCTTCGTCCGGCGCCTGCCGTTTTGATTTGACAAGGCGGCCAAAGGACGTTTATCATCTTCCCTAGAGCTTTTACAGACCTCCCAAGCAGACGGGTCTGTCGTCCTCAGGCTCCCGGTCCGCAGTCTGTTGTCCTGCGCTGCAAGTTCCCCGGCGCTCCTCCCTTTCAATTCCACTGAACCGGAGCGTCTCATCGCTCCAGGAGAATTTCGCTCATGATGCTTTCGCGCAAGACCGAAGAATCTCTGCTTGAACGAGGTTATTCCCGCCGCCAGATCGCCCGGATCGCAATGGGGGCTGCCTCGGTGATTCCTTTCTTTAACGAATTTGCCCAGGCTCAACAAGCCGAAAGGAGAGCCGCCCGCGCCAATCGCCAGGGCGGCCAGCGCCAGGACTACGATCCCGAAGTCGTCCGCATCACCTCCAACGAAAATCCGATGGGCCCCTGTAAGGAGGGCATCGAGGCCATGGCCCGCGTGGGGCCGCTGGGCTGGCGCTACAATCCCCAGGGCGAGAACCTCGAATTCGAATCGCTGCTGCAAACCACCGAAAACGTCAAACCTGGCTATGTCAACGGCTATCCCGGCTCCAGCACTCCGCTGGCCAACTGCGCGCCCGCATTCTGCTCCCCTACCCGAAGCTGGGTGATGGGAAGCCCCGGCTACGGCAGCGGCCAGGGTCGTTTCATCGGCAATAAGGTGATTCAGGTTCCTCTCCGCAAAGACTATTCGCACGATGTGGAAGCCATGATCCAGGCCGACCCGAACGCCGGAGCCTACTATATCTGCAATCCCAACAATCCCACCGGCACTTTGACTTCGCGCGAAGATTTCGAATACATCCTGGCTCACAAGCAAAAAGACGCCGTGCTGATTATCGACGAGGCCTACGTTCACTTTGCCGGGCCGGAGCACTACTCCACCGAGTTGGTCCGCCAGGACAAGGATGTCGTCGTGCTCCGGACGTTTTCGAAAATTTACGGCATGGCCGGCCTGCGCGCCGGCGCCCTCTACGGCCGGCCCGATTTGCTGGCCAAAGTCGCCGAATACGGCCGCGGCGGCCATCTGCCCGTCACCGCAACCGCCTGTGCGGCGGCCAGCATGAAGGTGGGCGAGGCCCTGATGACCGAAAGACGCGCCATCAACAAGAAAAATCGCGATCTGGCTTTTGAACATATGGAAAAAATCGGCGTCTCCTTCATCCCCTCCATGTCCAACTTCTTCATGATGTCGGTGAAAGGAATGACGGGAGTTCAGGTCGGAGAAGCCATGGCGGCCAAGAAAATCCTGCTGGCGGGCAATCGTTGGCCGGAATGGCCGCAGTATATCCGCGTGACCGTCGGAACCTACGAAGAGATGGGAAAATTCAACGCGGCTCTGGCCCAGGTCGTCCAGGAAGGGCCCGTGAAAACCAAGGCCGCGTAAGCAACCAGAAGGCCGGATGGCCGGAGCGCGGCATGCCCCGGCCCCCGGCCGCCGCCCCCGCCGAGAATTCGCGCCTCGGCGTTCTCTGCCCCGCCAAAAACGCCCATCCAGCCCGCGCCCTGGCATCCTTGTAATAAAGGAGTCCAATGAAAATATTTTTGGCTGGAGCCACCGGCGCAATCGGCCGGCCTCTGACGATGCGCCTGCTCGCCCAGGGCCACGATATAACGGGCATGACCAGCTCCGAACGCGGCCTTGCAATGCTCAAAGCGCTTGGAGCCAAGGGCGTTGTCGTGAATGCCCTCGATGCCCAGGCAGTCCGCGGAGCCCTCGATCGGGCCCGGCCCGATGCCGTAATCGACCAGTTGACCTCGTTGCCAAAGCGCTATACGCCGGACGAAATGCGCTCCGCGGCGGAGCGGGACCGAAAGGTCAGGCTCGAAGGCGGAGCCAACCTCTACGATGCCGCCTGCGCCGTTGGCGCACGCCGCTACATCGTCCAATCCACGGGATTCTTCTATGCGCCCGGTCCCGGGCTCGCCTCCGAACAAGACCCTCTTGCCGTCCATGCCTCGCCGGCCATCGCCGCCAGCGTCCGAACCTACATGCAGATCGAGCAGCGGGTGGTCGGAGGCGCGAATTTACAGGGAGTCGCCCTGCGTTATGGTTTCTTCTATGGGCCGGGCGCCTGGTTCGCAGACGACGGCGATATCGCCGCCCAAGTGCGCCAACGGAAATACCCGATCGCCGGTTCGGGCCAAGGAGTCTGGTCCTGGATTCATGTGGAGGATGCCGCGGCGGCCACCGTAGCCGCCTTACAGTGCGCCCCCGGAGTCTATAACATCGTCGACGACGACCCGTCCCCGCTGTCCCTCTGGCTTCCCGCTTTTGCCTCCGCCATGGGAGCGCCCCCTCCGCCGCGCATCGCCGAAACAGACGCGCTTAAAGGCGCCGGCTCCGATTTCGTATATTACGCCACGCTCCTGCGCGGCGCTTCCAACGCCAAGGCGAAGCGGGAATGGGGCTTCGCGCCCCGGCCCCTCGAATGGCTGCGCAAGCGCGAGCCATAACGAAAGGGCCATATCACAAAGCGGCATCTTTCAGCATCGGCAACTTCAAATGATGTTGGCGCGCCGCTTCCCGCGCGGCCCCATACCCCGCGTCGGCGTGCCGCATGACGCCCGTCGCTGGATCGTTGAACAGCACCCGCTCGATCCGTTTGGCCGCCGCGGCCGTTCCGTCGCACACCACCACCACTCCGGCGTGTTGCGAAAATCCCATCCCCACTCCGCCGCCGTGATGGAAGCTCACCCAGGTCGCGCCGCTCGCCGTGTTCAGCAGCGCGTTCAGCAGCGGCCAATCCGACACCGCGTCGGAGCCGTCCAGCATCGCTTCCGTCTCGCGGTTCGGACTCGCCACCGATCCGCTATCCAGGTGGTCGCGCCCGATCACGATCGGCGCCTTCAGCTCGCCGTTGCGAACCATTTCGTTGAACGCCAGCCCCGCCACATGACGCTCGCCCAAGCCCAGCCAGCAAATGCGCGCCGGCAAGCCCTGAAATGCGATGCGCCGCCGCGCCATGTCCAGCCACCGCGCCACATCGTCGTTTTCCGGGAAAAGCTCCTTGATTTTTTCGTCCGTTTTGTAAATGTCGCCGGGATCGCCCGACAGCGCCACCCACCGGAAAGGACCCTTCCCCCGGCAAAACAAGGGACGAATATAGGCCGGCACAAATCCCGGAAAATCGAAGGCGTTCCTCACCCCCTGATCCCGCGCCACCTGCCGGATGTTGTTGCCATAGTCGAAGACCGGCGTCCGCATCTGATGGAATTCCAGCATCGCCCGCACGTGCGCCGCGCAAGACTGCGCCGCCGCCTCGCGCAGTCTTGCGTGTTCGCCCGGATTTTCCGCCGCGGCCTTCCATTCTTCCACCGACCAGCCGGCCGGCAGGTATCCGTTGATTAAGTCGTGCGCCGAAGTTTGATCCGTCACCAGGTCTGGCTTAAGCCCGCCTTGCTTGGCCCTCCGCGCGATCTCCGGCAGCGCCTCCGCCGCATTGCCGCGCAGCCCGATCGAGACGGCCTCCTTGCGGTCGCAATAATATTCCACAAGGTCCAGCGCCTCGTCCAGGTTTTTCGCCTGCCGGTCCAAATAGCGCGTGCGAAGCCGGAAATCGATGCGCGATTGCTGGCATTCCACGATCAGCGAAACCGCCCCGGCCAAACTTGCCGCCAGCGGCTGCGCTCCGCCCATCCCCCCCAGCCCGGCGGTCAGGATCCACCGGCCCGCCAGGCTCCCCCCATAATGCTTGCGCGCCGCTTCGGCGAACGTTTCATAGGTTCCTTGCACGATGCCCTGCGAGCCGATATAAATCCAACTCCCCGCCGTCATCTGGCCGTACATCGCCAAACCCTTGCGATCCAGTTCATGAAAGTGCTCCCAATTCGCCCAGGCCGGAACCAGGTTGGAGTTCGCCAGCAGCACGCGCGGCGCATCGGCGTGCGTGCGAAACACCCCCGCCGGCTTGCCGGATTGAATCAGCAATGTTTCGTCCGGCTCGAGTTCTTTCAGGCTCGCCAGGATTTCGTCGAAACACTCCCAGTTCCGCGCCGCCCTTCCGATGCCGCCATACACCACCAGACTCTCCGGCCGCTCCGCCACTTCCCCATCCAGATTGTTCTGAATCATCCGGTAGGCCGCTTCGATCTGCCAGTTCTTGCACGTCAACTCCGCCCCCCGCGGCGCGCGAATTTTTCTCGACGGATCGAACCTGGAGGCCTTCGGTTCAGAACTTCGCTCTTCGAGCAACATGGGGACTCCTTTCCGCCCATTCCTTCAACACGGCCAGAAACCGATCGTTCGAGCGGGGCGCGCCAGCTTCGACACTTCCGGAATCCCGTAGCGCTTGGGCACATGCTCCGCCGTCAGGCCCGCGTTGTAGCCGGCGGATTTCAAGCGTCCTCGCTCAATTTCTCCAAAATTTCTCGATTTCCGCCATGCCCGCCCTGCGGTATATTCTAGTATAGACAGGATGAGCCATGTGTCAATCGGCCCCGTCCCGCACGGCGCTCCGTTTGCGCTTTATGAACGCATCAAAGGCGCCATTCGCCATAAGGTTCGCGCCGGCGAATGGCGGCCCGGAGACAAAATCCCTTCGGAAAACCACTTGGCCAAAACCCTCAAAGCCTCCCGCATGACCGTCAACCGCGCCTTGCGCGAGCTCTCCGAGCAGGGCGAGCTCGTGCGCCGCGGCGGCGTCGGAACTTTCGTGGCCGAGCCCCGTCCCGCCTCCACTCTGCTCATGATCGCCCGCATCGGCGATGAGATCCGCGCCCGCGGCCATCGTTACGATTGGTCGGTCATAAAGAAGAGCCGCAAAAAAGCTTCCCCCGAGCTCGCCGCGGCCCTGGATCTGTCCCATGGCGCCCCCGTCTTTCATGTCCTCTGCGTGCATCGCGAAAACGGCGTCCCCGTCCAGCTCGAGGACCGCTATGTCAATCCCGTCTGCGTTCCGCGGTTTTTGGATCAATCCTTCCAAAAGCAGCCTCCCTCGGAATATTTGTTGAGCGTGCTGCCCGCCGATGAAATCGAGCACACCGTCGATGCCGTGCTGCCCGGCGCCCAAGCCCGGCTTTTGAAAGTGGCCCGCGATCAACCTTGTTTGCTGCTCACGCGCCGCACCTGGTCCGGCAACACTCCCGTGACCTTCGCCAGGCTTCTCTACCCGGCTTCGCGCTACCGTCTCGGCTGCCGCTTCAAACCATCGGCCCTGCGCGGACGCGGCTAGCCGGCCA
>DATGLY010000134.1:0-10108 GCA_035293905.1 Bryobacteraceae bacterium
GACCAGAAAGGTGTGCGATCCCTGGTTGCGCTCCTAGGCTCGCCGGTGGTGTTGACAACGCAACCGGCAATTCCAAATAGAAACGAACACCTGTAAACTCTCCTTTCTTTACAAGCTCCACTCGATGAGTGATCTCTTCTGTGTAAATGTTGACTCTCATGCTGCTGCCTTCCTCTCTTTCTCGTACATCGCGTTAAGTTCGCCGATCAGCGCCGCCTTATCCAGTCCGTGATGCGCCCAGAACTTGCGCCTCAGGCGATGCACCACATTCCGCGAATCCACTCCAGGTACGCGCGATCCCTCACCCGGCCCTTGCGCGGCTTCCTCCGTGGGCGGATCATGGGCGCACCTCCGGCTTAGTTGTCAATTGGTCGTCAAAACTTGCAGAATCCGGCGCCGATTGCAGTCGGACTGAGTAATCGAATGACTGTAAGTTATTGAAGGATGGTGGGCGGTCGCAGGCTCGAACTGCGGACCTCCTGCTTGTAAGGCAGGCGCTCTAACCGGCTGAGCTAACCGCCCGACCAAATCACATTTTGATTCTAAACCAAGGCCTGAAGCCATCGTCGGAACGGGCCGTATAACCAACCAGTGTCGCAGCTCTTCTCCGTCTAAAATTCGTCTTTTATTCGCCTCACGGCCCCGATATTCACTGTCGTCGCCGTGCTCTCTATCTCGACCGGGCCACTTGTTCGATTCCATCCCCGCGCGCGGCCAGACCCGGAATCGTTACGGGCAGATGGCCGGTGATTGGGATCTCGCCGAACAGAGCCTTCGCGGCGGAGATTTCCGATGGCACGGTCGGGCTGAATGCGGCGAGCGACGCCGCCGCTTTCGGAAAAGCTCCCAGCAGATAGGGCGATCCCAAAGACACCAGCGCCACGGGGACGGGTCCCTCAGTGAGCTCGGTTGCGAACGCGCCAAGATCGCCCGCGATGGCCATGTCGGTTCGCGTATCGGACGCCGTAACCGATGTCACCAAGACAATCGCGGAGCAAGTTGACGTATCGCCCACCGCTGCATTCAACGCTTGCAAGGGAAGGGACGCGTCCACCACGGCCACGCGCGCGCCGCGGGCGCGCGCTTGAATTTCCTGCGCCATTCGCAGCCCCGCGGTTGACGCCCGCGCCTCGCGCATCACCACCACGCACGGACGGGAATCGCGAGCCAGGGGGAGTAAGCCGCCTGCATCCTTGACCAGGGTGATAGCGCGATCCGAAGTCTCTTGCGCGCGGTTTTCCGCTTCCGGCGAATTGAGCGCGTCCGCAATGGCGTCCAGGTCGACGAGTTTCTTCTTCATCAACCCAACTCGGATTTTGGCCGCGAGAATTCTCTCCGCGCTTTGCTCAATGCGCGACTTGGGAATGCGCCCATGTTCCACCGCGGAGACCACGGCGCGAATCGCCCGCTCGGGATCGGGCGGCATCAGCAATACATCGGCGCCTGCTTCCACGGCGCGCACCGCCGCCTCCGCCGGAGGAAATTGCGCCGCTAGCCCCTTCATGTCCATCGCGTCGGTCACAATAAGGTCCGAAAAATGCAATTCATCCCGCAGAGCGCGAGTCACGTTGGCGGACACCGTGGCAGGAATCCCTTCCGGCTCCAGCGCGGGCGCGGTCAGGTGCGCGGTCATAATGGAATCGATTCCGTGCGCGATGGCGGCGCGGAACGGAACAAATTCGACGCTTTCCAGCCGCTCGCGGCTGGCGGCTAATTCGGGCAGATCCACGTGACTGTTGGCCGAGGTGTCGCCATGTCCTGGAAAATGCTTCGCCGTAACCAGCACGGGATTGTTTGGATCCGAATGCGCGCCATCGATGAACGCCGCCACGAGTTGCGCGACCTGCTCCGGATCCTCACCGTAAGAGCGAAGATTGATAACAGGGTTCTGCGGGTTGATGTTCACGTCCGAGACGGGAGCGAAAATCCAGTGGACGCCCAGCGCCCGTGCTTCACGCGCCGCCGTCAGCCCCTCGAACCGCGCGCCGTCGGTATCGTTCGCCGCGCCGTACGCCATGCTGTAAGGAAATAACGCCGCGCCGTTGACGCGCATCGAAGCGCCCCGCTCGAAGTCGGAGCTTACCAGAAGCGGAATCTTCGCCAGCCTCTGCATCTGATTCAAAAAAACCGCCAGCGCGTGAGGATCGGCGTGGCGGACTAGGCCGTACTCGGCGACGTTGTTGATCGTGAGCCCGCCGACGCGGACATCGCGCACCAAATGGCGGTATTTCCGGTATTCCGGAGACCTGGCGCCATAAACCTGGCCGTGGGCGGAGATCATCACCATCTGCGCCACTTGATCGCTAAGCGTCATGCGCTTCACTAGCGACAGCGCGCTGCGCTGATCGGAAGT
The DNA here is from genome assembly GCA_035293905.1 of Bryobacteraceae bacterium. Lineage (GTDB taxonomy): Bacteria > Acidobacteriota > Terriglobia > Bryobacterales > Bryobacteraceae > Palsa-187. Next base: position 2,354 of record DATGLY010000134.1, read on the forward strand.
GAGAGGTTGTGATTTTGGCTTCGGGGAAGCCTTGGCTCCAAACGCCAGGGAGGAAAGGAACGCCAGGAGGAGTAAAGAGCCGCTTTTCATTCTGACTTCTAACTTTTTACTCTTGACTCCTTCTCTAATTATTATGCCCGACGGCGGCTTTCAGCGGCTTGCTCAAGGCCAGAATCGCCAAACCGGCGCCAATCGCCAGGGCGCACAGAATCGCAAAAAACGATTCGCGCGGCATCTTTTCGTAGAACGTGCCCAGGTAGCCGGTCAAGTAGTTCCCGAAGAAGTTTGCCATGAACCACATTCCCATCATCATGCTCACCACCCGAGCCGGAGCTACCTTCGTCACCAACGAAAGACCGATGGGGGACAGATACAACTCGCCGATTGTGAGGATCAAAGTCGCGCCCGCCAGCCAGAGAAAACTGACCTTCTGGTCCGCCGCTAGGCCGGCGGAAATATACATCAGCGGCAGGAAACCCAGCCCCAGCAAGAGGCATCCGATGCCCATTTTGACCACGCTTCCCGGTTCGCGGTTGCGGTTGGATTGCCAGCTCCAGAACATATTCAGCAGCGGCGCGAATAGGAAGATGAACATCGGATTGAAAGCCTGGAACCACGTGGAGGGCATTTGGAAGCCGAAGATATGCCAGTCCGCATTGCGGTCTGCGAACAATTGAAGCGTGTTGCCCTGCTGCTCGTAGACGCCCCAGAAAACGACGTTCAGAAGACAGAGAATTACCAAGCCAATGATGCCCTTCCATTCCCGGGACGTAAACGGCGCTTTCTCGAAATTGGTTTCCTTGGCGCGAGTCAACTGATCTTTGGCGAGGTAAGGCTGCCCCCACAGATACAGAAGCAACCCGGCCACCATGCCTACGCCCGCGGAGCCGAAGCCGTATTGCCAACCCCACACTTGACCGAGCGTTCCACAGATCAGCGGAGAAAAGAACGCGCCCAGATTGACGCCCATGTAGAAGATGGTGAAGGCGCGATCGCGGCGCGAATCGCCCGGCGGGTAAAGGCTTCCAACTTGAGTGGAAATATTGGGCTTGAAGCATCCGTTGCCTAGGATCAAGCAGAGTAAGCCGGGCAAGAACAAGGCCGGGCTCATGAGCAGGAACTGCCCGATTGCCATCGCCGCGCCGCCGAGCACCACAGCTTTTCGCTGCCCCAGTATGCGATCAGCCAGCATGCCCCCGAAAAACGGAGTGAAGTAAACGAAAGCGGTGTAGAGGCCGTAAATTTGAGACGAAAGCGGTTGAATCCCCATGGGGCCGAACAGGGCTTCGATGCCGCTGCGAAGCGCGGAAAAGCCAGCCACATGAATCGTGCGGTTGATTGCGCCCGGGAGCAGGAATTGCACCATGTACAGCACCAGCAGCGCGCGCATGCCGTAATAGGAGAAACGCTCCCACATCTCCGTGAAAAATAACAGAAACAGCCCCGCCGGATGCCCAAGAATCGTCTTGTGTCTCCGGACTGTGTCCACCGGCCGGATTCCCGCCGCCCCGATACTGATGTCGCTCACGGAGTTCTCCTTAAAACAATGTAGACGTCCACGGGGATTTTCCGGCTTCCTTTGGACGCGCGGCAAAACGTTCTGTTGCGTGCGTTTACGGGGGAAGTATACCAAACGCAACGCTGAAGCGGCCTTTCGCGTCCCATAAATGCGCAGGAGGCGCCGGCGTGCTCACCAAATTCACCAGCGTCTGCTTGTCCAGACGCAGAATCCTTTCCCTTGTTGCGGGCGCGGCAATCGCTGGCAACCCCTCGCGCCTGTTTGGCGCTTCGGACTTTTGGAACAAGAAGGACCCCAAAGATTGGACCAACGACGAGATAGACCGCCTCACCACAAACTCGCCCTGGGCAAAGCCTGTAAGCGCCCAAGTGCCCTTGGGTTCCGGCTCAAGTCCCGGCTCTGCTCCAGGAGGCTCCTCCGGTAGCGGCCGGCGCATAGGCTTGGGTATTCCCGGACTCGGAATTCCGGGAGTCGGCGGCTATCCTGGTGGCGGAGGCGGCTGGCCGGGAGGAGGCCGGCGTCCCGGAGCCTATCAAGTTAAAGGCGTCGTGCTCTGGCAGAGCGCTCAGCCTGTGAGGGACGCGATTAAACCGGAATTCCCGGAGGAATTCGCGGATCATCTCGTCATTGCCTTAGTCGGATTTCCTTTCCCTCTACCAGACGACAACCGCGACGAAGACGAGGCGCTTAGCGCGTTAAAATCCGACACCTACCTGCGGCCGGAGCACGGAAATGCCGCGCAGCCTGGAGTCGTGAAGCGGCCCGTCAGTTCCTCTATCAACGGCGGCATCCTGTTCGGATTTTCGCAAGAACTCATTAAGATCGGGCCGGAGGATCAAGAGATTTTGTTCACGACCCGTCTCGGCCGTTCCCAGATCCAGGCGCGGTTTGTTCCCAAGGAGATGCTCTATCGCGGCAAGCTGGCGGTGTAGGCCCAGCTATCAGCCGTCAGCTTTCCCTCATTCGCTATTCGCTTCAATCGTTCCCGCACGTCGGAGGAATGAGCAGGTCTTTCCAGCCAGCGCTGCGCCTCGATCCGCCGCGGCTGCGTTCCCGCATCCAATATTCCTCCGTCGCCGCTCGATCCTGCATGATCTTCAATCGCATGCTCTATGCTACGCTAAAGACGCGTTCGGTCGTTCCATGCGCCTGCCCACTGCGGCCTTTGTTGCCTCTCTCGGAGTGCTGGGAATTTGGGGCGTGCTGCGAGCCCAGAAGCCCTTTCGCGAATATCCCGGAATCGAGTACGAGAATTTCGAGCTGCCGCCGGATTTCCAACAACGCACCGAATGGACCCGCGCCCGCCTGAAATACCCTGACATTTTTCGCTTACGTTATGGGCGGGATCTTTATTGGACCATGGATTATCCGCGCTCGGACCGTCATCTGCTGCAAGGCGTTCGCCGGCTCACGCGGATCAACACCCGCTCCGTCGAGCAAGTCGTGGAACTCGACGGCAGCGACGACATCTACAACTGGCCCATGCTTTACGGCGTTGAAGTAGGGCACTGGAATTTACCGGATGAACAGGCTTCGCAACTCCGCGATTTTCTCTTGCGTGGCGGCTTCCTGATGGTGGACGACTTCCACGGCTCAGACGCCCGCGACCACGACCAGGGCATCAACGAATGGGAAGTCTTCACCGCCAGTATGGAAAGAGTTTTTCCCGACCGCCGCATCGAGGATCTGCCAGACTCCGATCAAATCTTTCACACCGTCTACGATCTGGACGATCGCTTCCAGGTGCCCGGTGAGCAGTTTCTCGAAACTGGTCTAACGTATGAAAAAGGTCCCACCGGTAAGCAGCCGCACTGGCGCGGCATTCGCGACGAAAAGGGCCGCATCATGGTCGCCATCTGCCACAACATGGATCTTGGCGATGCCTGGGAATGGTCGGACGATCCGCGATACCCCGAAAAGTGGGCCTCGCTAGCTTACCGGATCGGGGTGAACTATTTCATTTACGACCTAACTCATTGATGGGCGTTCAGGCCGCTTTTGCGGCCTGGGAGGAAGCCAGCGGCCGCAGCAGATGCCGCTCCAGCCAGCTTACAACCGGCACGGCAAGACCGTCGCCGAACAGGTGATAGGCGACATTGTAGTTTTCCGGCAGTGGATAATCTTCCGGAACGCCCATGAGCCGCGCAGCCTCGCGCGGTGAAAGCAGCCGCGAGCGAACCCTCTTGCCCTCCACCACGATGACGATTTGCCGGCTCGAACCGCCGGCAGGCGTCCTCAGGCAACCGGAAATCTGATCGAATCGGACTTCCGCCCGCTGAACTCTCCGGCCCTCGTCGCCCGGCCTCATCCGCCTGTATACGGTTCCTGCAATTCGCCTCCCCAGGCGTTTCGCCTCGTCCAGCTTTTGCAGATGCAGCGGCGACATGAGCCCAACGAGCCGCGCCGTTTGCTCGGAGGTGTGCCACTTAACACTACACGGTTCCTCCTCGATAATTTCGCTCAACGTAGGAATCGGGGAATCGGGCCAAGGGAGGGTCCACCAGACCCACATATCTCGGAGCAAGCGCGGAAGCCTTGAATATGCGCTCCGGACAGACGCCGTATGCCAGGCTTCGTCCGGCCCTGTGGAGAAAAGACCGGGCGGAATTCGAACCGGGCAATGGACTGCGGCGATGAAAAGTCGCGGCCGCGATTGAGGAAGAAACCGCGACGCGTCTAACACCAACGCTCCGCCCTTATATCCGGCTTGCGCTAAACAGTCCATAAGCGCCGTGAAATCGCCTCCACCGCGCGAGCTCAGCGCGCCCACCACGTTCTCAAGAACCACCATTTTAGGGATGCGGCCTTGGGAGATCATTTCGGAAACTAGCTTCCAGAAAGGCCTGAAAGTTCCGCTCCGATCGCCCCCGAGACCTGCGCCCGATCCCGCGAGCGACAAATCCTGACAAGGAAACGACGCCCAGACAAGAGTAGGTACGCCCGGCAACTCCTCCAGTCTCAGATTCGCCACGTCACCAATCTTCAGCTCGCCTCCGTCGAAATACGCGCGATAGGATGCCGCTTTCTTTTCGCACCATTCGTTGGCGAACGTGCAGCGCCATTCCGAGCCAAGGCCGAGGCGCGCCATGCCGCCGCCGGCGAAGAATTCGTAGAAGGTAAACGCCATCTTCGTCTGCCGCATTTTAATCGGATATACTTTGGGAAGTCAAAGTCAGGAGGGTCCATGAAGTCAAGAATCGTAATTCTGGCCGCGACGGCCGCGTCTTTTGTTTTCGCCCAAGCCCCCAACAGCGATCACTGGGTCACCACCTGGGGCGCGTCTCCACAGGCGCGCTTGGCGGCGCCCGGGCGCGGACCTGCCAACTCCCCGGCGCAAGCGCAGGCCAATGGAGCCCCCAACGCTGCCCCGCCGCGCGCTGTGCCACAACAAGTGACCAGCTTCGATAATCAAACGCTGCGGTTGATCGTCCATACCACCATTGGGGGCCGCCGCCTGCGCGTGCATCTTTCGAACGATTTCGGTCAGGCGCCGCTCAAAATCGGTTCGGCTCACGTCGCTTTGCGGAGCAAGGGATCCGCGATTGTCGAGGGCTCGGACCGCGCCCTCACTTTCAGCGGCCAATCTTCCTGCACGATTCCAAATGGCGCTCAAATGATCAGCGATCCCGTAGACCTGGATCTGCCGCCCGCCGCCGACGTAGCCGTCAGTATCTACATCCCTGGCGAAACCGGTCCGGCAACCTATCACGCCACCGGACTCCACACCAGCTTTATCTCAAAGGCCGGCGATTTCACCGCCGCGCCGGAAATCGCGGAAGCCACCACCACGCAATCCTGGTTCTTTCTCAGCGGAATCGACGTGCTGGCCCCCGCCGATGCCGCGGCCATCGTCGCCTTCGGCGATTCCATCACGGACGGCGCCACTTCTACTCCCGATACCGATCGCAGCTGGCCCAGCCAGCTCGCGCAGCGCCTGCTGGCGGATCCCGCCACCGCTCACATCGCGGTTGTGAATGAAGGCATCTCCGGAAATCGTGTCCTCCGCGATGGCGCTGGAGTCAGCGCGCTTGCCCGCTTCGACCGAGACGTGCTCGGCCAATCTGGGGTGAAGTGGCTGGTGATCATGGAGAGCATTAACGACATCGGCCAATCGCTGCGGGCCAATGCGGCGCCGTCGGATGCAATTACCGTAGGCGACCTTACCGCCGTGATTCATCAAATGGTCGAGCGCGCCCGCGCGCATGGCATCAAAGTCTTCGGCGCAACCCTCACTCCCTTCGAAGGCGCGGCGTATTACAGCGAAAGAGGCGAAGAGGTTCGCGAGGCGTTCAATCAATGGATTCGCACGTCCGGCGAATTCGACGCCGTCTTCGACTTCGATGCCGTTACGCGTGATCCGAATAATCCCAAAACGTTCCGCGCAGAATACAATCTGCGCGATCATCTGCATCCCAACGACGCTGGCTACAAGGCCATGGCCGATTCCATAGACCTTTCGCTGTTCGGAGCCAAACCGGCGGGCCGCGCCGCCGGATCGGCGGCGCGTTAGCCGTGCGGCTTCGGAGGCGACCATCCCGGTCCAGTCGCCGGCTCTTGCGGGGGGCCGCTTCCATGATATTATCTTCCCTATGCGTACAATCGTCCCTACGTTACTCGCTACTGCTCTGACATTCACTCTGGCGGTGGGCTTGTCCGGTCAAGAGAAGGGAAAAGGCAAAGGCGGACCCCGCCAGAACCTTAAAGTCCTTCCCGACGACGCCAACCTCATTCCGACCATGCAAAGTTTCGTTGCCGGTTTGGGATTGGCCGATAAAGGCGGATGCAACTTCTGTCACGTCCAGGATCGCGCCAGCGATGAGAAGATGGAAAAGGTGATGGCTCGTATGATGATTTCGATGGTCAAGGAGATTAACTCGAAGTTCCCGGACGGCAAGCAGCACGTCACCTGTTACACCTGCCATCGCGGCGATACAGAGCCGAAGACGGCTCCCTAAAGGCGGAGTTCGGCAGCCGCCTCCACGCGGAGACGGGAGCGGTCTTCCATGCCATTTGACGGTCTTCGCGTCCTTTCGCTCGAAAGCCGGCGCTGCACCGAGATTGAGCGTTTGGTCCGGACCCAAGGAGGCGTGTGTTTCGTCGCTCCCTCCATGCGGGAGGTTCCCCTTTGCGATAATCCGTCCGTCTTTCAATTCGCCGCCCGGTTGTTTCATCCGGAAGCTCCCGCCGGCGGTTTCGACATGGTCGTATTTCTTACTGGCGTCGGAGCCCAGCTGCTAAACAGGATCGTTGAGACGCGCTTCCCGCCTGGCTCCCTCGCGCAAGCCCTTCGCGCGGTCGCTGTGGTGGTTCGCGGATCCAAACCTCTTGCCGTCATGCGCGAATGGAGCGTTCCAGTTACCGTCAGCGTCCCCGAACCAAACACTTGGCGCGAAGTGCTTTCCGCCACGGAGGGTAGGCGGGAAAGAAACATTGCCGTACAAGAATATGGCCGGCCTGTGCCGGAACTAATTGAAGGATTCCGGCGGCGGGGCGCTCAAGTGACTGCGGTCCCCGTCTATCAGTGGGACCTGCCCACCGATTTAGGTCCCTTGAAGGAGGCCGCCCGGCGGGTCGCCGCCGGTGAATTCGACGTGATCCTGTTGACGACTTCTATGCAAATGCCGCATTTCCTCCGCGTCGCCGCCTCCGAAGGACTGGCGGAGCAAGTTCGGCGCGCGCTCGGCCGGATGGTAGTGGCGTCAGTGGGCCCAAGCACCACCGAGACCCTCCGCGATCTTGAAATTCCGCCGGACCTCGAGCCTTCCCACCCTAAAATGGGGTTCCTGGTGAACGAGACCGCCGCCCGCGCACGGGAGATTCGACAGTCTAAGCTTCATAATTAAAGCAGGAAGCGGGCGGTGAGCCGCGCAAATAAAGGGAGCGACACCGAATTCTGGCGGCTAATGCGCCGCTACGCACCTCTCATCGGAGTTATGCCGGGCTGTATTGTCGCTGGATACTTCATCGGGGCCGCTCTAGATCGCCTCCTATCAACGCGTCTTCTATCCTTAGTTTTCATGGGACTCGGATTTGTCGCGGGAATCGTCGAAGTGATCCGCGTGCTCGGCCGTGACTCCGAATGAGCGCTGACTACTACCACCGCGCTCTCCGGCGCATCCGCCTCCTGGCGATTTGCATCGGAATCGCCGGAGCCGCTTGGATCCTCAGCGTTAGTGGCAACCGCCCGGCTCTCGGCTTTCTGCTAGGCGCGGCGCTCTCGGCTTTGAATTTTCAAG
>DATGLY010000135.1:0-32483 GCA_035293905.1 Bryobacteraceae bacterium
AGGACAGAGCCTTCGATTCCTCGATGCGGCCCGCAATCGTCAGAACGGCGTTATCGGGTTGGTAGTACTTCTTATAGAACGCCGCCAGGCGCTCGACGGGGACGCGCTCGATGTCGGAGCGGGAGCCAATGGTGGATTTCCCGTAGTTATGCCACAGATACGCGGCCGATTCCACGCGTTCCTGAAGGACCTCGCGAGCGTTGTTTTCGCCGCGTTCGAACTCGTTGCGGACAACGGTCATTTCGGTATCGAGGAGTTCCTTGGCCATCTTGACGTTGACCATGCGGTCGGCTTCCAGGCCAAGCGCCCATTTGAGATTGTCGTCGGTGGCGGGGACGGTTTCAAAGTAGTTGGTGCGGTCCTCGCTGGTCGTGCCGTTCCACGACGCGCCGCGATTGACGATCTCGTTCTTGATCTGGCGGCCACTGGTAGTCTGGATAAAGTTCATGTGCTCGAGCAGATGAGCCATGCCCGTTTCGCCATAGCCTTCAAAGCGCGAGCCGACCAGATACGTCATGTTGACGGTGACCTTGGGACTGGCGGGATCGGGATAGAGGAGCACGCGCAGGCCGTTCGGGTAGTCGTATTCGGTGACCCCTCCAAGCGAAGCCTTCTTTTCGACGCCTGGGGGGAGGGTTTGGCAGAGAACGGAACCGGCCAAAAAAGCGGCGGCGATGGCGAGTCGGGTCATGTTTATTTATAACGCGATACGACAGGACCGGACAAGGCTTGAGCCGCGGCCGCGAGATCCCGAATTGGGGTGGTAAAGTGGCCTCTGTCGGCATGGAAATCACCACCATTCATCACATTGCACTTACGGTTACCGATCTGGAGAAGTCCAAAAAATTCTATAGCGAGATCCTTTCCATCAAAGAAATTCCCCGCCCTCCTTTCCCCTTCCCCGGCGCATGGTTTGAACTGGGCGATGGGCAAGAATTCCACCTGATCGTCCACGAGGCCGGCCGCGCCACCTTTCGCGAAAAGCCTCTGGACACCCGCGACGTCCACTTCGCCGTCCGCGTGCCGAACTACCACGCGGCGGTCGAGTTCCTTCGAGCAAAGGGGTATCGCGAGGACATCGGCCTTGACGATCCCCTGCGCATGGTGGTCCAGCCTCGCGCCACCGCCGGTTATCCGCAGATCTACATCTGCGATCCCGACCGGCACGTGATCGAAATTAACGCGGAACGGCTGGAGGATGATGCTTGATGCCCGTCCGGCCTGTAATTTTGAGCGTTTTGTGCGCCGCCGCGGCTAATGCGCAGATCAACGGTCCCGACGGCGCCTTGAACATGCAGGCTATCGCCCAGGCTTTGGGAGTGTCTTGCGATTACTGCCACACGGCTGGCCGCGGCAGCGGCGCGCCGGAGCCGAAGAAAGACGTCGCCCGGCAGATGATCGCGATGACGCGCGATATCAACGCGCGCGTCCAGCAAGCCACCGGCAACGCCTCGGCCAGAGTCGACTGCGTCACCTGCCATCGCGGCGTGCCGATCCCGCGGCAGCTTCCCGACATCCTCGCCGATACGCTCCGCTTAAAAGGAGTGGATGCGGCCATCGCGCAATACCGTGACCTGCGCCGGCGTTACTATGGCCGTCAGGCTTACGATTTTAGCGAAGAGACGCTCGCCAATCTCGCCGACCGCCTTGCGACCGGGAGGCCGGACGACGCCATGGCGCTGATGAAGCTGAACCTTGAGTACTATCCCCAATCCGCGCGCAGCTACGCGATTATCGGCTACGCCTACACGCGCAAGCTGGACGACGATTCGGCCATCGTCTATTACAAAAAAGCGCTTGAAATTGAACCGGATAACGGCGTGATCCAAGGCCGGCTTGCGTCGATCCTGTCCTCAAGACGGCAGCCCAAACCGGACCCGCAGAAATGACCAAATGCCGGAGTTGGGGCCGCGCCTAATCCCGCGATTTCCCGTTGCACAGATCGGTCAGGCAAACGGTTTGATTCGTTGGCGGCGGGATCGGAATGCCCCGATCCTTCATGAGCTTCTCCAGAAGGGCCTCCGTTTCGGGATGCGCGATGGCCGACTGCACTCCCACTCTCACCAGTCCTCGCGCGTAATCCACGGGCTCCCAAGTATGTCCGAACAGCGCTCCCGTAAATGTATCCCGGCTGCCGTTATCGTGAGCATCGAGCTTGGCGCCATGATCCACAAGAATCTGGACGACGGCATTGCGTCCTTTGTGCGCCGCGCCATGAAGCGCCGTGCGGCCGTCTTTATTAACGGCGTTAGGATCGATGCCCAGATCGAGACACATTTTCACGGCTTCCAGATTATCGGCCTCCGACCACTCAAACGTGACGCCCTCCACCCAGCCGATGCCTGAAGCCACCATCAGCGCGGTGTCCCCGTTGGCGGTCTCGATCTTCGGGTCGGCGCCATGCTGAAGCAAAAGCTTCATCACGGGCAGATCCGCCGACTGGGCGGCGCGCAAGAACGGCGTGGCGCCGGCCTCATATAGCCACTGCATGGTGAAAATGGTTCGGGTTTCCGTGCTGTCGCCCTTGCACTCGGCGGCGGTCGATTGGGCGCCGCAAATCCTCCCGTTCACGTCGGCTCCCCGGTCGATCAGCAACTTGATGAAATCGAGGTGGTCCATGTCGGCGGGCCGCACCGGATAATCGCCGCCTTCGATGTTGCGGTTGTCCACCGCCAAATAGAGAGGCGTCCAGCCGCCTTTGTTTTTGATGTTGGGATCGGCCCCGTGTTCCAGCAGATATTTCGCAAGCTGATAATGGCGGTTCTGCACGGCCGTCAGCAGCGGGGTCCATCCATAGCGGCTCGTCTGGTTCACATCCGCGCCGGCCTGCACCAAAATGCGGGCGCATTCCAGGCAATCTTCGCGAGCCGCGAACACCAGCGGGGTGAGCCCGCCTCCGTCGGTGTTCTGCCGGTTTCTCCCAAAGGCGGCTTCCGCGGCGGCGGCGTCCAAGGCGGCGACATCGTCGGGGCCCTGCGCCTGGCCGCGCCCCACCGGCCGGTTTGGCCGCAGGGCGAAATTGCGGTCTTGCGCCGCCCGCTGCTGGACGCTTGGAGCGAGATAGGCCGTTCCGCCTTTATTATCCGGATTCGTCACGGCCATCACATTAGCCCCGCGCTCGACCAGCAGGCGGACGGCCTCCGGGTGCCGCTGCTCCACGGCCCACATCAAAGCCGTGGTGCCGCGTAAACTTTCTTTCGCGTTCACGTCCGCCCGGCGATCCAGCAGGACTTTGATCGCTTCCGTATTGCCGTTGCGGGAGGCGAACATCAGCGGCGTCTCGCCGCGAGGCGATCGCTCATTGGGGTCGGCCCCGGCCGCCAAAAGCTTCTCGATCATGGGGGCGTTTCCGTTGATCGAGGCTAGTTGCAAAGGCGTGGCTCCGTCGCGGTTGGGAGTCTTCACGTCGGCTCCCGCGGCGATGAGCAGATCCGCGGTCGCTAGATCGTTGTTATACGCCGCCCATTGAATCGCCGTCGCTCCGTCCGGCTGCGGAGCGTTCACGTCGGCATTCTGCCTCAGCAGCGCCGCCACGGCCGATTTGTCGCCGCGCATCGCCGCGTCTGCAACCGGGCTGGCCGGTCCCGCCGCCCCATTCGCGCCCAAAAGCAAGGCGCACCAGAAGACAGTCTCTGAAGCTCTCATCACTCCTTAGCTTACAAAAAAACCGGTCCCGATGACGGCGAACCTCTATAATGAAGCAATGCCCGAGCAGCCAGCGGCAAATGCCGGCAGCGCCGCGCCCTTCAGCTTCGAAGCCGGGCTTGAGCAGCTGGAAGCCATCGTCAAGGAAATGGAGTCCGGCGATCTGCCTTTGGAGCGAGCCTTGGAGCTTTTCGAGCGCGGCGCCAAGCTCAGCGAAGCCTGCCGCAAGCAGCTCGAGGAAGCCGAAACCCGCATCGAAATCCTGACGCGCCGCGCTGGCGAAATGCAGCCGCAGCCTTTTCCCAACGCCAAGTGACGCCGGATCGCTACATCGTCCATCAACAGCAGCGGGTGGAGGCCGCTCTGGACCGCGTCGTCCCCCCCGAATCCCAGGAGCCTTCCGTCATTCATCGCGCCATGCGCTACAGCCTGTTCGCCGGCGGAAAGCGCATCCGTCCGCTGCTGGCGATCGCCTCCGCCGAAGCCGTTTTTGAACCGGCGGCCGGCATCGAAACCGCCGCCTGTTCGCTGGAGCTGATCCACACTTACTCGCTGATTCACGACGACCTTCCCGCGCTCGACAACGACGATCTGCGCCGCGGCCGGCCCACTTGCCATAAGGTCTTTGGAGAAGCCATCGCGATTCTGGCCGGCGACGCCCTGCTCACTCTCGCTTTCCAGGTGCTTTCGCAACTCGAATTGGATGCGGAACGCCGCGTGCGCCTGGTGCGCGAGCTGGCCGCCGCCTCGGGCACGGTCGGCGGCATGATCGGCGGCCAGGTCAACGATCTTGAAGGCGAGGGCAAAGCTCCCACACCCCGTTTGCTAGAGTCGATCCATCACGCCAAGACCGGCGCCTTGCTTCGCGCCAGCGTGCGCCTGGGCGCGATCTATGCCGGCGCGGACTGCGAGCAACTTAAAGCGCTGAGTGAATTCGGCAGCCACATCGGCCTGGCGTTTCAGATTGTCGACGATGTGCTCGACGTGGAGCAACCCTCCGAGGCGCTGGGCAAGACGGCCGGCAAAGACGCCCGGCAGCAGAAGATCACCTTTCCGGCCGTCTACGGATTGGAGCGATCGCGCGAGATGGCCGAACAGGAGCGCCTTGCCGCCCATTTGGCGCTGGCCGGTCTCGGGGTACGCGCCCAGCGCCTCAAAAACCTTGCCGATCTCATCGTGCGGCGCCATGCATGAAGGCGCGTCTAGATCAGATTTTGACCGAGCGCGGTCTGGCTGATTCCCGGGAAAAGGCGCGCGCGATGATCCTCGCTGGAAACGTGACCGTGGATGGCCAAAAGGCTGAAAAGCCAGGCCATTTTTATTCCATTGATTGCCGCGTCGAAGTCGCCGCTCCGCCGCCCTATGTCAGCCGGGGCGGCGTCAAGCTGGCGGCGGCCCTCGATCGATTTCGGATTTCCGTTCAAGGTTCGGTCTGCCTGGATATTGGATCTTCCACCGGCGGCTTTACCGACTGCCTGTTACAGCGGGGCGCGGCGACGGTTTGGGCCATCGACGTCGGCCGCGGGCAGCTTGCTTGGAAATTAAGAAACGATCCGCGCGTCGTGGTTCGCGAGGGCGTCAACGCCCGTTACTTGAGTCCCGCCGATTTTCCGCGCTTCGACCTGGCCGTCTGCGACGCCAGCTTCATTTCGGCCACGCTTTTGCTGCCCTCCATGAGCGCCCTGCTCAAGAGCCATGGTGAAATGGTGATCCTGGTGAAACCCCAATTCGAAGTGGGCAGACAGCAGGTGGGCAAGGGAGGCATCGTGCGCGATCCGAAATGGCGCGTCGAAGCCTGCGAGCGGGTTCGCGCCGCGGCCGAAGCCCTCGGCTTTAACGCTGAGATTATGGATAGCCCGATTCTGGGGGCGGAAGGCAATAAAGAGTTCCTGCTGCATGCCTACCATTAGAACGGTCGCCATCGTTTCGAAGCCGCGCAGCGCGCAAGCCGCGCGCATCGTTCCGGAGTTGCTCGCATGGCTTGGCCAACGCGGCGTCGCCGCGCGGCTCGATGAGGAGACCGCCGCATACGCCGGCTCCGGCGCCGGCGTTGCGCGGCCGGAAGCCGTCTGCCAGGCCGGTTTAGTGATTGTGCTGGGGGGCGACGGCACGCTGCTTTCCGCAGCTCGCGCCATCGCCGGCCGCGGGACTCCTATCTTTGCCGTGAATCTCGGCGGGCTGGGCTTCCTCACCGCGATCAAAATCGAAGAGCTTTATCCGCAACTCGAGCATGCGCTCGGCGGAAATCTCGATATCGAGCGCCGCCGCATGCTGCGCACCGAGCTCTGGCGCGGCGGCGTCAAAATCGCCGAATACGACGGCCTGAACGATATGGTCCTCGCCAAAGCCGAAATCGCGCGAATGATCGATCTCGAAGTTCACGTGGACGATGCGTTTGTGTGCGTCTACAAAGCGGACGGCCTTATCGTCTCGACGCCCACCGGATCCACGGCCTACTCGCTGTCCGCCGGCGGACCCATCGTTTTGCCGTCCGTGCAGGCTTGGGCCATTACGCCCGTTTGTCCTCACATGCTGAGCATGCGCCCTGTGATCGTTCCCGACGGCAGCGAGATCCGCATTGACGCGCTCGGCGCCGATCATGCCACCTATTTGACAATCGACGGTCAGATCGGCGAACTTTTGAACCAAGGCGACCGCGTGGTCTGCCGAAGGTCGGAACACTCGGTCAGCCTTATTCGGCCTCCGAACCTGCTGTTCTTCGACGTGCTCCGGGAGAAACTGAAGTGGGGTGGCACATAACCCGGCGCCGCCCGCCGGTACTACGGAAAAATCCTATACAAATTGGCGCATGATTCATTGATTTTCGTGCTGACATCCCGCCCTTTCAGGACAAGATATACGCAAATTCGGGTCATCGGCTCAGCAGAGCGCCGTGCCCCGAGCTTTCGCGGTTGCAGTGTGTCGGAGGAACTTGTCGGATGACAAACACAGAAATACGCCTGTGCGCGCTGGGATTGACCATGGAGTTCGCCGCCCGCGGCGGATGGGCCCAAGCCTCGCTTAATTTCGTCCCCGTGACGCCGTGCCGTATAGCGGACACGCGCGGCTACGGGTTCAGCGGCGTATTTGGCCCGCCCTCGTTGGCTGCTTCTACCGAGCGTGACTTCCCGATCCAAGGCAGCTCCCGCAGAATGCCGTCCACCGCTTTGGCGTACGACCTAAACATAGCCGTCGTGCGACACGGAGTCCCCACCACCCCCACGGCCTATATGAACTACAACTGGACGTGCTATCCGGCGCATGTCGTTAGGGTGAACGGCGTGCAAGTCTACGAGTACTTGCCGCCGCGTAACGATCTCGCCTATGTAGGTCTGTGCCTGACGCAGGCACCCTTTTTCCGCAAGCAAACCGGGGTCTCTGCCTCACCTACTTGACGATAGATGGTCAAATAGAATCAGGGCGACTGCGTCGTCTGCCAAAAAATCGGAACACTCTGTCAGCCTCATAAGGCCCGCGAACCTGCTGATCCTTGATGTGCTCAGGGAAAAGACGTGCTCCGTGAAAAACTGAAGTGGGGTGACACATGAGGCGGATTTCGCTCACAGCCTGGATTCTCATCGGACTTTTCGCCGGAATTGCTTTCGGCGCCGCATTCCCGAAGGCGGCCATGCAACTGGGGCTGCTCGGAACCATCTTTCTTCGCCTGATCAAGTCGATCATTGCGCCGCTGCTGTTCGGCACGCTCGTTTGCGGCGTCGACGGAACCGGAAACGTCAAAACCATGGGCCGCATCGGCGGCAAGGCGATTCTGTATTTCGAAATCGTCACCACCGTGGCGCTGTTTGTCGGACTGGGCGCCGTGAACCTCGTTCAGCCCGGCGTCGGAGTGGCGCTCCAAAAGGGCGCCCAAACCGGGCTGCAGCAGAGTACCCCCACCGGCCTTGCCCAAATCCTCGAGCACACATTTCCGGTCAGCATCATCGACTCCATGGCCCGCGGCGAGGTGCTTCAAATCGTCGTATTCTCGTTCCTCTTTGGAGCAGCCTGCGCCGCCATTGGCCAAAGAGCGCGAGCCGTGGTCGAGTTTTGCGAATCGCTTTCGGAAGTGATGTTCCGCTACACCAACTACGTCATGCTGTTCGCTCCGCTCGGCGTGTTCGGAGCGATGGCAGCGACCGTCGGCGAGCACGGCCTGCGCGTTTTGGTGAATCTCGGAAAACTGGTGGCCACGCTTTACGGCGCGGAAATTTTTTTCGTCGTAGTGGTCCTCGGCGCGGTGACGGCCATCTTCCGCATCCCGCTCGCCCGCTTCATCGCTCACGTGAAGGGGCCGTTTCTACTTGCCTATTCCACCGCTTCCAGCGAAGCCGCCTTGCCGCTGGCGCTCGAAAACATGGAACGCTTCGGCGTTCCCAAACACATCGTCGCCTTTGTCCTTCCCACAGGCTATAGCTTCAATCTGGACGGCTCGACTCTATATCTGTCGCTGGCGGCGATGTTCGTCGCGCAAGCCGCGGGCGTGCGCGTTCCTTTCGGCACGCAATTGATCATGATGCTGACGCTCATGCTTACGAGCAAGGGCGTGGCGGGCGTCCCACGCGCCTCGCTGGTGATTTTGGCCGGGACGCTTGCAACGTTCCATTTGCCGGTGGAGGGCATCGCCGTCATCCTTGGCGTGGACACTCTGATGGACATGTGCCGCACCTCCGTCAATCTGCTCGGCAACTGCCTAGCGACCGCGGTGGTCGCCCGTTGGGAGGGCGTGGATCTGCGCGCCGCCGAACCGGCTGCCGGCCTGCGCGAGACCGCGGCGGCCCGCGGCTGAAGCCCGGGCCGAAAAGTTGCGCCAAAGATCCACCGGAGGCGAGTAATCCTGATATGATTAAAAACCGGAATCGCAATTGTTGACGCCGCCGAGCCTACTTGGCGGCGAGAGGAGCGATCATGGCGAATCGTGAGAAAACTTCCCTTGGCCGGCGCGGCTTTTTGAAAAACGCAGCGGCCGGAACCGCGGCGCTGGTCGCCACAACTCCGCTGGCCGAAGCGCAAGCCCCCAACACCCGCGCGGCCGATCACGGCGGAGCCTCATCCAACGGCGCGCCGCCCCCCTCTCCGTCGCAGATCGACCGCGACGCCGGAAACGTCCGGCCGCCGGCGGTGACGCGCGCGATTACGCGGCCCGGCTCCGATCTCATGGTGCAAACGCTCCGCGATCTCGGCGTCGAGTATGTCGCCGCAAATCCGGGGTCGAGTTTCGAAGGTCTGCAAGAGTCGTTGATCAACTACGGCGATCCACCCAATAAGATGCCGGAGTTCATCACCGCCCTGCACGAAGAATCCGCGGTGACGATGGCGCATGGCTACGCCAAAGCCGAAGGCAAGCCGATGCTAGCTCTGCTCCACGGCACCATCGGGGTCCAGCACGCCGCCATGTCGATCTACCAGGCATATTATGACCGCGCGCCCGTCTTGATGATCGCGGGGAACGATCCCGATTTCATCGCGGCGCATACCGCTCACGACATGGCGGGCATTGTGCGAAGCTACACCAAATGGGACTCCGAACCCAAGACGCTCGATGAGGCTCTGCGCGCCATTCAGCGCGGCTACAACGAAGCCATCACGCCGCCCATGGGCCCAACCTTGGTTGTCATCAGCACGGAACTGCAAAAGGATAATGCTCCCAGCGCGACGGTTCCCGCCTACAAGCCGCCGCAGTTCGTCACCATCGACGCCACGCAAGCCAAAGAGATCGCGAAAGCTCTGCTCGAGGCCCGTAATCCGCGCATCGCGGTGGGGCGCCTCCGAACGCCCGAGGGCGTCAAGCGCGCGGTGGAGCTTGCCGAGCTCGTTGCGGCCTCCACTAGCACGGCCGCCACCAACGGCCCCATGAGTTTTCCGCAGCGTCATCCCCTGTGCGGTCCGGGCGCGGAGGCGAATTACGACTATACGCTCGGCCTTGAAACCAGCGCTCCGCAGGCCTCCATAATCGGGCCGCAGTTGTCTAAAATCGTTCCGCAACGCGACACGGTCCACATCGGCTTCGGCGGACTCACCGGCGGGAACGGCCGGGGCGCGGGAGCGGGCCGCGGCGGCAGAGGCGCCGGCAAGAACGCCCCGAACGCGGCGCCGATTGAGGCCGACGCCGAGGCTAGCCTGCCGCTCATCATCGAACAGGTGAAGAGCCAGATGACTTCGGATCAGAAGGCGCGGATTCAGCAGCGCGCCGCTAAGCACGCCGCGGCCAACCACGAGGCTCGCATCGCCGCCCTTACCCAAGCCGTGGAGAGCAAGAAAGCCGGATGGAACGCCACGCCCATCAGCACAGCGCGCATCTACGCCGAGCTTTGGCCGCTGATCATGAATGAAGACTGGTGCTTGTCTTCCCCCAGCAATTTCTCCGGCGGGCATAACGCCCAACTCTGGGATCACAACAAGCCCTATAGTTACCTGGGAGGCCAGGGCGCCGGAGGCATGGGATATGGCGCGCCGGCTTCGGTGGGCGCGGCGCTCGCCGCCAAGGCCCGCAATCGCATCGTCATCAATGTACAAACGGACGGCGATCTCAATTACGCCCCCGGCGTTCTATGGACCGCCGTGCACCACAAGCTTCCCATGCTCACGGTCATGCATAACAACCGCGCTTGGCACCAGGAGTTTATGTTCATCGAATATATGGCGGGCGTTCGGGGCCGGGGCGGCGACCGCGCGCACATCGGCAGCACGCTCCGCGATCCCTTCCTCGACTACGCCAAAATGGCCGCGGGCTATGGCATGGCCGCCGAGGGTCCCATTACCGATCCCAACAAGCTTTCCGCCGCCTTGCGGCGCGGCGTCGCCTCGGTAAAACGCGGGGAGCCATATTTGATCGACGTGATCACTCAGCCGCGCTAAAGGATCAACCCGTATGAAGACGTTAGCGTGTTTTGCTCTGGCGGCGGCGATGTTGAACGCGCAAGGCCAAGGCCGGGGAGGCAAGGGACGCGCCGCGGCCGAGCCCGCCAACAATCCTCCTCCCACCAGCCCCGTAACCGGCAATGCAGCCAACGGCAAGGCTCTCTACTACGCCTACGGCTGCTACGCCTGTCATGGCTACAACGGCGAAACGGGAGCCCGGCCGTTCGTAGGGCGTTGGGGAAACCTCGCCACAGAGCAAACCTTTCTCTCGTTCCTCCGCGGCCGGGCCAACGTCGCCCCGCTCACTCCCTCCAGCTCCATGCCGAACTTCTCCCAGGCGTCCTTGTCCGATAAACAAGCCAAGGACATTTACGCCTATATTCGAACGTTCAAAAGCTCCGCCCCGGCCGATCTGAAGAATGCGCCCGCGCTAACCGCCATCCTGGACGCGGCCAAGCACCAGAACTAGCGCAACGGTCTCAAATCGGGCTTCTCTCGCGCCTCGATTAGTCACTTGCCCCTACTAACTCCAAAAACGCCTCCGTCGCGTGGCTGAGAGCGCGGCGAGCCGGGTATACCAGCCGGATCTTGCGCTCTACTTCCAGTTCCTTCACCTTGATTTCGCGCACCATGCCGCGGCGCAGTTCCTCCTCCACGCACATGCGCGGCAGGAACGCGACGCCCTCATTGCGCTCCACCATTTTGCGAATCGCTTCCACGGTAGGCATCTCCAGATCCATGTGAAGCGGCGCCTTGTGCCGCTGGAATTCGCGGATCACCATGGCCCGATAGGGCGAAACCACGTTGTGGGCGATGAAGGTCTCTGAACCCAACTCCGCAATCGATACTTCGTCCCGCCACGCCAGCGCGTGCTGCGGAGAAACGATGAAGGCCAGATGATCCGTGTAGATCACGCGCGACACCAGCCGCTCGTCTTCCGGATCGTATGTCAGGATGCCCAGCTCCAGCCCGCCGTCTATCAGCTCGGCTGGAATTTTGCTTGAGAGGCTCCGCCGAACCTGCACGCGGATGCGCGGATACTTTCGCCGGTACTTTTCGATGTGATCGAGAAGATACAGCGTCGAGGATTCGTTCGCCCCAATAATCAAGCGGCCCGCGGATTTGTCCCGCAACTCCGCCAGCGCATTCTCCAAATCGCCTTGAAGGCTTTCGAACCGCTTGGCATAATCCAGCACAATGCGCCCGGCGTCGGTCAGCAGCAACTCCTTAGCCGAGCGGTCGATCAATTTCTCGCCCAGCGCCTGCTCCAACCGCTGGATCGAAAGCGATACGGCCGGTTGCGTCCGCAGCAGTTTCTCGGCGGCCCGCGAGAAGCTCTTCTCGCTCGCCACCGTCAGAAAGACTTTTAGCGAGTAAAGCTCCATAAGGATTCATTATAGAACCCCAGGGGACTATTCAGGCGCTAAATACACCTTCGCAACAGCGCGGCGCTTTCGTCTCGGCGGCGGCTTGGGATTCCCCGATGGAACGTCTCCCCTTGCCCTCGGGGGTAGGCGGCGCTTACGGCTTCACGGCCGGAAGCTTGGTTTGGTCTCCGGTGTTGATGCACATGGGATGGCCGAATCCGCTCTTGCTGATTCCCGTGCCGCCATTCGGGTTGGCCGTGATGTCGTAGACGATGTTGTCCGGCCGCGCGCTGTCTCCCGATACTCCGGCTACGTTGCCAAGGTGGTCGAGATTCAGGTTATTTCGCGTCCGCCACGCCACCATGTGATCCGTGCAAGACGTGTCGCCGCTCACACCGATGCCTCCGACCACTACTCCCCCGGGACCGTACAGCGCCAGTCCTCCGCCGAAAACGTTCACTCCGCCGATTCTGAAGCCCACCATCGGATCGATGGCCGTGCCATTACGGTCCGGCGAGCCGGCATAAGCCACGTTCGGATTCACGGGATTGCTCTCCTGCAAGCCGAAGAGACTGCCGCCGGGCTGGACCGCCGAATAAAGATTCGCCGTGGACAGCGCCAATCCGCCCGCCTGGCCCTTGCCGTTGCTGAAGGAGCCGGAATCCAGACTGAATGCATTGGCCGTGTTGGCCTTTTGCGCGGAAATCACCCGGCTGCCGGGCCACTGGCCGGTTCGGTCGTTGCCGGTGAAGGCCACCGCGCACACCACTCCGTCCCGGTCTACAATCGTTCCCCACATCTGATTGTTTAACCCGCTGTTTTCGGCTTTGACCGCCGCCATCAGCGCCGCCTTCAACTGCGTATAGCCGGGAAGATTTCCGCAATTGTTGAACGGAGCGGGCGTGGTCTGCCCGCTCGCCGTCGATGCCATGACGGCGCAAGCCGCAAAGGCCGCCGCCAACTCAGGTAGGGATTTCCTTGACATGATTGTTCCTCCGCTTTGAATTGAGTGCGCGCAAGCGCATCGTCGCATTGTACTACAACACAAGAGCAAAAACTCAAGCCAAGGCCGCCTTTCGATCGCCGACTACAATGAATCCATGGCTCTTTCTCCCGGAAAGCTAAAACATCTCAAAGCCCTATCCACCAAAAACGCGATCATCGCCGCCGCCGCCATGGACCAGCGCGGCAGCCTGAAAAAAGCCATCGCCTCGGCGAAAGGCGTGGATCAAAAGGCCATCACTCCGGAAATGATGTCGGAGTTCAAAACGGCCGTGGTGCGCGTACTGACGCCGTACGCCTCCGCCATCCTTCTCGATCCCGAGTACGGCTTAGACGCAGCCAAGGCGCGGGCCGCCAATGCGGGCCTCCTGCTGGCCTATGAAGAGAGCGGCTACGACAACACCAAACCGGGCCGCCTGCCCGATCTGCTGCCCCACGTCTCCGTGAAGCGCATCGTCGAGTTGGGCGCCGACGCCGTCAAAATCCTGATCTACTACACTCCGTTCGACGATCCGCAAGTCAACGACATCAAGCACGCCTTCATCGAGCGCATTGGCGCGGAGTGTGAATTCCACCAGATTCCCTTCTTTTTGGAATTCGTCGGCTACGATCCGAAGGGCGGCGGCGAAAAGAGCCTTGAGTTCGCCAAACTAAAGCCGAAGATCGTCACCGAAAGCATGAGGGAATTTTCCAAATCCCAGTACCACGTGGACGTCCTGAAAGTGGAGATTCCCGTCAACGCCGAGTTCGTCGAAGGAAGCGCCGCTTTCAAGGGCGAGAAAGCTTACACCCGCTCAGAAGCCTTAGAGCATTTCCGCAACGCCGCCGCGGCTGCGGCCAAGCCCTTCATCTACCTGAGCGCGGGCGTCGGCAACGCGCAGTTTGTCGAAAGCCTCCAGATGGCCGCCGAAGCCGGGACCGATTTTTCCGGAGTCCTGTGCGGCCGCGCCACGTGGAAAGACGGAATGCCCATCTATGGCGCTAAAGGCGTGAAAGCCCTCGAAGACTGGCTCGCCACCGAGGGAGTAAAAAATATCAATGCCGTGAACGACGCCCTCCGCGGCGCCGTGCCGTGGACGAAAAAGCTCGGCGTGGCCGCCGGAGTATGATCAGCCGGCGGCCGGCGCTTTCGCCGGCGCGGGAACGCAGAGCCTGGCGTTCGCCATGACCACGCGCCATTCCCGAATCTCCACCTTCTCAAAGACGCCCGCTTGGGTGAACGGATCGTCGCGCAGCATCGCTTCGACTTCCTCCGCCGAATTGGCTTCGTAGACGAGGATTCCGCCGCGATCGTCGGCGAACGGCCCGCTGATCGCCAGCCGCCCCGAATCGAGCAGCGTCTTCAAATACTCCCGATGGGCCGGCCGTGTGGCGGCGATCTTGGCCGTATCGGCCGTATACTCGATCATCGCGGCGAATTTCATGTGCTTTTCTACTTTACCTCGATCGTGTAAGGCATCAGCTCGAGAATGCCCCCACGCGCCAGCGACGCGATGGGCAGATTCCCGGCCACCGTGCGGAGCTTCCGCTCGATCTCGGCGTCGATTTCCGCGTCGGCCGAGCTTTTTTGCAGAAGCAGCTCCAGCAGCGTCTTTCTCTGGGGATACGCCACCAGCGTTACCTTTTCCGATGGTCCGATCTTAGCTTTCTCTTTGACCAGCTCCACGGCTTTATCCAAGCCGCCCAGATCGTCCACGAGGCCATTCTGCTTGGCCTCGGTTCCCAGCCACACCCGCCCTTGGCCTAACTCATCGATCTTCTGGAAATCGCGCTTTCGCGCTTTCGCCACGCGCTCCACAAAATCCCGATAGAACACGTCGATCTCGTTTTTCAGTTTGTCGCGCTCGGCCTGAGTCAGGGGGCCGTTCACCGAATCGATGTTGGCGAAGCGCCCGCGGGACAAATACGATTGGGCCAATCCGATCTTTTCGAATAGCCCCTTTAAATTGGCCCGCCCGAAAAAGACTCCGATGGAGCCGGTGAGCGTGTTGGGATACGCCACGATCGGGCTTCCTGTCATGGCGATGAAGTATCCGCCCGAAGCCGCCAAATCGGACATGGAGATGACCGTCGGCTTTTTCTGGCTCAACACTTTGGCTTCGTGCAGGATATCGTCCGACGCAATGCCGTCGCCGCCGGGCGAATTGATGCGCAAGATCGCGGCCTGAATCGAGGAATCGTTTTCCACTTCGCGGATCGTCTTCACCATGCGCGTCGCCGTGATTCCGGTGGCAGAGACGTCATCGGTCGTCGAT
Source organism: Bryobacteraceae bacterium (assembly GCA_035293905.1). Lineage (GTDB taxonomy): Bacteria > Acidobacteriota > Terriglobia > Bryobacterales > Bryobacteraceae > Palsa-187. The sequence continues at coordinate 15,128 of DATGLY010000135.1, forward strand.
CCGCGCGTTATATCGCCGTCGCCCGTGATAAAAGCGATGCGCTTGCCCGAAGGAGCGGCCAGGGCCCGCAGATAGGTTTTCTCCTTCACCGGAGTCAAATTCCCAAGCGCTGAATTGAGCTTGCCCCACATCTCGTCTTCGAAAATCAGTCCGTCCACGAGGCCGGCATCGAGCGCTTCCTTGCCCACGAACGGCCCTTCGTCGATGGCCGCGCGCACCTGCGCCAGAGTCTTCTTGCGGCCCTCCGCGATCACCGCAATCGCATCCGAGAAGTATTGGTCCAGAATCTCGTTGTTGACCTGGAGCGTCTCGGGCGTGGGCGAGGTGCGGGTGAACATGTCCGGCGCGTCCTTATACCGCCCGATTTTCTCGAACTCCATGTCCACGCCAAGCTTGTCCAGCGTTCCTTTGAGGAAATACATCTCGGCGCGCAGGCCCTTCACATCGAGCTCGTCGGTGGGCGTCATAAAGATCTTGTCGGCTGCCGAGGCCACATAATACTCGCGCATGCCAGCGCCTCGCAGATACGCATACACCGGTTTGCCGGATTTCCGGAACGCCACAATATCGCTTCTGAGTTCCTGGAGTTTGGCCCAGCCCGCCGTAAGGTTGCGAGGCATGATCACCAGCGCCTTGATGCGGCCGTCGGAGGCTGCGTCGTGAAGCATCCGCCACGCTTCCAAAACCGTAATCTGCTGCTCGGTCTGCAACAGCGGCAGGCTCAGTTCCACCGGCGCCTGCTCGGGAACATCGTCTTCCAAGCGCAGGACCAGAGCGGAGTTGCTCGCCACCGCCGCCGGGCGCCCCTGGCCGATGCGAATCATCGCGAACACAACCATCACGCCCACCAACGCCGCAAATGCCAATCCGATCAGAAACCCAAGCAGGAATTTTCCCATTGTCAGCCTCGTTTTCCAGTCTAAGTCACCAAGCGCGCAAAGCGGACGTAAGTCCGCCTCCGGAAACCCAGGGCGCATGCCGCCCGGCGCCGCTCTGTTTTCGGAAAACGGTTTTATGGAAGCGGCAGAAAGTTTGGAGAATTGTGACGGGAATGAAGAGCCGAAAGCGGCCGGCGTCTCGTGAGAGCCCGAAAAAACGAACCCAACTTCAACTCCGCCGCGCCTTGAGGGGTCCCGGCTTTACCCGCCACGATAAGCCGAACCCTGCGGCCGGCGGCTTAGTCCGCCAAATGTCCCATCTTCTCGCGCTTGACACGCAGGTAGCCGTCGTTCGCCGCGGTCGGCGGAGCGGCCGCCGAAACGCGCTCGGCCACGCGAATTCCCGCCTGTTGGAGCGCCTCGATCTTCGCCGGGTTGTTGGTGATGAGCCTGACTTCCTTCACTCCAAGCTGTTTCAGAATGGCGCCCGCCAACTGGTAGGCGCGAAGATCCGCTTCAAAGCCGAGTTGCTCATTGGCTTCCACCGTGTCCGCGCCCCGATCCTGAAGCTGATAGGCCCGGAGCTTGTTCAGCAAGCCAATGCCGCGGCCTTCCTGATGTTCGTAAATCAACAGGCCGCGGCGCTCTTTGGCGATCGCTTCCAGCGCGAGCTCCAACTGGGCGCGGCAATCGCAGCGCAGGCTGTGAAAGACGTCGCCGGTCAGGCATTGAGAGTGAATGCGGACCAGCGGAGGAGGGGCGCCCTCCAATTGCCCCATTTTCAGAACAACCGCTTCTTCCGCCTGGGAGCCGGCGCCGGCGCCCTCGAAGCCATAAATGCGGAAATTGCCGAAGCGGCTGGGAAAATCGGCTTCCGCCACCTGGCGCGCGTCAAATGCTCGGAACATGGAAAAAGCAGGCGAGTAATTTCATTATAATGGCCGCAGTGCCCGTATCCCACGCTCCCGAACAGCACCTGGTGATTTTGTTGGTGAAGCTGGCGGTGGCGGCGTCTTTGGCCAGCATTCTCACCCGCTCGGGGCGCTTCCAGCGCATGCTGATGCGCGAAGAGCGCACGCTGGGCCAGCGCGCGCAAATGGCGCTGGTTTGCGCGCTCATCTTCGGAGCGGGCGTCGCCACTCGCGTGGTCACGCAAATCACACACGATAATTACCAAGCCGTCGATCTCGGTCTTGAGGCCAGCATCGCCCTGGGGCTTTTGGGCGGCTACGTCACCGGCCTGCTCTCCGGCGCGCTCATCTCCATTCCCGCCATGCTGGACAGAGAATTGATGACCCTGCCTCTGTGGGCCGCCGCCGGCGCGATGGGCGGCCTGCTCCGCGATCTGGCGCCGGATAAAGAATACATCTGGCGATTTTTCATCTTTCCCGACCAGGCCCTGCTGCGCCTAGTCCGGAAGCGGGAGCTGCGTTTGCCGCTGTTCAGCCTGGCTTGTTCGGCCTCGATCCTGCTTGCCGAATTCCTGCGCTCTTTTGTCGCCGGGCGCTTCGGACGCCATGGCGTCTTTGCGCTTCAGCAAAAGTGGACTGACGCCGGGCCGTGGATGACCGTGGCCATTTACGCAACGACGCTTTTCGCCACCGCTCTCCCCATTAAGGTATGGAACAGCAATCGCAACGAGAAGAAACTGGAAGAGCAACAGAACCGGCTGGTTGAAGCGCGCCTGGCCGCGCTCAGCAGCCAGATCAATCCGCATTTCCTGTTCAACACGTTAAACTCCGTCGCGGCGCTGATTCGAATCGATCCGGAGCAGGCGCGCCAGGTGGTCCATCGCCTCTCGAAGATCCTGCGCGTGCTTCTTCGCCGCCACGAGAACATGACCACGCTCCGCGAGGAACTCGCCTTTATCGACGATTACCTCTCCATTGAAATGATCCGGTTCGGCGATAAATTGCAGGTGCGCAAAGAAATCGATCCGGGGACGCTGGATATGGCCGTGCCCAGCATGCTCTTGCAGCCGCTGGTGGAAAACAGCATCCGCCACGGCATTTCCTCAAAAGTTTCCGGGGGCGTGATTCGGCTCCGCAGCCGCATGGCCGGTTCGCGCTTGCAGATCCTGGTGGAAGACGATGGAATTGGCATCCCGGAAGCCAAGCTGGCTACGCTGTTCGAGCATGGCATTGGCGTCAACAACGTCAATCAGCGTCTGAAGGTGCTCTATGGGAGCGGTTACCGGATGTGGATCGATAGTCACGTGGGAGAGGGAACCACCACGGGCATAGAGATTCCCCAGCAGCCGGTTGTTAACGTAGTGGAAGTCGAATCGCTCGCGGGCAGCGGTTAAGCCTGCAGGAAACTAAAGGAGCATTTTGAGCCCATTGAACTCGTTACTCCTGCCTCGCCTCGACGGCATGCCGAGCACTATTGCGGGCCGCACCCGGCGCGTCTACGACGCGCTGTCGTCGGTGTATCCGGCCAGCACGTTTCTGTTCCATTCCCGCGCCCATGCGTGCGCGCTGCGTTCCTCCGGCATTCGCAACGGCATGCGCGTGCTGGAGGTCGCCACCGGCAGCGGCGAAATGTTTCGCCGCCTGGTGCGCGCCAACCCCGACGGAAAAACCTTCGGCCTTGATCTGTCTCCTAAAATGGCCGCCCACACCCTGCGCCGGGCGCGCATGGAGTCTCCTCGGGCCGAGGCCCATTGCGGAGCTGTCGACGTCCGCGATCTCCCGTTCCGCGACAGCGCTTTCGACGCGGTGATGTGCTGCTATTTGCTCGAATTGCTTTCCCGCGACGACATCGGCCGCACCCTCCGCGAAATCGTCCGGGTGCTGCGGTCCGGCGGCAGGTTCTCGCTGGTCGTAATCGGCCAGAATGTCAAGCTATTCAACCGCCTGTACGGCGTGTGCGGTTCGCTTGCGCCGGCCTTTTGGGGCCGCCAGGTGGAGCACGACGTGCCGTGCATGATGCGCGAAGCCGGGCTGCGCATCGTCTCCGACCACTTCGTCCGGCAGGGCTTTTATCCCTCGCGCGTGCTGGCGGCGCGAAAGCGGTAGCCTCCGCGGGCGCAAAACCCGCTGGTCGAAAATCGCCCTCAGGCCGAGGTCTTCAGGATCAGCCGCCGGTCCAACTGAAACGGCTCGGGCGCGGACCAGGCCATTTCGGTATATTCCGAGTGCGTCGGGTTGAGCAGCACGTTGAATTCGATCGGGACGATCACGCTTGGCACGCGAAGGGCCAGGGCTTGTCCCGCCGTCGCCCAGCGCCGGCCGTATCGCCGCGTCGCATCCAGATCCGCCAGATCGCCGCGGAAATCCGCCGCCTCCGGCGTCTCCTTCAATTCCGCCCAGCTATAAACCAGATCCATGGGAATTTGATTGGGAGGCAGATGAACCAGAAGCTCCAGGCAAGCCAAGGAAAGCGCCGAGGCGGCATAGAGCATCGGCGTTCCGGCGGGATTCCAGCGTCCCGGGTAGAGCAAAGACCCTCCAAAATCCGCCGCCGTCCTCTGCGCCCGATGCAGCCGGAAGATTCGCATGCCTAGCTGAAGAGTCCGTAATCGATGCGGCCGAGAATCGTCAGCACTTCGCGCTGCTTGGCCGGATCTCCCGAGTTCGCGTATTGCTCCGGCGTGGCGCCTTCCAGAACCGGCAAGGGCGTCCGCAGCCACTGAGCCGCCAATTCCTCGCTGCCGAACACCTCGATCGCGCGCGACTGAATGGCCTCCGCGCTTGGGTGCTCCAACTGAAATCGTTGTTCGGGAAGGGGCGTGGCGCCGGGCGTGGGGGCCGTCTTCATGGATTCATCCCGCCGTCTGCGGTGCGGCCGGCGGCCTCCGCGCGGCAACGCGCGCCAGCCGCCGCACAGGAGCCAAGGCCGGCTCAAAGATGCGCGAGATGCGCTCCTTCAGATCTTCAAACACCTGATCGGCCGGCCGGCTCGCGTCGATGACTTCGAATCCATAGGGCTCGGCCAGCCGGTCGAAGACCTTAATCAAGCGCGTTTGATAGCGCACGAAGCTTTCGTACATGTCGGCTCCGAATCGCAAATCCATCCCGCTTTCCCAGTAATCGAAAGCGCCCTTGCCCACGACCACCCGCGAAATCAGGTCCTTCACGTCGGCTCTAAGATAAAACAGCTTGTGTGGGGCAAGCGCGAAGCCAGCCGTCCGCTCAATCCAGGCGCGGTCTTCCCCGCGCGCGATGGCCCGCGCCATGATCGAGAAGATATAGCGATCCGTGAGCACCACGAAGCCGGCGCGCAACGCGGGAATAATTTCGTTTTCCAACCGGTCGGCGAAGTCGGTCAGGTAAAACAGCGTCATGGTGACGGGCCCCAGGGTGTTGCCTTCTTTGGCTCGCCGGATGCCTTTGCCCGCCAAAGCCGAACGCGCCATGCCGGTATCGAGGACCGCGTGCCCCAACTCTTCGAGCCATGGCCGCAGCCGCGCCACCTGCGAACTGCGCCCCACCGCGTCCGGCCCTTCGATCACGATCAGCTTGCCTTGCAGTTCTTCGTAATCCACGCCCGGCAGAGGAGTCCGGTAGAAGGCGAGCGGAGTGCGATTGATCCCTCGCGCCATCACCGGCGGCGTCCTATGAACGGGGCCCTCCGGCCGGGCGCCGCGCTCCGCCAGCCTTCCAGAAACGGGCTTCTCCACGGAGGCAGGCCCGGACGTACGGGCGGCGTTTCCGGACTCGCCAACAGCCGCGCCGGCCCTGCGCCGCTTAGGCGATAGCCCTGCCAACCGGCGCCTCCATTCCCAGCACCTCCGGCGGACGCGTCCGTCCGATCTCCTTGAGCACGATCCGCCTCATTTCCCTCTGCTGGGCCTCAATCGATTTCGTGGCGTCAATCACGTGAAAGCCCATTTCGTCGATCATCGATTCGTATTCCACAAGGATTCGTCCCTGGAACATGCGGAAGCTCTCCTCGATATTGCGGCTGAAACCCACGTCCATCCCCGCCTCGTAGTATTTCAACGCGTTCCTTCCGCCCAGAATCCGCCCCAGGGAAACCTCCAGCGGAACTTTGAAATAAAACGCCAGGTTGGGCTGCACCGCGAACCGGTATAGATTCCGCACCCACGCCGGATCCACTCCCCGCACCACGTCGCGCGCGAAAGCCGTGTAGGCGTAGCGGTCCGCGCACACCACCGCCCCCGCCTTGAGCAGCGGCAGAATATAGCGCTCCAAGCGATCCGCGAAATCGGTGGCGTGAATGAGGCTGAACGTGGTGGGCGTGAACATCTCCTTCTTCTTGCCGCGCCGCGTCGTCTCGTGCACCAGCGGCGAAGAATTCCACTCGCTGAAAGCCACCGCGTAGCCGCGCAGCCGCAGCCATTGCGCCAAAAGAGAGAGCTGGGTGGATTTCCCCGACCCGTCGATGCCTTCCACGACGATCAACCGTCCGTTAAAACGCTGGGGGAGAAAAAGGGGCATCGATCCCTTTATGATAGCCTTTGCCGCCGCCTTGGAAAGTTAACCTGAAAACGGAACGCAACTGACGACCGACGACCGCCATGCCCCGTTACGCCGCCATCGATATCGGCAGCAACTCGATTCGAATGCTCGCCGCTGAAGCGAGCCCCGCCGGAGACTTCCGGCCGCTGGCGGCCTCGCGCCGCGTGGTCCGTCTGGGCGAATCGGTTTTTCGCGAGGGCCGTCTGGACGCCGCGGCTATGGATGAAGCCTGCGACGCGCTGGCCGAAATGGCCGCTAGCTATCGCAAGCTCGATATTTTGGCCATGCGCGCGGTGGGGACTTCCGCCCTGCGCGACGCCTCCAATCGAGCCGAGTTTCTGGCCCGCGCGGCGCAGATTCTGGGCACGCCGGTCGAGGTCATCTCCGGCCTGGAGGAGGCCCGGCTGATCCACCGCGGCGTTCAGGCGCGCTGGCCTCAGGGCAACCGCCGGGTGTTGATTACAGATATCGGCGGAGGCAGCGTGGAATTGATTCTCAGCGAAAACGGGCATTTCACCGACGCTTTCTCCAAACCTTTGGGCGCAGTCCGGCTGACCGCGATGTTCCTCAAAAGCGACCCTCCCGACGCTCGGGAGCTGCAACGCATGCAGCGCTACATTCAGGAGAGGATTGCAGGGGCCGTGAAGCGGCTCTCCGGGACGCATATCGACCGGATGGTGGCCACTTCCGCCACGGCGGCCGCCGCGGTTTGCGCGGTCAACGGCGTCCGGCGCTCCAAACGCGACGTCGCCGATCGCTTCCTGGCCACCACCGCCCAAATTCGCCAACTCTATGCGGACGTCTCGCGCCGCGATCTCCAGGGCCGCCGCTCCCTTACCGGGATCGGCCCCCGGCGCGCCGAAATCCTCGTCGCCGGAGTGGCGGTGCTGCGCGAAGTGATGCAGGAATTGGGGCTGCCCCGCCTCTACTACTCCATGGCCGGAGTTCGGGACGGCGTCATCGCCGATCTGGCCAGCCGCCGCATGGATCAACTGGACGCCGATCAGCGGCATTTGGTCCAAGCCATCGGCCGCCGCTACGGCGTCTCGGCTCAGCATGCCCGTAAGGTCGCCCAACTCGCCGCCATGCTGTTTGAATCCCTCCACGCCCTCCACTGCCTGCCCCCCTCGTATGGCCGCATCCTCGAGGCCGCCGCCTATCTCTACAACATCGGCCACTATGTAAATGATTCGCGGCATCATAAGCACTCGCTCTACCTGATCCTGAACACCGATATGCCGGGCTTCTCCGATCGGGAGCGCCAGACCATCGCCAATTTGAGCCGGTATCATCGAAAGTCGATGCCCCAGCCGTCTCACATGGATTTTCAGATCCTGGAGCCGGAGGACCGCAACGCCGTCGTTCTGCTCGCCCCGCTGCTGCGCCTCGCCGTGGCTTTCGATCAAAGCCAGGAACAAAAGGTAAGCCGTATCGAGACCACGATTCAGGATCGCGCGGTGGAAATACGCCTGGTTTCCGATGGCGACACCGATATCGAGCAATGGCACGCGTCGCAGGTCGCCAATGTTTTTCACGAAGTATACGGCCGCCAATTGACCATCCGGGCCAAGCGATGAACAGCGCAAGCGCGCGTTTAAAGAATTATGCGGAGGCCAAGCTGGGGGAGCGCCACAAGAAAGTCATCTCCACTCTGCGCCGCGCCTCGAAAGATTGCCAAGACGCGGACAACATTCACGACCTGCGCGTGGCGATCCGCAGGTTCACCCAGGCGCTTCGCGTGTTTAGAGACTTGCTCGATCGCGGCCGCCTTCGAAAAATGCGCCGGCGGCTGAAGATAATCATGGATCTCTGCGGAGCGGTCCGCGACTGCGATGTGGCCTTGGCGGTGCTTCGCGCGGCCCGCGTTCCGGCCGCGGCTCCCGCCTACAAGCGCGTGCGCAAAATTCGATGCCGCACGGCGCGCGATCTTGCGCGTTTGCTCAGCCCCTCGCGGGCCGCCAAAATAGAAAAATGGACCGATTGGCTGAAAGCTAAACCAAGCCGCTCGGAAACCCTAAGGTCCGTGGCCCGGCGCAGCCTGGCTCTCCTGGCTGCCCAGTTCTTCCAAGCGCGCCGCGTTGCAGCGAAGCCGGCCGCCTCGGAGCGAGAAATGCATCGATTCCGCCTCGCGGCGAAGCGCCTTCGCTACACCATGGAGATCTTCGGTCCCCTTGCCGGCCCCCAGTGGAAACGGCAAATCGAAGAGATCCGCGGCTTGCAAGAGCATTTGGGCGCGGCCAACGATTGCGTGGTGGCGCGCGAACTGACGAACCACTCCCATGCCGCGCTGCAAGCGCTGCTTCGCCAGCGCATCGCCGCCTTCCGCCAGTTTGTCGAAAGCCATTTTTCAACGGCGGTCGAGCACGCCTGGCTTGCCCGGTTGAGGAAAATTTGAATAGGCCACCGAATGAACATCTACATCCTTCGCCACGGCATCGCCGAAGATCGCGACTGGGGCAAATCAGACGCCCTCCGCCAACTCACCAAGCAAGGCAAACGCGAACTTCGCGCCGTTTTGCAGCGGGCTCGCGCCGCCGGCGTCGGCCCCGACACGATCCTGACCAGCCCTTTGACGCGGGCCCTCGAAACGGCCCGCATCGCCGCGGAGGAATTGAATTGCCAGCGCCTCGTGGAGGCAAAGGAGCTCATGCCCGAAGTAGCCCCGCCCCAGCTTTGGAAGGAAATCCGCGCCCAAAATCGGGTGAAAAACCTCATGCTGGTGGGGCACGAACCCCAGCTCAGCCGCCTGGCCGGTTTCCTGCTGGAAGCGCCGCTCTCCGTCGACCTGAAAAAGGGCGCTCTGCTGAAAATCGCCGTCCAGGACGTCAATGGCCCGCCTCGCGGGGTGCTGAAGTGGCTGCTGACTCCCAAGCTCGCCCGAAGCGCATGACGCAAGTTAACGGCGCGCAGATCGATTTGCGACCTTCGGCCCGCCCGGAACTTTGACGTAGTTTAGAATCAAGAGAGGTTCTTTTCCGGGCGCGTAGCTCAGTTGGTTAGAGCGCCTGCTTCACACGCAGGAGGTCACAGGTTCGAGTCCTGTCGCGCCCACCATTCCTCCTCCGGCCGGCTCTACGCCAACAACGGGGGCACGGCGAGTCTTCAAGACGATCAACCACATAATACCTTGACCCTGAGCGGTACGTCTGCGGCTCCCAATGAACCAGGCCGGCCACAGCGCCCACGCCCGTGGTGGCGAGGATGCCCACAAGAATCGCCCCACGCGTCAATCGGATTCTGTTCTCCGACGCGGCGGCGACCATTGTAGAGTCCCTTGCGGGAACGACGACCGTGGTGAGCTATGTCGAAAGCGCCGCCGGAGTCGCCGCCGGCGGCAGAACCGGGGTTGCGTCGGTCGTGACCGGATTGATGTTCGCCGCCGCCCTCTTTTTTTCGCCCCTTTTTGGCGCGCCGCCGCCCGACGCCACCGCGCCGGCCTTGGTTATCGTCGGCGGCTTGATGCTCTCTTCGATCGTAGAGGGCCGCCTATCCGCTATCGTTGCTATTAGTGGTGCGCTTCGGGTATATGAGAAGCAGGCTGTAATCCGGCGCCGCGGAGTCGCCGGATGGGCGGAGAGTTCGTGATCGCGCTTCACAAATCGATTCAGTTTTTGTTGAACGGGCGATCCGTCGCGATCCAGGACGCCGGCGCGCAAACTACGCTGCTGGACGTTCTGCGCGGCCGCGGCCTCACCGGCGCGAAAGAAGGATGCGCGGAAGGCGAGTGCGGAGCTTGCATGGTTGTCGATGCCGCCAATGGCGAAGGCAAGTGCGCTTACCGGGCCGTGAACAGTCGCCTCATGTTCGCGCCCATGCTGCTGGCGCTGGGCGCCAGCGTAGTTTTGGCTAGCGCGCGGGCGGCGAACCGTCCCGTTCCATGCGTTTTTTACCGGCTACCGGCAATCCGCGCTCGCACCCGGCGAGTTGATTCTGGCGATCGAAATTCCCAAGCCCTTGCCCTCTTTCGCGCGCTTCTACAAAATCTCAAAACGGCGCCTGGACGACATCAGCACGCTGGCGGCTGGATTTTCGGTCGACCTGGAGACGGTTCTGAGTCCCATCGGCGATCACCGCGGCTCGGCGCATTACCGGCGCGAAGCGGCGAAATCGCTCTTCGAGAAATTCCTATGGGAATACGAGACTGCCGCATGATGGCGGTAGGGCGGCCCGAACCTCACGAGAGCGCTCGCGCTCATGTCTCCGGATCCGCTCTGTACACCGACGATCTCTGTCTCCGTTTTCCAGGCCTGCTGCATGCTTGGCCGGTTTGCGCTCCGCACGCGCACGCTTTGGTGAAGGCGCTCGATGCCTCGGCGGCGCTCCAATTTCCGGGCGTCGCCACCGTGCTGACGGAAAGCGACGCGCCCGGGGAAGCGGATTCCGCGTTTTTCAATCAAGCGCAAGCCTTCGTGCTCCTATACCGGGACGGCAGCGCGCAGGTGAACCATGGCGGAACGGAAATGGGCCAGGGGCTTTTTACCAAAATCCGTCAGGTGGCGGCGGAATCGCTCGGCTTGCCGCTCACCTCGATTCGCCTCATGCCGGCTCGCACCGACAAACTGCCGAACACCTCCGCCACCGCGGCTTCCGCCGGAACCGATCTGAACGGCGCCGCCGTGGCCGATGTGTGCGTCCAAATCAAGCAGAGACTTGCGAACCTTGCGGCGCCGATGCTCGGATGCGAAGACAAAGCGGTTTGTTTCCGGAACGGCCGGGTATTCCGGCCCGGCGCCGAAGCGGAAGCGATGCCGTTCGAAAAGCTTTGCGAGCATGCCTACCGGCAAGGAATTCCCTTGGCCGCTTACGGCTTTTATCGCACGCCCGGCATTCACTACAACCCCGCCACCGCTTCCGGAAAGCCGTTTCACTATTTTGTCTACGGCGCGGCGGTCTCCGAAGTCGAAGTCGACGCCTTCACCGGCGGCTTCCGCCTTTTGCGAACGGATATTCTCGAAGACGCCGGCGATTCCCTGTCGCCGCTTATCGATCGCGGACAGATTGAAGGCGGATTTATTCAAGGCGTGGGCTGGCTCACCGTCGAGGAATTGCTATGGGACGAGCAAGGCCGTCTGGCCACCGCGGGCGCGTCCGCTTACAAGCTGCCAGCGTGGTCCGAGGCCCCGGAAATATTCAACGTGAGTTTCCTCGATCGCGCCGCCGACCCGGATGTGATTTTCGGAAGCAAGGCCGTGGGCGAGCCGCCGCTCATGCTCGCCATTTCCGTGCGCGAGGCGATTCGCGACGCGGTTGCGGCGTTCGGCGGCGGCCCAACGCCTCTGGATAGCCCGGCGACTCCGGAGCGAATTTTCTTCGCGATTCGCCGCGCCCGCCACCTTCGCGAGCCGGAGCCGGCCGTTTTGGCGGAGGGAGTCCTGCGCCGGTGACCTCGCCCGACCGGGCCGAAATCCTGCGCGCGCCCTTGTTTCACACGCCGCGCAATCCGTTCTTGGAATCCGGCGCGCTGGAGGCTTACTGGGACGGCGCGCTGCTGATCTCCGGGGGAAGGATCGAAGCCTGCGGCGAATACAGCGCCGTCCGGGCGAACCACCCGCACGCTCCAGTCGCCGATTTGCGCGGCGGCTTTTTGCTCCCGGGATTGATCGACACCCACATTCACTTTCCGCAGATTCGCGTTTTGGGAGGGCTGGGCAAGGATCTGCTGAGCTGGCTCGAGGAGTTCGCCTTGCCGGAAGAAGCCCGCATGAGCCGCCTGTTGTATGCCTGCGAAACCGCCCGCCGGTTCGTCCGCGCGCTCGTCTCGCACGGCACCACGACGGCTCTGGTCTTCGGCGCCCATTTCGCTCCCGCCACCGCGGCGCTGTTCGACGCCGCCGAACGCGCCGGCTTGCGGATCATCAGCGGCATGGTGCTCTCCGACCGTTTGCTTCGGCCGGAACTGCATCAAACTCCGGAAGAAGCTTACCGGGCAAGCGCCGGATTGATCGCCCGATTTCACGGGCGTGGCCGGCTGCTGTACGCCGTGACCCCGCGCTTTGCGGTCTCGGCGTCCGAAGCCATGCTGGAAGCCTCCGCCGCCCTAATGCGGGATCACAAGGGACTTCGTTTTCAAACGCACCTCAATGAAAGCCGCGCGGAGCTGGCGGAGGTCGCTCGATTATTTCCATGGGCGGCGGATTATCTGGCGGTGTATGAGCGCTTCCATTTATGCGGGCGCGGCGCCGTCTTTGCGCACAACGTGCATGCTTCGGCCTCCGAGCTCGAGCGCCTTGCCGCCAGCGGCGCCGCCGTTTCCCACTGCCCTTCAAGCAACGCCGCGCTCGGCAGCGGATTGTTCCCGCTCCGGCGCCACATCCAGGCCGGCGTGAAGTGCGCGCTGGGCACCGACGTTGGCGGCGGCACGGGTTTCGGAATCCTAAAGGAGGGATTGCAGGCCTACCTGCTGCAGCGCCTCACGCCGGAAGGACTCATTCTCGACCCCGCGCACTTGTTGTACTTGGCGACCCGAGCCGGAGCCGAGGCGCTGGATCTTGCAGACCATACCGGCGATTTTACGCCGGGAAAAGCCGCCGACATCGTCTATCTCAGCCCTCCCAAAAATAGCGCCCTCGCCGCGGTCCTCGAGTGCGCCGATCGCCTCGACAGGGTTCTTGCCGCTCTGTTCACTTTGGGCGATTCGAGTTGCGTCAAGCAAGTTCGAGTGGGAGGAATGCGAGTCTATGATGCGGAAAGCGATCTTGATTGAAATCTTGAACTCCCTTGATCGCGACGCTTTTTTGGAATCGCTCGGATGGGTCTTCGAGCATTCTCCTTGGGTTGCCAAAAGGGCGCGCTCCGCCGGCGTCTCCAGGCCGCGCCGGAAGACGAATTCAAGGAGGCGCTCCGGCAGGTATCTTGAATTGCGCGTTTTCGGCTGGAGCAAGCGGCGCCCCTCGACTCTGCCTGAAAGGAAATCATGAAACCGTTCGCCAGCGGGTGGAAACGAACTTACTACGGCACGCGAGACGTCATCGTCTATCGACTGAACCGCGACGGCGCGGCCGCGAACCATTCGAATCCGGTATTCGGCGCCAACGTTTCCATCCTTATCTACGGGGATGCATTCTGGCCGACCTACGCCTCTCCTTCCATGGTTTCGTTCGCGATCGATACACGGCGCTGCCCGAGGTCCACAACCGGCCGCTTCACATCTACACCGACCCGCCGCAGCCCCTTCCCCCATGCTCCTGAATGGCTTGGAAACAACCTGAGCCCCGGCCGGCTCTACTTGTCGGGAGGGTTCCATGCAACATCTTCACGAAGGCCAATGCGGGCTTTGCGCTCATTTCGGGGAGATGCACCCAAGTCATAAGGGAAAATTGATCGAGGTCCGGAAAAAACAGGAAGCCCCCGAGACGCTCCTAGACGACTGCGGTCATCCCCGGCATGCTCCGTTGCATCTTAAAGTCACTCCGATTAGCGGCTGCGACGGTTTTGAGCTGGCGCGCCCCTCTGCCGCTTCGCCCCGCCCGGGAATGTAGATCCTCCCGGCACGCTCGTAGGTTTTCGCTTTTACCCTTGCGAATCGCGGAGCCGCGGGGGCGTGTGAAACAGGATCGCCTCGGCCTGGATCGTCGTGACAGGAGGTCGAACGTGACGCCGAAATATCGCGCAGTGTTGGTTTTTCTGCTGTTGGGGATTCAGGGTTTCCTGGTGAGCTGCACGGGGCTCGCACAGGCCCGAGGCGGCTCTCTCACAATACACGTCACCGCTCTTTCGCCCATCATCGCCTTGCTGGCGGGAATTCTGATTCTGATCATGCCCCGGCTGCTGAATTATGTAGTGGCCGTTTATCTAATCCTGGTGGGCTTGATCGGCATTTTCGGGCTTTAGCGCCTTCCGTCCTCCCGGTGCGGCTATTGTTTTGAAAGCATCCCAAATCCGCCGCCGCGATTGTTTCGTATCTATTAGCGTAGTCGCAAAACCAGAGGAGGAATCCATGCATCCACGCGTCGTTCGCCGCGGGGCCCTTTTCGTGTGTTTGAGCGGAGCTCTTTTCGCCGCCAGCCACCGCAACGGCCCTCTGCTGCTAGAAGATCAAACCGCCAATCTGAACGACTTCTATATTTTCCGTAGCTATGAGAACGGCAAGTCCGACCGCCTCGTCATGAGCATGAGCGTCCAGGGATTCCAAAATCCCGACAATGGCCCCAGCTACTACAAATTTTCCGACAGCGTGCTTTACCGGTTCAGCATCAACAACTCGCGCGGTTTGGACGGCAATCCCGATCTTAATATCGATTTCGTCTTTCAAACCACGCTCCGCCAAAACAACACCTTCCTTTCCTATCTCGGCCCGATCACCTCCATCGATAGCCCTGGAATTCTGCTGTATCAGACCTACTCGGTGGTGGTGCGCAATATGAAAACGGGAGAGACCACGTATTTCAATACCGATGTCAACGGCCATCCGCTTTCTGTCGCCCCGCCCAATCAAGGTCCGAAAGCGACTCCGAACTATGAAGCGAACCTGGGCCAACCCAGCGTGTTCACGCTGGCCAACGGAATGCGCGTGTTCGCGGGCCCGCGCGACGACGCTTTCTATTTCGACTCCGGCGCGACCTTCGATTTTTTGAATTTCCGCGCGCCCGCGCCGGTGTTGTCTGGCGCCGCCGATACCGGACCGGGAGCGGCTTTCCCGGCGGCCGTGGACGGCTTTGCCGGCTATAACATTAGCCTTATCGCGGTCGAGATGCCCATCTCCATGGCCACAGCCAACGGCTCCGTGCCCACCGACCCGAAAGATCCCAACGCCCACATCGCTGGATGGGCGTCAACCAACCGCCAGATTGTCACCGTGCGGCCCAGCCCGAACGATCCTGTCAACTTCGGCGAATACGTGCAGGTGGATCGCGTAGGGAATCCTCTTACGGTTGAGGCTTTGATTCCGCTGCCCATGAAGGACTACTGGAACCGCAGCCTTCCCGCCAACGACGCCCAGTTTGCAAGCTTTATCGGCAATCCGTTTTTCGTCAGCGGCATTTTGAACGGCGTCTTCGGGCTTTCCGCTCCTCCCACGCCGCGCACCGACCTGCTGGGAGTCTACGTGCCCGATATTACCCGCATCGATCTAACGATTCCGCCCACGCCTTTGGCCCAGCAGCAACGTCTGGGGCCTTTGGCGGGAGACAATGCAGGCTGGCCGTTCGGAGGCCGCCGCATCGGCGACGACGTGGTGGATATCGGCTTGCGCGCTCTGGCCGGCGTGCTCGTGCCCGGTTTCACCAATGCGCCTCCGCTGGGGGATGGAGTCAATTCCAACGATATCCCTAATTTGGATCATTTCCCGTTCCACGCCCCGCCGCATGCCGGCTTTTCGCACAGCCAGCAGGATGGAACCAACGGGCGAGGGAAGAACACGAGCCAATAGCATGCGCTGGCCCATCCTTGTCGCCGTGGCCGCCGCGGCCGCCTTCGGCCAAAACCCAAAGCAGACCTCCGCCGGCGCCAATCCGCTCGCCATTCTCAAAACCGACGACCAGATCGCCGCTTATCAACTTCTGATTCAATCCGCGCCGGAGGACTTGCATTATCAAAACCGGCTGGCCGCCGCCTATATCCAAAAAGTGCGCGAGACCACCGATTTCGCCTATCTGGATCGCGCCTCCAAGATCCTCGACCATGTAATCGCCGCCGACCGGCACGACTACGAAGCGCTGCGCTTGCGAAGCGAGATCGAGTTGGAGCGCCACAACTTCGCGCGAGTGGCGGAGGACTCGCGCGAGCTCACCCGCCTGGCCCCCGGCGATCCTTGGAACTGGGGCACGCTCGGCGACGCCTTGATCGAGCTTGGCCAATACAACGCGGCCGCGGAGGCCTACCAGAAAATGGTGACCCTGCGCCCCGATATGTCCAGCTACAATCGCGCCGCGTGGTTCCGGTTTCTTGCCGGCGATATGCCGGGCGCGATCGAAATCATGCAACGCGCCATCGAGTCCGGCAGTCCATCGGCCGAAAACACGGCGTGGTGCCTGGTGGAGCTGGGCCAGCTCTATCTTAAATCCGGCCGCAGCGCAGACGCCGAAAAAGCCTTCGCCGCGGCCCTCAAGGCTTTCCCCGGCTACCATCCTGCTTACGCCGGGCTCGGGAAAGCGCAAGCCGTTCAGGGACGTCTCCCGGAAGCCATCGCGAATTACGAACTCGCCCAGGCTTCCACGCCTCTGCCGGATTACGCCGCCGCCCTCTACGATCTCTATCGCGCTTCGGGCGAAGAGAAAAAAGCGCAGCAAGAGCGCGACCTGATCGACCTCTACGACCACCTCAATCTCAGCAACGGCGAAAAAGCCAATCGCAATGTGGCGATGATTTACTCCGATCACAACTGGCGCCCCGAGCGCGCGCTGGAGCTGGCCCGAGCCGAGATGGAGATGCGCAAAGACGTCTACACATACGACGCCCTGGCCTGGGCCCTCTGCCGCAACCGGCGCTATGGCGAGGCCAAAACCGCCATCGCCGAGGCGTTGAAATTGGGCACGCCCGAGCCGATGTTTTATTACCACGCCCAGCAGATCGCGCGGGCGCTCGGCGACGATGCAAAAGCCGCCGAATACGCAAGCAAGATCCAGAGCCTGAATCCAGAGCGCGCCGGCCGCGGCGGCGTCCTAGCCGATTTAGGAGAAGCGCAGCCGTCGCGTCCCGTTGTGCGCGACAGATAGGAGTTCCGCCCATGAACGCTTTTCTGATTGTGGCGCTTCTTGCGCGGATGCAGAACGCGTCGCTGACCGTGGCGCAGCGCAACGACGCCTGCTACGCTCTGCGCGGCAATACATCGACGGCCGTCGCCGCCGCCATGCGGCGCGCTCTCGATGACGCCCCCATCCGCTCCTGCGCGGCAATCAATTTGCGGGCTGCCGCCGCCATCGCGGAACTAATTGACGCTCTAAACGACCCCGATCCGCAGGTCCGCGCGCTGGCGGCCCGGCAATTGGGAGCATTTGAGAAACCAGAATTGCTGCAGCCGCTGGCGGCCGCGGCGCAAGACTCGCAGCTGATTGTGGCCGTCAACGCCGTGGCGGGGCTGGCCGATTATCGCGATCCGGTCGTGGTCCCCTATCTTTT
>DATGLY010000136.1:0-13543 GCA_035293905.1 Bryobacteraceae bacterium
CTTGAGCCGAATTACGAATCGCATCCGTTCGTCCATAACAGAACATTCCTTCCATGGCATTCCACCCACCCCCCTTCAGGGCAAAAAGTGTAACCCATGTCTCCGGTACGTTCTGTTACCTATGTCTCGGGCCGGTCATCATGTCCTGGCGAGAGTGTGGACATGCATTCTTATCCGAGACTCGCGAAGGCGTAGATGCGCAGCGGCTGTTGGGAGCGCATGAAGGGGACGGTTGCTCAGCGGCTCACCGCTGGATTCAGGACAATCTTAGCGACGCCCTGATTGTCGAACTCGTCGCAGACCCGCACTGCGACCGTGGTTTCGCCTTGCAAGCGGGGAAGGAAGATGCGGTATTCGTGCTCCTTCGAATCACTGAGGCGGGAGACGGGTTCCACGACGGTCCAGTCGCCGCCATTGAGGGAATATTCGGCCTTCTTGAGAACGCTTAGGGCGTCTTTGGCGCGAAACTGAACCACAGAACCCGTCACCGTACAGCAGGTGATTTCGGGCGGAGTGTTGTCGATGAGAAATGGGTCGGTTTCACGAGATGATTGAAGCGCTTGATCCGGCGGATTGGAAGGGGCGTCGGAAGCCGTGAGCCGCGCAATATATTTGCCGTCGGGAAACAGGTCAGAGTCCCAACTGAAATAATTCTCGCGGATATTGTTGCGCAGAAGCTTCCATTGGGTCTCATTGATGCCTCGTATCTCCACTTTGTATTCGAGGTTATCGCCGTTATCGTCTGTGGCGAGCCAGCGCAGGCCAATGTGGCTTTTGGCATAATTCATGGCTGGCGTAGACGGACCCCTAGTGGATGGAACTGCGCCACCGGAGGAGGCCTTCCGACCGAGCGGAGGAAGGCTCAGCGTGGAAGAGCCGACGGATTCCGCGACGGAAACGGGCGGCGGAAATTTGTAATTAGCGGGAGTGACTTCAAGCTCGCCGATCACCGGCGCCACGTTTTTGGTTTGGTAAGCCAAGTCTAGCCCCTGCACCCATGCGTTGCCCGAAAGAGTGATCCGGTATTGAATGAATCTGGCGGAGGGAGAAGCAACGCGGTCGCCGTTCAATTTCTGCCATGGACTCCAGTTCTGTTCCGGACGGTTAAGATTGCCAGTGCGCGTTTCCACCGTCACGCCGGCCTGGCCATCCGGCTCGACCGCGATTCGGCCCCAGTAGGAAAACGCGCCCGCATCGAGCACGTCGCTTTCGAAAGTCCCGGAGGTCTCGCGCTGCGGGCCAATGGAAAACAATTTTCCAATATTCCCTGTGACCGCCAACAAGGCGGCATTTGGAGCAGACAACAAGCCTGTGACTTGGGTAGACGCCAGCGAGACCAAGCGCGTGTAGAAGCGATCGGAATCGAGACGGTAGATATTGCCGTGATTGCCGGCGCCGACAAGCGGTTTGCCTGTAGCGTCGAAGGCGAGCGCATAGGCGATGTCTTCCGGGTGGCTCCAAACCTTTCGTGGTTCGCCGCTGGGCTCAATGCAGTAAACCTCAGAGCCGCCGACGACGTTCTGCTGCGCCAGCGCAGGCGAAGAAGCGGCGTTGGGACGCGGCTGCGCCGTAACCGTGATGGTCGGCGGAACGGCGGACGCCACGGCCGCCGTAGCCACCGGCGAAGGCGTGGAGGCCGGAGTCACGGGCGAGGCTTGCTTGTTTCCAACGGCGGCTGCGTAAACGGCCCCGTCAGGCGCAATCGCTACGGCGGTGATTTCGCGCTTGGGAGCCTGATACAAAACAAACCCGCCGCCCGCGGGCGAAACGCGGAGGATGAGCCCGCTCGGCTCCGTGCCGACGATTAGATTCCCGCCGGCATCTATTGCCAACGAGCGGGCGTGAGCCTCGTTCGTACGAAAGAATACGGCGCCCGCGCCGCCCGGAGCGACGCGGTGAATCTCGCCCTGATCGCCCGTGGCGACGTAAAGATTCCCGGACGGGTCGAACGCGAGAGCCCAGATATATTTCGCTTTGGGATTGTAAAAGACTTCTACTTTGCCGGCCGGATCGACCCGGTAGACCTTGCCGTCCGGAGATGTGGCGGCGTAGACGCGATCGGACCGGTCTATGGCGAGGGCTTGGATGGCGATGCCATCGAGCTCCGCCACTGTTCTGGCTTTGCCTCGCGGATCAATCGCGAACAGCTTGGCCTTGGGCGATCCCAGTCCGCCGCCAGCGGCGTAGATATTGCCTTTGGAATCGCGCGCCAGCGCCCAGAGGAAGGCGACCGATGCGTCGAAGGTCTCTTTAACAACGGGCGCCAACGTGAGCCTACCCTCATTGGAAAGCGAGAGACGATTTAGAGCGCCTCTTTCAAAATCATCGGAGTTCTCGCGCCACCACCGGGTTTCAGTTGCTAGCGCCGCAGCGGTGAAAGAGACGGCTATCGCGCCGGCGAGCAATCTTCTCATTCCTCCCCATGATCGCGCACGGCAGATCGGGATTGCGTACCCGCTCATGCAAATCGCGCCAACATTAGGACTGCCATCTCGTTTCGCGAGGCGCGTCCTCGGGCGTAGACTGAGGTCAGCACCATGAGGATCAATTTATTCGGCCACTTCCGGATCTGCAGCTCGGAGGGGCGTGCGATCTCTATCAACAAGGGCCGTAGCCAATCGTTAATCGCCTACCTGATCCTTCACGGGGACTTGCCACAACCGCGGGAGCGGCTGGCGTTTGTGCTATGGCCGGGCTCTAAGGAATCACAGGCCCGCACGAATCTGCGGCAATTACTGCACCATCTCAAACGCGCCCTGCCGGCCGAATGCAATTCGCTCGTCACCGATCATCATAGCGTGCGATGGCGTTTGGAGGCCTCGTGCGAGATCGACGTCGTCAATTTCCAGGCGGCGGTCACCGAGGCTGCTTCCGCGCGAACGGCAAACGACCGCTCCCGGGAGATCCGCTCGCTTACCGCGGCAGCGCGGATGTGCGAAGACGACCTTTTGCCCGGACTATACGACGATTGGCTTACGCCAATCCGCGAGGAGTACCGGCAGCGCGTCTGCGAGGTATTGGGCCGGCTCGCCACCCTCCTGGAAGAGCAAATGGAATTCGTAGCGGCGATCCCGTTCGCCGAACGCTTGGCCACGCTCGATCCTCTGGGCGAGGCGCACCATCAGTTGCTGATGCGGCTGCACGCGGCCAATCGCGACCGGGCGAGCGCCCTGCGCGCCTACCATCAGTGCATGCGGGTCTTGCGGCGGGAAATGGGAGTCGAGCCTGGTCCGGCAACCGTGGAGTTGTTCGAACGAATTCTAAAGGCGGAGCCGGGGGCTCCGGGCGAGAGGACTTTCGGACCTTCCGCCAAGGGCGTTTCGACGCCACAGGGAAGCCGGGTGCTGATCGGCCGCGCGCGGGAGAGGCGACAGCTCAGGGCAGCCTGGGAAGGCGCCGCGGAGATAGGGCCGCGAGTCGTTCTGATCTCTGGCGAACCGGGGATCGGAAAGACGAGACTCGCCGACGAGTTCTTTCAATGGTGCTTGAGCGAGGGACACGCGGCCGCACGCAGCCGGTGTTATGCCGGCCTGGGCGAGGTAGCGTACGCGCCGGTAGCCGAGTGGCTGCGCTCCGACGTGGTCCGCTCGGGATGGTCCAGCCTGACGATCGAGCAAGCGGCGGAGCTGGCCCGGCTCGCGCCGGAGATCTGCGACCACGTCGCCAAAACCGAACGGCGCGCACCCGGCGAGCTGCTGTCGCTCACCGAAAGCTGGCAGCGCCTTCGGTTTTACGAATCGATCAACGCCGCCGTAGGAAAGGTCCGTAAACCGTTTCTTCTCTACTTGGACGATATGCAATGGTGCGACCCTGCATCGTTCGAGTGGCTCAACTACCTGTTGAGGGCGCCGGTGTCGGAAGGCGTCCTGGTGCTGGGAACGGTGCGGGCGGAAGAAACCGGCCGCGAGCATCCGTTTTCTCGGTTCGTCGCAGGCCTGCGGAGGACCGGGATTGTCGAAGAGATTCCACTGGAGCCATTGGGCGCCGAAGAGACAGCGGAGTTAGCCCGGCTGGAATCCGGGCAACCCTTGGACAGCGGCAAGCTAGCCGGAATCATTCGCGCCACTCGCGGCAATCCGCTGTTTGTCGTGGAGAGTGTCCGGGGCGGATTGCAAAGCACACGGGTGCACGCCGTTATAGCGGCTCGGCTGGCACAGCTCTCGGCGGCATCCTACGAACTCGCTGGCGTGGCGAGCGTGATCGGCCGCCCCTTCACAGCCGAACTACTCGAGAAGGCGACGGACTGGGACGAACTCAGCGTGTCTGAAGCGCTCGACGAACTCTGGCGGCGGCGCATCGTCGAGAGCCGAGGTGTTGGCGAATACGACTTTACGCACGACCGCTTGAGGGAAGTGGCCTGCTCGGAACTCAGTCCGGTGCGCCGGCGCTACTTTCATCGGCGGGTGGCGCGCGCCCTGGCCGAGGCGTACGGAGCGGATATCGAAATCTGGAGCGGGCAGATTGCCTCGCATTTCGAACAGGCCGGAATGGCGGAAGAGGCGATCCAACATTACCGGCAGGCGGCCGTTTATGCACGCCGACGATACGCGAACGCCGAAGCCGCGGACCTTCTGAAGCAAGCGCTCTCTCTCTGCCGCGAACTCCCCGAATCTGAACGCAGTCTGAAGCAGGAACTCGATCTGCTTGCTATTCTCGGGCCGGCGCTTGTGACAACAGAAGGTTATTCGGCGGCGGAAGTCGGCGAAACCTATAATCGCGCCTTGGAAATCTCCCGGCGCTTCGAGAATCGAAACATCTTCGCGATCTTGAGCGGCGCCTGGGCATTTCATTTAGTCCGGGGCGATCTGATGGCGGCGCAGCGGTTCGGCGAGGACTATTTGACAGCGGCGGAACGGGAGGGGACGGCCGCACTATCCCTGGCCGGAAATTTTCTGATGGGAAGCAGCCTGTTTCATCTGGGGCGGCTGAAGGAGGCGCTGCGGCACATGGCCGCGGCGTTGGGCAGGCACGACGGGTCTGCGGGGGCGGTATTAGCGTTGTTTGCGGGTCCGGACATAGGCGTCTTTTGCCACTCCTATTTGGCCCATCTGCAATGGCTGTGCGAAGAGGGAGGCGCCGATGCTTACGCCGCCGAAGCGATCACGGCGGCCAACAGAATACGCGATCCGTTCAGTCAGGCGATTGCATTCGCCTATGCCGCACTACTGCATGCGTTCCGGGCCGAAAGCGCGGCCGCGCTGGAACGAGGGCGTGAGGCAGTGGAAGTGTCCACTCGGCATGGCATCGCGTACTATCAGGCGATGGGAAACATCATAGCTGGGTGGGCCACGGCGGCCGAAGGTGAAGTGGCGAATGGATTGTCGCAACTTCAGCAAGGATTGGACGCATTCCGCGTCTTGGGCGCCGAGCTTCGCCTGCCCTACTACTTGTCTTTACTGGCGGAGACGTTCGCGCGCGCCGGCAGGATGAGCGATGCGCTGGCCACTATCTCCACCGGGTTCGCCTTCGTGAGCAAGAACGGCGAGGAATGGGCGGTTGCGGAGTTGCATCGGACGCAGGGGGAACTCCTGCTTCGCGAGGGAAGGGCCGAGGCCGGCCACGCATGCTTCTATCGTGGCATCGAGGCGGCGAGGCGGTCTGGTTCGCGCGCGTTCGAACGGAAATTATCTCGTCTGCTGCACGGAACGGCCGCAACCGCTTTTTAAGAACGCTGCTAGAACGGCAACTCTAGCAAAGTGGAATCATCGGGCGAGGAAAGCAATACGCCCCGAAAAGGAAAAGGAAAGATGTCCTTACAAGAAGCGATCCAGGAATTCCGCGGCCACTTCCGAGGAACGGTCCACGAACCGGGAAACGAACGGTACGAAGATGCGAGAAAAGTCTACAATGCCATGATCGATCGCAAGCCGCGCCTGATCGCGCAGTGCGCGGACGTCGCGGACGTGATGGCCGCGGTCCGATTTGCAAGGGCCAACGATTTACTTGTTTCGGTTCGGGGCGGCGGCCACAACGCCGCCGGCTTGGGCGTTTGCGACGGCGGCCTGGTAATCGATCTCGCGCCCATCAGCTACGTGAGGGTGGATCCTTCCTCACGCACGGTGCTGGTGGGGGCCGGGTGCAGGTGGCGCGATGTGGACCATGCAACCCACGCCTTCGGACTTGCCGTCCCGTCGGGCATTGTGTCGAGCACAGGCGTTGCCGGGCTTACGCTGGGCGGTGGACTGGGCCATCTAACTCGAAAATACGGGCTAACGATCGACAACCTTCTGTCCGTGGACATAGTGCTAGCAGACGGCGGTTTCGTCGTGGCGAACGCCGAGGAAAATCCGGACTTGTTTTGGGCGGTTCGGGGAGGAGGGGGCAATTTCGGCATCGTGACCTCGTTTTTGTTCGAGGGACAGCCGGTACATACAGTGTGCGCCGGTCCGATGCTGTGGAGCCTGGAAGACGCCGCGGACGTGATGAAGTGGTACCGCAGCTTCATTACGCAGGCGCCCGAAGAAATGAATGGTTTCCTCGCCATGATGACCGTGCCTCCAGGACCGCACTTTCCCGAAGAGTTGCACCTCCGGAAAATGTGCGCCATTGTGTGGTGCTATCAGGGTCCGATGGAGAAGGCGAACAGCATCCTGGAGCCGATTCGCAGCTACCGCCCGCCGGCGTTCGAATTTTTCGCGCCGATGTTGTTTCCCGCGCTGCAAGGGATGTTCGACCCGATTTACCCAGCAGGTTTGCAATGGTACTGGAAGGCGGACTTCTTTAAGGAGCTCAGCGACGCAGCGATTCAGAAGCATCTGGAACACGCGTCGTTGCTGCCGACCTGGCAATCGGCAATGCATCTCTACCCGGTGGACGGGAAAGCGCATCGCGTAAGCGAGGGCGATACCGCCTTTGCTCACAGGGACGCCGTGTGGAGCGGAGTGATTGTCGGCGTAGATCCGGATCCGGCCAACCGCGAGCGAATCGTCCATTGGGCCAGAAATTATTATGAAGCGCTGCATCCGTTCGGCGCAGGCGGCGCATACTTGAACTTCCTGATGGAAGAGGGCGAGGATCGGATTCGAGCCGCGTACCGGGCGAATTACGATCGGCTGGCGGCGGTCAAGGCGAAATACGACCCCGACAATTTTTTCCGAATCAACCAGAACATCCGGCCGGCAGCCATCAAGCTGTGAAAGGACGCTTCAAGTCACGCGCGGGTCTGCGCCTCGCAAGCTAAGTTTCCGAGGAACGGACCCCTGCGTTGTAGGCGCAGCAGGCGCCCTCGCACGGCGCGTGGTCCTGTTCCAGCATGTCAACGATCATTTCGATCATGGCCGGATGAGTTTCCACGGTGCGCGCGCGCACCATGCGAATTCCTAATTGCTCTGCCACCTGCCGGGCCACAACATCCAGGTCATAAATCACCTCCATGTGATCCGACAGGAATCCGATGGGCGCGACGACTACATCGCGGCGGATTTGGCGCAAGTAGTCGCAAATATCGGGTTCGAGCCAGGGCTGAGAGAGGGGGCCGCTGCGGCTCTGCCACGCCAGTTTCCAATCCCCGCCGCGTCCGAGCGCGCCGGCTAGAGCGGCGCAAGCGCGCTCCAGTTCTGCGACGTAGGGACTGGAACGAGCCATCGCCAAAGGAACGCTGTGCGCGGTGAAAACCAGATGGCCTTGGGGCAACTCCACACAGGCATTTCGCACGCGATCCGCCATGGCTTCGAGGAACTTCGGATGACCGGAAAACGGCGGAATCTTGTCGATGCGCGGCGCGGAATCCCTCGCGCTAGCGCCAGCGGCAACGCGAGCCGCCTCGATGTTTTCGATATATTGGCGGCAGCCGGAATAAGATCCAAAGGCCGAAGTGACGAAGGCCAGCGCGCATCCGATGCCTTCGTCCCGCATCTGGCGCACGGCGTCGGTTAACAGGGGATGCCAGTTCCGATTGCCCCAATAGATGGGGATTGAAATCCTCTCGCGAAGAGCGGCGATAAGCGCACGGTTCTGATCGTTGATGGGGCTGCGGCCGTCAAAGCGATAGTAATGTTCCGCGACTTCGAGCATGCGCGCCGCCGGGACATGGCGTCCGCGGAGCACGTTTTCCAAAAACGGAATCACGTCTTCACGTTTCTCGGGTCCACCGAAGGAGACGATCAAAAGGGCGTCGTACCTATATTTCTGGGGGCGGAGCACAATTTCATTCTCCCAAAGCATGCAGAGCGCGCCAAGATCTCGGGTGTTTCGGGAGCATCGCCAGAGAAGTCGTCTCTCAGCGCGGGTAGGGGTGCCCGCGCAGAGTGGCGAGCGCGCGGTAGATCTGCTCTGCTAGAACTACTCGGGCGAGCTCGTGTGGCATGGTGAGCGGAGAGAGCGAGAGCAGGGCATCGGCGCGGGAGCGCCAGTCGCCGGGCAGGCCGTCCGCGCCGCCCACCACAAAGGCGAGGTCGCGGTCGAATTGGGCCGCGAATTGGGCCGAATCCAGGGAGCGGCCAAGGGGATCCAGAAGAATCTTCGAAACCGCGGGGCGCTTGGCCCAAGGATCGAAGCGCCTCGGGTCGATTTCGCGCATTTCGCATGTCGCGAAGCGGCCGGAGCGCCGGATGTATTCCTCGGCCATGGCGTTGGCGTGAGGGTCGCGAGGCTTGCCAACGTAGTAAAGGAAAATCTTCACGCCTTGCGAAAGAACACAATTCCCTGGCGGTCTTCCGCAAACTCTACCGCATCGCCGATATGAACGCGGTCGCCGAGGATGCGAACGGTGCGGCGCTCGCCGCCTTCCAGTTCCACAATGGCGAGCTGGTAAGGCGCGTCGGAGACGAACTGCGGGGGGGCCGCATGAACGACGGTCTCGGTATAGACAACGCCTCTCATACGGCGCCCAAAATCGCGACCACGGCAGTCGCTCCGGAGCCGCCGAGGTTTTCGGCCAAGCCCACCTCATGGCGGGCCACCTGCAACTCACCCGCTTCGCCACGGATCTGCATCACAACGTCGCAGATCTGTCCTACGCCGGTTGCGCCAACCGGATGGCCTTTGGCCTTGAGCCCGCCGCTGGCGTTCACCGGCCGTTCCCCGTGAAGGCAAGTGCGGCCTTCCAAGGCGTAGGGCCCTCCTTCGCCCTTCCTTACCCAACCCAAATCTTCGGTGGCCATGATTTCGGCGATGGTGAAACAATCGTGCAGCTCGGCGAATTCAATTTCGGACGGGCTCAACCCCGCCATCTTATAGGCCATTTCTCCCGCGCGCCGAACGGCGCGGAAAGTGGTGATGTCGGCCTTATGGTCCAGCGCGACAACGTCGGAGGTCTGGGCGATGGCAAGAACTTTTGCGGGCTTGTCCGTGAACTCGGAAGCACGCTCCAAAGGCGCGATCAAAACTGCCGCCGCGCCGTCGCTAATGAGAGAACAATCGTAGACGGTGAGAGGCTCGGCGACAGGCTTTCCGGCCAGGGCCTGCTCCATGGCGATCACTTTGCGCATGTGCGCCAGGGGATTTTTGGCGCCATTGGAGTGATTTTTCACGGCCACGGCGGCAAGTTGCTCTCGAGTGGTTCCGTACTGATGCATGTGCCGGCGGGCGATCATGGCGAACAGCGCGGGAAAGGTTGCGCCGACGCGCACCTCCCCGCCCGTATCACCCGCTGCCGCAAGAATTTCCGAAACAACGGGCGTGGGCTGGGAGGTCATCTTTTCAACACCGCAGACCAAGACGAGGTCGTAGAGGCCGGCGGCCACAGAGGCAACGGCATGAAAGAAAGCGGAGCCCGAGGAGGCGCATGCCGCCTCAAAGCGGGTGCAAGCAACACCCTCGATGCCGAGTCCTCCGGCCACATAAGGCGCCAGGTGATTTTGGCCCACGAAAGACGGCCCGGCGAAGTTGCCCAAATAAAAGGCCTCAACCCTATCAGGCTTTAGGTGGGCATCGGCGAGACATTTCGCGCCCGCTTCGACGGCCAGGGAACGTAAATCGCGGTCGGGAAAGGATCCAAAGGGCGTTTTCCCGATTCCAACCACGGCTACCGGCCTCATATATTATTTAGGTTAGCGCCGCCGCGCCGGCTCAGGCCAAGCGGCACAATGAAAAGAGATTGCACGTCGGCACGACCGCCAGCGTCATTATGGTGGAGGGAAAGAATCCATCCGATGCCGGCCGCCGTCTTGAGAGTAGAGATGAACGAAGCGCCGGAATCGACCCGCTATGACGCCGTACCGCTTTCTTCGGAACAGGAGAGCCGGTTCGTGTCGGAAAACCTCCGGCGGGTGTTTCTGTTGATCTACCGCAAGGTAGGAAATGTTGCCGACGCCCAGGATTTGACGCAGGAAGCCTTCATCAAGGCGTTGCAGAGGCAGGATCAACTGAAGGACCTGGAAAAAGCGGCTCATTGGCTGTCGCGGATCGCAAGCAACACGGCGATTGACTTTCTACGCCGCAACGGGCGGGTGGCGTTCACGGATCTGGACGACCTTCCTGAGCCGTTCGTCAGCTCGCCCGAGGACAGTCCGGAGCAAAGAGTGCTGCGGAACGAGCACCGCGAGAAGCTGGAGGCAGGCCTTGAGGTTCTCACGGGACGCGAACGGACGGCGCTGCTTCTGCGAGACGTAGAGGATCTTCCGGCGGAAGAGGTCGCCGCGCGGCTGAAGTGCTCAAAAGCGACAGTGCGGTCGCACATCGCCAATGCGCGGGTGAAGCTGAGGCGGCATTTCGAGAGACGATCGAAGAAAGAAGAGAAGTCATGATCAGGCACGCCAAAGAAACGGATTTGGCCCTGTTCGCCTCCGGCGATGCGAGCCCCTGGCGGAGTCTGTGCCTGCGCCTGCATTTGGGCCGCTGCCTCCAATGCCGCGAGGTGGCGGAAGCCTACCGGGCCGATCGTGAGTGGCTGAAGGAGGAATCTTCGCGAATGCCGCCGGGAGTGGATTGGGAGCATCTGGCGGCGGAAATGACCGCCAATATCCGCGTGGGCCTGGAGGCAGGGGAATGCGTAGCGCCCCGGCGAAGAAGGCGCGCGGGGCCGAGGTTCCGGAGCCGGCGCATGCGGCTCCAGCTGAGTTTTGGCTGGGCCGCGGCCGCCGCAGCCGCCGGGATGATGCTGCTGATTGGCGCCGCGCTATGGCTGAATTTTCCCCCGGCCGATAAAGAAGTGTTGGGCAGGGCCATGTCGCAACTGTTCCACGGGCGAGGAATCATGGAGAGCGAAGAGTCCGGCCCGATGGTGGAAGCTTCCGACAGCGGAATCGTTCTGCGCGGCAATGGCGGCTCTTTGAAAATCTCGCAGGGTGAATTGCGTCCCGTAGCGGTGTCGGTGAGCGCGCAGGGTTCCGCAAGCGCAAGATACGTGGACGACGATACGGGGCAGATGACCATTACGAGCGTATATGTGCAGTAAGTGGTGCTTTTGTGTCCTGGCCGCCACGGCCGTCTCCGCGCAGACGCCCAACGGACACATCGACATTCCCAAGGACGCGCCGGTATCCATGGTGTCGGTGGATTGGGGTGGCTCGCGGGCCACCGCGCGAGGAAGCGCGTATCTTGTGGACGTGCACGCCTCGCTCACGCTGCTCAACTCCAGCCAGAAGCATATTCGGGGCGTGACTCTCGAGGTGCTGGCGCAGGAAGTGACCCCCGGAGGCAGAGGAGCGGTGAAGGTTCCTAGCTTAGACGTGGCTCCGCGCGACGTCTTTTCCGTGCACATCGACGAAACGCTGCTGCGTCCGCTGGGCGGCGGCGCTACGCCGATAGTGGAGGTGCGGCTGGACGGCATCCTGTTCGATGACTTGACTTTCTACGGTCCCGACAAGCTCAATTCTCAGCGCGAGATGACGGTTTGGGAGATGGAAGCCCGGCGAGACCGCAAATACTTTAGAACGCTACTGGAGAGCGCCGGACGCGACGGACTGCAAAAGGCCATGCTGGCCAGCCTGACCCGGCAGTCGGAAACGCCTCGCACAGGCATGCTGCAAGTGGTTCGCGGCCGCGCTACAAATGTAGATCCCGAACGCGAAGTGCAGTTCGCGTTTTTGCGGATGGCGGACGAGCCCATCGAACCGGCCGCCGGCATGGCGCGCGTCGCGGCAAACGAAGCCTGGGCGCCGCGATTTGAAGTGCGCAACATTTCCAAGCGCCCGGTGAGGCACGTGGAGATCGGATGGATTGTGAAGGATCAGAACGGCAACCAATTCCTGGCCGCGTCTTTGCCTGCCGATCTCAACCTGGCGCCAGGCCAGGACGCCCGAGTGTTCCCGGATGCGGCGATCAAGTTTCCGGACCGCATTTCCATTCAATCCATGAGCGGGTTTGTCTCCAGCGTGCAGTTCGGCGACGGTTCTTACTGGATTCCCAGCCGCAGCTCAATGGAGGAGCCAGAGCTTCGCGACGTGGCCTCGCCCTCGCCCGAAGAGCAGCGCCTTGCGCGGATCTACCAGAAAAAGGGCATGGACGCGCTGATTCAGGAATTGAAGAAATTTTAAGTTGAAGCTTATGGCTGTGGTTGCGGCGCGAGTTTGCGCGGCAGCTTGCGCTTCAAATCCGGCCAAAATTCCTTCAGGACGTTAGAAGCCGCATCAAAGCCTAGTTGTAGAGCGTAGCGTTGCATGTTGTCGCCGAGATTCCGGCCGTCCGGGTGGTAGAAGTCGGAGACAGCCAACGACGCCGCGCCGCCGGCCACCTCGGAATAGTTGAACTGGCGTTGTCCCGAATCCGTGCGTGTGACAAAGAGCCGGCCGGCGGCGTAGGCCAGCCGGGATGGTCCCGATCCCTTGTGGCGGCGGAAGTAACGCGGGTCCTGATGCAGCATGACCGGGAAGAGCCCTTCGGTCATGAAGTTTTGTACGCTGAAGTCGGCGTAGGCGGCGCCGAACCGCTTTGCGTAGCCCCCCATTCCTTGGCGGAAGGAAGGGTTCGAATCGACCGCCTGACCGATGCCTGCAAGGAATGCGCTTTGCGCGAAGATTGCTGGATCCGTGGTATCTTCCCAGGCGATTGCCAGCTTGCCACGAGGAGTGAGCGGCGTAAGGGCCGCCGATTCCTCAGCCGTACGATGATTTGTGAAGATCCCAAGGATGCGCTTATCTTCCGTCGCCGATCGGCTATTGGCCTGCGCGCAAAGAGTCAGCGGACTTACCACGACGGCGGCAAGCCGGCACAAGGAAAATCCGGTCATGTGAATCGAACCCGCCTCCCATCCGCGAAATCCGAGTTTGGATTTCCCGTTAGTGGTCCGATGCGGCCGCTCCATTCACAGGCGTAGTTTTTGTTGCGCAGCGGGACTGGCCGCCGCTTCTGGGTCAAATTCCACCTTGTTGAAGATTTCCCGAGAGCGCGCGGAAGCGGTTCGCATGAGCCAACGTTTTCGCCGCGCCCGGGCCGAGAGACCATTCTTGCTCTGGCGAACCGCCTGACCGATCCTCATCAAGGTTGGTCGCGTTTACTGCCCTGTTCAATTGTGATAGTTTCACTAGTTGCGCTTCTTAAAGCGCCCCAGAGGTCAACCATGACGATTCGCTCCATTGCCTTGTTGATAACCGGCGGAATGCTCGCCGCGTTTGCGCAGACGCCCTGTGAAAAGTTGAACTCGGTGAAGTTTCAAGACGCGACG
>DATGLY010000137.1:0-71917 GCA_035293905.1 Bryobacteraceae bacterium
ACACCACGTGGATCGGACACATCAGCATCGTCACGCCAGACGGAATTCAAATGGTGACAGCGCGAAGAAGGTGAGAGACCTCTCCGTCTTCTTTCTCTCCGGTTAGCACGAGAGCAGGAAATCTCTGCGTCCCGGATTTGCCCGTGTCTCTGCGTTGTTATCCAGCCCGGTTTACATACCAGAATCCGACAACCAGAGGGTGAGAGCAACGGGCACAATCACCTTTGCTCCCAGTCGCTTCGCGCAAAGAGGCGACGATGCTGACCTCGGTTTTGGGCACGAACTTGGTCGCCATGTGCAAATCGGCCGACACGGAGATGGCGGCAAATACGATTTGAGTAAACCATCCGGAATCAATCATTTTGCCAGTGCCTCCACAGCGTAAAATCCCCTTTGTTTGACTTGGGGAGCCAAATTTTTTTCCGCAACGATTCCCACCCGCCCGTTAACGCCTCTCTCCGTCCCCAACTCCGCAACTGGCCGTGTTTTCGCGACTTCCACGTCTCTGGTTTGCGCCGCCTGTCCGGCTTCTGCTGCTCATGTTGGTGTCCCTGATTGGCGCTCGCCTCACCGGATCTCGGGCCGCTGGGTCCGTCGCGGCTCTCATTTGCGCCGCCAACACCAATGCCGTGATGGCTGTCGCTTGGGCCTCCGCTTACAACCAGGTTCTGTGCGGCGTTCTTGTGCTGGCGGCCTTCTACTTGCGCCTGCGCTGGACCGAACTGGAGGCTCTGGGCCGCGGATATAGCCGCTGGCGCGCCGCAGAGTGGACCTTTTACCTGCTTGGTTTCGGCGCTCTGGAACTGGCCACCGCTTATCCCGCGCTTGCTGCGCTCCACGCGGCTCTTGCGGACAAACGACGGCTGCGGGGAACGCTGCTGCTCGCGGTACCGGCGGTAGCTTTTGTGGCGGTTCACTACTACCTTATACCTAAGGTCCCATCGCCGATCTACGAGCCCCACTTTGACCGGCGGCTCGCCTCGGCACTCGCGGGCTACCTGACCTGGACAATTGAACCGGGGAGCGCCGCGGTGCGGTCGCGCTCCGCGCTCTATCGGGGCCCGGCAGCGGTTGCTGGAATCCTCGCCGGGCTTTCGCTCGTCGGCTTCGCAATCCATGTGGCGATAGTCCAGACCCTGTATGGCACCGCGTGAAGGCCGAAGGCATTGAAAAACACGAGGAAGAACAGCCGCTCGCTCAAAACGCGAACCGTCCCCTGTGCGTAAGGCGTAAACATGGCGTCGGCGAGGCTCCGTCCACCTCGCACACCTGAGGCGAAGCCCAGCCACGCAAAGTCGTCGTTCTGAAACCAGATCGCCGGGACCCGCCAGTAGATCAGAAGACCAAGCAGGGGAGCCAGCAAGAGCCACGCTGCCGGCCGCAATGACACCGCCTGCTGAGACTTCTCGTGGTGCGGGCCAAGTGAGGGAGCGCGAGGCGCTCCCTCGGCCCTATGGGCTGCCTTCCCCAAACTGCCGTCGGTGGTCACGCTAGCTGCACGAGTTGTAGTTCGTCGGGTATGTCACGTTCGTCGAATTCGGAGCCGTGATATTCCCCGCTCCGTTTCCGTACATACATACACCCGTGCCGTTCCGGATCGCCCCGTTCTGGCCGTAGACGCCGTTGTCGCAAAAGAAGTGATTCGTGCCATAGATCTCGAAGCTGTCCGACGGCAAAATCGCCGCCGTGGAGCACCCGTTTATGTACTGCCCATTGTCCTGCGGGGCCCCATAGACCAAATTTGCACCAAATAAACGTGCTGGCTGCCCGGGCCGGTCTGGTCGGGCGGGGAGGTATAGAGTTGGCCGCCCGGAACGTTGTCTGGCTCCTCGCATCGGTTCCAATATACGAAGTTGCCATAGATCCACTGGCCGTACGCGTTGGGGCCGCTTCCGATACCCGCGGTGCCGGACCAGTTAACGGAATTGTAGAGGGCCTGATCGCCCGAGCCTTGCAGGGCTAGTCCGGTCGAGCGGGCTGCCTGGCTGCTTGAACCGTATGCGAAGGTGGAATACTTGATAACTGAATTTGGCCCGTCGATAACCGCGGCGGTGCCGGGGGCGTTCATGAAGTTAACGTTCTGAACTGTGACAGTTCCCGCGCCGCCGCCCACCCCTACTAACAGATCCCAGTACGACGCGTTCGGGCCGAGACAGTTCATCCCAGGGGCGCCATATCGGTTTCCGTCGAAATTCAAGTACTGAATTATCGCGTTGACTCCTGTGGTGGTGAGCTGCGTGAAGGTGTTGACGAACGCGTATTCGGCGCCGCTGCCGGCCGGGATTCAGGTGCAGGCGAAAGTCTATGCGGCGACCGTCGAGCTGTGGCACGAGGGCCGCTGCATCGCCCGACACGAGCGTGGTTACGGGCGTCAACAGCAGATTCTGGAACTGGAGCATTATCTCGACGTGCTGCATCGCAAGCCGGGAGCGATGGCCGGATCGAAGCTGCTGGAGCAGAGACGGCAGTCCGGTCAATGGCCGGAGAGCTTCGACCGCATCTGGCAAGCGCTGATGGGGCGGCACGGCAAGCAGAACGGGACGCGCGAGATGATCGAACTACTGAAGCTCGCGCCGCAGTGCGGCCAGGCGCGGCTGCAGGAGGCCATCGAAGCGGACTGGCGGGACACTGCTACGACGCTGCGGCGGTCCGGCGCTTGCTGCATGCCGACGAACTGCGGCATTCGCGCTGCGAAGCGGTGGATGTCGGCGCGCTGGAGCGTTACGCCCGTCCGCTGCCGGCGATGAACGATTACGATCAACTGCTCGCGGGAGTGGTGCGATGAGCAAACAGATCGCGGAGTTGCAGGAGGCCACGATCCACGCGCACTGCAAGGTGCTGCGCATGCCCATGATCGCATCGCAGTTCGCCACTGTCGCCGAGCAGGCGATTCGCGAGAAGAAGAGCCACGTCGGGTATCTGGAAGCGCTGCTGGCGGCCGAGATCGAAGAGCGCGAGCGTAACACGATGGAGCGGCGCATTCGCGAAGCGCATCTGCCGCCGATGAAAACGCTGGAGGAGTTCGACTTCACGCAATCGCCCAACGTCACCGCAGCCAAGATGCGCGACCTGGCAGAGGGCGGTTACATCGAACGGGCAGAGCCGGTGTTGTTCATCGGCGAATGCGGAACCGGCAAAACGCATCTGTTGACCAGCTTGTGCGTGGCGGCGTGCCGGCAGAAGCGCCGCGTTCGTTTCACCACCGCGGCCGGACTCGTCAATGAGCTGGTCGAGGCCAAGCATCGGTTGCAGCTCCGCAGAGTTCTAGTGCGGCGGAGCCGCTATGATCTGATCGCTATCGATGAGGTTGGTTATGTGCCGTTAGCGGAAGTCGGCGCAGAGTTTCTGTTCCAGGTGGTGGCCGAGCGAGCCGAAAAAGCTGCGGTGATTTTGACGACGAACCTGCCATTTTCCGAGTGGACGCAGGCGATTCCCAACGCTCGGTTGTGCAAGGCGCTGCTGGATCGCGTCACCGACCGCGCGCATAATGGGCCAAAATAAAATGCCGAAGTGGGCCAAGGATAGTTGCCAAACGCGTTGCGATCTTTCGAAACATCAAACCAGTTTCCTTTAAGGCTTAGGCTAAGTGCGGGGCAAGTTTTGTCGAGGAGCGCCGCCGCGACGCAGGTTGATTATCGGCTCGGTCAAATACAGTTGCGAATCAACCCGGCGGCCTTCGGCAATTGCCTATGGCGCAGGGCAGAATCGTTGCCATCCGCCCGTCAGCGCGCGTTGCCCTCACAAGGCGCGTACCTTTCTACAATTTGGGCAACTGGGCCCGGAATTTTCCCGCAAATACTTCGGCGAACAATTTGATTGTTTCCGCGTGAAGCAGGCCGTTATCGGCCAGAACGTGGGGCGAGCGCAGGTGGAAAGGCCCGCCATGCATATCGGTCACAACGCCTCCGGCTTCGCGCACCAGCAGCGCTCCCGCGGCCATATCCCAAGGCTTCAGCGAAAACTCCCAAAACAGATCCAGGCGGCCGCAGGCGACGTAAGCAAAATCAAGCGCGGCGGCGCCGGCGCGGCGCACCCCATGGGAAACCATCGCGAGCTGATAGTAGAAATGCACGTTTACGTCTTTATGACGATTGCGCGAGGGGAAGCCCGTGCCAGCCAGAGATTCCTCCAGGCGCGCCGTCTTGGAGACGCGAATCCTGCGGAAGTTGAGATAAGCCCCGGCGCCGGATTCCGCGGTGAATACTTCGTTCCGCATTGGATCGACGATAACGCCAGCGATCAGTTCTCCGGCTTTCTCGAGGCCGATCGACACATTGAAGACGGGAAAGCCGTGGGCGAAGTTGGTGGTGCCGTCGAGCGGATCGACGTGCCAGCGATATTCGGAAGTGCCGGCCGCTTCGCCACCCTCCTCGGCGGCGATGGAATGCGTGGGGTACCGGCTGCGGAGTCTTTCCACGATCAGCCGCTCGCTGGCGCGATCGGTTTCCGTCACCAGATCGTGCTCTCCCTTCAGCTCGAAAGTCTTTCCTTGGCCGCGCCGCTCGCCAGCGAGCCCAGCGCCGGCATGCTCAGAGCTGGGCTCCGTTGCGCGGGCCAAATCTTCGCGAGCCCGGCGGTCCAGGGAATCCGCGATTAGCGCAGCCGCTTCGCGAGCGATTTCGACCGCTGTCTCCAGAAAGGAACCCACGCGCAGTTAACTCAGCTCGTAGAGATATTTGATGTCGTGTTTGAACAAAAACAGGTTCGGCTCGCCTTGCCGCGTCAATCGAATGAAGTTGACGTCGTAGAATTCCACGGTTCCCTCCACTTCCTGGTTGTCGCTCAGGCGAACGCGCACGCGGGTCTGGTTCTCCGCGAGTTGGCGAAGGTATTTCGTTTCTTCAAAGGTCTGTTCAGGCGCTTTGGTTTTGCTGGTCGCCAAGGTCAGGGAATCGATGTCCCATAATAGCCGGTACGCGAGGAGGGGCGCAAATTGGGGCGCAGCACTTCAATGTGAACGGGATGAAAACGGGGAGGGTTCTCGGGCAGATTGCGTGGATAATATGCAATCAAATATTGGGTGCGAAGGTCGCGCAGGATTTCGGTGAAGGCTTGATCGAGCAGGGCCCCGATGCTGGGCTGGAAGACCCGTCCGCCGGTGGACTCGGCCAGAGTAGCGAGAGCGTGCTCGCCGCCGAGGTTCCGTCCCGCATCGTTGGTGATGGGCACCACCAGAATAGGGTAAATGACGGCATCCGCTAAATGCGCCCCCTCCAGGGCCTCGGAATATCTGGTTCGGCTGGTAGTGTCGCCGCCGTCGGTGACGATGACGATTACGTGGCGGCCATCCCGGCGGCTCAACTCGCGGGAAGACAGGGCGATCGCGTCGTAAAGCGAGGTGCCGCCGTTGGGTCTCAGAATTTTCAAGTTCTCTACGAGGCGCGCGGGCTGGCGGGTGAAATTCTGGAGCAGGGTGACGTCATAGTTAAACGAATACAGCGCGGCGGCGTCTTGGGGATTGCCTTCGGCCACCAGAGCTTTGAAAAATTTTTCGAGCGATGTGATCTCATAGGGCAGATCTTTGCGCGTCGAGCCGCTGGCGTCCATCAGGACAGCGATGGAGAGCGGCATCTCCGTTTGGCGCTCGAAGATGGCGATGGTTTGGGGAACTCCGCAATCTTCGACTCTGAAGTCTTTGGCGTCGAGCGACCCGACGAGGGCGCCTAGGGCGTCTTTGACGGTCACCAAGAGCCGCACCAGAGTTGTATTCACTTTGTAGTTGGGCGCAGGCTGCTGTTGAGCCGCCAGCGGCAACGCGGCCGCAAGGATTCCCAGGAACTTCATGATCGAGCTTTAAGAACGGCGTCGTCCCATTCCCCGTCCACCCATACTTCACCGTCGGCGAAATATTCTTTCTTCCAGACCGGGACCAGGCGTTTGAGCCGGTTAATGCCTTCGAGCGCGGCTTCAAACGCCGGCCTTCGGTGCGGCGCCGTCACCACGACGGCGACGCTGGTTTCGCCGATTTCGATGCGACCTAGACGATGCACCATCGCGATGCGCCCAATGGGAAAGGCGCGGGCGATCTCGCCGCCGATTTGCGCCATGATCTTTACAGCCATCGGCTCGTAACATTCGTAGTCGAGATAGCGGGTTGGACGGCCCTTGGTGTTATTCCGCGCCACGCCCTCAAAATTCACAAATGCGCCGTCTTCGCCGCATAGCAAGCGCCTCGCGAGCGCGCCGCCGTCGATGGGATCGCGCGTCAAAGCAAAGAAATTGCCTGTGGCCGGGTCGGCGATTTCATGCGTGTAGCTGCCCTGGCGCGGAGCCGAGCCCCCACTGACGGGAGGCAGGAAAGCCACTTCGTCTCCATCCTTGAGCGCCGCCGAGAGCGGGGAAAACTCCCGATTCAGCGCCAGCACGATGCTGGCGGCCATCTCTTTGAGGCGTGGATAGCGTCGCGCGTAGAGGTCGAAAACCGAGTTCAGGAGCGCGTCTGAGGGAACCTCCACCGAATCTTCGCGCACGCCCGCGACATCGCGCAAAGCGCCGAAGAAAAGGACGCGGATACGGATGGGGGCCCGCACGATGCCATACTAACAGACTGTTCTGAAAGCATTTAGGTTTCGATTGATGCGCGCTACGGGCACACCGCAAAGGTGATGGCGAGGTTCTCGAACTGCAAGTATGGTTTAGGCATGGCGCAGCCGCGGTCGGAGAAGTAGTCGCGCCAGACGTTGGATTCGTTGAGGCTGACCCAATCCCAGTACGGTACTATACCAGGCTGCAGCGGTTAGTCTCGCAGAAAAGATTGGCTATAACAGAGAAAGTTTCGAAACACGTTTCAAGCATTTTCTGGGATTCAAAATAATCGAAAAAAATGCCTTGACGCTGGTTTTTTTTTAGGGTAGGATTTTTACGGTTGTTCCCGGCCGTACGAGGGGAGATTGGGTGAGACTGCGAAACTTGCTCAAGAACTTGCTGTACGCCGTAGGTTGCTTGTTTCTCTTCGCGCCCAAGCTGACCCAGACTGCAAACGCGCAGACCTGTTCGGGATGCGGCTTGACGGCGGGCCCACCCTACTACGAGGTCGACTGGTACCCGGAGCTTCCTTGCATCTGCTACTACTACGCAAGGAACTACTACTACTGCGGCGAATACGACTATACGTGGTCGGATCCGCTCGGATGCAACTGCATCTACTGAATGCGGGAAGGAGGGCCGTTGCGAATAATACGTATCGTTGCGTTTGGCTATTTGCTGGCTGCGGCCACCGTTCGCTCTCAGGCCCCGAGCGTCCCGGGAGGAACGGCCTTTTGGGGCGCGCGATCGAAATACGCAGACGCAACTGCAAATTCATCCACGATCCGCACCGCAAGGAATGCCTTATTCGATGGGTTCTCGGGTGAGGCTCCGCTGTCGGAAAGCAGCCCACCTCAGTTGATGACCTATCCGCTGAGTCATAGTCACGGCCAATTGCTGCCGCACTCGCTCACACAAGCGATCATCACCGGAAACGTTACCCACTCCGCCTCATACCTCTCGAACGACCGAACGGCAATCTACTCCGAGTTTCAGGTGAGCGTCGGATCCGTGGTCTACAACAACTCGACCGCCCAACTTGCTACCGGGACTTCCGTGGATGTGCTCCGCGGCGGCGGCGTGATTCTGATGCCGTCGGGAAAGGTTTTGCTCCGAGGCTGCCAACAGGAGTCGCTGCCGGGACCTAGGCGGAGCTTCTTGCTGTTGCTAGCCTATTCTCCGAGGGCGAGTGCATTTACACTGACAACGGGGTTTGAACTGAGCGGCAGCCACGTGTATGCGCTTGACTCGATCATGGCTGTAAACAAGCGTCTTACCCTTCAGGACATGGGCCAAGCGCCGGCTCAGTTCACCCAAGCCGTGCAGAACTTGTTTTTGGCGCAGTCCGCTTATTAGTCGAGCATGCGGAACCACAGGATAAACGGAGCGGCAATGAGTGATGCAGGCCGCACAGCCGTTGCGAAAGGAATTGACGTTGCTCTGGCGGGGATGCACAAGCTCATTAAATTGCAAGTGTCAGCAGGCGAACGGCTCAAGGCGCAGCGGGTCAAGCTGTCCTACCACACGCGGCCGGAGGACATTATTATAGCCAGCTACCCGAAATCCGGCACCACCTGGGTGCAAATGATCCTGTTGCAACTGTTGACGGACGGCTCTATGGATGGGATATCGCACCTGAACACTTTCGCCCCTTACCTAGAAGACGCGCTGCGGGCCGGGTGGAGGACCAGGCAAACCGGCGGGCGCATCATTAAGACGCACGCGAGCTACCGGGATGTCCCGAAGGGATGCGGGCATTATATCTACGCGTTGCGAGACGGGCGGGACGTGATCGTCTCGTACTTTCACCACCATCGGCGGAATGGCTACGTCAAGGCGTTTCCGGAGTTCTTTGAACAGTTTATGAAAGGATCCGTGGCATTTGGGAACTGGTTCGATCACGTGGCACGATGGCGCGAGAATAGCCGCGACCTTAGCATCTTGTACGTCGCTTTCGAAAAGATGACAGCAGATTTGGAGCCGGTGGTGAGGGAAATCGCCGCATTCTGCGATATTCCGATCCGGGAGGCTGATATGCCACGAATACTTCGCAACTGCTCTTTCGATTTTATGCGCGCGAATGAAGCCAAACTGGACATTCGCAGTCACTGGCGCGTGCAGATCCCTCCGGAAGATGACCATTTTATCCGGAAGGGGCGAAATGGACAGTGGGTTGAGTGCTTCGACCAGGCGATGCTGGGCGCCTTCGACGCGCGGCTCGGCCGGTCGCCCGGACTGCGATACGCTGTGCGGGAACCGGCGCTCGCGCGAGGGGATCTAACAGGAGGTGACCGATGAACGAGAAGCCGCGATCATCAGGGATCTTGCTGCTCGCTGCGGTTTGCGGAACATTCTGCACCGCGCAGCAGGTCACGACGGTGGAACCGTCTAAGGTTATCGACGTGCGGGCGCTCGTGCGTGCCCGGACCCTAAGGCAGGATTTCGAATTCGCCGGCTTGGCACAAAGCAACGGCAGGTGGGCTGTTGTGGTCGATTTCAAGACGACCAAGACAAGTATCATCGTGACGGGGTCTGAGCGCGAGTCTCCCGCCTTTTCGGACTACATAGATGGGCTTGCTGATCGGGTTGCGATGGATCCGTCTGGCCGGATCTACTTGCGCATGTTCCCGACTCCCGGTTTCACGGAGT
Source organism: Bryobacteraceae bacterium (assembly GCA_035293905.1). Taxonomy (GTDB): domain Bacteria; phylum Acidobacteriota; class Terriglobia; order Bryobacterales; family Bryobacteraceae; genus Palsa-187. The sequence continues at coordinate 9,175 of DATGLY010000137.1, forward strand.
TCGAGATCAGGGACAGCGGCCTGCGTGAGGGCCGCCGGCAGAAATTGAAGACTGCCGCGCGGCCTGAGCCCGTGTCATCCTCGGCAGGCGTCTTCTGGATTGAGGGAAATATCGGCAAGGAACTGTTCCGAGTCTCTCCAGGGTCCCGCATTCACGCCGGCTCTTTGGAAAGGAACCTGGCCCAGCGGGCGGAATCCGAACTCGCGCCCAATGTGCCCCCTCTGCCGGAGTCTCGTACCGTTCTCGCCCTAGAGAACGGAACTGACGCGCCGCGCTGGATCGAGGTGAAGCACGTCGCCGAAGAGGTCGCGACGTTTGAGAACAACGGCAGGCCACTCACTAGAAACAAGCTAGAGCTTGATCCGGCGTACACTGCGGCAGGGTTCCCGGTCCCGCAGCGGAACCCGCAAGATGGGACGATGCTGTTCCGGTGGGCAGCCGCTTCCCGCTCGGGCGACCTGTATCTCTGCTTGACCAGCGTTCCGGTGGGCAGGCCGCGACCTATAGCCATAACCGATCCCTTGACTGGGCGATTGCGAAAGATCTTGTCGCTCGTTATGCCAACTTCACCTGAGCGGGTGGACCAGTACAACCCGCAGGGGTTTATGTATCCGACTTTGGACGCTTTGGACGACCGGCTCGTTGTCATGGACGCTGGAATCGGCATCTTAGGCGTTTACGCAGTCAATTGAGGAGAGGAGCTACGGGATGAGGATTCGTTTTCTTGGTGTTGCATTCGCGTTGATTCTGATAGGGGTACTCTCTGTCCCTATCGGCAGCGCGCAGTCGTGTCCCGGCAACTGCGTGTCCGCTTGCGCGTATGGATGCGCCGGGACGGGATTCTGTAGCCAAGGCATGAATGGCGCCTACTTCGACAACTACTGTCCTCCGTTTGACACCTTCGAACCCGGCAAGTTCAGTTGCTCCGAGGGCAGTAGCTGCGCCGCATCCGGCCTGCCGCTGGAGAATTGCGGCTGCAGCGCCGAGACTGCTACGTTTGTGGGACTTTGCCAAGGCGTGGAGTATAGCAGGGCGCACGTTTCCTGCTGCCAGCTTGCGACGTAGCTGCGGATCCTCCAAGACAGCCGAAAACCCCGGGCGCAACCACTATGAAGAAGCTTATCGTGTTGACGGCCGTCTTCCTTGCGGCCAGTCTCGGATGCGGGCGCCGTTCCGCCGACGCGGATCGCATCGTCATGACCGTCGGGGCGAGAAGGTCACAAAGGCGCATTTCGAGCGGATCGTCAGTACCCTGTCGGAACAGGGTCAGGAGCAAGCTAAGACACCCGAGGGCCGCCGGCAGATAGCCGAGCGTTTGGCCCAGCTTGTAGTCCTGGCGGGGGAGGCGCGTGCACGCGGGATTAATCGTACCGCGGAAGTCGAGACACGCATCGAAATCCAGACCGACCAGGCGCTGGGCAATGCACTGTTGACGGCCTTGACCAAGCCCACAGAGACTGCGTTGCGCGGGTACTACGAGGAGCACAAGCAGGACTTCGAGCAAGTGCGCCTCCGACAGATCCTGGTTCGATTCCATGGCTCGCCGGCCCCGATCCGGCCAGGGCACCGAGACCTCTCCGAAAAGGAAGCACTTCAAGAGGCCCGGAGGGATCGGGACAGGATTGTCTCCGGGGAGCCCTTCGATGGTGTTGCGGCTGCGGTAAGCGACGAGCCTTTCTTCGGGGCCAGGGGCGGAGATCTCGGCATGCTCGGACGGGGCGCCCTTGTGCCAGAGCTCGAAGGGGCTGCATTCTCGCTGCGTGTGGGGCAGGTCAGCGAGCCAGTTCGTAGCACTCTCGGCTACCATCAGATTCTGATTGAAGCCCGTGCCACGAAGCCATTTGAGGCAGTCCGGCCAGATATTGAGAAAGACCTCGGCGCCAAGGTTGCCCAGCGGGCAGTGGAGGAGTTGAAGCGCAAGGCCGGGATAACGTTCGTCGGCCCGGCGCGGCTCACTTCGAGCCTTGGCACACCGCAAAGGTGATGGCGAGGTTTTCGAACTGCAAGTACGGCTTAGGCATCGCGCAGCCGCGGTCGGAGAAGTAATCGCGCCAGACGTTGGATTCGTCCAGGCCGACCCAATCCCAATGGGTGGGACGGATGGTGTACAAAAGCCAGACGCGGCCGGAGTAACGGAGGGGGACCATTCGGTCAAGATCGGCTATGACCGCCGGACGACTGGAGATGCCAGAACGGGCAATTTTGCCGCGCGGACAGCAGGGCCAGCCGGTGTCACCGTAACGGACCGGTGGCGAGGTCCAGTTATACATGGCTGCATAGAAACGGAAGCTTTCGCCGACGGATGGATGGACAATCAGGAGGTCGCCCGGCGCGACGGTCCTTTGAAGGAAGCGAACGGCGCCGTCGACGTCTTCTTTGGGCCGGCCGGTATGCGAGCGGAGCTCGGTGCGGATTCCGAACATGAGGGCAACGGCGACCGCGAGCCAGGCGGCGGCGTCAGCGCGGCTGCTGAGAGCCCATGAGGCAAGATCTTCCAGGGCCATGACGGCCACAAGAAGAAAACAGGGGAACAGGAACAGGCGCGTTCGATAGCTCATGGGATACCAGCCAAACGCGCCCGCAATGGCCAGGAGGATGCAGGGCAGGACGCAAACGATCTGAGTCCATGCGCGACAAGATAAATTTCCATGGCTTCGCGCAACGCTTACAAGCGTGATCACGATTATCGCGACAAGCGCGGAAATTACGCCGCGGCTCAGGCCGCTTTCCGGCTCGGAGGCCCAATAGGCGCGTAATTGGTAACCAAGATTCGGCCGGACGAAAACGGCGTACAAAATAGCGAGCACGAAACCGGCGATCCCGGTCAATAGGAGGGCGCGGCGCGGACTGGCGCAGCCAATCGCCAAAATGATTCCGGGCAAAAGGAAAACCGAGGCGTAGGAGAATGGCAAGGCCACGGCGATAATTGCGGCCAGACGGTGGAATCGCGCGCGCTCCGGCTTTTTAAGATAAGAAACGACGGCCAACAAGATGCATGTTGTCGCGGCGACTTCGCCGCTATATTGTTTCGCTGAATGAGAGTACTCGATTTCGGCTGTGTAGAACACCAACAGAGCGCACGTCAAAGCCGCCAAGCCGGGCGTGAGAATGCGTCGGGCGACGGTAAACATCGCCGCGGTTGCGGCGAGCGTCATTAGTAAAGGCACAAGGCGCAGCGAGGCGTTCGAGAGGCCCAGGAGATGAATGGCGGCTCGCGAAGCCACAAGGAACATCGGCGGACTGCTTTGGAGCCATTCCGGGTAATAGAACATCTGCCCGAAGGTTGGCGCGGCAATCGAATTGGCGACCCAGGCTTCGTCAAGCCAAAGACTGCGCTGAATGCCGGCCAAGCCAAGCGCAAATGCGGCCAAAAGGAACGCTGCTGTTTGGAGTCGCATATTCCAGAATAGGGTCTTACATCAGCTATAATCCGATCTGGGAGGAGAATGAGCAAAGAAGATAATATTGAAGTCACTGGCACCGTTGTTGAAAAATTCCCAAGCGGCTTGTTCAGCGTGCAGCTCGACCAGGACCGCACCGTATTGGCCCATTTGGCCGGCAAGCTCCGCCGCAATCGAATCCGCGTTTTGGCGGGCGATCGCGTTACGTTGGAACTTTCCCCCTACGATCTGACCAAGGGCCGGATCACCTACCGCCACAAATAAACGATTGCCGCGCGTTCTGTTGATTTTCGGAACCCGGCCAGAAGCCATCAAGCTGGCGCCCGTGGTGCGCCGCTTGCGGGAATGGCCGGAGCGATTTGAAACGCGCATCGCCGCCACAGCGCAACATCGGGAGATGCTGGATCAGGTTTTGGAGGCTTTCTCCATACAGCCGGATTACGATCTGGATCTGATGCGGCCGGGACAGAGCCTATTCGATTCCACTTCGCGAATCCTTTCCGCGCTGGAAGATGTGCTACGATTCGAGCAACCAGACTGCGTACTGGTGCAGGGCGATACAACGACAGCATTTGCGGGGGCCTTGGCGGCGTTTTATCGAAATGTTCCCGTGGGGCACGTTGAGGCCGGACTTCGCACCGGCGATCGCCGGCAGCCGTTTCCGGAAGAAATGAACCGGGTGCTTGTGGCGCGGCTGGCTTCGCTTCATTTCGCGCCCACGGCGAAGGGTGCGGGCAATCTCAAACGCGAGGGAGTGAATCCGGAGGACATTTTCGTGACCGGCAACACCGGCATTGACTCCGTGTTAGAGATTCGGGATGCGCTGGCGGCGGGCAAGACTCGCTGCCCTACATACAACGCCTCTCCTTTGGATTCAAGCAAGAAGCTGATTCTGGTGACGGCGCACCGCCGGGAGAGCTTTGGCGAAGGATTTGAGAGCATCTGCCGCGCGCTGGCGAGGCTGGCGGCGCGAAGCGATGCGGAAATCGTTTATCCGGTGCATCCTAATCCTAATGTGCGGGACACCGTGAACCGGCTGCTGCGAAACGTACCTCACATTCATATCATCGATCCCCTGCCCTACATCCCGTTCGTGGATTTGATGCGGAAGGCGCATGTTCTGCTGACCGATTCCGGCGGAATTCAGGAGGAGGGTCCGTCGCTGGGCAAACCGGTGCTGGTCATGCGGGAAAAGACGGAGCGTCCGGAGGCCGTGGCGGTGGGAACGGCGCGGCTGGTGGGCGTGTCGGAAGAGAGGATTGTTGCCGAGACCGCATTCCTGCTGGATAACCCGGAGGAATATGAACGCCGCTCGCGCTTGCATAATCCTTATGGCGACGGACGTGCGGCGGAGCGAATTCGGGCAATCCTGAATTGCCGGTTCGCTTCCCGCACCGCAAAAAGCGACGCGGCTTCAATCAGTTAGCTTTTGGCGCGGCAGGCTGGGCCTGAGGAGATTTCGATAATCGGGTCCGAGAGGAGACCCTATTGCCCGGCCCACCCATCCCCATTCGCCCGCCACGCCGGCCGGCGACTTTGAATCTTTTGCAGGAACTGGCAAGCCGTGTGGTTGGTCAGACTCACGCGATGGAACAGATTGTGCCCTACGTGCAAATGCATCGCGCGGGGCTCGCGCCAGAAGGACGTCCCGCGGGCGTGTTTCTGTTGCTCGGACCGACCGGTACAGGAAAGACGCGAACCGTGGAGGCACTGGCGGAAGTCTTGCATGGCAGCGACAAATCGCTTCTCCGGGTCGATTGCGGCGAGTTCCAGATGGAGCACGAGGTGGCCAAGTTGGTGGGCGCGCCCCCCGGCTACCTGGGCCATCGCGAAACGCAGCCCATGCTGACGCAGCAGAAGCTGGCGGCGGCGGCCAGCGAAAACTGCAACCTTTCGCTGGTGCTGTTTGATGAAATCGAGAAGGCCGCTCCGAGTATGACGCGATTGCTGCTCGGCGTGCTGGACAAGGCGGCGCTGCGGTTGGGCGACAATACGACCGTGAATTTCGAGCGCACGCTCATTTTCCTGACCAGCAATCTGGGCGCGGCGGCAATGCGCAAGCAGATTAACCCGGATTTCGGCTTTGAAGGAATGGTGGCGGCCGAGCGCGGCGCGAGCGCGGCCAAGATTCAGAACATCGGAATGAACGAGGTTCGGCGCAAATTCTCGCCGGAATTCGTGAACCGCATTGACGTGGTGATCGCTTACCAGCCGCTGGCGCGGGAATCTCTTATGGCGATCTTGGGGCAACAGCTCACCGCGCTGGAGCGGCACATTCGAAACCGGCTGGAGGAGCGCGCTTTCGAGCTGGACGTCGCCGCAGAGGCGCGCGCGTGGTTACTGCGCAAAGGGACCAGTTCCGAATATGGGGCGCGCGAGCTGAAGCGCACCATTCTCCGCCATTTGACTCAGCCCCTGGCGGCGATGGTGGAGAGCGGAAAAATCGCACCCGGGTCGGCGGTGAAAGTGGATGTGGCCAAGGGCGGAGAGTCGCTCCGGTTGACTCCCGAGGCCGGTTGATGCGGCTCAGTTGGCGGTAGCGGCGGAGACCGGGCTCCGCTGCCGCCGAACGCCTAAAGCGAACCCGCTGAGGCCCAAAAGTTCTCCGGCGCCAAAGATCAGCCAAGGGAAGCCTCGCGGCATGCCGCCAGCAATCCAGTGACGCCAGTCCCACATAAAGGCGACGAGCAGCGCAACCGCTCCACCCAGCAACAATGCCCACGCCGTTTTGGGCGCTGTTTGCGGATCGCGCGCCAAGGTAATCGCGCCGCCCACCGCCAGCGACGCTGCGACGATGATCGGAGCGGCGACGGGAGCGGCCCAGGGGACTGGAAGCAAGAAGAGCAGGTCCCACGTGCCCAGGGAGGGCGGCCAGCGGATCATCGCCCATAGCCAAAAATAAAACGACAAGTCCCAAACGCCAAAGACCAACGCGAACGCCGCCGCCCAGGTTCGGAGATTGCGGCTGGCCGCGCCCCCAGCCGCGGCGGCGAGCATCAGGAGCGTGCCGGCTTCGCGCCCCAGTTCGATGTACATGAGCCGCTGGGTCTCTCCCAATTGCGCCGGGTCGAAGAGAGGGAGGGGGTCGCCGATCGGCAGGCCGAGATGCGCCCGGAACGGTTGAGCAATGGTGCGTAGATACACTACCACCGCCGCTTCCACCTGTCCGAAGGCGAAACCAAACAGGGTAAGGCTGAGGAGGGTCCTTTTTAGACCGGTTTTAGCGCCGGCCGCCGCCAACTCCGCCGCCACCGCGCGCCGCCATTCCGCCCCCAACGCCGCCCGAAGCGATGCCTGAAGAAATAGTGCTTCGGTCCCCTCCCGAGCCAAACGAGGGATTGCCGCCAGATCCGCTTTCAGAAGGCGGAGTCGCCCGAGCCGGGGCGAGGGCTGCGATGCCGGCATTGCCGTTATTGGTTGGCGGAGCCACTCGCCCTACCGTCGGATGGGCGTAGCCGCCGCCTCCGTAAAGCCAGGGATAGTAAAGATACCCAACCGTAGCCGGACTATAGAAGTCCCAGCCGAATGGGCTGTATGCGTAGCCAACTCCAGGGAGGAAAGTGTACATTCCAAACCACGGGTTCCAGGCCCAGTTCCCGTAGCTGGATAAGAGTCCATTTTGGCCCGCGGTCCGGGCGGAGGAGATATTTGCGGTCGAGACATACTCGGCGCGCCGGCTAGCCCAGCGGTAGAAAGGATCGGTGATTTTGGGGTCGAAATTGGAGGCTACCAAATTATCGCCAAAAACCACTTGTTTGCCCTTCCTAGCGGTCAAGTTCTGCTCGCCCAGGGCGACATGCGCTTCCCCGTCATAGACGCGCAATCGGGCGAAGTTCTCGTCAAAACGATAAAGTCCCTGCTTGACCAGTGAAACCGTACCGCCTTTGAAATGTACAGCGATCGCGTTGTCTTTTAGAAGTTCATCGACTTCCAGCATGGCCGAACCCGAGGCGGCTTCAATGGCTGTGTCGGAGAGCCGATTAGACAGCATCTTGAACGAGCTATTCTCGGCCAAGCGCAGAAAGACGCCGGGCGTCAGCAACACCTCGGCGCGGCCTTCCTGGGTGGAAAGGGTCTCGTCATTGTTGACTTGGGGAAATTGGCCGAATTTGGTGTCGATGGCCTTGCCCTCTATAAAGACTTGGCCTTCGACGTGATTTACCATGCCGGAGCGGGCTGAGATCGCATTTTGCCCCCAGGCGGATACGGCAGCGAACAAGATGAACGCGAGCGGAAGTCTCCTAAGCACTGGGCAGACCCTCCTCCAGATTCAATTCTGCGCCTTTTTTGGCTGGCGCGTCAAGCGCGGAGCTAGCGCTCGAAGCGCTCGCCGGCGTTCACGAAATAGATGAGTCCACCCGAAGGCTGGTTTCCGCCGGTTAGCTACGCCTTAAGATCGCAACTCGGAGGCAATTTCCAGAGCGGCCTTGCGGGCTTCGTCCACGGCCCCGATCTCGAAGCTGATGGCGCCCACGCGGGGGTGCCCTCCTCCGCCGTATCGCTCGCAAATGGAAGCCAGGTTAAAAGTGACTGGCTTGCGAGCCCAAGGATTCGATCCCACTGAAACTTTGGTGCGGAAGCTGGAAGTGCTTACCGAGACGGTGTAGACCGAGTCTGGAAAAAGGTAGTACGGGATAAATTTGTTATAGCCTTCAAGATCGTGGCCAATGAGATCGAAATAAATGACTCCGTCTTTGCACTGGGCCTGCCTGCGAATGATGTCGACGGACCGCAGATGGCGTTGGTAAAGAGGCTGGTAGATTTCCAGAATCTCGGGATCGGAGGCGATTTCCTCGAGCTTTTTGGCGCGCATCATGCGAATGATCTTTTGAACGGTTTCCGAGCCGCGGGTGCCTTCGATTACGAGAGTTAGGCGCATGGCGGGCTTACCCAGGTTAACGGCTTCTTCGGCGCTGGCATATTGAGCGCCGTCAACGATGTCGGCCCACTCCACGAGTTCAGCCAGATCGGGCGCTTCGAAACCGAATCGCTGGCGGGCGATGGTGGCGATGTACATGGTGCAGGAGCGAAAACTGGGATCGTACATCTTGCGGCCGGTGGCGTCGTGGCGGAAGTGCTCGGCGTCTTCCGGCGTTAGGAACGCGCTTTGGTGGTGGTCGAACCACCAGGTAAGGCGCGGATCAGTAGAGTATTTAAAATCCACGATGGCGTTCACGTCGCCGTCGAACAGACTGGGCTCGAACAACTGAGAGGCCTTATGAGCCAGTCCCGTATATTCGAACAGTGCGTCGGGGTGAAACTTTGCTTCCAGAAAACGGCTGAAAAAGGCCGCGGAGGCCGCGCCGTCGAAACAGTGATCGTGATATAGAATTCTCACCCGCATGCCGGAAAAATTCAATGGTGGAAAACTTGTTAGTGTCTCGCAAAAGGGGCGCTCGCGCAAGTGGCCCGCCCGCGGCGTAAGATTCTATTGTGCGATAGCGCCGTTCGATTTGCTGCGCCTGTAACGGCGCGCGCCGGCGATAGCCAACCGGCGCATCCACGGCTCCGGGAGGGAGCTCATGGCAGCGGCCATCGCCCGGTAACGCCAACTGGGAATCACGATTACCCGCCCTCGATCCCAGGCGCGAAGCGATTGTTGAACCACATAATCCGGCGTGAGCCACAGCGCGGAGGGCACCTGGGAGCGATCCATGCCCAAAGCGTCGTGAAATTCCGACAGCGTAAATCCCGGACACAGCGCTTGCACGCGCACGGGCGAATTCCGAGCCGCCAGTTCCATGGCCAGTCCCTTGGTGAAGGAGTTCATCCAGGCTTTGGTGGCGCCGTAGCCGGCGCTGCCGGGCGAGGATCCAAAAGCCGCGACCGAAGACACGTTGATTACGCCCGTGCCCACCTGCGCCTTCGGGAGCAGATTTTCAAGCGCGGCGTGGGTAAGGCTCAGGGCGGCGAGTATGTGCAACTGATGCATTCTCTCTTGCCCTGCCAAATCCGTCTCGAAGAAATAGCCCATGGTCCCGAAGCCGGCGTTGTTGACGAGGAGCCCCAAGTTTGGCGCCGAGCGGATGGCGTCGGCTACGCGGTTGCGATCGGTTTCCCGCGTCAAGTCGGCAGGCATGACCTGGCCGCGGACGCCGTTTAAAGCGGCGACTTCCTCAGCCAGCGAGCGGAGCCGGTCCTCACGCCTGGCCACCAGCATGAGATCAAAACCCCGGGCGCCGAGCTTTCGCGCAAATTCGGCGCCGATCCCGCTGGAGGCGCCGGTGACGACGGCAAGCATTTTACGAATCTCCCTGTTGATCCAGGCGATTCCCACGCGCAGCCCATTCCGCGCCCGCCAAGACAAGCATAGACGTCAAAAAACCAAGGAAAATCAGCGTTACTGAATACCGGAACACGCCGTATTCTCTCGCAATCCTGTCTTCCAAGCCTGGCCAGATCAGGATGTTGACGTACTTAAGCAGCTCCAGAAACAAACCGACTCCAATGGCAGCGGGAATCACGCGGCGCAGCGGGGGCTTTCCGTTGGGCAGAAAGCGATACACCAGAATCAGAATGACCACCGCCAGCGGAACGGCCGCCAGCTTCAGGAAAAAGGTTTCGATCAAGGCTTGCACCCGGCTGGCCGCCATCGATTCATGATGCAGCGCCGTGATTCCGAAAGAGAGCAGCGCCAGGCTGCCGCAGGCGAAAATCAGCGCCAAGCTGACAAGCTGGTTGCGAAGGTAGCTGCGATTCTTACGGATTCCCCAGACATGATTCAACGCCACTTCCAGAGGTTCAAAAATTCCATTGGCCGTGAACAGCAAAAGAAAGATGGAGGCGATTTGAAGCGGGCGTCCCTGCGGGAGATTGTTGTGGGCGCCGCTGTGCAGAAATTGACTCAGCGCACCGGGGAAGTAATCGCGGAAGATGAAGTCGATGGCGGCGAGCGTGGTTTTTTGATCGAAGAAAACGCGCGAGACCGATATGGCGACGATCAGAAACGGAAAGAACGAAAGCAGCATGTTGGCCGCAATGGAGAAAGCATAAACGTGCACCTCGGTCTGCATCCAATAGCGGAGTGTCGGAGCGAGCGACCGGAAAAGACGCGCCGCCAGCGAGAACGGAGCAACGCGTATCGCGGTTTCTTGCTGGATTGGGAACAACAACTAATTTCCAGTTTAGACGAGAACGGTAAAGGCGCCTTCGGTTCGCTGGACAGGACGATACAGCGTATCGCGCTCCACTGGCTGGCGACCCGCTTCGCGAATCAAACGGGTTAGCTCCCCCCGGCGCAGGCTTTGGCTGGTGGTAGCGCCGGCGTCGTGATAAATGCGCTCCTCCACCAGGGTGCCGTCGATATCGTCCGCGCCAAAACGCTGAGCGATTTGCGCGATTTTCGGCGTCATCATCACCCAGTACGCCTTGATGTGCGGAATATTGTCCAGCAGCAGGCGGGAAACGGCAATCTCACGTATATCCGCGAATCCCGTGGTTTTGGGAATGTGATGCAGGGGAGTGTTGTCGGGATGGAATGCCAGCGGAATATAAGCCACCAGCCCGGCGGTTTCGTCCTGAAGCTCGCGGAGCCGCAGAAGATGATCTACGCGGTCCTCTTCGGTCTCGATATGGCCGTAGAGCATGGTGCAGTTGGAGTAGAGACCGAGCTGATGTGCGATACGCGCGATCTCGATCCATTGGGTGCCCGTGATCTTGTGGTCGCAGATGATGCGCCGCACGCGTTCGTTGAAAATCTCCGCCCCGCCGCCCGGCAGGGAATCCATTCCCGCTTCTTTCAACCTGATCAGCACTTCGCGCGGACTCAGCTTGGAGCGTTGTGCGAGATAACCGATCTCGACCATGGTGAACGCCTTCAGGTGCACCTGCGGAAATCGCTCCTTCAATCCGCGCAACATCTGGCAGTACCAATCCAGGGTTAATTCCGGATGGAGGCCGCCCACGATGTGGAATTCCGTCACAGCTTCGCTCCACCCGGCTCCGGCTCGCTCCCAAACCTGCTCCAACGACATGGTGTAAGCTTTGGGATCTTTGGCTTTTTTCCCGAACGCACAAAGCTTGCAGCTCGCCACGCACACGTCGGTGGGATTGATATGGCGATTGACGTTGAAAAAGGTGCTGTGACCGTGCAGCCGCTCGCGGACCAGATTCGCCATCCAACCGACTGCAAGCAGGTCGGCGGAGCGGTACAGCGCGAGGCCGTCATCAAAGCTCAGCCGCTCGCCCGCTTCCACCTTGGAGCGGATCGGCTCCAGGCGCGGATCTTCAAAAACAGGATTCATTTGTAGAGGAAAATGTCGACCGTCCAACACACAAAGAATATCATGCTGACGTAGCCGTTCATCGTGAAGAAGGCGGCGTCGATGCGGGATAAATCATTGGCCCGCACTAGCCTGTGCTCCCTGGCGAGCAGGCCGGCCACCGCGGCTACGCCCACCCAAGCCGGCCACCTCATCGCGAACGATTGCGCTAGAATCACTAAACATAAGAGCATCCCAAAGTGCAGAACGCGCGCAATCCAGAGCGCTCGCGGGATGCCGAAGGTTTTGGGAATGCTGAACAAGCCGGCGGCTACATCAAACGCGTAATCCTGGCACGCGTAGATGACGTCGAAGCCGGCGGTCCAGAAGGTTACGGCCGCGGTCAACCAAAGGATACGGACATCGAGCGAGCCGCGCATGGCGATCCAGGCCGCCGGGGGCGCCATGCCCAGCGAGAAGCCGAGCACCAGATGCGACAGCGCGGTGAAACGTTTGGTAAAGGAATAGAATAAGAGCACAGCGAGCGCGATCGGGGCGAGCGTGAAGCAGAGCGGATTCAGGGCGCGCGCGGCGAGGAGAAACACAGCGATCCAAAGCCCGACGAAAGCCCATGCGAAACGGCTTGAGACCAGGCCGGCGGGCAAATGCCGCATTCGGGTGCGCGGATTTTCCGCATCGAGATCGGCGTCCAGGATGCGATTGAAAGCCATGGCCGAGGATCGCGCCGCCACCATCGCTACAACGATCCACGCGATCCTGGCGGCAAAACCTTCGCGCAAAAATCCCATGTCGCGCCAGGCCAGCAGGGCTCCGGTAAGCGCGAAGGGCAACGCGAACACGGAATGCTCGAACTTGATCATTTCGAGCGTCAGCCGGACGCGCCTGAAAAACGAAGTCAACACGCCATTGTAAACTCGCCTATGATTCAAAAGAGGTGACTCCAATGAACTGACTTGTTGATGGCCTAGCGGCATTCTTCGCGGGAATTGGCGGGGATTTTGACGATCGCCGGCCGGGCCTCAGTCATGTCGGAATCTGGCCGGAGAATCTGAGCAAGACTGTGGCGGCTCTGCGCGCGTGGGGTGAAGGCGGACGACCCACGCACGGGCTCGACCCTGACGAGCATCACCAACGTTACCGATCCCGCGTGCGGGGGCGGCTTCATGTAGAAAGCGATGATATCAGCGGCTTTCGTCTCGAACTTCGGATCGTTGCGGGTCATGTGCCGGTCCAGCCGGTGTGGTTTCAGTCGCGCCTGCTGCCAGATCCGCTGGACGGTCGATTTGCTCAGCCCCGCGGTTGCCGCCCTTTTGCGGCAACTCCCGTGCATGCTGCCATCTTCCGGGCGCTGCGTTGACTTACGAAGCACCCTGGCCTGTGCAGCCGGTGTCCCTGCTCGCGGTGTGCTTCCCTTATGTCTTGGTCTAGGCCGGCCATTCCCAGTTCCTCGAAGCGCCTCTTCCAGCGCGCGATCGTCGGCCGCGAAGTGTGCAACTTGACTTGAATCTGACTCCAGCTCTTGCCGTCTGCCAACGCCAAAATCAGACGGGCGCGGAAGACGTCCCTGCGGGTAACGTCCGCGACTGTGCCCAGCGCGTCCGTTCCTCGCGGTTCTCCTCGCTCAGTTTGGACACTCGATGATAGCGTCGCACATCCATGTGACGACGCAAACATCAACTGGCAACGAAATGACTGGGACAGTTCACTAGGCGCAAATTCCAACGGCCCTGCTGTGATGCGCAAACGCCTTGCGTGGCGCAAACCGAAGCGTCCTCAACAGAATGTCATGCGCCATCGGAATAAACCCAGGTAAGCCCTTTGCGGCCAATCTGTTCCGCATTCAGGGTTGACTGCGCTTCACCGATTGCGGCCGGCCGGCGGCGGGAGCGTGGATCCTTAAGTTCGCCCAGCTCTATTTCCCAATCTGCACCAAGCCCACCATGTTCAACCCGCTTTCGGCGATTACGATGTTGCCATCACGCGTGGTCGTCATGTTGCGCACAACGCCGCCGCCGGCCGGAATCGCCCAAGTCTGGAACTTTTCCGTCTTTGGATCGAACCGGACCATGGTGTTCGGCTTGACCGCAGACTCGCTGTACCAGATCGCTCCGTTTAAAAATGTGATTCCATAGGGTTGCGAAAGAGGTCCGCCGGGCGAAGGCCAGTTCTTCACCGCGCCGGTTTTAGGATCGAACCGTCCCAAATATCCGCGGGAATAATCGGCGTAGTAGATTATGTCGTCGTTGGTGATGGCGATCCGGCGCGGCCGCGAATCAGGATTGGGCAGCACCCACTCCTTGATCGCCATCGTCTGCGGATCGATGGCCGCGATTTTTGGCGCGCCGAATTCGCAGTAATACGGAACGCCTTTGGAATCCACCACCATGCCGTAAGGCAGCGAGCCCTTCGTAGGCGAATCCACCAGCTTGATCTCGCCAGTCTGCGGATTCAGCCTGCCGATTTTATTCGACTGTTGCACCGTAAAGAACAAGTTGCCCCTCGGATCGAAGATCGGAGTGTGGGGATCTCGAGCATCCGGCGGCAGCTTGTATTCGGTGAACCTGCCGGTTTTGGTGTCAAGCTTGCCGATGTAGCCCTTGGAATTCGCCGTAAACCATATGTTGCCGTCTTTGTCTTCGGTGAGTCCATGTGGACCGGAGCCGGGAATCGTGGGGCGAAATTCCTTGATTTCTCCGGTCTTCATGTCCACGCGGCCGAGCACGCTGGCGTACTGTCCCGTGTACCAGAGATAGCCGTCGTGGGTGGCCAACGGATCGTGCGGCCGTGAGCCGACCGTGGGCGCCGTCCATTCTTTGAAGCTTATTTTGACCGGACCGGGAATGATCTTCGCGGGCGGCACATTGCCCTCCGGGAAGTTCTTGGCCAGGTAGCCGGTCACCATGGCCATCTTATCCTTGGGGATTTCGGCGCCGGCCGACACCATGCGCTCGACCACCAGCTTCCAATCCTCGGCAGTGTGACCCGTTCCGGTGATCATCGTGATAGGGTGGCAGGTGGTGCAAGCCGCCTGAACCAAAGCCTGCGCGTCCCCAGCGGGCAGCGGACGCCCAGCTTGCCTTTCCGGGGCTTGGCCAAACAAAGACGGGACCAACAACAGGAGCAGAAATTTCGAAGGCATCGAGACCTCCAGTGGTCCATTCTACCCCCCGAGGGGGCATCTTTGAGGCGTGGTTAACTGAAATTACTCCCATGCCCCTTACGCCCTTCTTTCACCGCGTCGTCGCCGGCGCGAATCTCAGCTCGGAGGAGGCGTTTGAGGCTATGAGCGCGTTGCTGGAAGGTTCCGCGAGCGAAAGCGTCATTGCCGGATTTCTGGTCGCCCTCCGGATGAAAGGAGAGACGGCGGCGGAGTTGGCTGGATTTGCGCGGGCGATGCGCGCGCGCATGATCGCGGTGGAGGCCGGCGCCGATGTCGTCGATACCTGCGGAACGGGCGGGGACGGATTGAACACCTTCAATATCTCCACGGTCGCGGCGTTCGTGATGGCGGGAGCTGGGGCGAAGGTCGCTAAGCACGGGAACCGATCGCTGTCGAGTCAGACCGGCAGCGCGGATGTGTTAGAGGCGCTGGGCGTGCGCGTGGCGATGACGCCAGACGAGGCCGCGCGCGCAATTTGTGAAATAGGAATCGGCTTTCTTTTCGCCCCTTATTTGCATCCCGCGATGAAATACGCTCAGCCGGTGAGGCGCGCCCTGAGGCTGCGCACAGTGTTCAATTTACTGGGCCCGTTGGCGAATCCGGCGCGCGCCTCCCGGCAATTGATCGGAGCGCCCTCGCCGCAAGCGGCCGAGCTGATGGCGGAAGCCATTGCTGAATTGGGCGCCATTCACGCATTCGTCGTCCATGGTCACGATGGCCTGGATGAAATTACGATCACCGGCCCAACCAGCGTCTGGCGGGTTTGCGCGGGTGAGGTGGAAAAAACCGTGTGGACTCCGTCCGATTTCGGCTTGGAGAACGCGCCGATGGAGGCGCTCCGGGGAAGAGGTACCCCGTCGAATGCTCTGATCGCTCAAGAGGTTTTATCCGGCGTGACAGGTCCGCGACGAGACATTGTGCTGGCAAACGCGGCGGCGGGTTTGGTGGCGGCGGGACTTTCGCCCGATCTTCGCTCCGGAATGAAGGCCGCCCGGGAATCGATCGATTCCGGCCGCGCTTTGCAAAAACTCGACCTGCTCAAGAAAAATTTTCCCGCCGCTGATCCTCTTTTCTCCGAAACCGCGCGTTAGCGAATGTCGGAGGGAGCAGGCGGCTGCTATGGCCGCGTGCTTCCAAGTACCGGCGGCGCTGGCCGGGTTGCGCTGGGGTAGAGCGTATGCCTGGCCGTGCCGTCCGTCCTTATTGCTATCATTCCGGGGATGCCGCGGGCGCGCGTGTTTCACCTTGGGAGCGGCTATCCACCTCCTCTTTCGGTCGCATCGGAGAATCGCAGTTCTCGCCGTCACGTTTGCGCGCGCGGCGGCCGCGGCCAGAGCTCCCAGGCTTCACAAAGATCCGTTGCTCCAGGCATACGGCGGCGCGAGGACTCAGCGAAGCTTCAACTCCGCCACGGACTCCAGGTGATACGTTTGCGGAAACAGGTCGACCATGGTCAGGCGCTCGATCCCGTAGACCGATAGCGCCGCCAAGTCGCGCGCCAGAGTCGCCGGATCGCAGGAAACGATCGTGAGGCGCGGAGGCCGAAGCCTCAACAATTCCTGCACGACGGTCTTGCCCAATCCGGCGCGAGGAGGGTCGGCGAGTACGAACTCCGGCGCGGCGTCGAGCGTGGCGAGATAGCTCTCCACCCGAGCGTGTTCCACGCGCACGGCAACTCCGGCGCGGGCAGCGTTAAATTCCAAATCGCGGGCCGCGCTCGCGCCGCCTTCCACCGCGACTACCGAGCCGAATTTCCGCGCCATTGGAATGGCAAATAGGCCGACGCCGGCGTAAAGATCCAATGCTGTATTTCCGCTGGCGTCGGCGAGCCGGCCGTGCGCGCCGCGTAGCGCCGTCTCCACGAGCCTTTCGGTAAGAAACCGGTTCACCTGGAAAAACGATCGCGGACTTACGCGGAAGGTACCAAAGCTGGTTGGATAGTCGATGGTGACGGACGACTCGAATTGTTCGAAGAACGGCCGCGCTACGGGACGGTCCGACTCGAGAACGTTCACTTGCAGGTCCGACTCATTCGTAAACAACTCCAAGGCGCGAACAAATCGCGGAAAGGGCGGATCTTTTAGCCAGTCGCGCACGGCCGCGATAGCCCGGTTAATGCGTGGGGATGCGATGGGGCATCCGTCTTCCACCGCCACCAGTTGGCGCGATCTGGCGGCCAAATAACCGAGACGGGCTCGCTCTATGTGCAACTGAACGCGGTTGCGATATCCGAACGCGGGGCCGCTCACGACGCCGATGTCGCCAGCGTATTCGATCTTTCCCACCCGGCGAAGTTGTTCGCGCAGAATTTCGGTTTTTCGCGCAAGCTGGAATTCATAGGGCGCGTGCTGGTAGCAGCAGCCTCCACAGCGACCGAATATGGGACAGGGAGCGGCGACCCGCTCCGGCGCGGGCTCCACGACTTCCAGCAGTTTCGCGTGGACCCCGCCACGGTGCTCAATCCGCGCCCTTTCGCCGGGCAAGGTGAAAGGAACTAAAACAATGCGCCCGTCGATCCGCGCCAGTCCGGCGCCGCCATAAACCCACTTTTCGATGGTGACGACGGCTTCGCGGGCAGGCGCTTCGTTTACGATGGAAGTTCCTCTATCGTTCAAATGAAGAAACGAGTTCTCTCCGGCATCCAGCCGACCGGCAGCCCGCACATCGGAAATTACCTGGGCGCGCTAAAAAATTGGGCCAAAATCCAGTACGACTACGATAGCATCTACTGCATTGTCGACCTACACGCTATCACTGTCTACCAGCAGCCGCAGGAACTGCGAAATAAGATTGAAGAGCTCGCGGGCTTGTTGCTGGCGATCGGCATCGATCCTTCGCATTCGGCGCTGGTCGTGCAATCCTCAATTCCCGAGCACGCCGAACTGGCTTGGATGCTGACCTGCGTCACGCCGGTTGGATGGCTTGAACGAATGACGCAGTACAAAGCAAAGGCAGAAGACCAGGAAAGCGTCGGAGACGGGCTGCTCCAATATCCGGTGCTGATGGCCGCGGACATTCTTCTGTACCAGGCGGCCATCGTTCCGGTGGGAGAGGATCAGAAGCAGCATTTAGAGCTGGCGCGCGACATCGCGCAAAGATTCAACTCGCTCTACGGCGAGACGTTCGTCATGCCGGCCACGCATCTCCCTTCGGTGGGAGCGCGCATCATGGGGCTGGACGACCCGGAAAGGAAGATGAGTAAGTCCACGCCCGGTTCGGCTCACGCCGTCAGCCTGCTGGATCCGCCCAATGTGATACGCAAAAAAATTATGCGGGCCACCACGGATTCGAATCCGGCTGTCGATTTCGAAAATCTGGGCCCAGGCGTTCAAAACCTGTTAACCATCTTCCAGGCATTCACCGAATGGTCGGATGACCGCATGCGAGACCACTTTTCCGGAATGCGATACGGCGATCTGAAAAGACAGGTGGCGGATGGGGTGGTGGAAGCGCTAGAGCCGATTCAGCAGCGCTATCGCGAGATCACGCAGGAATCTGGCTATATCGAAAGGGTTCTAGAGGAAGGCGCGCGGCGCGTGGGTCCCCTCGCGCGCGGCACGGTTCACAAGGCAAAAAAGGCAATGGGGCTGTTTACTTCCGATTAACGGGAACTACTTCGCCGGAGCGGCGCTGAAGTCCCAAATCTGGGGATTCACCGCTCCTTCGGTGTACTCGATCAAGGCGTATTCGCCAGGCTCCAGCGGCATCTCCGGCCAAATTTTGAAAAGCTGCTCGCCCACTTCCTTCTTAAAGGTTGGGACAAGCTGGCGCTCCTCTGTGGTTTCATTGGTGACCTGTAGCACGCTCACGCTCTCTACAACGCGCAGCGTCTTCTTGGGAGTCAGTTTCACGATGCCGAAGCCTTCGATGTCGGAAAGACGGAAGTAAAATTCGGGCCGGTCCTCCGCGATCCGGAATTGTGAGGTTGCGCCATCCAACTCCACGGTGCTTTTGCCTGGCACCATGGGAATCGGCGAAATGATTTTCAGCACGTTGCGCTTTTTGTCATGGACGATTTTGACTTCGGCCTGCTTCAACGGTTCGAGTTTGCCGCCATGGATGTAGTAGGCGCCATGCTCTTGCGGAATTCGCGCAATTTCTTCGCGTTCGGCGCGGATCGCTGCGTCTTCTTCGTCCTGCTCCTTCGCCTCCCTCTTGAGGGATTCCTCGCGCTGGACGGCCTCTTTCTTCGTCCTATCCAGATCCACTAGTTCCAAGGGCAATTCTTCCCATTCGCCGCGCTCGGCGCTCAGGTATTTCACGCGGTCCTGGAGAACCTGATACTCGCGAGCCAATTGATAGTTTCCGTCCTTGAGATACAAACGGATGGTTTCCGCAAGCGCCGGAATCCTAAGCAGCAGAACAGCGAACGGCAGAACAACGAAAAACAGCGACTTCATGGCTCTATTATCGGGCCTTCCGGCCTTAAATTGGGTGGCGAGGGCGAAACTTCGGCGAGCGCGTCGATGAAAAACGAAACGCGACGGTGTAGAATTCCTCCTTCAGGTGCGATGAAAGCGTTCTCCTGTGCGGTTGGAATGGGCCGTCAACTACGCCTGATGCAAGCGTTCTGAGTCGACGTTTCCGAATCACCCATCCATTTCATCCTTGGTTTGACCAGGAGTTCGAGCTGGTCACCTACCTCCAAACGTGGGGCGAGCACCGAGTGTAGTTTCAAAAGGAAGGCGAGCATTTGGTATCGGTACCGGCGAGTTGGACAGACATCATCGCCGCGGACCCAGTGGTGCAATTGGGCGCCGGGCGCGCCTTGTTCCGTGCCCTGGATCTGATGGAACTGGCTCAGTTGCTGAAGGCCTGCGCGGCCAGGATGTAAAAAAATTTCGCCATGACTTTAAGCCTATCGATCGGCTGCTGGACGATCATACATTTCCAGAGATTGCCGCCATTCTCAATGGTCAAGGACTACGATCCGGCGAAGGCAAGCCGCTCACGGCGCGCATCGTGGCCCGCATTCAGCGGTCTTATCAGCTCGCACCCCGGTATGATCGTCTCCGCAAGGCCGGAATGTTGACAGTCGAAGAAATGGCTCAAGTGCCCGGGATTCATCCTCAGCGTGTCAAAATCTGGAACCGCCACGGGCTAATCCGCGACCACCCTTACAACGGCAAAGACGATCGGGATTTGCTGCGGCCCGGAAGTGGCCCGGTGGCCTGTAGTGAATTTGTCGCAAGTTACTGAAAGGATTTGGTGGACCTGGTGAGATTCGAACTCACGACCTCTTCCATGCCATGGAAGCGCGCTCCCAACTGCGCCACAGGCCCTCGCGACAGCCCACGCGCGCAACCGAGGGCGGAGGCTGCGTCCTACGGGACAAGAATAGCATGACGGGGGAAGCGGCGGACGGCGCCAGTGGTCGAATCGCCCGCACGGCAAGCGAGGGCGATTCCCAACAATTTGGAATCCTCCCGCCGGGTTTGGACTCTAACCTTCTGATTCGTCGGGATATTCTGCCGCCAACTGCCCTGCCCGGTTGGCCTTGGATGTGCTTAAAAAACAGCGTCCAGCCATGCCTGCCCGCCCCGAGCCGTTGATATATCTGGCCGATCTTGGCCACAATCAGCTCACCGTGAGTTCGGATGTTTATCCTTTGGGGGTCGCCAATCTGGCGACTTATGCGCGGGATCAGGTGAGAGGCGGCGAGCGGCTGAGGATCCGCATTTTCCGGGAGCCGCAGGAATTGAAGGCGGCGATCGACGGCGAAGCGCCGGACGTTTTGGGTTTGAGCAGCTACTCATGGAACCACTATCTGGCGTTGTCCTTCGCCCGCTACGCCAAGAACAAAAATCCCAAGGCCATCACGATGATGGGAGGTCCGAATTTTCCGTTGACGGTCGAGGAGCAGGAATCCTGGCTTCGAGGGATGCCGGAGATCGATATCGCGGTGCGCGGTCCGACCTATGAAGGCGAGCGGGCGTTCCGCAACGTCATGCAGCGCTATCTGGATGCGGATGGGACTTTGGAGGGCATCCAGCAGGAGCCTGTTCCGGGCAATCTGTGGATCAATCCGCGGACGGGGGAGTTTGTCAGAGGCGCGGAGTTGGATCGCATTGTCGATCTGGACGAAATTCCCTCGCCTTACACGGCGGGGCTGATGGACCCCTACTTCGCCACCGGCTATCTGCCGATGATGCAGATTGCGCGGGGCTGCCCGTTCAGTTGCGCCTTCTGCAACTCCTCGGTGAAGTCCAACAGCAAAATCTACCGGCATTCGCTTGAGAATCTGAAGACCGATCTGCTCTACATCGCCGAGCGGGTGCGGCCGGAAGTCGCTCTTACTTTCGCCGACGATAATTTCGGGATGTACGATTTCGACGAGGAAGTGGCCGATTTCATCGCCTACTTGCAGGAGCGCTTCCATTGGCCTCGCTATATCCGCACGACCACGGGCAAAAACCGGGGCGAGCGGATTATCGAGATCATGCGCAAGATTCACGGCGCGCTTCCCATGACGGCCGCGGTGCAATCGATGGATCCGGTGGTGTTGAAGAACATCGAGCGCTCCAACATTAAGCTCGATACCTACACGCAGATTCAGAAGGAAGTGCGGGCACAGGGGATGCAGTCTTACGGCGAGATGATCCTGTGCTTGCCGGGCGAAAGCAAAGCCTCGTTCATGAAAGGCATCCGCGATCTGATGGAGGCCGGAGTGACGCGCATCTCGGCGCATCAGTTGATGCTGCTGCACGGGGCGCCGCTCAGCAACCCGGAAAGCCGCAAGCGCTTTGGCCTGAAGACCATGTTCCGGGTGGTGGCCCGCGACATCGGCAACTACACGGGCGAACCGGTGATCGAGACCGAAGAGATGGTGGTGAGCACGCCCACCTTCAGCTTCGAGGAATATTTGCAGGTGCGGGTGTTTCACCTGCTGCTGACGATTTTTTATTACGAAAGCAATT
The DNA here is from genome assembly GCA_035293905.1 of Bryobacteraceae bacterium. Taxonomy (GTDB): domain Bacteria; phylum Acidobacteriota; class Terriglobia; order Bryobacterales; family Bryobacteraceae; genus Palsa-187. Next base: position 30,875 of record DATGLY010000137.1, read on the forward strand.
TCGAGGAAGCTTTCGAGCTGGCGAAGCAGATGGGCATCCGGCCGTTCGATCTGGTGGAGCGCATGGCGGGCGCGCTCGACCGGGCTCCGGAGGGCTTTCGGAAAGTGATGGACGATTTTGTCCGGGAAAACCGGGAAGAGTTGTTTCCCAGCCGGGAGGCTTGCCTGAGTTGGGCGCGGGCCCATCTGGATGGCCTGCTGAGCGGAGAACTGGGCGGAAATCTGCTCAGCAAGTACTCCATGATAGGCCGCTTCTACGCGACGCACGAAGCGCTCGATTTTTTGCGCGACGTCATCATGGAAGCCGCCGGCGGCGGGCGCGGGGAAGCGGTGAATGCGGTGATCGAATATTTGCGTTGCGTTCTGCTGCATTGCCCGTTCGCCGAAACCCTGGAAGCCGCGCCGGTCTGGCAAAGCGACTTCGACGTCGAGGCCTGGAGCGCGGACAAATACAGCCGGCCGCTGGAAGCCTACCGTTGTTCCGAACGCAAGCACTTCGTGACTTTGGTCGAGCCGGAGAAGAAGGCTCTGATCGAAAACCGCATTCGAACCTTTGGCGAGCACCCTTCGGGACTTGGAAAATTCACCCGGACCCTGTTTGCCAGGCAACTGCGCCGGAGCATGTTTTCCGCGCCTTCGCCGGCGGGGCGAAACGGAGCCGGAAAACCCCTGGAATATGTCCCATAATCAAGCGCCGGTTTTTGATCTGACCCAGCTCGACGCCGCCATGCTGGACGAGCTCGCGCGCCATTACGAAGAGGAGGGCTATTCGATCCTGGGCGGGCTTGAGGAATTGGCGACCCGGCGCTATCTGCCGGTGTTGGCGCAAACGGCCGGGGTGAGCGCTCGCGAGCTGGATGCCATGCTCGATCCGCAATCGCCGGAGCGAATGCTGCCGGAAGATCTCCGCAAGAAGTTTTCGCGAGTTTCCACTCCGGAATCTTTGGCCGGTGATCTGGTTCGGTCTTTCCGTCCGGTATTGGCGCGGCTGCTGGGGCCGGTGGTTCACGTAAGCCGCGATTTCCACGCTCAGTTCAAATGTGGCGTCACCGGACGAGTCGGTTACGGCGGCTACGATGCGCAAGCGAGCTTTCTTGAAGTTCACGGCGCCTATCAGCTCCATCAGGATTTCACGGGCGCAAGCCTTCCCACCAGCCCAGCGGCTCTGATCCTCTGGGTGGGGCTGAACGAATGCCCGGACTGGCCGGTCCGCTTTTATCCGCGCAGCCACAAGTTGGGGTTGCTATGCCGCCGCTTCGTTCCGGTAGATCACGAGCGGCTGCCTGAAATCGGCCAGCCGATGGAATTTCACGCGCGGCCGGGAACGGGAATCGTCTTCAACTCCCTTTTGCTTCACGGCACGGGGGACGGGGGCGCTTTGCGCCGCGTCAGTTGCGATATCCGCTTTTTTCCCTCTTGCCCCTGGCTTGGATCCGAGCCGCGCCAGTTAGTGGATTCGCCCATGGCGTTTCTCGACGCGCGGATGGACCGCGAAACCGCGCCCACGCTGCGCGCTCCGCTGCTTGAGAATCTGGCGCTTGTCGGCCGGATGGCTGAAAACGTCCAAGCGCCGCCGCGCTCCATATTGAACTGGGCGAACTATTTGAACGAAGTACTGAACGGCGACCCGGCGCAGGGACCCGTACATATCGAGCGCTTCGCCAACTCCGAGATTGGCATGGAGCCGCCGGAGGCCTATGTCAAGCAGCTCCACGGCCGGCCCATGCAAGCGGTCACGCTGGAGCGGATTCGGGAGGCTTTGGGGGCGCCGCAGCCGTCTTTGGAAGAGGCCGAGCCGGCGGAGATAGGCAACATTTGATGAATCGCGCGGCCGGCGTTCCCGATCTTTCGCTAGCCATGCCCTGCTACAACGAGCAGGATTGCCTTCCGCAGACCGTTCCGGCGCTGGTTGAAGCTTTCCAAAAGGCGGGCATCGCTTTAGAAGTGGTTCTGGTGGACAATGGCTCGACCGACCGCACCTCGGCCGTAATCGATGAGCTGATCGCTCGAGGATTGCCCGTTGTCAAAGCGGTCGTGCCGGTGAACCGCGGGCAGGGGCTGGGCATTCGGACCGGCCTGAACGCCTGCCGCGGGCGCCACATTGGATATCTTGCGGCGGATGGACAGGTAGAGCCGGAAAGCGTTCTGCTGGTCTACCGGGCTGTGGCCGCCGCCGGGGACCGGACCATCGCGAAAGTGCGCCGCCGCTTCCGGCCGGACAGCCTGATTCGCAAAATCGTCTCCATCATCTACAACATCGGCATGCTGATCCTGTTTCCGGGCATGCCCTCGCTGGACGTCAACGGGAGCCCCAGAATCATGCCCTCCGGGCTGCTGCCGCTGCTGGATCTGACATCGTCGGATTGGTTTCTGGAAGCCGAGATCATGCTGAAGGCGCAATACCTGCGGTTGATGGTGATCGAAATCGACGTTCCGGGGCGGCTGCGCAAGGGCGGGCGATCGAATGTGCGGCTGGCGACGATTTTCGAGTTTGCGCGCAATATCCTGCGGTACCGGTTCGGCGGGCCGTGGCGGGAATGGCGCAAGCAGGTGCGGCAGACCTTCGAGCCCGCCGCCCCAGCTCAGAACAACGTGTAAATCAGCGGCGCCGCGCCGGTGGCGGCCAGCACGATCAGCACGCTCAACAGCAGCATCACCACAATAATGGGCGTAAGCCACCATTTCTTGTTGTGCCGGAGGAAGTACCAGAATTCGCCCATGACGCCGGAGGATTTCCGCTCGGCCTGGGCTGCGAAATCTTTTTCGTTAGACATGGTTTTTTCAAAACTGGCGGAAATAACGTTCTAGCGGATCGGCCCGAGGAGGGGTCCAATACGATGTCGCAAGCCGGTCAAAGCGGCGGCTCATGGGATCGTAGAACCGCCGCAGCAGAAAACCGACGGGCGTGAATATAAAAAAGTACACCAGAAACAGCAGCGCATAAGAGAGGAGGAAGCCGATCGGATAGGTGAGGCGGAGCAATCCGTTGTGAATCGGGCCGATGGCGCGCGGCGCGATGAGGCCCGCGATGGCCGAGATTCCGCCCGCAATCCAGACCAACTCGGCCGCGGCGGAGAGCCGGAATTTGCGCGCCAGGGCCGCTCCCGCCAGGCCGCAGATCAACGGCCACCATAGACCGGCAAACCAGCGCAGCTCCTTGGTGGAAGGCTGAAGGTTCAGTTGCAGCAGCGCCATAAAAACTAACTCTCCGGCTTGCGGCCGATCATGACGAAAAATCCGCCTTCGCGGCTTCCCGTGACAATCTGCCTGGATTGCGTCACAAAATGGTCCCAGCGAGTTCCGGGCGCCGAGGGGCTGAAAAGGCCGGCGCCGTTGCGATGGGAATCGCGGGTCACGGCGGGCACGCCGCGCACAAACTCCAATCCGGCCTCCTGGAACCATTGGAGCACTTCGCCCACGGTGTGTTTGGATTCGTGCGGATGCAGGTATTGATCGGCGAACCACGCGCGCCGCTTTTCCGCGCTCATCTTGACCGAGCGCAGATAGGGATCGATGGATTTGGCGGCGCCCTTGGTCGCGCGAAAAACAGCGCGCCGCAGATCTGTCGCCAGCCGGCCAAATTTGTTGTACAAGCCGATGACGATATAGCCGCCGGGGCGCACCAGAGGCGCGAGCCCCAAAAAACCCTGGCGCGGAGCGCTGGTATGGTGCAACACGCCATTGCACAGGACTACGTCGAATTCTTCCGGACTAAACGGCGGCCGGAACAGATTCATTTGCAGGAAGCGGACGCGGCTCAGATGATGCGAGCGGCGGAATTTTTCGCCCAGCCGCAGCGAATTCAGGCACAGGTCTCCGCCCGTCACCCGGCGGCAGGAGATGCCGAGAAAGTTGCTTAACTGGCCGGTTCCGCAACCGACCTCCAGCACGGAGGCGTTATAGGGAATCGCCTGGTCAAGCTGCCGCGCGTATTCGCCGCGCCGGGCCTTTTCAATCAAGGACCGCAGGGATTCGTGCTCGTCGTAATTGGGAAAGGGCGTCTCTTCGTAAAAGGCTTTGACTTTCCCAGTGACATCGTTTGGGTCGGCGGCGCCATCGTGGGGCCAATAGAGCTGCGGCACGCCGTCCGTGATGGGAAAGCGATGACGGCACGGCTCGGCGACCATTTCAGCGCCGCGGCGGGCAAGCGGTGCGCCGCTGCCGCAAGGGCAAAAAAGCCCGTCGTCCCATTGCCCGGCGCGGCCCTCCTCCACCCAGGCCCGCTGCGCCCGTTTGTGAATCAAAAAAGGACCCATGCACAAGACGTCGATATCGGAGGCCATGAAGGTGGAATAGGCCTGTTCGGGCGTGCAAACGATGGGGTCCCAGCCGAGATTGAAACTGGTGTTGACAATCACCGGGCAGCCGGTCAGACGGTGGAAGGATTCCAGGAGCCTGTGATAAATGCCGTGCCGTTGGCGATCCACGGTCTGAATGCGAGCCGAATAATCGACGTGGGTCACCGCGGGAATCTGGGAGCGGCGGACTTTGAGCTTGGCGATGCCGGAGAGCCGCTGCTGGTCCGCGCTGAGAGGGTTGCGCTTGTCCTGGCGGACCGGCGCGACCAGAAGCATGTAGGGCGAATCGATGGAGCCGGGAAGCTCGAAAAACCCGGCGGCCTGCTCGCGCAGGACGGCGGGAGCGAAGGGGCGGAACCCTTCGCGGAATTTCACCTTCACATTCATCACCGTCTGCATGTCCGGATTGCGCGGATCGCCGAGAAGGCTGCGGCTGCCCAGGGCGCGAGGCCCGTATTCCATACGGCCTTGAAACCAGCCGATCACGCGGCCCTGGCTGATTTCACAGGCCACCCGGTCAACCAGTTCCTGCTCATCGTCGATTCGCTGATAGGCGGCTTGGACTTTGTCGAGAAATTTCTGAATTTCGCAGCCCGAAAAGCTCGGCCCCAGCAGCGAACCGGACTGCGAGTCGCCGAGCTGCGCTACGCGAGGCTTGCCTAGCAACTGGTGCCACACAAATAGGGCCGCGCCCAAGGCGCCGCCCGCATCGCCGGCCGCCGGCTGAATCCACAAATCTTCGAATGGACCTTCGCGCAGAAGCCTTCCATTGGCGACGCAGTTGAGGGCCACGCCGCCCGCCATGCACAACTTCTTCGACCCGGTGATGTCGTGCGCATGGCGCGCAGTGCGAAGAACGATCTCTTCGGTCACTTTCTGGATGGAGGCCGCCACGTCCATGTCTCGCTCCGTCAGCAGAGCGTCGGTGGGCCGGGGCGGTCCGCCAAACAGGCGATGGAACTTTTCCGAGGTCATCGTCAAGCCCTGGCAGTAGTTGAAGTAGGACATGTCCAAACGGAAGGAGCCGTCCGCCTTCAAATCCAGCATCTTGTCGAGAATCAGATCGACGTACCGCGGCGCGCCGTAGGGCGCAAGCCCCATCAGCTTGTATTCGCCGCTATTCACGGCGAATCCGCAATAGTAGGTGAAGGCGGAATACAGCAAACCCAACGAATGCGGGAATTGCTGCTCCTGGAGCATGGCGATGCGATTGCCTTCGCCCCGCGCGATGCTGGCGGTGGCCCATTCGCCCACGCCGTCGAGCGTTAGAATCGCGGCTTCGTCAAACGGCGAAGGGAAAAAGGCGCTGGCGGCGTGCGATTCGTGATGCTGAGTGAAGATATAGCGCTTGCGGTAAGCGTGGTTCAGCCCGCGATTCATTTCCCGCGTCAGGTGCAGCTTTTGATTGATCCACACCGGCATGGCTTTGCAAAACGAGCGGAAACCGGCGGGGGCATACGCCAGGTAGGTTTCCAGCAGCCGCTGGAATTTGAGAAACGGCTTGTCGTAAAACGCGACGTAGTCGAGCTGCCCGGCCTCGATTCCGGCTTGCTTCAGGCAAAACTCGATGGCGTGGACGGGAAACCGCTCGTCGTATTTCTTACGGGTGAAGCGCTCCTCCTGCGCCGCCGCGACCACCTTTCCATCCACCACCAGGGCCGCCGCGGAGTCGTGATAGAAGGCAGAGACGCCAAGAATCGAGGTCATGGCGACTTATTCTCCAAAGGCCCCAGCGCGGCGCGGAATTGAAAAGAGCCTCATCGGACCGCGACGCTCGCCGAAGAAGAGTGTTGGGCATGCCAGGCGTTTTGAACGTAATCGGCCACAAGCCGCGCGGCCAGACGATGGCCCGCGGGGGTCCAATGGACATCATGAGCGTAACTGAGGGGCCCTTGTTCTCGCGCCTCGCGGAAAGCGCGGGACGGCTCCAGAAGCGGAATCCCTTCCGACCGGCAGATCTGCGTAATTTTATTCACGACCATGGCGGAATCGTAAGTGGCCGGGATGCGGGACTGGCTCCATTCCTCGGCCGATAGCTCGACGCGCGAGGGCGCATAGAACACCAGGAAGCTGCCGCCGTGCTGCTTGGTTTCCTGGTCGATTCTTCGCAACAAGGCTCGGGTGATATTCCAAACTCTGGCGAGCTCCGGCGAATCCTGCTTTTGATATACGCGGAACTGGTCCGCCGTACCGCCCGCGCCGGCGGGCATGGGAAGCGAGGGCGGGGGCGCGGCATGCCCGAGTTTCGCCAACGAATAAAGGGCTGGCGCTTTCTTAATCGCGTCTCGCAGCAAGGCGTAAAGTTTGAACCGGTCTTCCAGAGCGGGCTTCGGTTTCGGAACCGGAACTCCCTTGAGCACAAGATTGCCATTGGGATCGAGATCGAAGTGCGGCTTGAAGGTATCTCCCGCCAGGAGCCGCTCCCCATTCATCCATACGTCGTTGTAGTAAAAAAAGAGAACGACCAGATCCGGCTGGTATTTCCAACCCTCCGTTTCAAGCATCAGCATCTCCTGATCGGTGCTGTACCCGGAGACGCCCAAATTGACGACGTCGAATTCCGGGCCTAATTTCGCCTCCAAGACTTCCGAGACGCGGTCCTCGATTGGAACGCTGTAGCCATCCACCATCGAATCGCCCAGGATCAAAATTCGGGAAACGCCCGGAGGCTTCTCATACGGATGGTCGCGGCCGCGCAAGCCCTTGGGGCCGTATTGAACGTTGGTGGTGTAGTCTTGCGTGACGATCCTGGTCGAGACGTTCGGGGAGATCTTCCAGCCGAGCAAAGGATCGTATTGCGCAAAAGCTTCCAGATGTACGCGACCGTCGGGAGGACCCACGATCCGGAGCACAGCCTCAGCGAGGACCACGGCTAGGACGAGAGAGGCCAACAAAAAACAGGCTCGCAGCAGATACACTTCTGTCCGTTTCGATTCACGCATCGCGCTGGTCTGGGCACTGGGGTAGTGCAAGAATGGGGCCATCGCAGCGAGTTCTGCTTGGTGGGCGCCTAGCGCTTGTGCGGAGCGCCGCCTTTTAGCAAAGCTCAAGCAAGCCAGCACTTCCCAACTATTTGCAAATTGCTCAGCCGTTTAGGATTGCGAAAGATCGAAGGGCAATGCCCTAGGGAATGGCCTTGGACCTGCACGGCGAAGATCGCCGACTTGACACCTCATCATAAACGAACCTGCTGCCGCGGATGCGGAAGCGAGCGCCTCAACGGCTTTCTGAGCCTCGGGCCCCAGCCGTTGGCGAACGGCTTTCTTCGAGATCCGGCGGAGTTCGCCACCGAGGCGTTTTATCCGCTGGATGTATACTTCTGCGAGTCTTGCTCGCTGGTGCAGTTGCTGGATGTGATCGACCCAGAGGTGCTATTCCGCGATTACATTTACGTGACTGGGACTTCGGAGACAATGGCGGCGCACAATGCCCGCTACGCAGAAACCGTGGCGGAACTGTTGGCGCTGGAGCCGGGCGATCTGGTCGTGGAAGCCGCCAGCAACGACGGCAGCCTGCTGAAACAATTTCAAAAGACGGGCGTGCGCGCGCTGGGTGTGGAGCCGGCGCGCAATCTGGCCGAGGTCGCGCGAGCCGGCGGCGTGGAGACGGTGGAGTGGTTTTTCAATTCAGACGCCGCGGCGCGCCTTCGCGACGCTTACGGGCCGGCCAAAGCGGTCATCGCCAACAACGTGCTGGCGCATGTCGACGACACCTGCGATTTCCTGAAGGGAGCCCGGCAGTTGCTGGCGGAAGACGGGCTGGCGATTTTCGAGATTCCCTATCTGGGTGAGCTCCTCGGCCGCCTCGAATACGACACTATTTATCATGAACACTTGTGTTATTTCTCCGTGATCGCTCTGCGAAAACTGTGCGAGGCCGCGGGTCTGGCGATCGCTCGCATCGACCGCGTCAATGTCCACGGCGGTTCTCTTCGCATTTATGCCGGCCTGTCGCGCGAGCACGGCGCGACGGTATTCGATTGGGAGCGCAGCGAGCGTCAATCCGGGCTGGACCGGCTTTCCACTTATGAACAGTTCGCAGCGGCTGTAGAAAACCACCGCCATACGCTTCGCGGTTTTCTGTGCGATCTCCGGTCCCGCGGCCGGTCGCTGGCAGCCTATGGGGCCCCCGCCAAAGGCAACACCCTGCTCAATTACTGCGGGCTCGACGCAACTACGATTCCCTTCACGGTCGACCGCAATGAACGGAAAATCGGCCTGTTCACCCCCGGAGCGCACATCCCCGTCCGGCCCGTCGGCGCATTGCTCGAAGACCGTCCCGATGAGGTGCTGATCCTCGCCTGGAACTTCAGTCAGGAAATCATGCGGCAGCAGGAATCTTATCGGGCTCAAGGCGGGCGCTTTATCACGCCGCTCCCGGAGCCGCAACTGAACTAGGCAGCTATCTCGCGCCGAGTCGCGCCAAGGCTCGGCCTAGTTCCCAAAAATTCGGAATGGTAGCGGGGCGTTTGGATGGAGACAGGGCTTTGACGCACCAGACCGGCGGCATCGATCCTACTGGCAACCATCCAGAAATCTGATAGTTGCAGGCTTCGGTCAGGGATGTGCTCAACACCGCTCAACGGGCATTCGCAATCGGCCTTTCAACACCTGCATATGAAAACCGTCATTCTCGCCGGCGGTAAAGGGACCAGACTCGCCGAAGAAACCTCGGTGCGGCCCAAGCCGATGGTCGAAATCGGCGGCAAGCCGATCTTGTGGCACATCATGCAGGTGTACGCCGCTCACGGCTTCACGGAGTTTTTGGTCGCCTGCGGATACAAAGGGGAAACCATCAAAGAATACTTTCATAATTTCCCGATTCATTCGAGCGATTATTTCATCGACCTGAGCACGGGCGTCCGTACGATCGCCAACGGAAGCGGCATCGGCTGGAGCGTGGGCCTTTTCGACACCGGCCTGGAGACCATGACGGGAGGCCGTCTGCTGCGACTGCGCCCATGGATCGGCGATGGGCCGTTCATGATGACCTACGGCGACGGCTTGGGCGATGTAAATATCTGCGCCCTGCTGGATTTCCACAAATCTCATGGCAAAATCGCCACGGTAACGGCAGTCCGGCCGCCCTCTCGTTTCGGAAATCTGACGCTCCGCGGCAGTACGGTCTGCGAGTTCGCGGAAAAGCCCCAAACCGACGAGGGCTGGATTAATGGCGGATTCTTTGTATTCAATCCGAAGCTTTTCGATTATCTGGAGAACGATGGGACCATTCTGGAGCAGGAGACATTGGTTCAGCTAGCGAAGGAGGGGGAGCTGATGGCCTTCCGCCATCCGGGCTTTTGGCAGCCTATGGACACGCTGCGAGAAAAGCTCCTTCTGGAATCCCTTTGGTCCAGCGGCGAGGCGCCTTGGAAGATATGGAAATAAAAGAATTTTGGCGCGACCGCGCAGTCTTTGTCACGGGCGCCACGGGGTTGCTGGGCTCCTGGATCACCGAGGCGCTGGCTGACCGGGGGGCGCAGGTGGCCTGCCTGGTGCGGGACTGGGTTCCGCAGAGCCGGCTGGTTCAGTCTTCCGTATGGACCCGGGTGAATCTGGTCCGCGGGGAACTGGAAGACCTGGATCTTCTCACCCGGATTCTGAACGAATATGAGATTGACACGGTGTTTCATCTAGCCGCCCAGACCATCGTGGGCACGGCCGCCCGCTCCGCGCTTTCCACCTTCGAGTCCAACATTCGGGGGACGTGGAACTTACTGGAAGCCTCCAAGACCTGTTCCCGGCTGGTGAAGCGAATCGTCGTCGCATCCAGCGATAAAGCCTACGGGGAGCAGGAACGGCTGCCTTACACCGAAGATATGCCGCTTCAGGGCCGGTTTCCCTATGACGTCTCAAAATCCTGCGCCGATCTGGTGGCGCTTTCTTATTTCCACACTTACGGGCTGCCGGTGGCCATCACGCGCTGCGGCAATTTGTTTGGAGGCGGAGACCTGAACTTCAACCGCCTTGTGCCGGGGAGCATTCGTTCCGCTTTGCGCGGCGAAGCTCCGGTCATTCGCAGCGATGGAACGCCGGTCCGCGATTATTTCTACGTTCGCGACGCCGTGGAGGCTTATCTTCAACTCGCCGAACGATTACCCGAGTTTGCCGGCGAGGCGTTCAACTTCGGCAACGAGACGCCGGTTTCCGTCCTGGATTTGGTGCGGCGCATTCTCTGTCTCATGGGCAAAGATTCGATCGATCCGGTGATTCTCAACGAGGCGAATCACGAAATTCCCCGCCAATATCTGGACTGCTCCAAAGCCCGGCGGCTTTTGGGTTGGACGCCGCGGTTTGGCCTCGAAGAAGGGCTGCGCGAGGCGATCGGCTGGTACGCCGGGCAAGAGAGGGTAGCGGCCGCGACGCTGGGAACATAGCCGCCAGATCTAAATCATTCGGAAAGCAGCCTTTGTTTCGGGACGGGCGGACGGAAAATCGCGGGCTGAAGCGCGAAGTTGGGCCGAGCCGGATCGGGAAAGCCTTCCCGTCGAATGGCAAAGCTTGTGCAGGGACAGGTCGGAATCCGGCCAGAATGCCAACGGCATCCCATTCATGATTTGCGCTCCCACAACCCTAAGCGCATCTCAAGCGGCGGAGATGGCCAAATCGCTATATCGGTCTGGAAAAGGCGTTCGGCGCCGCATGCAGCAATGGCGTCCCTATACCTGCCCCGTGGAGGTGTTGCTTTCGCTGGTGCCGGATTCCGGCAGCGTGTTCGATATCGGTTGCGGCTGTGGGCTGCTGCTTGCCCTGGCGCTGCGCTCCGGAAAGGAAATTGAAGCGACGGGCCTGGACATTTCCGAAGCGGCGCTGAGCATGGCCGCCTCGATGAAGCAAAACGGGCTTACGGCGGAGGAGGGCGGGCGGCTCCGCCTGCATCTGTCCCGCGGCCTCGCCGATTGGCCGGAAACGACTTTCGATATGGTCAGCCTGATCGACGTGATGCATCATGTCAAGCTGGATTTGCGCCGTCCGACGCTGGAAGCGGCCATTGCGCGGGTCAAGCCGGGGGGCACGCTGTTGTACAAAGATATGTGCCGCCGCCCGAGATGGCGGGCGCTGCTGAACTGGAGCCAGGATCTGGTGGTTTCGCGGCAGTGGATCCGCTATACTCCCATCGCGCAGGTGGAAGAGGTTGCGCGGCTGGCGGGGCTGATGGAAGAGCGCTCGGAGACCCTTTACCGGCTCGGGTTCGGGCACGAGTTGCGCCTCTACCGGAGACCGGGCTAACGGCTATGAGCGCAACGGTTTCCTCTCCATCGCGGCAAACCCGTCCATCTGGCGGGGGCTTGGCGGGCGTGGGTGGCGCGGGCGCGATGGCGGCTGCCGTCATCGCCGCCGCGCTGGCGCTGGCGTGGGCCATCGCCGCGATCCAAAGCGGAAGACCGGCGGAAAAAGCGGTTCTGCTTACCGGAGTGTTCATCGCCGCGATCCTAGGCGCGGCCCCCGGTTTTTACCTGATTCGTAGGCGCGCGGCGGCGCGGCCGGAAATCACAGCTCTGGCCTTTCTGGCCGCCTGTTCGGTTTCCTTGCTGGGCGTCTACTTTTTCTGGGTAGCCTCCTACGTCACCTTCCCGGCGGATATGTTGATCTGGTCGGAAGGGGATTTCATGAACGATATTCTGAAATTCTCCGTCGGCTACCCTCTCTACGCCCCCCAGTTCAACAACGACTCCATTAATTACGTCCCGGGCGCTCAATTACTGACGCACCTGCTGGGCGTGATTTTGGGAAGGGCGTGGTCCATTCCCACCTATCGCGTCATCCAGTTGGGCTATGCGGCCGTGGCGGCATTTGTTGGCCTGCTATGCTCGCGCCTGATTTTGCGGCTGGCCTTTCCAGAAACCAAAAGGGGCGAAGGATGGCTGTGGAATGCGTTTGGCTTTGCCGCGCTGATGCTGGCGGCGACCAATTCCATCACCAATCACTTTGCTCATAATCTCCACGCCGACGCGCTGGCGGAAGTCGCCAACGTCGCCGCGTTTTACCTCCTGTTGCGTTATATCGAGACTCGCTCGGCCGCGGTCCTCGCCGCGATGGCCGTCATGGTCACGGCCGGATTCTTCGTGCGCCAAAACGCGCTGATCTGGGGAGTCTGCTATGGCGCTTTTCTGCTGGTTTGGGACAGGCAATGGAAGCGGCTGGCCGCCTTCGCTGGCGGCGCGCTTCTGTTATACGGCGCTTCGATCGCCGTTTGCTTCGCGATTTGGGGGCAGCCTTTCTATTACTGGGTGTTTTACATGCTCAGCCAGCACAAGGTCGCTCCGCTGCGCAGCTTTCAGCACGCCATGGATGCATGGGCTTATTTCGCCGTCCTGCTGCTGGGCGGCGCCGCTATCCTCCGCAGCCGGAATATGAGTCCGCTGCTCGGCGCCTGGCTGATGTGTTTGTTCGTGTTTCTCGTCCAGACCTACACGAGCGGCCTGGGCTGGATGCTGAATCACATGGGGCCCGGGTCGCTCCAGGCCATGGTATGGTTCGTGGCCGGACTGGCGTCGGTCTGGGATTCCGCTCTTGAAGGCTCCAAAACCGCGATCGAGATTTGGTCTCGGGCTGCGGCCATGACCGCGGCCGTCGCGCTCACGTTTAGCGGGCTGGGGTTCATAAGAATCCCGCTGCGGCCGATTCCGAACGACGCCTACCGCTATGTTCACGATATCGAAGCCCAGTTTCGGGGCGTGCCGGCCAAGCTGGTTCTGCTCGATCTCGGCACTTGGCCTTATATCAAAGAAAAGGCGATCGTGGGCGATCGAGCCACCAGCATCGGCGACCGCGGCTATTCCGGCGCGGGAGATTTCACCGGCATTCTCACCAGAATCAGAACCAAGCACTATGCCAAGATCCTGGTGCACGGCTATCGCAGCTTCGATTTCGTTTACGATTATTTCCTGTTTCCGAAGCCCACGGGAATCCGTCAGGCGCTGTTAGACAACTACCAGGAGACGGGCAAGATTCGCGCGGTCGAAGGAAATCCGTACTTGAAAGATTGGGCCGAAGACCCCTTCTATTTCGGAGAAATTTCGATCTTGGAGCCAAAAAAGAATTAGCTTGGGTTACGGACTCACCGGGTTCACGCCAACCGCGATGTGGCCCTCCTTGAGATCCTTGTTGTTTTCCTCGCAGGAATACTCCATGATTTCCCAATCCGGCCGCAGCGTCCAAACCCGCACGCTGTCCCACTTGCGCGTGTAGGTTTTGGGATCCTCGATCGTCAGAACGTAATCGATGTGGCCCAAATCGCGGCGAGTGAACCGCTCGATGGTATGTAACTGGTCGCTGTGCGGATGGCCGTCGGTGTCCAGGCGCGTCTTGCCATTAAAGGCGATGGTGTCAATCACCAAGGTGTCGCCCTCCCAGCGCCCCACGGAATTCCCGAACCAGGTGGGATCTGGATTTTTCGGATGAGGCCGGCCGTCGATGGGCGTCACATGGAACCAACTGTTCTGCTCATACAACATCGCGATGTACTTATCGTTCTGAACGATCTGGATAGGATGCGGCCCGCCCACGCTGCGCATCAGCCCAAAAGGCAGGCAACTTCCGGTGTAGTCGCCCTTGGCGGTGTCGTAGCTTTCCCATTGCTGTTTGCCCCACGCGGTGTAAGGAAGCTCGCCCGCGCCTTTGCAGCAGGGCGTGTCCTTGGTGATATCGGCCATGCGCGGGCTCTGCCACACTCCGCTAAAATCCGGGTGGCCATTGGCCAGCCGCGGCGCGGGACCTTTCGGCGGTTCGTAGGGCGCCGGCTGGCCGAACGCGATGGGGACCCAAAACAGGGCGGCCCAGGGGATGATCGAACCCAATATGCGACGGCGCATTCTGCTCGTTCCTCGCTATCGGTAGACTATCGCTGGACCGGGCGAGTGTCAAGCAAGAGCGCGATCCGGTCAGCACCGGGCCGTGGGCGCTATGGTCTGGCCGCGCGGTAAGCTTCATCCAAAATCTCGACCACATGGGAAACTCGCTGCCCATGGCCGAATTTCTCAACGCCGGCGCGAAGCTGGAGCATGCAGCCGGGATTGGCCGCGGCGATGCGCTCGGCTCCCGTGGCGTTGACGCTCTCCATTTTCTTCGCCAGCAGGCGCATCGCCATATCCGTGTGGACCACGTTATAGATTCCCGCGCTTCCGCAGCACAGATCGGAAAGCCGCATCTCTTTCAACGTGAGGCCGGGAACGCTCGCCAGCAGTTTGCGGGGCGCGGAACGGATTTTTTGCCCGTGCGCCAGATGACAGGAGTCCTGATACGTCACCGTGGCGCGAACCTCGCCCATGCGAGGATTGAGATCTATCGAAGCGAGGAACTCGTTCACATCCTTCACCAGCGCCACGAATCGCCTGGCCTTTTCGGCGTAGAGGGGATCGTGTTCCAACAGCTCGTGATATTCCTTCAAGGTCGTGCCGCAGCCGCCGGCGTTGGTTAGAATCGCGTCGTAGCCGCCCTCCAGGAGGGCATCGATATTCCGCCGCGCTTGCCGCCGGGCAGGTTCGCGCATTCCCGCATGCACCGCCAGCGCGCCGCAACAGGTCTGGCCGGCGGGGATATCGACCTCGCACCGGTTGGCCTGAAGCACGCGAACAGTAGCTTCGTTGAGCCTGGCGAACGAAATATTGGCGATGCAGCCGGCCAGGAACGCCACTCTATGCTTACGCTCGCCCTGCGCCCGAAAGACGCGGCCCAAGTTTCGATAAAAAAAGGGCGTCTCCACGCCTGGCGCCAGCGGCTCGATCTCGCCCAGTTTGCCGATCAACTTCATAAAGCCGGAGCCGCGCGCGAGTTTCTGAAGTCCGGACGCCTGATACAAAAACATTGCCGCGCCGGCCAGGGTCAGCCAGGTTCGGCTGGGCAGGAGGCGGTCAAAAACGAACCAGCGCAGCAGCCGCTCGCCTAGCGGGCGGCGCGTGCGGCGCTCGATCTCAGCTCGGGCGGCTTCCACCAGCCGTCCGTATGGCACCCCGGAGGGACAGGCCGTCTCGCAGCCGCGGCAGGCGAGACATAAGCCGATATGCTCGCGGTAAGAATCGCCGATCGGCGCGCCCTGACGCACCTGGGTCATTTGATAAATCCTGCCCCGCGGCGAATCCATTTCCAGGCGCAGCTCGCGGTAAGTCGGGCAGGCGTTCAGGCACAAGCCGCAGTGGACGCAGCGCGCCAGGTCCTCTTGCAGAGGCGCGTCGATTACGGTCCGTTCAGATGCGGCCATACAGGCGCCCCCGGTTGAGCAGGCGCTCGGGATCGAACATGTCTTTCACCTTCGTCATCACTTCAAAACCCGCGCCCAGCTCGACCTCCGGCGCATTGCGCGCATAATGCGCGTAGATGACTCCCGAAGCCGCGCGAGCGATAAACGGCGCCTTAAGGCTGTCCGCGATCGCCGCCATTTCGCTCAGCTTCGAAACCATTGGAATTACGCCGCCCTGGGGATTGGCGGCCAAAAAGCGCGGAGTAAATTGGCAGACTTCGCACCAGATGGATTCGTCCTCGATCTTGGCGCCGGCCAGCTCGCGGGCATAGCGATCCACCACTCGCCGGCTTCCCGTCGCTTGCACCAGCAGCCGGAATCCAGCGGGCCAATTCACAATGTCAAGAGCCGCGGGTTGCAACACGCTCTGGAGGATACGATCGCGCTGGGCGAAAGCCTCCGCGGCGGTCTCAAATTCAAACACGAAGGTCCGCGACTCGGCTGGAAGGGGAAACACCTTGAAATTTACGGTCGCGATCCCGGCAAGAGTTCCGAAGGATCCGATCATAAGTTTCGCCATATCCAGCCCGGCGACGTTTTTCACGACCATCCCGCCGCTGTCGACAAGCTTGCCTTCCAGGGTGGCGAAGGTCATTCCGATGACCATATCCCGAGCCGTTCCATAGAGGCGGCGGCGCGGCCCGCTCACGTTCGCGGCCACCACGCCTCCCACCGTGGATTCCGGCCATCCAGGGTCGAGCGGCAGCATTTGTCGGTGCTTGCGCAAAGTTCTCTCCAGATCCGCCCAGGGCATTCCCGCTTCCACGCTGACCGTCAAGTCACGTGGATCGTACTTCAATACGCGATCCATGGCGCGGGTGGAAACGGTCGCGGCCGCGGAAAGTGGGCGGCCTCCCAGCCGATCTTTGGAAAATCGCCCTCCCAAACGGATCGTCCGATGTTCTGCCGCGCAGGCGCGCAGAGCTTCCGCGAGCTGCTGAGGAGTTTCGGGGCATACCGCGTTGGTGGGAATTTCGGAGGTCAATGCACCATTTTGGCCCATTCGCCGATCTTGACGCGGGCGACGAGCACCGCTCCGCCCTTTCCGTCGGGGCCGAAAATCAGGGCTTCGCCGTCCTCTACGCCTTGGGCCAGCTCGGGAAACGCGCCGGTCAAATTCGGCGCATGCGTAACGATGACCGTATTGGTTCCCTTCGGGAACTGCTTCACCCTGTCCCGCAGCCACTCCGCTTGGGCTTGCGTGCCGCCTTGCATGCTTTGGCCGTTATCGCCCAACTCGGCGTAGGTGCGCGCAGCTCCGAGCTGGGCGTACTTCACCGTCTCAAGCGCCCGATAGGTGGGGCTGGAAAGCACTTCTCCGATGGGAATCTTTAGATCGCGCAGGGCCTTGCCCATCGCGCCGGCGGAGGCCCGCCCCTCCGCATCCAATTGCCGTTCGGGTTTGGCGTTATCCGGATTGGCCGTCTGTTTATCGGGAACCTCGCGCGGCGAGCTGGCGTGGCGCATCACGAGGATGTAGCCGCCTCGGCGCATGAGCTTAAGCAGCGCGTCGCCCTGCAACGTCTGCGCGCTTATAACGGCGCCGAGCGCGGCGAGCGCGGATAAAAGCCCCGCCTTCATGAAGCCTTATTCTACCGCCGCGGCAGGTTGCCGTTCACTTCTTGACGAACCCATGAACGTACAGAGCGTGATAGCCGTTCAGCGACCATTCCGTGCCGGTCACTTCCATGATTTGCGCGGCGCGGTCGATGGCGGCTTGGCGGAAATTGGTCATCCCGTCGCGGCGCGGGTCGTGCTCCTCCTCCATCAGCATGTAAAGCGCGCCGTCTTGCGTCAGCAATCCGATAGGCTGGCCATTGCGGAGGCATTTTTGCGCGCAGTCGCGATGTTTTTCGCCATGCTTGCCGACTTGCAGATAGCACGAGAAATCGACGATTTCGCCGACGCGAGTCACCACCATGGCGCCCGGATTGGGTTTGCCGTCCACGGCCGCGCCGACAGTGGTGGAGCTCCAAGGCTGGTCGGGCTTATCGCCCAGCTTGCCGGCGGGAGCGGCGTAAGAACCCGTCTCCACCGTCATCTGAGGCTGAAGAATTTTCGACTTCGCCGGCGTGGACTTCTTTTCCTGCGCCGGCAGCCAGGCCGCTGACAAGGTGAAGGCAGCGGCGAAACACAGAGAAGCCTTCGTGAAGTCATTCATGGACATTCAGTCTATCAAAATCCGGCTCCAAGCAGCCGCGGCCTGAGCCCCCTGTTACCATAAGTTTTTTCGATGCTGCGCTTTGAAACCGCGGGGGAATCGCATGGAGAATGTTTGGTGGCCACGCTGTCCGGCCTGCCAGCGGGCGTGCCCGTTTCGGTCCAAGCCATCGATCGCGAGTTATGGCGCCGCCAGCAGGGCTACGGCCGCGGCGGGCGCATGAAAATCGAGTCGGATTGCGCGCACATCGTCAGCGGCGTGCGGCATTCGAAGACCATCGGCTCGCCCATCGCGATTTTGATCAAAAACAAGGATTGGGAGAACTGGACCGAGGCCCTGCCGGTGGAAGGTGCGGAAGGGGTCGAAGACAAGCGAAAACCGGTCAGGCGCCCTCGGCCCGGGCACGCCGATCTGGCCGGCGCGATCAAATACAATTTGCAGGATGCGCGCTATATTTTAGAGCGCGCCAGCGCGCGCGAGACCGCCGCGCGCGTCGCGGCCGGGGCCGTGGCGAAGGCCTTTCTGGGCGAGTTGGGCATCGGCGTTCTGAGCCACGTGATTCAAGTGGGCGCGGCGCGGCTGAGCCGATCCGTTGGGTGGCAGGAATTGGTCGAACTGAGCCGCCGAAATGAAGTTTTGCTGAATTGCGCCGACGCGCAAGCCGAGCAGCAAATGAAAGCGGCCGTGGATCATGCCTATCGCACGGGCGACACGGTGGGGGGCGTCTTTGAAGTGGTCGCCCACGGCGTTCCTCCCGGTTTGGGCTCGCACGCCACCTGGGATTCCCGGCTGGACGGAAGACTTGCCCAGGCCATCGTGTCGATGCAAGCCGTGAAGGGTGTGGAAGTGGGCTGCGCCGTGGAAGGAGCCCAATCGTACGGATCGCAGGTTCAAGACACGATCCATTACGATCGCAAGGACCGCCGTTTTTTCCGCGGCGCCAATCGCGCCGGCGGCCTGGAAGGCGGAATGACCAACGGCCAGGACGTAGTCGTGCGCGGTTTTCTCAAGCCGATCTCCACGCTGCGAAGGCCCCTGGAAAGCGTGGATCTGGTTACGCGCGAGCCTGCGCTGGCGGCCTATGAGCGCAGCGATGTGGCTGTCGTTCCGGCCGCGGGCGTCATCGGCGAGGCCATGGTGGCGCTGGTGCTCGCCTCGGCGGCGCTCGAAAAATTCGGCGGCGATTCGCTTGAGGAGACGAAGCGAAACTATAGTGGTTATCTCGAACAAGTGAAGAATTTTTAATGATCTATTCGATCGTGAAATACGGCCAGCCGGTGCTCGAGCAGCCCGCCGAACCTATCACGGCTTTCGACACCGAGGATCTTCACACGCTGGTCGAAGATATGTTCGCCTCCATGTACGCGGCCAAGGGGGTGGGTCTCGCCGCGCCGCAAATCGGCTTGGGCAAGCGCATCGCCGTGATCGACATCTCCACGGGCGAAGATCCCGCCCAGAAAATCGTCCTCATTAATCCGGAGATCGTCGATAAGCAGGGCTCGCAAACTAGCGAAGAAGGATGTCTCAGCCTTCCGAGCTTTCGGGAGCCGGTGACGCGCGCCCACAAAGTAACGGTGCGCGCTTTCGACGTCAAAGGAAAGCCGTTCGAGATGACGGGGGAGGATCTATTGGCTCGGGCGTTCTTGCATGAAACGGATCATTTGAACGGGAAGCTGTATATTAGCCACATCAGCCCGTTGAAGCGCGATTTGATCCGGCGCAAGATCCGCAAGCTGCAAAAGGCCAACGAGTGGGGCTGAGCGTCGGTGAGACTGGTATTCCTCGGCACCCCGGACTTTGCCGTTCCGTCCCTGGAGCAAACGGTTTCCGCGGGTCATGAAGTGGCCGCCGTTTTCACGCAACCCGACCGGCCCAAAGGCCGTGGCCAGCAGCTTCAGAGCCCGCCGGTGAAACTGGCTGCGCTCCGGCTGGGATTGTCCGTCCAGCAGCCGGAGCGCGTAGGCCGTCCGGAGGTCGTCGAACAGCTGCGCCATTTGGCGCCGGAGGCAATGGTGGCCGTGGGCTACGGGCAAATCCTTCCGCCGGCAATCCTGGGAATTCCGCCGATGGGAGTTGTGAACGTCCACGCATCGCTGCTCCCGAAGTATCGCGGCGCGGCTCCGGTGCAATGGGCCATCGCGCGCGGCGAAAGGCTCACGGGCGTGACCATCATGCGCCTCGACGCCGGACTTGATACAGGGCCCATACTGCTGAAATGGGAGACCGAGATCGGCGAAAAAGAGACAGCCGTGGAACTGAGCGCGCGCCTCGCCAGGGCCGGGGCCGGCGTGTTGGCGCGGGCGCTTGCGGATCTGCCGCGCCTGCGGGCCGAGCCGCAGGACAACTCCCAGGCGACCTATGCGCCGATTCTGAAGAAAGAAGACGGCCACATCGATTGGTCGAGGAGCGCGCGCGAGATCTTGAATCGCATCCGGGGATTTCAACCCTGGCCGGGATGCTACGCCTTCTTGCGGGGGCGGCGTTTGCATGTGTGGAAGGCCCAGGCCGCCGATAGGATCGTTGAGCCGCGCCATTTGTCCGCCCGGGAACGCCGCCTTTATGCAGGCTGCGCGGATGGCGCCGTGGAATTGCTGGAAGTGCAATGGGAGGGAAAAAAGAGGATGGAAGCCGCCGCGTTTCTGAACGGATTCCCGATGGAAGCCGATGAGGAGCTGGCATGAACAAGCCGCGAGGGTTCCGTTATGCGTCTCTTTATGCGGGCATTCGTAAAGCGGCCAAGGACGACTTGGCTCTTATCGTATCCGATTCGCCTGCTTCCGCCGCCGCGGTTTTCACGAAAAATCGCGTTGTCGCAGGACCGGTGACGGTGGCGCGGCGCAATCTACAAGCCTCAGGCGGAAAAATGCGCGCCGTGCTGGCCAACGCAGGGAACGCCAATTGCGCGACTCGGACGGCCGAACGGGTCGCGATGGAATGCGTGCAAGCCGCGGCGAAAACGTTGCACATTCAGCCCCGCCAAGTGCTGCCCGCCTCAACCGGAGTGATCGGAGTGGAGCTGGATTCCGCCTTGATTCTGCGCGCCCTCCCTCGCCTGTGCTCGGGCCTTTCTCCCGACGGCTTCGAGGATGCCGCCGCGGCGATTCTCACCACCGATACGCGCCCGAAAACCGCCTTTGCAGAGTTGAGGGGAGTGCGGATCGCCGGCATGGCGAAGGGCTCCGGCATGATCCATCCGCGCATGGCCACCACGCTCGCATTCGTTATGACAGACGCCGTTCTTTCTCCCGCGTCGGTTCGCTTGGCGCTCAAACGGGCCATCGGCCGCAGCTTCGAGCGAATTTCCGTCGACGGCGACACCTCCACCAACGACACCGCCGCCATTTTCGCCAACGGAGCCTCGCGAGTTCGTCCGCCGGCGAAGGCGTTTGAGAGCGCGCTGGCCGAAGTCTTGGAGTCGCTGGCCGTGCAAATCGTCCGGGACGGCGAGGGCGCGCGCAAGCTGGTGACGATTGAGATCGTCGGCGCCGCCAACGACCGCGCCGCCGAACGAATGGCGCGGGCCATCGCCAATTCGCTGCTGGTGAAAACCGCCATCGCCGGCTCCGACCCGAACTGGGGCCGGATTCTTTCCGCCGCTGGCAACGCGGGCGTGGCCTTCGACCCGCGCCAGGTGGATATCGATATGCAAGGAGTCGGGGTTTGCCGAGGCGGAGTCGCAGCCGATTTTTCCGAGGACGAGCTCAAGCAAAAGCTGGATGGCCCGGAGTGCCTGATCCGGTTCGCGATTCGCGGCCGTGCGCGCGGCCGCGCCCGCTTCTGGACCTGCGATCTGACCGAGGAGTACATTCGAATTAACGCGCGTTACCGGACGTGATCTTCGCCTTTGCCATCGCCGCTCTGCTGGCCCAAGAATTCCCTCCGCAAGACGCTCCCCACGATGTTTTGGACTTTTTCCGCACCGCAGTGGAGAACCTGGCCGACAAGGACGCCGACGCATTTTTGGATCACTTCGACCCCAAAATGCCGGGCTATGTCCAGCTTTCGGGCGATGTGCGGTCGCTCCTCGACCGGTCCGAAGTGTCGTCCAGCGTGGAATTCGTATCGGACCAGGGCGACGCCCGTAAGCGCTCGATCGCGCTCGATTGGCTGATGCAAATCGATCAGGACCCGCCCCGGCGTAAGATTGTGAGGTGCGTAATTGAAAAACGAGGAACAAAATGGCGCATCGTCTCGTTCGATCCGGTAGGGTTGTTCGGCCCATAACTACGATGTGGGAAAGCTGGCTTTATGACGCCGGGCGTGCTTTGGCCCGCGGTGGACTTCCGTCCGCTTCGCGATTTCCATGAGCGTGCTGGAATTAGACGGCCTGGGAGTCCGGTTTGGAAGCCGCGAAATCCTCGCGGATTTGCGGGTTTCGCTTTCGGGCCGCTCCATCGGCCTGCTCGGGCCCAACGGCGCGGGAAAATCGACGCTGATCCAGACTCTCGTGGGATTCTGCTCTCCCAGCGCCGGCACGGCGCGCGTGCTCGGCTACGATATCCGCCGGGATCTGCCGCAGATCCGCGCCATGATCGGCTACATGCCCGAAAACGACGCCTTCATCGCCAACATGACGGCGGTCGCTTTCGTGCGAATGATGGGAGAACTTTCCGGACTTCCCGCGGACGCCGCATTGGAGCGCGCGCATGAAGTGCTATTTTATGTCGGGTTGGGCGAGGCGCGCTACCGGCTGCTTGGGGCCTATTCACTGGGAATGAAACAATTGGCGAAGCTGGCCCAAGCCATTGTTCACGGTCCTCAGTTTTTAATTTTGGACGAACCCACCAACGGCCTGGATCCGCCGGCGCGCCAGCGCATGATCCGGCTGATTCAGGATATGCGGGATTCGGGCCAAATGAAGCTGCTGATCTGCTCACATCTGCTCCGCGACGTGGAAGAGACCTGCGAGGAGGTGCTGATTCTGAAGCAGGGCCGCATCGTGGAGTCCTGCAATCTCGAACAGGAGCGGCGCGCTAACAAGCGCTTCGTGGAATTGGAAGCGGTGGGCCATCATCACGGATTTGCCGAGGCCATGTCGGCCTTGGGCTGCGAATGCTCTCATTTAGGCCTGGGGCGCTTTCGGATGGTGCTGCCGGAAGGCTTCGAACTGCGTGAAATTTATCGCTGGGCCGCCTGTCGAGACGTGGAGCTGCGGCGGCTGAACTACCGCCGCGACACGCTGGAAGAGATTTTCATGAACGCGATGGAGCAAGGACCCCATGGCGGTCTATAAGCAGACATACAAACCATACGAGGGCGCGAGAACGCCGGGTTGGTCGCGCTTTTTGATTCTGGGACGCTCCGGTTACGGCCGCCTGATGCAGTCCCGGTTTCTCGTTTTGTACTTTATGGCGTGCTTCTTTTATCCGATTTTGTGCGCCGTCTTTATCTACGCGTCCCATAATCTCAGCATTCTAGAAAATCTCAACATTCCGGCCGGCCGCATTTTTCAAATCAACAATCAATTCTTTGAATTCTATTGCGGATTCCAAGGTGGAATGGCCTGCCTGCTTACGTCCTTCATTGGGCCGGGCCTGGTCGCTCCCGATCTCGCCAATCGCGCGCTTCCTCTATACTTCTCGCGTCCGTTCGGCCGCGTCGAATACGTCGCGGGCAAAATGAGCCTGCTGCTCTACTTCCTTTCGCTGATCACGTGGATTCCCGGCCTGTTTGTATTCGGGGTGCAGGCGGAGTTGGCTGGCTGGCAGTGGACTCGCGACAACGCCTGGATCGCCGGTTCGTTGCTGGCCGGACTGATCACTTGGGATTTGTTTTTGTCGCTGCTGGCGCTGGCTCTTTCCGCCTCGGTAAAGTGGAGCGTCGCCGGAGGCGCGCTCATTCTCGCGGTTCTTTTCGCGGGGGGTGGACTGGCCGCCGCCGTCAATTCCATCGTGCGGACAAGTTACGGAAGCCTGCTGGACCCGCGGCAGGCGATGTCGGCGATTTGGTCCCAAATGTTTCGGGATGAGCAGGCCGCCAACATTTCAGCAACTCAGGCGTGGATCGCGCTGGCGGCGGCATCCGCGCTTTGCCTATGGCTGCTGGCGCGGCGCGTCAAAGCGTTTGAGGTGGTCAAGTGACGGATCGAGTCGTCTTCGATAACGTCTCGCGCTTTTATGGCGAAGTGCTGGGGGTGAATCGCGTCACATTGTCGATTCCTCCGGGCATCACCAGCCTGGTGGGTCCCAACGGTTCGGGCAAAACGACTCTGATGAACTTGATGACGGGCCTAATCCAGCCCACGCGCGGCGATATCCTCGTGCTGGACGTTGCTCCCAACGATCCGGCGCGGCTCTGTCATCTGGTCGGCTACGCCACTCAATTCGATTCGTTCCCCAAGGGCCTGAGCGGTTACGAATTCGTCTATTCCTTTTTGCGGTTGTTCGGCTATTCGCACGAACGCTGCGCAAAGCAAGCCAACGCCGCGATTGCGCGCGTACACATGTCTGAAGCCGCGCATCGCAAGGTGGCGGCTTATAGCAAAGGCATGCGGCAGCGCATCCGGTTGGCGCAAGCCATCGCGCACGAACCTCGCGTGCTGGTGCTCGACGAGCCTTTAAACGGCCTTGATCCCTTGGTGCGCAACGAGACCATCGCGCTGTTCCGCGAAATGGCGCGCGAGGGCCGCCACGTGATCGTATCGAGCCACGTGCTTCACGAAGTGGATCAGATCTCCGACCAAGTGATTCTATTGAGCAACGGCT
Source organism: Bryobacteraceae bacterium (assembly GCA_035293905.1). Classification (GTDB taxonomy): domain Bacteria; phylum Acidobacteriota; class Terriglobia; order Bryobacterales; family Bryobacteraceae; genus Palsa-187. The sequence goes on from DATGLY010000137.1 coordinate 55,275, forward strand.
ATGTCGTCGCGGAAGGCCAGATTCAAAGCGTGCGAAGCGAGATTCGCGACCAGCCCATGCAAGTCTGGATTCGCTGCGACCGGCCCGGCGCGCTCGCCTCGAAGCTGTTTGAAATGGATCATGTCGTCGAGGCGCGCCTGGCGTCGGACGGCGGCGGGGTTCTGGTGAAGACTCGCGACCCAGCCCGGTTCTACCGCACGCTGAACCATATTGCGCTCGACGGCGTCGAACTGGAAGGAATCATGCCCGTAGACGACAACGTTAACGCGGTTTACGGTTATCTGATCGGGGAGGAGTCGCGATGAAAAAGCAGATCGCAGCCGTGATCCGGCTGGAGCTGAAGAAGACTTTTTTCTCGCGCCGCGGATGGTGGGTCTATTTGCCGGCGTTCGCGCCCGCGCTGCTTTATCTAATCCACGCCATCGATGTCACGCGCGATCACGAGCATCGCCAGGAGCTGGCTGCGGCGCACCCCGTCGCGACGGAGGCGCTACGCTCCATTCACGAGGGAATGACGGCCGACCAATTGTTTGCCGCCGCCGGGGAGCCGTACTCCAGCCGGGCGATTGCCCAAGGGCGAAGGTTGCGCAATGGCGGCTTCCATGACCTTGCGATCTATCGCTACACCGACGGCGACAGCGATTTCACGTTCGTCGTGGCGGATGGCAAGATCGAAAGGATCAATGAGCAGGACCGTTGCAATTTGCAAAAGGACTCGGCCATTTTCGCCACCGTCTTCCAATTTTTTTATCTTCGGCTCGCAGTGTTTTTCGGCTGCGCGGGGATCTTCATGAACCTGATCCGCGGAGAAATGCTCGATAAAAGCCTCCACTTCTATCTCCTCGCGCCGATGCGCCGCGATGTCCTGCTCGGCGGAAAGTATTTGGCGGGCTTGGCAGCCGCCGTGACGATCTTCGTTACAGGAACGGCTCTCCAGATCGCGGCGCTTGGCTGGCACTTCGATCGCGGCGCGGTGCGCGAATATCTGCAAGGGCCCGGTTGGGGCCACATCGCCGCATACCTTGGCGTAACGGCGCTGGCTTGCGCCGGTTACGGAAGCATCTTTCTGCTGGCCGGGCTTCTGTTCCGGAATCCAATTCTTCCGGCCGCATTCGTGCTGCTCTGGGAAAGCATCAACTTGTTCCTGCCGGCGGGACTCAAGAAGATCAGCATCATCTTTTATCTTCAGGCGTTATCTCCGGTAGTGGCCTCGCCCGACCGCGGCCTGAGCCTCTTCCAACGCCTTTTGATTTCTTCCGCCGAGCCGCCGGGCGCCTGGGCCACGATAGCTGGACTGCTGCTGGTGACCGCGGGAGTGCTTGTATTTTCCGGATTCCGCTCGCGGAAGCTGGAGATTAACTACGGAACGGAATAACGTTGGGGACCCACCCCGGGAGGAATTTCAGCGGCCAGCGAACCGGAGAGCGGCGGCGGTCATTCCAACTGCTTATGAAACCGCCGGACGCTCATCCACAAGACGGTCGCGCCAAGTCCGCCCAGCGCCAACAGATCCGGCCAAAGCGTGTCGATTCCCGAGCCTCGCAGAAAGATGCCGCGGACGATTTCCATGAAATACCGCATGGGATTCAGATAAGTGAACCACTGTACGGCCTCAGGCATGTTGCGAATGGGAAAGGTGAAGCCGCTGAGCATCATAAACGGCTGAAAGAGCAGGAACGTAGACATGTTGGCCTGCTGCTGCGTTCGCGAAATTGTGGAGATGAACAGGCCCGCGCCGAGCGTGGTTAATATAAAAAGAAAAGCGGCAAAGCACAGCAACCCGAAGTTGCCGGCGAAAGGGACGCGAAAGATCGCCAGCGATGCCGTCACCACCAGAATCATGTCCCAGAAGCCGATGGCGACAAAGGGCAGCGTTTTTCCCAAAATCAACTCGAGCGGGCGGAGGGGAGTCACCATCAATTGCTCCATCGTGCCGATCTCTTTTTCGCGGACAATGGCCATGGCGGTGAGCGACAAGGTGACCAGCATAATGATGTTGACCACCACGCCGGGGACGAAATAATTGCGGCTGCGCAGATCGGGATTGAACCAAACGCGCGTGCGCGCGTCGACTTGGGGAACCGCGGCGCGCTCCGGGCCGGCCGCCGCGAGCAGCTTGACGCGCTGGCGCCGATTCATCACCTGGCTGGCGTAACGTTGGATCGCTTGGCCGGCGTAGGCGGATACAATCGACGCGGTATTGGAATTGGTTCCATCCAACAACACCTGCACGCTGGCGGTGCGGCCGCGCTCCACGTCGCGCGCGAAGCCGGGAAGCACCCGGATCACGCCGTCTACTTTGCCGCGATCGAGCAACTTTTGCATTTCCGGCTCGCTGAAGGGAGTCGCGGCAATGACGAAGCGGCCGGAGCCTTCAAATTCCGACAGCAGCTCGCGGCTCTGCGGCGTGCGGTCCTGATCCATCCAGGCTATGCGCGCGGAATCGACGTCCAAGTTGACAGCGAATCCGTATATCAGCAATTGAATCAGCGGAGGCAGGAACAGCATGGTGCGCGCGCGAGGGTCGCGCAGCGTCTGTATAAATTCCTTCCGGATCATTCGCCGCAGCCGCTGTCTCATGACGTTGTTCTCAGGCCACCTTCTGCCGAAGCTTTCGGGTTGCGAAATAGAATATTGCGGCGCCGTAGGCGACCAACAGCAGGAAGTCAAACCACAACAACTCCAGCCCGACTCCTTTTAGGAAGATTCCTTTCACCATATTGATGAAATACCTGGCCGGCACGAATAAAGCGAAAAATTGAATCACGTACGGCATATTGCTGAGCGAATAAATGAACCCTGACAGCAAAAACGCGGGCAAAAAGGACGTCAGGGTGCTGAGTTGATAGGCCGCCAATTGGGTGCGGTTGCCGGCGGAGATGAAAAGTCCCCAGGCCAGCGCTCCGAACAGAAACACCGCGCTGGCGGTAAGCAGTAGCGGCCAGTTGCCTTTCATGGGGACGTGAAAGACGCCCAGACCCACAATCAAAGCGATCGCCATATCCACCAAGCCCAAGACGAAGTAGGCGGACAATTTGCCGAGCGCCATTTCCATGGGACGAACGGGCGTGGAAAGCAACTGCTCCATGGTTCCGTTCTCCCATTCACGGGCGATGGTTAACGAGGTAAGCATGCCGGCGATGATCATCAGAATCACGGCGATCAAGCCGGGGACGATGTAATCGCGCGAAACCAGGTTCGTGTTGTACCACACGCGCACCTGCGCCTCCACGGGCGCGGCCAGCGCCGATCCTGTGCGCTGAATTTGAGCCTGCCGGCGCTGCTGGTCCGCGTAGGTTTGGATCAGACCCTCGGCGTAGCCCTTGGCGATGGACGCGGTATTGGAGTCGCTGCCGTCCAGCAGCAGTTGCACTTGCGCCGTCCTTCCCGCCGCCAGATTCTTGGAGTAGTCGGCTGGAATCACGACGCCCAGAAGGGCGCGGCGCGATTCCATATCCCGCTCGATGGGCGCATAGCCGCGGACCTCGCCCATAACCTCGAAATATCGCGAGCCGCGAAAGTCCTTGATGAGGGCGCCGCTCAGGGGAGTGCGATCCAGATCGTAAATGACGGTGGGAATGCGGTCCACGTCCAGGCTGAGCGCGTAACCGAACAGGAGCAGCATCAACACGGGCTGCGCGATAGCGGCAATCAGGCTGCGCGCGTCACGGAGGATGTGGAGGAATTCTTTGCGGGCGATGGCCCTAGTTCTGCGGAGGCTCATGCAGCAGCTTTCTCCTCCTTCTCAATCAGACCCACGAACACGTCTTCCATGGAAGGTGAGATCGGCTCCAGAATTGCGATTTGAATATTCCTGGAAGCCAAAACATCGCGAATGATCTGTTCGGCGCGGTTTTCATCCTCTACTTTCACGTGAAGGCCGCCGCCGAAGACGGCGACGTCGAGGATTCCGGGCTGCCCGCTAAGGGACGTCAGGCTTTTAAACAGATCCGAGGTTTCCAGAGCCAGCAAGCGCCCGGCGCCCAGGGAAGCTTTCAGCTCGGCAGGCGAGCCAAGCGCGATCACGCGGCCGCCATACATGAGCGCCAGCCGATGGCAGTATTCAGCCTCATCCATGTAATGAGTCGTGACAAAAACGGTCTGGCCGGCTTCGGAGAGCTGATAGATCAAATCCCAGAAATTGCGGCGGGCGATGGGATCGACGCCGCTGGTGGGCTCGTCCAGGAACAAAATGGGGGGCTGATGCAGGATCGCGCAGCCCAACGCCAGGCGTTGCTTCCATCCTCCGGAAAGCAGGCGGGTCATGGTCTTTCGCTTTTCTTCCAGGCCGGCCATTTGAAGCACGTAGTCGCGGCGCTTGACAAGCTCGGCGCCGCTAACGCCGTAGACGCCGCCGAAGAACTCGATATTTTCTTCGACGGTGAGATCGTCATAGAGAGAAAACTTCTGCGACATGTAGCCGATGTTTTGGCGAATCTCCTCCGATTGGGTGGCGACGTCCAGGCCATGCACGGTGGCGCGTCCAGAAGTGGGCGCCAGCAGGCCGCAGAGAATGCGGATGGTGGTGGATTTGCCGGCGCCATTGGGTCCGAGAAAGCCGAAGATTTCCCCTGGCCTGACTTCGAGCGAGACGCGATCGACTGCCACGAAGTCGCCGAAGCGCTTCACGAGGTTGTCGAGTTTGACGGCGGGGCCACGATTATCTTCAGGCCGCATGGGCGATCTCTTCCTCATGACGAACGAGAGCGATAAAGACGTCTTCCAGGGAGGGCAGAATGCGCCGCCACGTAAAGGGAGCGACGGACGTCAATTCCGCGGCATGGACGACGCGTTCATCCAGAATCAGGCGCAAATCTTCGCCCGCCGGAAGGACGCTCAATACGCCAGGCTGGCCCTGAAGCGCCTGGCGAGTCTTATGCGGGTCGGCGGAATGGATGTTGTAGTAGGCGTGGTCCAGATCGTTGCGCAAGGCGCGGGGCGCATCGCAGCGGATCATGCGGCCGCGGTGCATCAGACCGACTCGATTGGCTCGCTCGGCTTCATCCAGATACGCCGTGGCGACGAACACGGTGAGGCCGTCCGTTACGAGCTGATACAGAATCGCCCAGAAATCGCGGCGCGAGACCGGATCGACGCCGTTGGTGGGTTCGTCCAAGAACAGCACGCGAGGCTTATGGAGCAGCGTGCACACCAGGGCCAACTTTTGCTTCATGCCGCCGGAGAGTTTGCCGGCGGCTCGCTTGCGGAACGGCTCGAGGCGGGCCATGCGCAACAAGCGGCCGGTAAGCTCGCGCCGTTCCCTGCCTACGATTCCGAACAGGTCGGCGTAAAAAGCCATGTTTTCGTCGACCGTCAGGTCGCCATACAGGCCGAAGCGCTGGGCCATGTAGCCGATTTGGTCCTTGACTGCGTCCGGGTCGCGGGCGACTTCGTGACCCGCCACGATCACGGAGCCTTCGGTGGGGTCCATCAAGCCGCAAAGGAGCCGCAAAGTGGTGGTCTTTCCGGCGCCGTCCGGTCCGACCAATCCGAAAATTTCGCCCTCGGCTATTTCGAGGTTTAGATGGTCTACGGCGGCGACGTCTCCGAAACGGCGCGTCAGGTTTTTGGCCTGAATGACGGTCACAGCAGGATCTCCGCGTCCACGGGCATATTGTTTTTGAGCTCGTGCTCCTTGTTGTCGACGTCGATCTTGATCCGGTAGACCAGCTTCACGCGCTCCTCCTTGGTTTGAATCTGTTTGGGCGTAAACTCGGCTTCCGGAGAGATGAAGGAGATGTGGCCCAGGTACTCCTTATTGGGGAAGGAATCGGTGCGGAGCTTCACGGGCTGGCCAAGCTTCACGCGGCCCAAGTCGGTTTCGTTGATGTAGGCGCGGAGCCAGGGATGATCGAGGTCGCCGAGGGTGACCACGGTCGTTCCGGCGGCAAGGACTTCGCCCACTTCCGCGGACTTCACCTCGATCACGCCGCTGATAGGAGCGACGATGATTGTGTCGTCGATCTGGGTTTTGGTGATGCCTACCTGGGCGCGGGCGCGGTCGATGTCGCTTTTGCGCTGGGCAAGCTCCTGTTGCTTGCGCTGGAGCTCCAGGCGATTGGCTTCCGCGTTGCGCAAGGCGGCTTGCGCTCGCACGACGGCGGCGCGCTGGCCCTCAATCTCCTCTTTGCGAGGCCCCTCCTTGACGAGGGCGAAGCGTTCCTGGGCCTGGCGGAGCTGAGCCTGGGTGCTGTCGTACTTGGCGCGCGCCTGATCGTATTGAGAAGTGGAAATGTCTTCGTTCTTATAGAGCCTTTGCGCGCGCTCCCAATCCTGGCGCGCGGCGTCGTTCCAGGCGATCGAATCGTTTACGGCGGCCTGCGCCTGTTGAATTTCCTGTTGCCGGCTGCCGGCCAGAAGCTCGTCGAGTTTCGCCTGCTGCTGACTGAGTTCGGCGCGGCGCGTGGCGACGTCGCTTTCCAACGCCGCCTGCTGGTAGGCGATCGAGGTCTCAAGCTGCTGATACGCCGACTCGGCATTGACCACCGCGGCTTGGTCGCGCAAGAGCTGCTGCTGAAGCTGGGCCGAATCGAGCCGGGCGATGATGTCGTCCTTTTTCACCCAGTCGCCTTCGTTCACGTTGCGCTCGACAAGCTTGCCGGCGATCTTGAACGATAAATCGACCTCGGTAAGCTCGAGATTGCCGGAGACAAGAATGCGGGCGCTATTTTTCGCGAAGACGCCGGCGCGCCACATCCACGCCCCGGCGCCGAGCGCGGCAAGAATGGGAATGAGAAAGATCCGCTTCTTCATTGGTTCACATACTCCGAGATCGTTCCGGTGGCAGTCGCCAGATCGATGCGCGCGAGATTGTGCGCATAGATCGCGGCGGTTTGATTGTCTTGCGCCCGGATCAAACGCGTCTGGGCGTCAGTCACCTCGAGGGAATTCGCTACGCCCGCCTGGTAGCGGCGTTGGGCTTGGGCCAGCTCATTTTGCGCCAGCGCCAAGCCGTCGCGGGCGGTGGCGATTTGCGCTTCCGCGCTGCGGAGACTATCCAACGCCAGGCGGACATCCAGTTCAATTTGTTGCCGCAGATCCCTTGTGCGGACACGCTCCTGGAGGTATTGCGAATAGCTTTCGGAACGGCGGGCGTCGCGGCGGAGGCCGTCGAACAGCGGGATTTTCAGCGCAATCCCGTACTCGCGGGTGGGCTGCGCGCTGTCCGCCTGCAAGCCAATCGCTCCATAGTTGGCGAACGCCTGAAGGGAGGGCAGCCGCTCGGCGGCGACCGAGGCGTAGTTCAATTTGGCAGTCTCCTCGCGCTGCTGCTGCGCTTTCAAATCCGGGCGCTCCTCGCCGGCGGCCCTAAGCGAAGCCTCCAGGCTAGAAACATCTACCTGCTTATAAGCCAGCTTGTCCGTGAATACGACGTTAGCGTCGAGGCTTACGCCCATGGCGCGGAGCAATTGCAGGACGGCGCGACGGCGGTCGTTTTCCGCCACGATGAGGCGCTGCTGGTCATTGGCAAGCTGCACTTGTGCGCGGGTGACTTCGATGCCCGTGCCGGCGCCTGCATCTTTCTGCGATTGAGCCAGGCGTTCCAGCGCCTTGGAAAGATCGAGGTTGGCGCGGGCGGTCTCAAGATCCGCGTCGGCGCGAAGGCAGGCGAGATACGCCCGGGCCACTTGATCGGAAACCTGGTCCTTGGTGGCGCTCATGTCCGAGCGACTTGCTAAGAGCGAGATGCGGGAGGCCTGATATTTGCGGATATCCGAATAACTGAATAAGGATTGCTGGACGGACGCCCGCGCGTCGAACACAGTGAAAGGCCCGGCGATAGACGGCAGGGAGAAACCGGGTACGGCAAAGTTGATGCCAAAGGCTTTCAGGTTCACGGTTTCGTTGTATTCCTGAATTTGGCCATCGATCTCGGGAAGAAATGCGCCCAGGGATTCGGCGACGCGGTCCTCGGACTGGCGAATGAGCTGTTGAGCCAAAGCAACCTTGGCGCTGCCCTCCGGCGTTATGGCGATTTCCACAGCGTGCTTCAGGCTCAGTTGCAGAGCGGCAGGAGCTACGGAAAATTCCGCCGGGATTTGCGCCGAGGCGAAGGCGCACGAAACAAAGACCAGAATAAGGGGACGCATACTTAAATTCCCCTTTCGGCCAACGCGGGCTCAGCGTCCTTTTCGGCATTGATTGCGGTGCTTGCCGGCGGGGATTCAAGCTGGGCTTTGGCCGCCGGTTTAATTTCCGGCGCGGGCGTGCGGAACCCGGCTGCAAGGAACGCAATGGCGCGCTCCACTAGAGCCTCCCGGTCAGACACGTCGCAAAGGCCACCGCTTATCTCGGGCAGTAGGCGAGACCAAGTCAGGATGTGGGTCATGACGCCGGCAGCGAAAGAGAGCCGCCACTGCCGCTCGGCGGGGGGGAGATCCGGCAGCGCTTTGGCCAATTCCTGATGGAACCGGCGGGAGATGGGTTGTAAGTGTTTCTTATAGAGCCGCTCGAAGAACTGGTTTGGCTCGGCCAAAATACGGCCCACTAAAGGGATCACGGCCTCGGTTTTAAGCTCCAAAACGGGCTGAAGAAACGAAGCCAAAATCTGCTCAACGGTCGGGTTTTGTCCTGCCTTATCAAGCATTTCCAGACGTCTACGATTGACGGGCTCCATGCGGCGCGCAATGACGGCGTCGATGAGGGCGTCCTTGGATTGGAAGTGATAATTCACTGCGGCAAGGTTCACCTGGGCCTCGGCCGTGATGTCGCGGAGGGAGGTTGAATCGAAACCCTTGAGGCCGAACAGCTTCTCAGCGACGTCGAGGATTTTGGATTTGGTGTCCCTTGTATCATTCATACGTTCGATTAAATCATACGCTTGATTTGTGAAGGCGTCAATAGAAATCTTAGCGGGCAATGCGACTTAGAGCTCAGGCGGGGCGGGAGATTAGCGGCCGCTGGATGTCATCCACGTGGATGCCAGCCCGGCGCGACGGCGGCGAGCTGGCGGAGGAGAGCTTCATCCAAACCGTAGATGTCGTCGAAGAAGTGGGCCTTACCGTCTTTGTCCGCAACGGCCGTTTGATAGACGATATGCACGGGGATGGGCTGAGAGAGGTTGACTTGCCGGGCCCAAGGGCCCACACTCATCGCCGCAAGGATTTTGGGCTTTGTCCAGCCGGGACGATCTTGCAAGAGCCAGGCGGCGAGGTCGGCGGCCCGCTCCAGACGAATGCATCCGTGGCTGAAATCCCTTCTGGCGTGAGCGAACAGGGCTTTCGCAGGCGTATCGTGGAGATAGATGTCGTTGGGGTTGGGGAGTACGAATTTCAGGCCGCCGAGTGCGTTTTTAGGGCCGGGGCGCTGGCGGATTTGAAGCTCGCCGCCACGCAAGGCGGCGAGGATCGCGCTGGATACCGCGCCGCCTGACACCACGTGACCGCGGGAATCGGTGACCTGGAAATCATTGACCGCGAGATAGGACGGGTTTTTTTCGAGCTGGGGAATAATCTCGTTTTGTTGGATGCCCGCCGGGACGTTCCAATATGGCCGGAAGATGAGATACTTCATCTCGGCGCTGAAAGCGGGAGTGTGGAGGCCGTGGGCTTTTCCCACCACGATCTTCATCGAGAGCTGAATTTTGCCAGAGCCGTCGAGCGCCCGGAGGCGGAATTCGGGAACATTGACGATGATGGAAGGTCCGGGCTGGCCGCGAGGAAGCCATCGCCAGCGCTCCAAGGAAAGCTGGATTTGGCGGATACGACGTTTTTGCTCGCCCGGCTTTTCCGCCACAGGGAGGTTTTGGCCGGCATTTTGCGCAGAAGACCGCTGATAATCGGCGAGCGCCGCACGAAGGCTGCGATAACCCTCGAACGGCGGGTCCAGTTGTTGGAGCGTTGCAGACGGGTCGTTTGATTTCGCCAGTCGCTGAAAGACCCAGGCGGCAATATCGACGTCCGGGAGCGGATTGGGGTTTGCGCGGCCGAAGCGGCGATCAGAGGCATATTTGACGACCGCAACGCTCAGCTCCGAATTGAACTGCCCAGGAGAAAGCGAGCCATCCCTCAAAGCGGCCAGGCGAGCGTCCCAAACGGGCCCGTCATAAGATTGGGGATCGAGACCTTCGGAAGCAGCATCTTGCAGGATGCCGACGATTTGCAGCGCCTGAGGCGTAGGGGTTACGCCGCGGACCCAGATTGGCTCGGGCAGCTTATCCTCTGTCACAGAGGGCGGAAGCGCCAGCCAAGCCAGGAGCGCTCCGGCCGAAAGTAGGCCGCCGCATCGCATCCCAATACTCTGAGGAGCAATCTAGCTGCCAGTTCGAGGGCAGACTGAGAATGACGGGCGAGCCGCGAATCACCTTTTGGCCTGGAGCTGGTGATAACCGAGGCGCTTGCGAGCTTCAGCCAAAGTTATTCCTTCGTTGACCAATGCGCGAATCTGAGCTTCGGCGCGGTCGATTTCCTCGGCGGCGGCGAGAACCTTGTCCTCATGCGCTTTGGGGATGACCACGACGCCGTCGGAATCGCCGCGCAACAGGTCGCCAGGATGGACGCGGGCATCGCCGATGTTGACGGCGCAGCCGACGCCTTCCACCTGCACGCGATCCTTTCCGGTTCGCATGGAATAACTACGGCTGAAGATGGGATAGCCGAGGTGGCGCGACAGATGGGTGTCACGGCACGCTCCATCGATCACAGTGCCCGAGACTCCGCGCTTGTGCGCGACCCAGGTAAGGATGTCGCCCCAAACCGTGGCGTTTTCACGGCCGCCATTGTCGAGGACTACAATGGCCCCGGCGGGGACATCATCGATGTAATCGCCGACGGTTCCAGGCGGCGATCCGGCAGGTCCGTAAAGAACGGTAAAAGCGCGGCCGGCGAGGCGGAAGCGGTGATCGAGCGGCTTGATCCCAAGGCAATGGCCGGCGATTCCGAGGCGGTCGAGGGCGTCGCTGAGGGAAGTCGTATCGAGATTGGCGGCGCGAAGAAGATTGGCGTCGTCAGGCATCGGTGGTCTTCTTTAGCATGTGTTCGTAGCTTGCGCCCATCACCTGGCTGATCGGCTTGCCCTCGCGGATGGCTTGAGCCATGGCTTCTTCGCGAGCCACGATCCGCTCGGCTGTCTGGACGACCCGTTCGATTTCCGAAGCGGCGATGAAGACGACCGCGCTCGCGTCGGCGATGGCGTAATCTCCGGGCGAAACGGCGACTTCGCCCACAACGATCGGTTCATTCGTGGCGACTTCGACGATGCGGCCGCGGGCGGTTTTGGCGGTGGCGCCGCGGGCAAAAACGGGAAAATCCAGGCGGCGGCTATCATCGACATCGCGGACCGGCCCTTCGACGATGACGCCAGCGACGCCGCGCACCTGAGCGCCCAGCGATAAATTGCCGCCCCAGGAGGCGGCGTCGAGGCCGGTGCGCTGCTCGATGACGATGATGGCTCCGGGCTCGGCGGCTTCGATCGCGGCCGTGCCTAGGTGGCGCGTATTGGCGCGTCCATCGGCGCGATCCAGCTTAACGGTGAGCACCGGGCCGGCGATGCGGCGATCCGTGGAGAAACGCTGAATGCCGGCGACTACGCCCGTAAGGCCCAGCATGTCCAGGGCGTCGGAGAGGGCGCAAGAGTCCAGACGGGAAAGGCGGCTTACGATGTTCATTCCCAGTACACGAAAGCCATGGCGTTTCCGGTTCCGGCTTCAGACCGGTAACAAGGGACGTAATCAATCTGGTGGTATTTGCGACCCGCGGCATTCATCGCGGCGATGACGGGATACCAGTTTTTAATTTCGGCCGTGCCAACCTTAAACACGTTTTCCGGGATCTCCGCGAGGAGCTTTTCGTCTGCCTTGGCCATGCCTTTGATAATTTGCTGATCCAATTCTTCGTCGATGACGAAGTGGCTCAAGCCGCCGGAAGCCATCAGAGCGACGCGGCTGAAGCCGCTGAACTTTTTGATGGCCCGGTGGAGGGCGCGGCCGAACTCCAAACATCGCCGGTTTTTAGGGACATTGTGAGGGAAATGGACGTTTAAAATAATGGGCACGCTCGGCGGGGGCTGATCGCCCAAGATGGAGTGATAAAGAAAGCCGTAGGCGTGCGGGATGCCTCCGCGAGGGGCCGATTTGGGCGTGGCGTCGGATTGCGCGAGATCGAAATCTTCGTCGGCGAGCGAGTTCAGGATATGGTCCGCGAGCGCGACGGCGCCGGGGTAGGACGCGCCTTCCGTCGGGGCGTTGCCCGGCTCGGCGATGTTCAGGCCGGGCTGGTCTTCGTGCAGATGTTGAACGTTGCGGATTTGCGCTCCGCGATAGATCGTGATGGAAGGCGTGAGGCATTCATCGAAGAACTCGCGCTGATCGTTGCCGACGATGACCACGGCGTCGGGATTCACCTGCTTGAACTTTCGCCCGAGCGCTTCGAGCGCAGCGCGGCAGCGCTGGTGACGCTCGCGGCGGGTTTCGAGGCCGATTTCGGAGGCAAAGCCCGGGGCGCGGACATTCAACAGCGAGTCGAAGTCGTAAGTCTTGCCGCGATACCAGTGCTTGTGATTTTCGCGGTCGGCCTGGGCGCGAAGGTCCCATTGTTCGGGAGGAGTGGAGAGCAGCGGGCCATGCGAGCTTCCGATACCCAAAACAATTTCCGCCATAAATGTTGACTCCTTCGGCGCCGCTCCGTGATGGCGGCGGCCCGGTTCTTCACGGATCGCAATCAGCGTTCCGGGCGCCAGCGGGAAAAGTGGCGCTCCAATTTTTCCGCAGCCGCCGTCAAAACAATTCCGGCGAGCGCGATGATGAAAACTCCCACAAATAAAGTGTCGGTGGCGAACGTTTGTCCACCGTAAGCGACCATGAAACCGATTCCTTGGCTTCCGCCGAACATTTCGCCGACCACGACGCCGATCAGCCCCACGGCCACCCCCTGCCGCAGTCCGGTGAGGATGAACGGCACCGCGCCGGGCACGGCGACGGTGGTGAAGATTTGCCAGTCGGAGGCGCAATAGGCGCGAGCGGCGCGCAGCAGGTCCCGGTCTATCGCGCGAATGCCGCCGATGGTGTTTACCATGATCGGGAAAAACGCGGAGAAGAACACGATGAAAACTTTCGACCACATCCCGATGCCGAACCAGATGATGATGAGAGGGACCATGGCGATTCGAGGAGTGGCGTAAAGGGCGTTGAGAAAGGGCCCGAGAATCATTTCCACGCGCCCGTACCAACCGACGACGACGCCGAGCACGATGCCGGCGACGGCCGCCAGGACGAAGCCGATTGCGAAATTGAGGCCACTGTAGCGGAGATCGGAAAGAAGCTGGCCGTGCGCGGCCGCGTCCCAGAACCGGGCAGCAATGGCGGAGGGACCGCTAAAAAAAAGCGGCGAGATTTTCCCGGCGGACCAAAAGGCCTGCCAGAGGGCGAGCGTCAAGGCGACGGCGCCCCCGCCCAAAATAAACGACTCGTGGCGTTTGTAGAACCCGGCCTGTTTGCTCATACGGCCATCCCGATGCGCTCGGGCTTCTCCTCGACAAGCCGCCAGATTGCGTCTTCGATCTCAAGAAAGCGCGGGTCGCGCTTCAAGCCCAGAGTGCGCGGGCGTCCGAAGGGGACGCGGAAGACGTCCTTTACGCGGCCCGGCCGGGCGCTCATCACGACGACGCGGTCCGCCAGATAAATCGCCTCGTTGATCTGATGGGTGATGAAGAGGACCGTTTTGCGGGCCTGGCTCCAGATTTTCAGCAACTCGGCCTGCATGAATTCGCGGGTTTGGGCATCCAGGGCGGCGAAGGGTTCGTCCATGAGCAGCACTTTGGGATCGGCCGCGAGCGCGCGCGCCAAGTTGACCCGCTGCTGCATGCCGCCGGAAAGCTCGGAAGGATAATGGCGCTCAAATCCGCTCAAGCCGACGAGCTGGATAAAAGATTCGCATCGTTGCCGCATTTGAGCCTTGTCGAAGCGCCTTTGCAGCTCCATTCCATAACGGACGTTGCCGGCGATGGTGCGCCAAGGCAAAAGGCTGGAATGTTGAAAGACGACGGCGCGGTCTACGCCAGGGCCCTGGACGCGCTTGCCGTCGATGGACACCAAGCCCTGTTCGTAGGGCAGCAGACCGGCGACGATGTTGAGCAAGGTGGTCTTGCCGCAGCCGCTAGGGCCGACCATGGCCATGAATTCGCCGTCTTCGACCGAAAAGCTGACCTCGGAGAGCGCCAGGACGTCGCGCGAATCGCGCCAATATCGCTTTGTGAGACGCTCGACCGCGAGTTTGACCATCGGCCACCGGAAGGCGAGAACGCTAGATTATCACACCGATAGGGGCTTCTGCGCTGAGAGCGCAGCGCCTGCAGTGAAACGCAAATCCGCGTCCGGCATTCATGGATTCGGGCGTCGTTTTGGATCAATTTGACGACTGAATGCGCCGGTATGCTAGGAGCTGACTCCCTTGGCTTGGCCGACATCGAGCTTGAACAACTTCTTGGCGTTGTCCTCGAAGATCATCTTCTTTTCGGCGGGGCTTAGGAAATCGAACTCTTCGATGATGTGGCGGGTTTCGTCCAGCCAGCGTCCGGTGCGGGGATCTTTCACGGTGCCGACGCCGGGCCGCTCGGTGCCGAAAAGACAGCGGTCGGCGCCGACGGTTTTAAAGAGCAATTCGAGCGCGTCGCGGGAATAGAGAACGGTGTCGTACCAAAGATTCCGCATGCGGTCTTGGAAGCGCTCGCCGCCGCGACGGAGGGCGCTGGCTTCAAAGCGGGCGAATTGATAGGGAATGGCGCCGCCGCCGTGGGAGACTAGAATCTTCAGCGTGGGGAAATCCTTGAACACGTTGGAGGAGAGCAACGACACCACGGCGATGCTTTCTTCGTTAATGAAGTGGAGGGAATAGGTGAGACGCTCCGAACAACAGCCGGCGGAATGGATGTGGCCGGGAATATCCAGCTCGACTAATTTTTCGTAGAGCGGATACCAGAAGCGGTCGCCCAGCGGAGGCGTTTCGACGCCGCTGCATTCGCCGGGATCGGGATTGATAAGGCAGCCGACGAAGCCGTGCTGCTTCACGCAGCGCTCCAGCTCGGGAATACAGTTTTTAGGGCTAATGCCGGGGCCTTGCGGCAATCCGCAGACTCCGCGGAAGATGTTGGGATAAAGCGCGCACTGGCGCGCGATGATGTTGTTGGTTTCTTCGATGTACCAGGCGACCAGCTTGTTGTTCTCGCGGTGCATCATCTGATAAGGACGGGGCGAGATCAACTGCATGTCCGTGCCGGCTTCCTTGATCTGATCCAAATGGGAGGAGCCGCCAAAGACCGGCTTGTTGAGCGCTTGGACAATGTCGTCGTCGGTGGCTCCGACGCCGCCGCGACCGTGCGCGCCACGGTGCGCCAGGATTCCGGCTTTATAGACGTAGAGACTATCCGGGGCGGTGACGTGGGCATGCGAATCGATAACCATTGGGTCGGTAACCTCGAGGCGAAAATTGCGAAAGGCTAGATTATCATAACGGGTCGCGCCGCCGCGGCTTTGGCCGGGCCTAAGCGAGACAGGCCGCCTCGATTAGAACGAAATACGGCCGGAGATTTGCAACTGCCTGGCGCCGTAGATCGCGCTGGTGGTTTGCGTGACGCTCGGGAAGGCCGGATTGGGCGAGATGCAGGCATTGGCGTGGCCCGCGCAGAGGCCGGAACCGGCGTTGGTGTAGTTATAGCCGAGAGCATTGAGATTGGTGGCAAAGGGTCCCACCTGGGTGATGTTGGTGTGATTGAACAAATTGAACGCTTCGCCGTTTAGCGCGAGACGCAGGCGCTCGGTGATGCGGAATTCGCGGGAGACGCGGAGATCGGTGTTGTAGATATTCGGCAGGGTGTAACTGTTGCGAGGCAGGAACGGGGCGCGTCCGCCAACCAAGCCGCCGGTGTTGGTCACCAGGCCTCCCGTGAGTCCGCTATCCACGCCGCCGGAGGGGAAGCCGTTGACGTATAACGTTTCCGGCTGACCGGTGGCGATGGTCACGATGGTGGAGAAGTTGAAGCCGTCCAGAAGAAGGCGCGTGGGGCGGTTGGAAATGTTGCGGAATGGCGGCACATATACCGCGCTGCCGACAAAACGCTGGCGCTGATCCAAATCCGATGTGCCGTACTCGAGTTTGCGGTTGTAAGGGTCCACGGGGGGATCCGTGCCGAAAAATGTGCCGTTGGTACCGGCGACTTGGCCGCCGTCGATGGCCTTGCTCAAGGTGTAGTTGGCCAGGAACTCCACGCCATGGCTCATGCGCTTGCGGAAAGTCAGCACCATGGAGTTGTACCAGGAATTGACGTCGCTGAAGCCGGTGAGGATATCGCCGACGGCGGGATTGAGGCGCGCCGTGGGGCCGGCTGCGTAGAAAGGCAGCGTCAAGGCGCTCTGGGTGGTCCCGGCCAAGTTAACGATGTCATAGGTCTTGGCAGCCGTGGTTGGGGCGACGTTGGCATCCACATAGATCGGCAAATGCAGCGCGCGGCTGAACACGTAAGCGGCGGTGAAGCTCATGTTCAGGGGCAATTGCTTTTCGAAAGTCACGTCGCCTTCATGCACCAAGGGATTCACGAAATCCGGCGCGAGGCCGTGCACGAGGTTGGATCCGGCCGGCGGCGTGAAGGAGGTGACCTGAGGAGTCAAGGCGCCGGGGAATGGCGCGGTCATGGGCGGGCCGGGTGGAGAGAAG
>DATGLY010000138.1:0-10358 GCA_035293905.1 Bryobacteraceae bacterium
CTTGAGCCGAATTACGAATCGCATCCGTTCGTCCATAACAGAACATTCCTTCCATGGCATTCCACCCACCCCCCTTCAGGGCAAAAAGTGTAACCCATGTCTCCGGTACGTTCTGTTACCTATGTCTCGGGCCGGTCATCACATCGCCTGCCCTTCCATCCTCCGATCAACCATCTTTTGCAATTCTTGCGCAGCGTCGGTTGCAGCGCTATCGACGTAGACGCTGGCGCCGAGCTTGCGTGCGAGCGCCGCATTTTCGAAGCCCCGCCCGATCGCCGCCACCTTGTAACCACACTTGCTTGCGAATTGAATGCCGAGATGCCCGAGGCCTCCGATCCCTTGCACGGCAACGAGATCCCCCGGAGAAGCGCCGCTGTGCCGGAGCGCGTTGAAGGTCGTTATGCCGGCGCAGAGAAGCGGCGCCGCTTCGGCGGCGTTGAGGCTGTCCGGAATCGCCACCAGCGCCTCCACCGGAACCACCATATATTGGTGGTATCCGCCGTCATAGCTGATGCCCGGTATTTTCAGATTCCGGCAATTGCGAAAATCTCCGCGCCGGCATGCGAGGCATGTGCCGTCGCGGCCGCCATGCCAGCCGACGCCGCCGCAACGGTAGCCACCATGATGACCTCCTCTCTCAGCGGAAGCTTTGCCTCCCTCCTGGTTCGATGCGCTCTTTTGCCGCCGGGATGAACAATTTTTGCGAATCCACACAACGCGCTACCAACGCTGCGGCTCACTCGAAGCTACAGGCGTCGTGCGCGCGAATTGAATGGCGGCGGACGGGATGCTAAAGGCAAAAAGGCCTAACTTCGAGGCCGGCTCCGACGGCAATTTTGCGCTTCGATCGTCCGTATGGAATGCAACATGCGGCTGAGCATTTTCATGAACGAGCCGTTTTACCTCATTCACTCAGCGGACGCGGCGCGGACTCCGCCCGTCAAAATCTTCTCGACTTTTCCGCCGTCCTGTTCGACGATCAGGAACCCGGATTCGTCGAGGCCGCAGGTGACGCCCACAAGCTCGCCGCCTTGTTGTTCGACGCGCACGCGGCGGCCCCTGGCGTAGCTGGACGACGCTTCGAACATGCGCAAAATGGCGTGCGCGCCATGTTCAATCAGCACAGAGCACACGTGGTCGACCGCATGGACCAGGGCTGTCAGCAAATCTTCGCGAGTGACGCGCGCGCCTTGCAGCAGCAGGGAGGTTGCGGGAGTCGCGAGGCCGGACGGAAAGCGGGTCTGCGAGACATTGACGCCGATGCCGGCGACGATCGCGTCGCCTTCTAACTGCGCCAGAATGCCCGCGCATTTGCAACCGCCGAGAAGGACGTCGTTAGGCCAACGCAAATCCGGCGCGAGCAATGCGGTTTGCCCGATCGCTTCCTGGGTTGCCAGCCCCAGCGCCAGCATCACGACAGGGAGCGCTCGCGCTTCCATAGGCAGACGCAGAACGATGGAAACATATAAGCCGGCGCACTTTTCCGAGTGCCACGAATGCCCTTGGCGCCCGGCCCCGGCGGTCTGCTCATCGGCCCCCACGATGGTTCCGTGCGGGCAGCCTTGGCGAGCGAGCGCGGCAGCGGGGATCATGGTCGAATCGATGGATTCGAACCATTCGACGCGACGGCCCGGGAGGAACAGGTTCATTCACCCAGAGCTTCGCGGTTTTCCGCGACCCTCTTTTTGTACTGGGCAATTTTGGCCCGCATCCCGGCAACGACCTTTTCCGGAGCCTTGGCGAGAAATTCGGAGTTGGATAACTGTTGCTCCAGAGCGGCGATCTGCTTTGCTAACTGATCGAGTTCCTTCTCCAGCCGCGCGCGGTCGACGGGGATATCGAGCCGCAATTTGCGCTTTAGCGCCGGATCGTAAATCAACGCGATATTGCCCAGCCGTTCAATCATGGCCTTGCGCTCGCCGTCGATTTCGAAGTTGTATTGCGCGTCGAGCTTACGGCGCTGGTCAATCTTGTTGTCCGCGCGGAGAGCGCGGGCTTCGGCAACGATTTCCTGCACGAGGTTCATGCACGCTTCGGCCTCGCGAGCTTCCGCCGCCGGGTCGAATTGCGGATAAGCGGCCAGGGCAATGGATTTGCCTGGCTGGCCCAGCCTTTGCCACAGCTCTTCGGTAAGGAACGGCATCAGTGGATGCAGCAGGCGGAGAGCCTTCTCATAGACGACGTAGGCATAGCTCCAATCCGCTTCGAACTTTTTCAACTCCAAATACCAGTCGCAAAAGTCGCCCCACCAGAAGCGATAAAGCGATTCTGCGGCTTCGTGATAACGGTGCTGCTCAAAAGCTTTGTTAGCGGTTGCGGCGCAAGCATTCAAGCGGCCGCAGATCCAGCGGTCTGCCAGCGATGCCGGCTGGCCCGATCCCTGGCGAGGCTTGCTTAATAAGAGCCGGGATGCGTTCCAAATCTTATTCGCGAACGCCTTTTCTGCGTCGATGCGGTCTTCGCTGAGCGCAATGTCGTTGCCTGGAGCCGCGCTGACCAGCAGCGCGAAGCGGACGGCGTCGGTGCCGTATTTGTCGTTGATCACCAGTGGATCGATGGTGTTGCCCTTTGTCTTGGACATTTTTTGGCGCTCGGCGTCGCGCACCAAGCCATGGATGTGGACTTGGCGGAACGGCACGTCGCCCATCATCTCCAGACCGAACATGATCATCCGGGCGCACCAGAAGAAGATGATGTCAAAGCCCGTGACCAAAAGGGAGGTGGGATAGAAAGAGCGCAAATCGAGCGTTTCCTCGGGCCAGCCGAGGGTTGAAAAAGGCCAAAGGCCGCTGGAAAACCAGGTGTCCAAAACGTCGCTTTCCTGCTCGATTCGCGCCGATCCGCAATGCGCGCAGCGGTCAGGATCCTCTCGGGCCACCGAAATTTCTTGGCAATCGGCGCAATACCAGACCGGGATACGATGGCCCCACCAAAGCTGCCGTGAAATACACCAATCACGGATGTTGTACATCCATTCGTAATAAGTCTTGGCCCAGTTGGCGGGCACAAACTGAATCCGCCCTTCCTCAACGGCCTTGATGGCGGGCGCGGCGAGCGGTTTCATGCTCATCCACCACTGCTGGGAAACCAGCGGCTCGACGATGGTCTTGCAGCGATGGCACCTGCCTGCGCTCAACGAATACGGCTCGACTTTTTCCAATAGACCGCGTCTTTCCAGTTCCTCGACGACGCCCTTTCGGGCGTCGAAACGATCGCGGCCGGCAAATTGGCCGGCTTCGGACGTCATCTTCGCGTGCCGGTCGATCACCTGAATGCTTGGCAGATTGTGACGCCGGGCGGCTTCGAAATCGCTGGGATCGTGCGCCGGCGTGATCTTCACCGCGCCCGAGCCGAAGCCGAGCTCGGCCATATCGTCCAGCACGATGGGTATGAGACGCTCCATCAGGGGAAGGCGGGCGAATTTGCCTTGAAGCGCCGGCGCACGCGGGTCTTTTGGATTGATCGCCACGGCCGTATCGCCCAGCATCGTTTCCGGACGCGTCGTTGCCACCACCAGCTTCACATTGGATCCTTCCACGGGATAGCGGATATGCCAGAGATGACCCTGCGTCTCCTCGCGTTCAACTTCCAAATCGGAAAGCACCGTTTGGCAGCGAGGGCACCAATTGACGATGTAGTTGGCCCGATAGATCAGGCGTTTTTCGTAAAGGCGGACAAAGGCTTCCCGAACCGCGCGCGAAAGCCCGGCGTCCATAGTGAAGCGCTGGCGCGACCAGTCACAGCTTACCCCGGCGCGCTTCATCTGCTCGACGATGCGCCCGCCGAACTCCTCTTTCCATTTCCACACCCGCTCGACGAACCTTTCGCGGCCCAGTTCGCGCTTGCTGACCCCTTCCTTTTCAAGCTGGCGAGTAACCATCAGCTCCGTCGCGATGCCGGCGTGATCCGTTCCCGGCAGCCACAGCGTGCGGACGCCGGTCATGCGCCGCCAGCGGATTTGCGCATCAATGATCGCGTGCTCGAACATGTGCCCCATGTGCAACGAGCCGGTGACGTTGGGAGGGGGGATGACCAGCGAAAAGTAAGGTTCGCCCGGCGCCGCTTCGACGTGAAAGAGTTGCTCCTCAACCCACCAACGAGCCCAGTGCGGCTCAAACCGCTGGGGTTCGTACACTTTATCGATTTGCATGGGAAAGTACGATTTTATCAAGCGGGCTTTGCGGCAGCCGCAGCGAGCCGGCGATATCAAACAAAGCGCGGCTGCGAGATCGATGGCGGGCCGCGCCAATCGCGGGTCCCGCCACCGCGGCGATTCTTGTCTTAGCTTGCCCGCTTCACTACGAGATCCATCGGCATGCCCATAATGTCAATAGTGAACTTGATTTGGTCCTTTTGAACGGCTCCCGCATAGTTCAGCGTGAAGGGCATTCCACCGAAGTCGAAGGTGATCGAGAAGGTGATCTTGTCGCCGTCGATCTTGCCGTTTTGGATTTTGACGTCTCCGCCGTCCGGCCCCATGGTGGAGCCGTTCAGCGTGGTTCCGTCAGCCATGAACGTAAAGTTCACGGGAAAATCGCCGTTCGGCGTGCTCATGGTTCCTGTCCATTTCCCATCCACGTCCGCCGCGAAGCAGGAAGCAGCGGCGAGTAATAACCCGATTGCCACAGAGCGGAATTTCATAACAAATCTCCTTGATTCATTGGGCGGCCCAATCCGGCGATCACGAGCTTGAGCAACAGGCAACTCGGACCTGGCTTAGGTGAATTGTCTCACGTCGAGGATAGCCGGGCCACGCGGCGGCTGTTACAATCGACGTTCATGTTCGGCAAGGTACTCGTGGCCAACCGCGGCGAGATCGCCGTGCGGCTCATCCGCGCCCTCCGGGAAAAGGGAATTCGAAGCGTCGCCGTGTACTCGGACGCGGACCGCGCTTCGCTGGCGGTGAGCCTTGCGGATGAAGCCGCTTATCTGGGCCCCGCACCCGCCAGTGAAAGCTATCTGCGCATAGACAGGCTTTTGAAAGCGGCGCAGGATCACCGCGCCGAAGCAATCCATCCCGGCTATGGTTTTCTGAGCGAAAACGCGGAATTTGCCGAGGCTTGCGCCAAGGCCGGAATCGTCTTCATCGGACCCTCCGCGGAAGCCATCCGGAAGATGGGATCAAAAACCGCAGCGCGTCAGATTGCGATCTCCGCGGGCGCCCCGGTTGTGCCCGGCACGCAGGAAAAGATCCAAAGCCTTGAACAGGCGCGGCTCACGGCCCGCGATCTCGGCTACCCGGTTTTATTGAAAGCCGCGGCCGGCGGGGGTGGAAAAGGCATGCGCCGGGTGGATCGCGAGGAGGACCTCTCGGCGGCTCTTCGGGACGCCTCAAGCGAGGCGCTGCGCGCCTTTGCGAGCAACGAGGTATATCTCGAAAAGAAAATGATCGAGCCGCGTCACATCGAAATCCAGGTGCTCGGAGACCATTACGGCAATCTCATCCATTTGGGTGAGCGTGAATGTTCCATTCAGAGGCGGCATCAGAAAGTTGTGGAAGAGTGCCCTTCTCCAGTGATGCTTCAACACCCCGATCTTCGGGAGCGCATGGGCGAAGCGGCTCTGCGGATCGCGCGGACGGCAGGGTACACGAATGCGGGCACGATGGAGTTTTTGGTGGATCGAGATCTGAATTTCTATTTCCTGGAGATGAACACGCGATTGCAAGTGGAGCATCCCGTGACCGAGCTCGTAACCAGCATCGATCTGGTGGCGTGGCAGTTGCAAATCGCCGCCGGCGAGCGCTTGATGCTTGCGCAACAGGACATCGCCTGGCGGGGATCCGCCATCGAATGCCGCATTTACGCGGAAGATCCCGAGAACCAATTTTTGCCGTCGCCTGGACGCATCGCGCATTTGCGTGAGCCGTCTGGCCCCGGAATCCGCCTGGATTCGGGCGTGTATGCGGGCTGGGAAGTTCCGTTGGAATACGATCCGCTGCTGGCGAAGCTGGCGGCGTGGGCGCCCACACGCGACGAAGCCGCGCGCCGGCTGGCCCGCGCACTGGCCGAGTATGAAATCGGCGGGATTCGCACAAACCTGTCTTTCTTTCGGCAAATTCTGGCCGACGCTGATTTCCGGGCTGGCCGCCTTTCCACGGAGTTTCTCGACGGGCGGAGCTTCGTCCGCGAAGCGCTCGGCGCGGAAGAGGAGGCTGCTGCCGCGATCGCGCTGGCGATGGCTGCCTCCGCTTCCGAGCCGATGGCGCCCGGGGGGCAGGCAAAGAGCGCTTGGCTCGCCGCGGGGCTTGAGTCATTGCTCCGATGACGCGCGAGACTCGGACCGGTGGCCGCGCCGGAAGAATCCAGATCGAGGGATCGAGATTCCGTTACCAGCGCGAGGACGGCGGCGGCGCGGAAGGCGAGTTCTCGATTGCATCCCTAGAGCCGGGTTGCCAATCCGTGCTGTTGAATCGCCGCGCGTATCGCATCGCAAAGGGCCCCCGCGGAGAAATGCTAGTCAACGGCAGGCCGCTCGCGATGGAGATTTTCGATCCGCGCGAATTGAGCCTCCGCAAGTACGGCCCCGCTGGAAGAGGACGCCAGGAAATATCCGCGCCGATGCCCGGTAAAGTGGTGCGCGTCCTGGTGCAGCCCGGCGATTCCGTCGAGGCTGGCCAAGGCTTGGTTGTGGTTGAAGCCATGAAGATGCAGAATGAAATGAAATCTCCCGCAGCGGGCCGGGTGGCGGAGGTGCGGACGCGCGCCGGCGCCACGGTCGCCGCGGGCGAGACTTTGATCGTGGTGGGGTGATCGTGGCGGAATCAATTTGCGGAATTTGCGATGGAACGGGATGGAAAATTGTCGAGCGGGCGGGTCTTTCCGGAGCCGAGCGATGTGAATGCTACGCATCGAGGAGAGCGGAGTCGATCAAAGAGAATGCCGGAATTCCATCGAACTACGCGCATGCAACCCTCCGCACCTTCGCGCTGCCTTCCGACAACCCCGTTTCGAGGGCCTATCTTTCGCAAGTTTTGAGCCTAGTCAGCGGATATGCACGCGAGTTTCCCAATGTGGATCCGCCGGGCCTGCTTTTGGTGGGCGACACAGGCACCGGCAAAACTCATTTGGCCATTGGCGCGCTTAAAGCAATCATCGAGAAAGAATTCGAAGGCCTTTTCTTCGACTATCAGAATTTGCTGGACCGAATCCGCGCTGGCTTTGACATCGCCTCTGGATCAAGCGACCGCGAAGCTTATCGCTCGGCGCTGGACGCGGAAGTGCTTTTGCTCGACGATTTGGGAGCATGCCGCGCGATGGATTGGGTCGAGGACACCGTGGCTTCGATCATCACCTACCGCTGCAATCATCGAAAGCCGCTCATCGCCACGACGAACCTGCCCGACGATGCGGTTACAGGGCCCATTCCACTCTATAAGGACGCCAGCGGACAGCCCGTGAACAAGAAAACACTCGCGGAGACGATCGGTCTTCGCGCGCGGTCGCGCCTGTTCGAAATGTGCCGCGTCGTCAAGATGCCCGCGGTGGGGGATTACAGGATTTCGACGCGTGCAACGCGCTAAATTCGGGCGCTGAGAGAATTAGAATGTCGCCGCAGCGATCCGGGCGCGGAGTTCGGGATAGGAAATGGCGCCCGGATGGTACATACGCACGATGCCTTTACGGTCGATGAGCACCAGCGTGGGCGTCGTACTCGCGCCGTACACGCGGAAATTTTGCTCGTTGACCACCAGCGGACCTTCCACAACGCCAGAATAAAACTTCTGACGGACCTCCTCGATATAGCGATCCTCCAGGGCGGGCGGCACGTTCTCCTGTTCGCCGATGTAGCCGTAACGCTGCGTGGGCGCCACGAGCACAAGCCCCTTTGCTCCGAACTCCGCCTTCACTTGCTTGAGCACCGCCGCTTCGGCCTTGCAGTCCGGGCACCAATGCGCCCAGAAAAACAACAGCGTAGGCTTGCCGGGGGGCAGCGTGACGCCCGCCAGCGCGGGCGCGGGCTTGCCCTCCAGGCTTAACAGGTTGATGTTCTTTTGAATCCGCGGCTGGATCGACGTCCGTTGAA
Source organism: Bryobacteraceae bacterium (assembly GCA_035293905.1). Taxonomy (GTDB): domain Bacteria; phylum Acidobacteriota; class Terriglobia; order Bryobacterales; family Bryobacteraceae; genus Palsa-187. The sequence continues at coordinate 8,026 of DATGLY010000138.1, forward strand.
ATTTGGCGAGCTCGCCGCGCAAATAGGAAACCGCGGAGGCGCGTTCGCCGCGGGCCGCCATCACATCCGCTTGTACTTCGATAGACGCGCCCAAAGCCAGAGCCAGCGGAGCGTTCGGATCGCGGACGAGCGGGCGCCTTTTCAATTCCGCCGTGGCGAGCGTATAGGTTTCCTGCGCGTATTTCTCGGCCTGGTCAAGATTTCTGCGGGCCAACTCGCCCCGCGCCATCCAACTCTCGGCTTCCAGCATCTCGGGAGTCACGCCGCGGGTGCGGCGGTAATTTTGGATCAAACCGACCGCGCCGGCGAAGTCGCTCTGCCCGATCTTGGCCGCCACATCGTCCACAATTCCACCGGCGCGAAGAGGAACGGCCACGGCCGTCAAGATGGCGAGCGTCAGAGCGCCGGCCGTCATAATTTCAATCCTTGCAAATAGCATCGGAATTCCTGACCCAAATCGTCGCGCTTGAGCGCGAATTCGACGGTGGCTTTCAAAAATCCCAGTTTATCGCCTGCGTCGTAGCGAGTGCCTTCAAAGCGGTATCCATAAATCGGCCGGCTGCGCAGAAGGTGTTTTAGTCCATCCGTCAATTGGATCTCGCCGCCGCTGCCCGGTTCGATCGCGTCTAACGAGGAAAAGACTTCCGGCGTCAGCACATATCGTCCGATAATGGCCAGATTCGATGGCGCATCTCCGGCTTTGGGCTTCTCCACCATATTGCGGACGCGATAGAGCCGATTCTCGCCGCCGGAATGCGATACAGGCTCGGCGTCCACTACGCCGTAAGCGGAGATGTTTTCCATCGGGACTTCCATCAGCGCAACGACCGGCGCCCCGTAGAATTCGTAGACGTCCATCAACTGCCGCAGGCAAGGGACCTCGGAATCGATCACGTCGTCGGAAAGGATCACGGCGAAAGGTTCCCCGCCGATCAGCTCGCGAGCTCTCAGTACGGCGTGCCCAAGTCCCAACGCCTCTTTCTGCCGTACGTAAGAGACATCGATCATGTCCGACACTGAGCGTACCGTCGCCAGCAGTTCTTTCTTGTTCCGCGTCTCCAGTAAATGCTCGAGCTCGAAGCTCACGTCGAAATGATCTTCAATGGCGCTTTTTCCGCGCCCGGTGACGATGATAATGTTTTGCACTCCGGAGTGCATCGCCTCTTCGACTCCATATTGAATCAGAGGCTTGTCCACGAGCGGCAACATCTCCTTTGGTTGCGCCTTGGTGGCGGGAAGAAAACGCGTTCCCAGCCCAGCGGCGGGGAACACGGCCTTGCGAATCTTCGCGATCATCGTACTGATTCTAGCCGCTTTATATTTCATTGCGCTGAAAAACTGAGCTCGGGTCATAAGGCTGTTATGTTAGTAGCGATGCGATTGCGAATCGCATTGGCGATATTGCTTGCGGCCCTAGTGACGACGGCAGCCTCGGAATGCCTGGCCGCATGCCTGGGCGTGCAAGAAACCGCACGGGCGGCGCCCCCGTGCCATCGCCATCCCCATTCGGGAAAAGAAGCGCTGCCATGTGTTCACGCGAAGCTGGTGGGAGTCGCATCCGAGCTTTCTTCGGTGGCCGCAGCACCGCCGGCTCCCATGTTGCGCGTTCCCCTCGCGCCAGCACGCGCCAAATTTGGCGTCATTGCCGGCCGCACGCCCCTTGCCGAAGCCCGGCCTCCATCGCCGGCTCTCCGCATCTGAGCTTTTCCTGTTGTTGTTGTCGCAAATGTCAATCACAGGAGAAGTGTATTGGTGCGCATCATATTACTGTGCTTTTTGCAAGCTGGAGTTGTGCTGGCCCAGGCGTCTTTGCCTCCGCCGTCCACGTATCTTATGAACGCCGCGTCGGGCACGTCGCGGAACCCGCTCTCCTGGCCCATGCCCATGCTAATGGACCGCGAGGAAGGCTGGAACCTGATGTTCATGGCGGAGGCGTTTTTCGTCGACGCGCAACAAAGCGGCCCGCGCGGCGGCGACAAACTCTATTCGGCTAACTGGGGGATGGCTTCGGCGGGCCATTCGCTGGGCCAAGGCAGCATCCTTCTGAAAGCAATGCTTAGCCTGGAGCCGGCGACAGTCACCGATCGCCGCTACCCTGAGCTTTTTCAAACGGGAGAAACAGCCTATGGAATCCCGCTCGTGAATGCCCAGCACCCGCATAATTTTGTGATGGAGCTGAGCGCGCAGTACGCGCGTCCGCTTGGCGCCAAGGCAATGCTCAATCTGTATTACGCACCCGTGGGGGATCCCGCGCTGGGGCCAGTTGCCTTCCCGCACCGAGCTTCGGCGGCCGAAATCCCGCAGGCGCCTTTGGGACATCACTGGCAGGATTC
>DATGLY010000139.1:0-83132 GCA_035293905.1 Bryobacteraceae bacterium
TCCCAGGTTGATGTAGTTGCGCGGCTTGATCTCGCCCGACGCCGTGACGATGCTGGTCAGGTCCTCGCGAACCACCTTGGCGGTCTGCACCGTGATCACGTCGCGCTGGCTCCAGCGCACGCTCGCCACCGTCCCGGCGGCCAGTGCGGCCACGGCCGCGATGGAAACGACGATGTGCTTGGGCTTCATGCGGTGCGTCCCAGTTTCGATATTTGCATTATGAAAGTATTCGCGCCGCCATGTCAAGCTGTTTGCCATTGACACAGCAGCAACTCCATTCCATAATGCAACTATTGCCGACCCGAAGTAAATTCCTCGTCGCGCCCTGGCGAAGCCGCTCCTCGCTCGACCAGCAATCGAGCCGGCTGCTGGGCTACTTTGATACGCTGTTCCACCGCTTGATGCTCACCCGCCCGGGCGCCGACGAAGAGCCCGCTCCCGAGATGTCGCGCGAGGAAATGCGGACTTTCGCCGTGCTTGGCGCTTATGGACGCGTGACCATGACCAGCCTTGCGGATCGGCTGAGCGTTCCGCTGAGCACCGCGACCCATACCATCGACCGTCTGGTCGGCAAATCGCTTGTCGTCCGCACCCGATCCGAGCAGGACCGCCGCATTGTTCTGGTGGAGGTCAGCGATCTGGGTCGCAAGCTGCGAGCCAGCTTTGAAGCCAAGAAGCTGGCGATGGCGCGAAGTTGGCTGGAGCCTTTGAGTCCTGGAGAACGCGAGATTTTTCTGGAGCTCATGGCCAAAATAACCGAGCGCGCGAAACCCAATGCGGAGGCTGGGAACCGGTCATGATCCGTGTAACCAATCTGGTCAAAAAGTACGGCGAATTCACCGCCGTCGACAATATCTCCTTCGATGTCGCCGAAGGCGAAATCTTCGCCTTTCTCGGGCCCAACGGCGCGGGGAAAACCACCACCATCAAAATCCTTACCACCCTGCTCAAGCCCACCGCCGGCGCGGTGGAACTGGATGGCCTGAACCCCTCCGTCGAGCACAACGAAGCGCGAAAGCGTTTTGGCATCGTGTTCCAAGATCCCAGCCTGGACGAGGAGCTTACCGCCTACGAGAACATGGATTTTCATGGCGTGCTCTACAAGGTCCCGGCCAAGATCCGAGCCAAGCGCATCGAGCGCCTGCTGACCCTATTTGAGTTATGGGAGCGGCGAAACGACGCCGTCAAGCAGTTCTCCGGGGGCATGAAGCGCCGCCTGGAGATCGCTCGCGGATTGCTTCACACCCCGAAAATCGTGTTCCTGGACGAGCCCACGCTCGGTTTGGATCCCCAGACCCGAAACCAGCTCTGGACTCATGTAAAAAAGCTGAACGAGGAGGAGCGCGTCACCGTATTCATGACCACCCACTATATGGAAGAGGCGGAGCGTGTGGCCCACCGCATCGCCATCATCGATCACGGCAAGATCGTGGCTCAGGGATCGGTCCAGCAGCTCAAAGGGCAAACCGGCGCGGAAACCCTTGAGCAAGCCTTTTTGGCGCTCACCGGCTCGACCATACGCCAGGAGGACGCCAGCGCGCTGGATCAAATGCGCAACATGGCGAGAATGTTCCGGGGGAGGAGACGATGAACGTCATCTACATTCTTTGGCTGCGGCAGATCAAGCGCTATCTGCGCTCCAAGCCGCGCATTATCGCTTCGCTCGGCCAGCCGTTGTTGTTTTTGATCGCCCTCGGCTTCGGATTCGGCCCTATTTTTCAAAGGGCGGGGCAGGGTAATTACATCCAGTTTCTCGCTCCCGGCGTCATCGGCATGACCATCCTGTTCACCGCCATCTTCTCCGGCATCGAGTTGATCTGGGATCGCCAGTTCGGTTTCCTGAAGGAAACGCTGGTCGCTCCGGTTCCCAGAATCGTCATCATGATCGGCCGCACCATCGGCGGCGCGAGCGTCGCGCTGATTCAAGGCTTCATTGTCGTGCTGATCTGCCTGGCCGCCGGCTTTCGCGTCACCAATTTCGCCGCTCTCCCCTGGGCCCTCCTCTTCATGATTTTGATCGCGCTCATGTTCACCGCGCTGGGAACCGCCATCGCCTCCGTGCTTTCGGATTTCCAGGGCTTCCAGTTAGTGATGAATTTCCTGGTGATGCCCATCTTCTTTCTTTCCGGGGCCCTGTTCCCGCTGACCAATCTTCCCAAGCTGCTGGATCTGGCGACCGTGATCGATCCGCTTTCCTACGGCGTCGATGGATTGCGCAGCGCCCTGGTCGGCATCGCTCGCTTTGGGATCCCGCTCGATATTCTGGTCCTTTGCTTGATTGGATCGGCGCTGCTGGGCGCGGGCGGATACTTGTTCTCTAAAATCCAGCTCTAATCCGACGGCGCCTTCACCTTCCCGAACCGTCGTCCCAGGATCATCTTGACGATCAGGTGGTCGGTGGACTGCGTCATCCCCACGCCCACCCCGAAGTTGAACTCCCACTGCGGTCCGAAATCGACGTCGATCGCCGGATAGATCTGGTGTTCCTGCTCGTGGATCGCGTCGAAACCCGTGACGGGTCCGACCGATCCGTAATACTCGAAGCCGCCTTGGACCTTTTTGGTGAAATTCCAGCCGACTTTGACATTCGGCGAAAACACCAGGCCCTGACCGACGCTCGGCCCGTGAAAAGAACGGTCCAAGGTCGGATTCAAATCGAGATACAGCCGCCCGATCTGCTTGTCGATTATGGGGCGGATCTCCAACGTCCACGTGTCGGGCGAGAAAAGGGCCCGTTGGTAGCCGAATTCCATCGAGAGGCTCAACCCTACCGGCCATTTCCAGTCCTCCGGAATCGCGACGCGGGGCCGGATGTGGTCCCCGACCCACTGCCATCCTTGTCCCGATTGCGCCGACGTGAAAATGTAGAGCCCGGTCTCGAACCACTTGTTCCAGCCCTGCGTAATTTCGACCGTTTCGTGTTGCTGATGGTCCGTTCCCAGTACGCCGCCCGCCGTCTGGCTTCCCTCGGCGGTGAAATTGCTGTGAAGCTCGACCATCGTGGTGCCCGGTTCCTGGACTTGCCCTGGATAAACTTGAATCTCATAGTTTCCCTGGGCGAAAGCAAGCGCCATCGACAGCGGGAACAAAGCAATTACAGAACGCATGGAAAATCGTCGTGAACCGCTTAGCGTATCATGAAAGCGCTTCCGGTTGTTCGCGTCCACAGCCCGCCCCGCGCGGCGCCTCTAATCCAAGCAACGGGCCTGCTCCCATGAGCGATAATTTTCACAGTGCGCCACGAGGACACTCAAACGCTCAACTGGTCGGTCTACAAGCGCTTCGCCATTCCTTACAGCTTCAAGCCGGAGATGAGCGTTGTCGGCGCCACCATCGCGGCGGCCACGGCGTTCTTGCGGATCTTTCTGGGATCGCTGCTTTTTTCGGTGTGCGGCGTCTTCACGGTCGTGGCCTGGAACTCGATCCGGAACATCTTCTTGCGCATCGGCTTGGTCGCTGGCATGAGCTTGCTCTTTCCGCTCTGTCTGGCTTTGCTGACATGGGCGATCTCAGCCCTGCCCAAAAGGCTTATGCGCCTTCGGCGCTGACCGCGGCTCCATTGCCCTAGCGCGTTCCTTAATCAAAGTGAAACATAGATCGAATAGACTCTTTGTTCGCCTTCCAGGGAGGGTCTATGGAACTGTTTGGACAAACTGTCTCGATCGGAAGCGGGATTTTTCTGCTGCTGGCGCTCGCCATGGCTCTGAGCTTCGAGTTCGTAAACGGCTTCCACGACACCGCCAACGCCGTCGCCACCGTGATCTATACCCATTCGCTCAAACCAATCGTCGCTGTCGTCTGGTCTGGCTGCTGGAATCTGATTGGCGTATTGCAATCAACCGGCGCGGTTGCTTTCAGCGTCCTTGCGTTGCTGCCCGTCGAGCTCGTGCTCAACGTCGGGTCCGGCGCCGGCTTCGCGATGGTCTTCGCCTTGCTAATTTCGGCCATCCTTTGGAATCTGGGCACTTGGTATCTGGGCCTGCCCGCCTCCAGCTCGCACACGCTGATTGGCGCCATTATGGGCGTCGGCCTCGCCAACTCCTGGCTTTCCGGCGCGCATGAATTCGGCGAAGGCGTCAATTGGGCCAAAGCCAGCGAAGTGGGCGCTACGCTGCTGATTTCTCCAATCGTCGGCTTCGGCGGCGCGGCGTTGCTGCTGCTCCTGAGTAAACTGCTCATTCGGAATAAGGAGCTCTACGAGGCCCCCGACAAGACCAAGACGCCCCCGCTCTGGATTCGCGCTTTGCTCGTGCTCACATGTACCGGCGTCAGCTTCGCGCACGGCTCCAACGATGGCCAAAAGGGAATGGGATTGATCATGCTCATCCTGGTGGGCATTTTGCCTCTTACCTTCGCCGTAAATCTCGGCAGCAGCCAGGCCTCCATTGCCGATCTTGCAGCCGATGCCGGGACCATTTCTTTCCAAATGGACCGGCATTCGCCGGGAGTAGCCATGGGAGGATATAAAATCGCCGCCGAAGAGTTGTCCGCTTACTTGAAAACCAACGGCAAAATCACCATCCGCACATTTGCCGCGGTGGGCACAAAGTGCCGCGAAATCTCCGAGCTTCTGGATGGCAGAAAATCCCTCTCCGAGCTGACCGAGGATCAGCGCCGCACCCTGCGTAGCGATCTCTACCTCACCTCCGAGTCCCTCGGTAAGCTCATCAAGCAAAACAAGCTTGAAGACCCCGCGGAGCGGAAGGCCGCCGCCGCGCTCAAGTCCCACATGGATAAAGTCACGAAATTCATTCCTGTCTGGGTGAAGGTGGCCGTGGCTTTCGCCTTAGGCTTGGGAACCATGATCGGCTGGAAGCGCATCGTCGTGACCGTGGGAGAGAAGATCGGCAAGGAGCATCTCACCTATGCGCAGGGCGCTTCGGCGGAGATCATCGCGTGGGGAACGATCATGGCGGCGGATACCGTGGGATTGCCCGTCAGCACGACGCACTGCCTTTCTTCCGGCGTAGCCGGCACAATGGCCGCCAACCGCTCCGGCCTGCAAATGGACACTCTGCGGAACCTTCTGCTGGCCTGGGTGCTAACTTTACCTGTTTGCGTGCTGCTCGGCGCAGGTCTCTTTGCCTTCGGCCTCAACGTGCTGTTGCGGATGGGGGTCCGCTAGCGGGTCGCCGGTTCAAAGGAAGATACAACCTCGCCGGCCTCGTGGAAGTGCCGGTCGCCGATCGCCACGCTCAATTTGTATCGCGGCCGAAACGCAGGTCCCCGGCCCCACGATGTGCTAGAGTGCAGAATCATGGCTAGCCGTAGCGTCAATAAGGTTATCTTGATCGGGCATCTGGGCCGCGACGCCGAGACCGCCTACACTGCGTCCCAGGTCGCGGTGACGAAGTTTTCCGTCGCCACCAGCCGCCGCTGGAAAGACCAGCAGACCGGGGAATGGAAGGAAGAAACGGATTGGACCCGGGTTGTGCTCTGGCGGGGAGAAAACGTTGCTCCCTACTTGACCAAAGGGAAACAGGTTTACGTCGAGGGCCGGTTGCAGACCCGCAGCTACGACGACAAGGACGGCAAGAAGGTTTGGACCACGGAAGTGATCGCGGACGATGTGATTCTGCTGGGCGGCCGTGGCGAAACCGGCGGCCTAGCCGGAGGCCCCGACGAATACTCCCAGGAGCCCGCCATGCGCAGCGCGCCGCGCTCCCGCCCCGCCGCCGCTCCAGTCGCCTCCTCGCCTCCCTCCTCCGAAGGAATCACCGACGACGACATTCCATTTTAGCCGCCGATTTTCGCGGAACCGCAAGCCTGTTACCATAGCTTGCCAGGAGGAAACTTAATTAATATGAGTGCACCCACTCAAATCCCGCCCATCGATGAAGCCAAACTGCACGAGTTTATGGGCAAAGCCATCGCCGATATGGGCGCCGCGGTCCACGCGGTCCTTATATTGATGGGCGACCGCTTGGGACTTTACAAAGCCATGGCGGATTGCAAGCCTGTCAGCTCCGGCGAGCTCGCCCAGCGCACGGGGCTGCACGAAAGGTACGTCCGCGAGTGGCTCAATGCCAACGCCGCCAGCGGTTACGTGACCTACGATGCCGCCGCCAAGACCTTCGCGCTCCCGCCGGAGCAAGCGCTGGCGCTGGCCGTCGAAGATAGCCCCGTCTATCTCCCCGGAGTCTTCCAGATCCTCTCCGCCTGTTATCACGACGCGCCCAAAATCGAGAATGCTTTCCGCACCGGCGAAGGCGTGGGCTGGCATGAACATCATCACGATCTTTTCCGAGGCACGGAACGGTTCTTTCGCCCGAATTACAACGCCAATCTGATTACCAACTGGATTCCCTCCCTAAACGGCGTGCAGGAGCGGCTGCGCGGCGGCGCGAAGGTCGCCGATGTGGGTTGCGGCTTGGGCGCGTCCACCATCCTAATGGCCAAGGAATTCCCCCATTCCACTTTCTTCGGCTTCGACTATCACGATGGTTCGATCAAGCTGGCGCGCGAAGCCGCGCAAAAGGCCGGGGTCGCTGATCGTATCCAATTCGAAGTCTCTCCCGCCAAGAGCTTTCCTGGCAAGGACTACGACTTCGTCGCCTTTTTCGACTGCCTCCACGATATGGGCGATCCGGCCGGCGCCGCCGCGCACGTTCGCCAGGCTCTTCGCCCCGAGGGCTCGTGGATGATCGTCGAGCCATTCGCTGGAGATTCGCCCGAAGCAAATCATAACCCCATCGGCCGCATCTTCTATTCGGCCTCCACCATGCTGTGCGTCCCCGCATCGCTGTCGCAGGAGGTCGGCGCGGCCCTCGGCGCGCAAGCAGGCGAGGCTAAGATTCGCGCTGTGGTGACCTCCGCCGGCTTCTCGCGCTTCCGCAGAGCCACGGAGACTCCATTTAATCTCGTATTTGAAGCCAAGCCGTAACCGCGAGCATCAAAGTTTTACGGTTTGTTGTTGGATAATAGGTCAACGCCTATGGCTCCGCGATACAAGCGCCTTGCCGTCTTTCTGCCCGCCGTAGCTGCCTCGGTTGCCGCTCTGTTGCTTCCCGCCCGCGGCCAGCGCCTGTTTCCCGGCGAGATCGAAATGCGCCAGTCTCTTCAGAGACTGAACACGCTGGCAAGCGTCATGATGATCGGCGCTCACCCCGACGACGACCGCGAGGTCTTGATCGCTTGGTTGGCCCGCGGGCGCCACGCGCGCACGGCCTATCTTTCCCTCACGCGCGGCGAGGGCGGTCAGAATCTCATCGGCCCGGAACAGGGCGATGAGCTCGGCATCATCCGCACTCAGGAGTTGCTCGCCTCCCGCCGCATCGATGGCGGCGAGCAGTATTTCACCCGCGCCATCGATTTTGGCTTTTCCAAAACTGCGGCGGAGACCCTGACCAAGTGGCCTCGCGAAAAAGTCCTGGGCGATGTCGTTTACAATATCCGCCGCTTCCGTCCCGACGTGATTGTCCTATGCTTTACGGGCACGCCCCGCGATGGCCACGGCCATCATCAGGTGTCGGCGATTCTGGGCAAAGAGGCGTTCGCGGCCGCCGCCGATCCCACCAAATTCCCGGAACAGCTCGCTTACGTGCAGCCGTGGCAGGCCAAACGGATTCTGGAGAACCCTTTCGGGCTTCAGGGTGGCCCCAACGGGGGAAACGCCGCGGGCAAAAATGCCGGCAAAAACGCGGATAAGGAACTCGACAAGGAATTTCCGCCCCAAGACCGCCTTGAAATCGACGTAGGCGACTACTCGCCCGAGCTGGGTTATTCCTACGGCGAAATCGGCAGCATGAGCCGCAGCGCCAATCGCAGCCAGGGTCAAGGTTCGGCCGAGCGCAAAGGCAGCCAAAAGACATATCTTGTGACCATCGCGGGCGACAAAGCCAAGAAGGATATCTTCGACGGCATCGACACCACTTGGAATCGCCTCCCCGGAGGCGCGCCCGCCGGGTCTCTTTTGAAACAGGCTTTGGACTCCTTTGTGCCCGCCCATCCCGAGGCGCTCCTGCCGTTGCTCGCGCAAGCCCGCGCCATCGTCACGGGAATTGTGAATAAAGCCAAAGATCCCCTCGCCGCGAAAAAGCTCGAGGAGCTTGACGAAGCCATGGCCCTCGCTTCTGCCCTGTCGCTAGAAGCGCAAGCGTCGAGCTACGCCGTCACTCCCGGCGCAAATCTGCGGGTGTCGATTTCCGCCGTGGCGCGCACCCCAGCCCCGGTAACGCTCACCGGAGTGAAACTTTCCGGAATGGAGGGCGCGCCGGAGTTAAATCTCGCTCCCGCCGTGCTGGCGAAGAATCAGCCCAGCCAGTATACCCTCAACGTGCGCATCCCCGAGGATCAGCCTTATTCCCAGCCTTATTGGCTCGAGTTGCCCAAGGATGGCAATCTCTATGCCGTCCGCGATTCGAGCCAGATCGGATTGCCGGAAAATTCCCCGGTTCTCCAAGCGCGCTTCACCGTCAAGATTGCGGGCCAGGAGATCGTGCTGACTCGCCCGGTGCAGTATCGCTACACCGATCCAGTGTATGGCGACTTGATACGGCCGCTGGCGGTTGTGCCGCCCGTGGCCGTGGAGTTGACCGGGCGCTCCATCGTTTTTCCGGATAATCATCCTAGGCAAGTCGAAGTGCCTGTGAAATCCAACGCAGGCAAAGCCTCCGGCGATGCCCGTCTGGAAACGCCGGCCGGCTGGAAGGCCGAGCCGGCCTCGCGCCACTTCGATCTTTCCGCCACGGGCGAGCAGGCGATGCTGGCATTTGAGTTAACGCCTCCGGCCACCCCGGCCCAGGGCCGCCTTCGAGCCGTGGCCCAGATCGGCGCTCGCAACGTCGCGGTGGGCGCCGAGATCATCAGCTATCCGCATTTCCCTGTGCAAACGCTGTTTCCCGCCGCGGAAGCTTCGCTGGTGCGCGCCGACATCAAGACGCTCTCCAGAAGCATCGGTTATGTTATGGGCGCCGGCGACGAAGTGCCGGCAACCCTCCAGCAGATCGGCTGCACTGTCGCCTTATTGACTTCCACGGATCTGTCCCACGGAGATCTGGCGCGGTTTGACGCCATCGTAACCGGAGTTCGGGCGTGGAATGTCCGTCCCGATCTTCGCGCCAACTATCAGCGCCTGTTCGATTACGTCAGCAATGGCGGAACGCTCATCGTTCAATATAATCGCGCCGAAGGCCCCGGAGGCCGCCCCGGCCAAGCCCCGCAGGCGCAAGCCAAACAGGCTCCGCAGGCGGCGCGCGAGAATGCGCAAGCCAAGGACGTGAAAGCCGCGCCCTCCCCGGCCAATGCGCCGGCGGGCGAGGGCGGAGCTTTGGAGCACATCGGCCCTTTCCCGATTCATATAAGCAATGACCGGGTCACAGACGAGGACGCCGCCGTGACCTTCCCCAATCCCCGGCTCGCCCTGTTGCATCAGCCTAATGAAATCACCCCGGCGGATTTCCAAGGATGGGTGCAGGAGCGCGGGCTGAATTTCGCCGATCAGTGGGACCCCAAATATCTCAGCGTGCTCGAATCGCACGATCCCGGCGAAGACCCCCATCCCGGCGGCATGTTGTATGTCAAGTATGGCAAAGGCGCCTACATCTTTTCGGCCTACGATTGGTTCCGCGAGTTGCCCGCCGGAGTCCCAGGAGCGTACCGGTTGTTCGCAAATATGCTGAGCGCCGCCAAAACGCAGCAGTGATGAGGGATTCCGCCGCGCCCGAGCCGCCCGGCGATCGGCCTCCCGTCTTCTCCTCTTGGCCGCGCGCCTACGCCTTCGTCATCGCTTATCTCGCCGCCCTCGTTGCGCTGCTCTATTGGTTCACGGCGCATTTCTCGCCATGAGACCACTCGACTGGGCGGTGATGTTCGGATGGCTCCTCTTTCTAGTCGCCTACGGATTGTGGCGCGGTCGCGGATCGGGCAGCGTCAGTCAGTACTTGCTCGCCGGAAAAACCATGCCGTGGTACGCCATGGGGCTCTCCATCATGGCGACCCAGGCCAGCGCCATCACCTTCATCTCCACCACCGGCCAGTCTTACACGGACGGCATGCGGTTCGTGCAATTCTATTTCGGCCTGCCTTTGGCGATGGTGGCGCTCTGCGCCACCGCCGTTCCGATTTTTCATCGCGCCAAGGTCTACACCGCTTACCAGTACCTGGAACAGCGCTTCGACGCCAAGACCCGCACTCTGGTCACCTCCGTGTTTCTGATTTCGCGCGGCCTGGCCGCCGGGATCGGATTGTCCGCTCCGGCGATCGTCCTAAGCGTGATCCTCGACTGGCCCTATCGCGTGACCGTTCTCATTATGGGCGCTCTTGTGGTCCTGTTTACGACCATGGGCGGCATTAAGGCGATCACATGGGCGGATGTTTTGCAAATGATGGTCATCATGGCGGCCCTGGTGATTGCGCTGTTCATCGCGGTCGAATCGTTGCCGCGCGACGTGTCTTTTTTTGACGCCGTGAGGATCGCGGGCGCCGCCGGCCGTCTCAACGCCGTCACCGCCCGCTTGGACTGGAACGACCGCTACAACCTTTGGAGCGGCTTAATCGGAGGCATGTTTTTAGCGCTCGCCTATTTCGGAACCGATCAGAGCCAGGTGCAGCGCTACTTGACGGGAAAATCCATTGCCCAGAGCCGTCTCAGCTTGCTGTTCAACGCAATGGCGAAAGTGCCCGTGCAGTTTTTCATTTTGTTTATTGGCGCGATTGTTTTTGTGTTTTTTGTATTTGTCCGCCCGCCCTTGTTGTTTCAGCCCGTCGGCCTGGCCGCCGTCCAACAGTCCCCTCAATACCCCTCCATTCAAAGCCGCTTCGACATGGCTTTCAACCAAAGACTGTCCGCGGCGCGCCGTTTGAGAGATGCGCCCGACGCTGCCGCCCGTTCCTCCGCCGCGGCTGATTTTCGCCAGGCCCAGCAAAGGCTCGATGCGGCGCGCGCCCGCGCCATGGAATTGGGCGGCGGCAACGATGCCAATTACATCTTTCTTTCCTTCGTCACCCACTATCTTCCCGTCGGAATTGTCGGCCTCGTAATCGGAGTCATTTTTTCGGCGGCGATGTCGTCCATTTCCGGCGAAATCAACTCCCTCGCCACCGTGACGGTGATCGATATCTATGCTCGCCATATTCGCCCCAACGCCTCCGACCGCCATTACGTGATCGCCTCCCGCTGGGCCACCGCGTTTTGGGGAATCTATGCCGCCGGATTCGCTGGCGCCGCCCAGGGATTTGGCGCGCTGATCGAAGCCGTGAATCAGGTGGGATCCCTCTTCTATGGCGGCCTGCTGGGAGTCTTCGTGCTGGCCTTCTTTATCCGCCGCGCCGGAGCCAACGGCGCCTTCTTTGGAGTCCTCGCGGGCGAGGCCGCTATCTTTGCCGCCGCGAAATTCACCAATATCGCCTTTCTCTGGTACAACGTAATCGGCTGCCTCGTCGTGATCGCCACCGCTCTTATTGTGTCTGCGATCGCCGGGCCAAAGCGGTGATCCGCGCCGCCTGCGCTATACCAGAAAGGGGATGAATCGCGGCTTGCCTCCCATCTGTCTTACGTATCCGGGATCGCTCATCAACACTTCCTCTTCGGCCGCGATGCGCCGTTTTAGAAGAGCGATATGCGCCATGGTCGCAACCGTCGCGGTGAGCCATGCCGTATGCGCCAGCGGAAGCGCCGCCACCTCCAAGAAAATCGCGACGTAATTCGGATGCCGGATCCAGCGGTACGGCCCCGATGACGCCGCGCCCAGAGATTGAGACGCCATGATCTGCATGTTCCAGTGGACCGACAGCGCGAGCATGGCCCAGACTCTGAGCGCGTTGGCCGCTATCAACACGGCCAGCGCCGGAAACCCGAGCCATGGCAGAAACCTCCGGTGCAACAGCACGACCTCCAGAGGCGCTCCACAAAGATAACTCACTTGAAGCAGAACCATTCCAGCAAAGACCGGGTCCCGGACCGGTCGTGCGCCCCGCTCCGCAAGCCGCCTCTGATTCCGGCGCGAATAGGCGAACTCCCCCAGACGATCCGCCGCAACGGCGGCGGCCAGGGCGGCATACCACGCAGAGAGCACTCTTTCATTAGACTAGCCGGACCAAAAAAAACGCGCCGGGGTTGATTCCGGCGCGCCCAACTCGGGACGTTTCACGAGAAGAAAATGCTACCTCCGCTGCACGGCCCCTCTAGGGAGCCGCCGATTGTGTTCTAAACTCGTGCTGTTGAATCTCGACGGCGGCGCGGCCCTCCTCCGACCGTACTACCCGGCCGCGAACCATCAATGTCAGCCCGCATTTGTCGTTCAACGGTACTGGCCAGCTTATGCTCAGCTTCACCCTCCGGCCCGCCTGCAAATTGTGCCGGCAAGTGAATAAAACCCCCCGGCTGGATATATTCACGGTTTTGCCTTCTCCCGTATCTTCCACTCCCTGCTTGCTAAGAATCTGATACCGGACGGGCCTGTCCATCGGATACCGTTCCGATCGGCGGCGATCCCTGAATGTCCTTCTTTGTTCCGCCATCGCGAAGATTTGTCCTGTCACTTATGAATTTTTTCGCAAATAGGTCAAACGGACAATAGCGGATCAGGTCTATTTTAGGGGCGGGGAAGTACTAGATGCCGGCTAGGCCCATCAGCTTTGTCGATGGGACTTCCTTCTCCGGATTTCGGCCAGGCGCTCGGCAATGCGTTGCTCCCAGCCGCGATCCGTGGGCTCGTAGAACACCGCGCCGCGAACGTTCTCCGGCAGGCATTCCATATCCGGAATGGCCTCTTCGAACTGATGCGCGTGCTGATAGCCCGCTCCGTAACCCCAGTCTTTCATGGGCTGGGTAGGGGCGTTGCGCAAGTGCATGGGAACCGGCTCGGCCGTCGTTTTCGCCACCGTTTCCATGGCTTTGTTCAAAGCCTGATACGCCGCGTCCGATTTCGGCGCGATGGAAAGATAGATCGCAATTTGCGCCAATGCCTGATCGCCTTCCGGCACGCCCAGGAAATGCACGGCTTGCTGCGCGGCCATGGCCTGCTCTAGCGCGCGAGGATCCGCCAGCCCGATGTCTTCCACCGCCATCCGCACCAGCCTGCGCGCGATATACAACCGGTCCTCGCCCGCCTCCAGCATGCGCGCAAGCCAATATAGCGCCGCGTCGGCGTCGGAAGAGCGAACGCTTTTGTGCAGCGCCGATATCAGGTTGTAGTGTTCTTCGCCGGCTTTGTCATAGAGAAGCGTCTTTCGCTCCATCGCGCTCTCCACCGCTTCCTTCTCGATGACTCCTTCCCGCTCGGCTGCGGCGGCCAGCTCCAAGATGTTGTAGGCGGACCGCGCATCCCCGCCCGCATAGATCGCGATTTGCCGCAAAAGCGCGGGGTCGGCCGTGAGTCCCAGCACCTTCAGCGCGCGCTCGAGCAGAGTAACGATTTCCTCCGTCGGCAGCGCCCGCAGCGCATAAACCTTGGACCGCGAAAGCAGCGCCGAGATCACTTCAAACGACGGATTCTCCGTCGTCGCGCCGATCAGAATGATGTCGCCCCGCTCCACGTAGGGAAGGAATGCGTCCTGCTGCGCCTTGTTGAAGCGGTGAATTTCATCCACGAACACCACGGTGCGCCGCCCCAGCCGCCGGAAGCGTTCCGCGTCCGCCATCACAGCCTTGATTTCCTTAATTCCGCTCAGCACCGCGCTGAACGGCACAAACTCGCAGCGCGTCAGGCGCGCGATCAGGCGCGCCAGCGTGGTCTTGCCCACGCCGGGCGGTCCCCACAAGATGATCGACTGAAGCTGGTCGCGCTCGATCTGCGCCCGCAGAGGTTTGCCCGGGCCGAGAATGTGCTGCTGGCCCACAAAATCCTCCAGCCGCTCCGGCCGCATTCGCTCCGCCAGCGGACGCGCGGCGTCCTGTTTAAGGTCGGGAGCCGGAGGGGAGGCGTCAAACAGGCTCATGACATTTCGCCCGTTGCCGGCACGCTTCATAGAGAATCACTCCCGCCGCCACTGCGGCGTTCAGCGACTCGACGCCCCGCGTGGGAATGCGCGCGCCCACGCCCGCCCGGCGCAGCGTTTCGCTTACGCCGCGTCCTTCGCCGCCGATCGCCAAGGCGCAAGGCGCCGATAGATCCAGCCCCGAAAAATTCCGCTCGGCTTGGGGAAGCGCGGCGTACATGCGCACTCCCTTGCCCTCCAGTTCCGCTGCGAATGCGCCGGCGTCCATTCCGGAAATCACCGGAAGCCGAAAGATCGACCCTGCCGACGCCCGCAGGGCTTTAGGATTATAGGGGTCGGCGCTTCCTTTTAAGAATGCCACGCCCGTTGCCCGAAACGCCTCCGCCGCCCGCACGATCGCGCCCGCGTTCCCAGGCTCTTGAATTCCATCGATCGCCACGATAAGAGGAATGTGCCCGAAGAGATCTTCTTTTGTCCAAGACGCCGGACGCACCAGGCTGATAATGCCTTGCGGCGCCTCCATCGACGTAAGCGTGCGGAAAATTGGCTCGCTCACCAGCACTACCCGCGCCGATTTTGGCGCCTGTCCCAGCAATTCCTCTTTCACCGAAGCCGACGCGATAACGGCGGCAATTTCGCGCCCGCTGCGGATGGCCTCCTCCAGCAAGTGAAACCCCTCTGCGACCGCAAATCCCCCGTCTGTGAGAGTCCCGCGCGCCACCGCCCGCCGGACTTCCTTTAAAAGAGGGTTCTTTTCACTGGCTAAGGTTTCAGGCATTCTGAAAAAGGGGAGGCGTAGATGCGCGTAACGGCGCTTCCCCGCGTCCAGAATAACTTATGAAGCGGCCATGGGCTGGTTTCGTGGGAGCATCCATAGCGATGGCGCTGACGGTCTCGGCGATCGAGATCGCAGGCGTTGCGCGCGAAATCCGTCTTCAGTCCACCGTGGACGAAGCCCAACCGGCCGATGTCATCGTCGTGCTCGGCGCCGCGGAATATCGCGGCCGGCCTTCGCCGGTGCTTCAGGCGCGCCTGAATCACGCGCTATTCCTGTATCTGCAAGGGTTGGCCCCTCGCATTCTGACGACCGGCGGTAAAGGCAAGGACCCGACGTATTCGGAGGGCGAAGTAGCTCACGCGTATCTCAGCCGTCACGGCGTTCCTTCCGAGGCGATTCTAGTGGAATCGGAAGGCGGCAGCACCGTCCAGAGCCTGGCGGGCGCTGTGGAGATCATGCGCCGCATGAACCTGCAATCCTGCATCGTCGTGAGCGATGGCTACCACATTTACCGCGTTAAAAAGATGCTGGAGACCGAAGGGATGAAGGTCTACGGATCGCCCCGCCCCGCCCTGGGTCCGCCGGTGCAGGGCTGGCGCGCCCAGTGGCTCTACGCGCGCCAAGCCATCGCCTACGAACTATGGCGCATCGGCATCCCGGTGTAACCTACCGCAGGCCGAACGTGAACAGCGCGCTCCCGGCCGCTTTCCACCAAATAAAAGTAGAAGTCCCGTCAAAATACTGCAAAAATCAATTCCAAAGACGTGGCTGCATGCAAAACACACAGCGCGGAGAGTCGTTTGGGAAAGAACTTTTTGGGAAAAAAGCCTTGACGTTTAAAAAAACAATGGTATAAGGCTGAAGCAGGCTCGGAGAACATCGAAGCTAAAACAACTGTACAAAGGGCGTCGCGGACTATCGCGCGGTGGTTTAATACGCCGCTGAAAAGAATCCTACCCGTAGCTCTGGCTGCCACTGTCTTGGCCGTGGCGGCGCTCGCGGATGAACCCGGATGTTTCCAAACGCCGTATGAACGTGGTTCTCGTCCTGCGCTCGGATCGCCCCTACTGCAAGGCGAGCTTGCCGCTCTATCGCCGCGTTCTCGCTCTTGCGAACAAACCGAACGCCCACTTCGCGGTACATGTCGCAACCGAGGAAGATCCAGGGCGCCTTCGGGAATTCCTCAAATCCCAGGGGCTCGATATCGCATCGATTTTGCGCGAGCCGCTCCTGGCGCTAGGTGTGGTCGGAACACCAACCATCCTACTTGCGGACTCGAACGGCGCAATACGAGACCAGCTTGTGGGCCTTCTTTCTCCGGACCGAGCGGACGCGCTAATTCGGGACCTATCGAACGGTAAATTTACCTCTCATTAGGTAAAATTTATGCGAATGGGACTTCCTTGCCCTTTGCCTGGGAATCACCAATGAAGCGCCGCATTTCAGGGCGAGGGGGTCTACCGCAATTGCAGATTCCGCAGCAGACGATGCAAGTAGTTCGGATGGACGTCCAGCAGGCGGGCAGCTTCAGTGATGACTCCGCCGGCTCGATCGAGCGCTTCGCGGACGACGCGCTGTTTCGCTTCCACCACAGCCGCCTGATAACTCCCGGGACCGGAAACAGAGCCCGAAGGGGCGGCGGCGGCCAGCTCCACAATCGCTTCCGGCAGATCCTCGGGCAGAATGGAGTCCGACGCCCCCAGCACCACGGCGCGCTCGATTGCGTTCTCCAGTTCGCGGACATTGCCCGGCCAGTCGTACCGCATCAGCGCTGCGCGCGCTTTTTCGGAGATGGCCATGGGGGCCCGCTTCATTCTCTCGCAGAATTTTTTGGCGAAATGCCCCGCCAGCAAAGGAATGTCCTCGCGCCGCTCGCGTAACGGGGGCATCCTCACCGAAATCACATTGAGCCGGAAATACAGATCTTGCCGGAACGCGTTGGCGCGCGCGGCCGCCTCCAGATCGCGATTCGTCGCCGCCAGGATGCGCACGTTTACATGAATGCGGCGCGTGCCGCCCACCCGCTCAAATTCCTGCTGCTGAAGCACGCGCAAAAGTTTGGCCTGGAGCGCCGGCGCCAGCTCGCCGACTTCGTCCAGGAATAAAGTCCCGCCGTCGGCCATCTCAAATTTGCCCTTCTTCGTCGCCACCGCGCCGGTAAACGCCCCGCGCTCGTGCCCAAATAACTCGCTTTCCAGAAGCGATTCCGTGAGCGCCGCGCAGTTGATGGCGATGAAAGGCTTCTCGGCGCGGGCGCTGTTCTGGTGTATGGCCCGCGCCACCAACTCCTTGCCCGTGCCGCTCTCCCCGCCGATTAAGACTGTGGAATCGCTTCCCGCCACCCGGCCGATAAAACGATGAATCTCTCGCATCGGCGCGCTCGATCCCACCATGTCGTGCTGGATCCAAATCTCTTCTTCCAGCCTCTGCTTTTCCTGGCGCAGTTCTTCCACCCGCCGCAGATTGCGAATCGCCAGGCCGGCAATGGCCCCAACCGCGGACACCAGTTGAAGATGTCCATCGTCCAGCAGGGCCGAGCCACGATGGCCTTCCAGCAATATCAGCCCTTCCACTTGCTCGAAACAGACCAGCGGGACCGCGATGATGCGGCGCGACTCCCCGTCCGCCGCGGAGGGGCGCCGCAGCACGGCTTCTCGCCGCTCCAGCACCGCCCGTGCGATGTCGTCCTGTATCGCCGGCGCTGGGCAGGCGCCGCCGCCCCTCTCTAGCGCGAAGGCCAATTCGTCGAAACCCGTCAGCACGATCGCCGCCCGCTCGGCCGGCGCCGCCTCTAGCAGCAACTCGATCAACTGCCGCTGCAGCGCTTCCACGGTTTGCGCCCCTTGCAGCGCCTGGCTGATCCGCAGCAGAATGTGAACTCCCCTCGCGGTCCGGTCTAGCGGAGGCAGCGTCTCATCCAGCTTTTGCGGGTTTAGGTAAATGGAATCGGCGCTGTGAAGAGTCGTGGTTTCGTGGTCTTCGCGGCTCCGGACCTGGAACCGGAACACCGATTCTCCCACCCGGATCTCATCGTCGTCTTCCAGCATTCGGTCGGTCACCGGAACGCCGTTCACGAACGTGCCGTTGCGGCTTTTCAGGTCGTGGAGTTGGAAGCCCCCGCCGCACGGGCGGATCACGCAGTGGTGTTTGGAAGCCGCCGCGTCCTCAATCGCCACCGAGTTGTTCTCATGCCGGCCCAGCGACACCTCCGTCGCGCCAAGCAGGACCAGCCGTCCCCTCGATGGGCCGTCTGTCCCAACCAGCACTGCGCCCATGTGCAGTCTAGTGTAATACATGGCTTCGCTCAAAGCGGGTTGGGAGGCGATGATGCAAGTTTCCGGCATGGGCGTTCGGGCCTCGCCCGGAGGCGTTTGACCGCGCTGGACGGGCTCGTTTCGTTGTCTAGTTGTCGTCGGTGCGGTTTACCTCTAGCTGAGGACAATTGTGGATCGCATAAACCATCCCACTGGAGCCGTCCGTCACGAACACTTGGTAATGGAAACTGCCTTCTTCCTCCGCGGAAAGCGCCTCCGTCCGCTCGCTCACCGCCCTGACTTTGGGAAATGGCGAGCCATTGGGGAAGCTCACGACGAAGCTGTCGTTGGCATGAACTTTATGGAGCTGCCATTTCACCTTCGTATAACGGTTGATTCTCACCAGGGACGGCGGCTGATGAAAGGTTCCGCTCAAAAGCGGGCTTGCGGGATCCTCCCTCTGGACGTCGATCTGGATGATCGCTGTGCGCGGTTCCGGTTCTCGAGCTGTGGCCATATTTCCTCCTGTCCATGGCGTCAATGAATGACGCTGTTGCTACTTTCTTGCAGACCGCCGGCGATCCGGCTGAAGCGCTGGTCGGTCCGGAACTCTTTGAGCGCCGGAGCCTTCCCGATCTCACGGAGGCTGGCGGGCGCGATCTCTTGCAATCGAGCCAGAGCGTCAAAGGCGCGATTCCTGTCCCCGGTCTGCGCGTAGACGAGCACCTTGCGAAACTCGATGTCGGCCTCGGGCGAATCTGGATGTCCCGCTTCCAACGCGGAGGCGGCCTCGATTTCCTGGCGGGCCTTTTCACGATCCTGCGCCGCCAGTTTCCCGCCGTGGCGTATGGAAACGTAATACATCGCCAGCGTTGCATGTTGGAGAGCGGAGTTCACCGACGTGTCGGCTTTTAATAAATCGATCGCCTTCCGGTAATTTGCCGAGGCCTCTTGTTCGCGGCCCGCCCAGCGGCAGGCGTCCGCTAGGTTTCCCCAGTATCTGTAATTCGTCCCCGCGCCTTCCGCGGCCTTCTTATATTCTTCCGCCGCGTCTTCATAAAGGCCGGCGTAGTAATAGGCGGTTCCCAGATTGCTGTGGCCGCTCGCGCTAGGAGCGATCAAAAGCGAAGTCTTGAAGTGCTCAATCGCGTCCCGGTAGCGCTCCATCCTCAAATACACCGCGCCCAGATTGTTATGCGCCTTGTAATTATAAGGCGCCAGCCCGATTGCGCGGAGAAACTGCCGTTCTGCCTCGGCCAGCAGTTCGGGCCGGCCGCGCTGGAAATAAAAAGATCCCAAATGATTGTATCCATCGGCTTCCCCGGGGCGCATCTCGATCGCTTTCCGGTAGGTGGCCTCCGCTTTATCGTATTTTTTTTGATCTTCGTAGAGATCGCCCAGCAGCCGGTAGATTCGCGCGCTCGCCGGCTCAAGCCGCAAGGCGGATTCCAATTCGCTTTCCGCCGCGTCCTTGGCTCCCTGGTCAAGCTGGATTCTTGCCAGCGCAATGTGCGCGTCGGCCGAGTTGCCATCCAGGCTCACCGCGCCCATCGCGTCTTTCTGAGCCTGCTCTAAAAGCGCCCGGTCGGGATGGAGTTGGTATTTCTGCCATTCCGCTTCCGCCAGCCCCGACCAAGCCCGGGCGTATTTGGGATCGCGCTCGATCGCCTCGCGAAATGCGCGGGCGGCCGCCTCTGAGGCGTCGGCGTGCCCCAGGCGCCCCTCGTGTAAAAGATAACCCCTGCCCTCCACGTAGAGCCGCGTCGCCTCCGGATTCGACGACTTCCATGGCTCCAGCGCCAAACGCACCCGCGCGCGAATTCCCAGCTTCAGCATGCGAGCCACGTTCGTCGCCGCGCTGGATAAATCCGCGCTCGCCACGTCGATCGTTTCCGCCCCGCGCTCCTCCAGCGATTGTGGGTCTTGTAATCGCACCACCAGTTGCGGCTTCGGTCCCGTCCGGATCAGTCGGCCCGTCATCACAAGATTCGCTCCCAGTCGGCTGCGGACGTCGGCGGGTTCGCTGATCTCCTTCGAATCCACCTGCTTTTTTGACACCGCCATCACCAAAAGCCCGCGCGGTCGTTCCAGCCCGGCGAGCTTACTGATAAGCACCTCGCGGAAACCATCCGCCACCACCTGGTCCGCCGCTTCTCCGCCCAGATTCTCGAATGGCAAAATCGCCAGACGCGTTTCCGGTTCGGCCCATGCCCTCCACGCGCCTTGCGCCGCCGCCAGAATCGCTAGGCCTGCGGCCACCCCCCGAATCGCCCGCGGCGAAAAGAATCGCCGCCACCGGCGCCCCTCCGGGATGGCGCCGTCGGCGGCGATAATCACGGTCTCCAGCGGCCCGCTGCTCGTCGAGCTCCCTATCAGAAGCTCTCTCCGCAATGCCCGCAGCTCCGATGCGAGCGCGGCGGCCGTTTGCTGTCTCTCCGCCGCTTCTTTTTTCAGCGCCTTGGAGACGATTTGCTCAAGAGCAATTGGGGCGCCAGGTCGGAATCGGCTCAATGGCGGCGCCGCTTCGTGCACCACCTGATACAACACCGCCGCGGCGTTCCCGCCCTTGAATGGCTTCTCTCCGGTGAAAAGCTCGTACAAAACCACGCCCGCCGAGAAAATATCCGAACGCTCGTCCGCCTCCTGCCCGCGCGCCTGCTCCGGCGACATTGCGGCGGGAGTGCCCATCACGGTTCCCGTTTGCGTCACCGCGGCGCCTTCGTCTATTTTCGCCAACCCGAAATCGGTCAGCTTCAGCGCTCCCGATTCGGCGAACATCACGTTGGCTGTCTTCACGTCGCGATGGATCACCCCATGCGCGTGCGCATGCGCCAGCGCTTCACAAAGCTGAATGGCCCAGTCAAGCCCCTGCTCCAGCGAAATTTGCTGGCCCGCCGCGCGAAGCTGATCCAGCGCCGACTCCAGCGTTCCGCCGGGCAGGTATTCCAGCGCCAGAAACCGATGCCCTTCGCACTCGTCGATATCGTAAATCGTGGCGATGTTCGGATGGTTGAGCGCGGAAACCGCCAGCGCCTCCTGATGGAACCGGGCCGCATGCGGGTTCTCTCCCTCTCTGCAAGGGAGAAACTTTAACGCCACCGCCCGCTGCAGCTTTTCGTCCCAGGCTTTGTACACCACGCCCATCCCGCCTTGCCCCAGCTTCGCGGCGATCTGATAGTGCGAGATTTTGGTTCCCAGCTCCATGAGTAGCTCTGGATCCCCTGACGGCTCTCACTTTTCGGTGAGCATCTATCCGTTTGGGTATGCGTCGAACGCCCCCAAATGCCGCCAGCCACTTTGAAAAACGGCCCGCGGGCGCACGGGGCGATTTTTACTCGTGACAAAGCTAAAGCATACCCAATTCCAGAGCCGAGTGCGAGCGCCTGCCTCCTCGGGCGCTATTCTGGGAGCGCGTGCTCGCGGTCAGCCGCTTTCCGACGCCTTCCCTGCCTAGGCTCCTTTTTTTGGCCTTGGGATTTTCCCTGTTCTGCTACTTGCTCATCCACCTTGGTCCTTCCCAGATCCTACAGCTTTTGTTGAGCATCGGCTGGGGATTCTTATTAGTTCTCGCAATCTACCCGTTCTATGAGTTCTCGCGCGCCGCGGCCCTCGGCAAATGCATCGGTGGCGAAGGCTGCTCCTACGCAGATCTGATCAAAATTCGCCTGGCGGGTGCGGCCGTCGAACACCTTACCTTTACGGGACCTTTTTTGGCGGAGCCCGCCAAGGCCCTCCTTCTGCGCAATCGCGGTTTGTCGGCGCCGCGCGCCTTCGCCGCCACCGTCGCCGAATACCTCGCCTACTCCTTCAGCTCCGCGATCATGGCTGTCGCCGGCCTTCTCTACATCATGGAAAAGTTCCGTCTTTCGCCGCCCGTCACCCTGGCCGCGCGCATCATAGTGGGTTTTGCGGCTCTCTATATCGCCGCTTCCGCCGCAGCAATCCTGGGCCGAATCTATCTGCTGGGATCGATCCTGAACAGTTTTGCGAAGCTCCCCTTCATCGGCCAGCGCATCCGCGCCGGCCAAACCGCGCTCCGGGCCACCGAGGACGGCCTGTTCTCGATTCTGCGCGTTCCCCGCCGCTTGCTTTCGATCCTGGCGCTGGACTTCTTGGCGCAGGCGTTTCTGGTCCTCGAGCTATTCGTCCTGTTGCGAAGCGCCAGCCGCCCGTTTTCCGCCTCCGCTCCTTTTTTGATCGAATCGGCCACCAAATTTATCAACTTGGGCTTTTTCTTCGTCCCCGGCCAGATGGGAGCCGCCGAAGGCGTATATGCGGTCGTCTTCCACGCCATGGGTCTGGCGGCCTCGGTCGGCTTCAGCGTGGCCCTGGCGCGCCGGCTTCGGAATCTCCTGTTCTCCGGCGCTGGCCTCGGCTTCCTCACCGTGCTGAGACGCCGAAGCCTTAGGGCGGGCTAATGCTGCCGCAGGAGCCTGCCACGCCTTGACGTCATAGGGCGTTCGGAACTTCGTTCCGAGGGTTCGACTTGATTGTTCCTAACCCGGAAGTGCCTCAGGCTAAGACAGATCCTAAATTTTCTTGGCTCAAGGATGGCATATTTCCGTGCGACAGTTTTCATTCATCGTCCTTTCCCTCGCTTGGGGGATGCTCTATGGCCAGACGAGTTCTTTGTCCCTGTCTTCGGCGACCGCCGCGGCGGGGACCAGCGTGACGCTCGACCTCTCGCTCTCCTCCTCCGGAACGGGGCCCTCGGAGGTCCAATGGACCGCGGTCTATCCGGCGGCGAGCGTCTCTTCCGTCACCGCCTCATCCGGCCCCGCCGCCACCGCCGCCGGCAAAACAATCTCCTGCGCTAACGGCTCGGGATCGTATACTTGCCTGGTGGCCGGCTCCAACGCGGCCGCGATTCCTAACGGCGTCGTCGCCTCTCTGACGCTCAGTTTGGCTCCGGCGACATCCGGCTTCTCCGTGGCTCTGAGCGGGCTATCGGCCGCCGACGGCTCCGGCGGAGCCATCGCCATCTCCGGAACGGGCGGCGCAATTAATCCCCCCGGCGTCACCGGCTCCAGCTCAGGCTCCGGCTCCGGCTCCGGCTCCGGAAGCGGCTTCTCGCTTTCTTGCACCCCTTCGACCGTCAACGCGGGCGCGGCTAGCTCCTGCACCGTTCAATTGTCCGCCGCGGCGCCCTCGGGCGGCGTTTCCTTGGCTTTAACGAGCACCTCTCCCGCGATGACGGTTCCCTCTTCGGTCCTCGTCGCCGCCGGTTCGCAAACCGCCACGTTCTCCGCGATCGCCGCCTCCGTCAGCTCCGCCACGGCCGCGATGATCACGGCATCCTACAGCGGCAACTTGGCTTTGGCTTCGGTCACCGTGCTTCCTCCGCTTCCCTCCTCGCTGACCTGTTCGCCGGCCGCGCTGTTAGGCGGCGGCTCCAGTTCCTGCACCGTCGCTCTCACCGCCGCAGCCCCCGCCGGCGGCTTCTCCGTCGGGCTTTCCTCCAACAACCCCGCCGCCAAGCCTCCCGCCAGCGTGGCCGTCGCCGCCGGATCCCTATCCGCAACTTTCACCGTAACCACAACCGTCGTGACCAGCGGACAGTCTGCGCTCATTACCGCCTCGGCGGGCGGCGCCTCTCAGACCGCCACTTTAACCCTGACGGCCGGCGCCGCAACTCCCCTCTCCGGACTCCTATGCGCGCTGCCAACGGTGGGCGGAACGCCGGTCATGGCCAACTCCGCCACGGCCTCCTGCACTCTGACCCTGTCCTCGGCGTCCTCCTCGGCTCAGACCTTCAATCTCAGCAGCAGCTCGCCCGCTCTCCTTGTTCCGGCTTCCGTCGTGATTCCCGCCGGAGCCACATCGGCCGGTTTCACGGCAACTTCCGGCCTGCTTTCCTCCCTCGCCCAAGCCGCCACCATTACGGCGTCCGCAAACGGCATCGCCAAAACCTTCGGCATCACCCTCTACGTTCAGATTTCTACGCTGACCTGCAGCCCCTCCGCCATCCGCGGCTCCAGCTCCACGATCTGCGCCGTCGCGCTCTCTCAAAGGGCGCCCTCCGCCGCGGCTGTGACGCTAAGCTCCAGCAGCGCGGGCTTGGCCGTGCCGTCTTCGGTCACCGTGCCCAGCGGCTCGGCTTCAGCCACTTTCGTCGGAACCATTGCCGGCGACCCGGCCTACACCGCTGTGACCGTCTCCGCGTCCCTCGGCGGCGTCACCGCCGCCGCTTCCGTAACCGTCGGCCCCGTCCCGGTAAAATCGCTTTCCTGTTCCCCCACCGCCCTCAAGGCGGGCCAAAGCAGCTCTTGCACCGTCACAATGGTGAGTCCCGCCCCTTCCACGGGCCAACCCATCGCCATCACGACCAGCAGCGCTCTCCTCTCGGCGCCCTCTTCGGCTACCGTGCCCGCGGCCGCCACAACCTACGCCTTCACCGTGTCCGCTCTCGCCGGATATTCGGGTCCCGTGCAAGTGACCGTGAAATCGGCGGGCGCAAGCGCCAGCGCTACCATCTCCTACGCCAATGTCCGCATGATCTCGGACGCGGGAGCGTCCGCGGCCCCGCAGCTTGCCTGCTCGCCTCGGTCAATCGAACCGGGAGGAGTTCTTAATTGCGGCGTTCATCTGCCGGCCGCGGCTTCCGGCGGCGCGCAAATCTCGCTCCGCTCCAGTCATCCCTCCCTCAAAGTGCCCGCCATGGTGGAAAGCCGCTCCGGCCAGACTTCGCTCGCGTTCCAAGCCGTCCTGGACGCCGCGGCCCCCTCGGGAACCTTTTCCATCGCCGCCCGTTTAGGATCTGCCGAAGTGCGGGATGACATTCTGGTCCAACCTGGCTCGCCTCCCGTCTTGATCGTGCCCGCCAGGCAGCGCGCGCTCGTCGGTTCCCAGCTCTCTTTCCGCGTCGCCGCATCTTCAAGCTCCGGAATGGCTCCGCTCCTGCGCGTAACCTCGCTGCCCCCGGGAGCTTCTTTCGATCCCTCCCGCGGCCAGTTCGACTGGACTCCCGCCCAGCCGGGCCGGTCCCGCGTGACATTCACGGCTATTGACGCCGCGGGCCGTTCCACCAGCGCCGAGGTCAACATCCAAGCCGGTTCCGGCGCGCCCGAAATCGAAAGCGTCCAAAACGCCGCCAGCGGCTCGACCGACTCCGTCTGCGCCAGCGGCTCCCTCGCCTCCATCCGGGGAGAATGGCTCCGCGATCCCGCCGGAACCAAAGTTCGCGCCAACGGCGAGTACCTCCCGGTCGTCTCCGCCTCTTCAAACGAGGTCACTTTTGTATGCCCCGCCGTCCCCGCCGGCGCTGAGATCAGCCTCACGGTGGAAACCTCCGCCGGCTCCAGCTCCCCCGCCAAGTTCGCCGTGCGGGATTTCGCGCCTGGAATCTTTACCGTCGATGGCAGCGGGCGCGGTCAGGCCTCCGCCACGATTCTGAACGCCTCCCGCCTCGCGATGCCCCGGAACTATCTCTACCCGGCCCAGCCCGCCCGGCCCGGCGATTCCCTCTCCATCCCCATGACCGGCTTGCCCGCAAACCTAGACGCCGCCCGCCTCATGGTGAACTTCGCCGGCGTGCGGATTCCCGCGGATTTCGTTCGTCCCCTGGCCGGAGCGCCCGGCGTTTTCCAAGTCGGCGTCGCCATCCCCCGCTCCGCCCCGCTGGGCGACTCGATTCCCCTCTCCGTCGAGCTGCTCTCCAACGGCCAAATCGCCGCCAGCCAAACTGCCTCGATCGCCATCGAGGAATAATCCGGTCCCGCTCAACGGGCGGTCGTGCGTTCTGTCCCGGCAGCGCGCGCGGCCGCCCGCGCCTCCTGCTCCCCCGCCTTCTTCATTTGGAATGGCGTGCTCCGCACGATGTTCATCACCAGCGCGGAGAACCGGTAATGATCCCTCGCCGCCGCCTGTTCGATCCCCCGCACCGCGGGCATATCGTAATATTCCAGGCCCCGCCCCAATCCGTACGTCAGCATCTTCTCCGTCATCGTGCGCACGAACTGCTCCGGATGCTTCATAATGGCTTTGCGCAAAGCCACCGGCCCATCCACCGCCGTTCCATCCGCAAGCTGGCCCGTGGCGTCGATCTTGGCTCCCGCGTCGCTTGTGCGCCACTCTCCCACGGCGTCGAAGTTCTCCAGCGAGAATCCCAGCGGATCCAAAATCTTGTGGCAGCTCGCGCATACCGGATTCTTGCGATGCTCCTCCATCAGCGCCCGCACCGGAAGCGCCTTCGCATTGTCGCTGTTCTCCTTAAGCGGCGGCACGTTGGGCGGGGGCGGCGGCGGCGGCGTCCCAAGAATATTTTCCAAAATCCATTTGCCCCGCTTCACCGGCGACGTCCGGTTCGCCTCCGATGTCACCGTCAGAATGCTCGCCTGTCCCAGCAGGCCCCGCCGGTTTTCATCGGCGATCGTCACTCTGCGGAACTGGCTGCCGTAAACGTTCGGAATTCCATAGTGCTTCGCCAGCCGGTCGTTCACGAACGTGTAATCGGCGTTCAGCAGATCTAGCACGTCGCGGTCCTCCCGCATCACGCTCTCAAACAACAGCTCCGTTTCGCGGCGCATGGCGCCGCGCAGATTATCGTCGAAATTGGGAAATTCGTCTTCGTTGGGAGACACGCTCTGAAGATTGCGCAAAAACAGCCACTGCCCGGCGAAGTTCTTCACCAGCGCCTCGGATTTCGGATCGTTCAGCATCCGCCGCACTTGCCGCTCCAGCACCGCCGGATCGCGCAGCTTTCCCTCCTCGGCCGTCTTCAGAAGTTCGTCGTCGGGAATCGAGCTCCACAAAAAGAACGACAGCCGCGAGGCCAGCTCCAGGTCGCTGGCGCGGGAAATCGATCCCGGCGCCGCCCCCGCCGGATCCGGCTCGGCGCGAAACAGGAAATGGGGACTCGCCAGAATCAGCCGCAGCGCCTCTTCAATTCCACGCTCGAAACCCCCTTGATTCCGCCCCTTTTGATAGAAACTGAGCAGAAGCTCGGTGTCGGCGTCGGTGACCGGCCGCCGGTAGGCTCGCCGCGCCAGCCCCGTCACGATGCGGCGCGCGCAAGGCAGCTCTTCCGCCGCGTTGCCGGGATGACAGACGAAAATCGATCGGCGGCTGGGCGTATCCCCAGGCCCCGTGGCCTTGTACGGCCCGGCGATCGTCACATGGTCGATCCGCGGGATCCCGTTCATGTTCTGAAGATCCAGGTCGCGCGTGAACGGCTGCAAAGGCTCGTCGGACTCGGAGGAGTTCCGCCGCAGAAACGCCACCGCCACTTCCCGCGGGCCCGCCTTCACGGGAACTCGCGTCTTCAGCCGCGCATCCAGCGTGTCTTTGGCGACGCCCAAATTGGCGTCTGACATCTTGTTGTCTTCTTCGCCTCCTACCGGCGCCAGAAACACTCTTTCGCCGTCGATGCTGATCTCGAGCTGATGCGGATACTCCAGCCCCGTCACGTACCCGACGATATTCTGCAACAGCGCCACCGAAAAATCGTATTCCCCATCCAGAGGGAAGTTGTGCCGGATGAGAATGCCGCCCCGCGTGCCGAGCGGCAAGCCCTCTAGGTGATCCTCTTGCGCCAGATCCGGCGGAACCTGGTAAATCTGGCTTACCGGCGTAATAGAGCGCTCGCCCACGGCCAGCGCGCTGATCTTGCTCGACGCCGCCATGTACTGCTCCAGCAAAGACGGCGAAACCTTCAGCACGTCGGCGATATTGTCGAAGCCGTCGCTTTCGTCGTCTGCCGGCAGCAGCGCCGTCGCGTCGATCTCCAAGTCGAGCAGGTCCCGGATCGCGTTGCCGTACTCGGTGCGGTTCAAACGGTGCAGCGGGCTTCGTCCCGGATTGGGGTGGGCCGCCGCGGCGCGGTCGATCGAACTCTCCAGATACTTTATGAAGGCGAACTTCTCCGCCTCGTCCGGCCTCGGGTTGCCCTGCGGCGGCATCATTCCGCCCCGCAATTTGCGGATCGCCTTCTCCCACGTCTCCGCGTCTTGCGCCGGATGCTCCACATCCAATCGGTCGAGCATGAGCCCGGCCGTGCGAAGCCTCTGGTTATGGCAAGTTACGCAATATTGATCTAGCAAGGCGCGCTGAGGCGATCTGCCGCCCGCCGTCTTGCCTTCCTGCTGCGGCGGAACGGCCCGTAGTATGAGGGAACCTCCCAGCAAGGCCGCTATACAACCGGCCGCGAGCACCCATGCGACGCGCACTTCACCTCCTGCTTGGAGGGAATTATATCAGTCGGCCCCGTTTCCGGAAAGCCGTGCGCCTGCCAAAAGCCGGAGCTTAATGCCAGCTCTCTTGCAATGGTTGGGAAAAAATGGATTTCGACACGCCTTCCGCCAAGGCCGCCTCTTTCGTGCAGATCCAATATTCCGCCTGCCAGCGCTCCCGCCGGTCATAGGGGGGACGGTAAATATAAAAATTCTCCGCTCTCCGGCGAACCCGTTTGTCTATGCGCGTGTCGTTTCCAAGCAGATAGGCTTGCTCGAGGGCCGCCTCTAAACTATCGAACGGCCCGTCGATGTAATCGCGGTGGTTAATGATGTGCCATTCCATAGGCAGACGAAAACCATGCAAACCTTTGCGGCATGCACGAATTCCTCATTCTTCAGATGGGACCCAGATTCGTTCGGTTTCCAAATCCCCTCAAAACCTACCCTGGGTCACGCTCTAAAATCCATTCTACGAGGTGAGGGCGCCAATGTCGAGAGCCTGACCGCCAAAAAATGGCGCCCCCCGCAAGCCTTGTTAGATCGAGTGGCCGCCCTCAATTGACCCCGCTTGCCGTGAAGCTCGCCGCCGCTTCGGCCTCGTCGTCAAGCGCCTCAAAAGACAGCTTCAATCGGCGTCGCCCCGCCCAAACCCATCGGAGTCAGCCAGAGCCTTACTTAAAGTCGATCACCAGCTTCCCGGCGGGCCCCTTGTAAATCAGCGACACGTCCTTGGGTTTCAGCTTGCCGTCCAGCGAGAAATACAACCAGCCCTCGATCGGTTCCTTGATCTCCTGATCCTGAAGCGCCCTTTGCTTCAATGCCGCCAGCAGGCGGCTGTCGCCTTCCTTCGCCCCTCCCGCCTTCGGCGTCACCCCGCCCCAGATCGGACCGTTGGTCCGCGTGCCGTCGCCTCCCGGTTGCTGCGCCGCGGGCTTCACGATCAGCGTCCCGCCGGAGCCCGCGATCTGCTCTGGATCGAGGGCGGGGCTGCGCTCGCCGTCCTTGCGCGAAAGCAGCGTAAAATCGTCTGGCCCGACTCGTAACCCCGCCTCCCCTTTCGGCGTGATTTGAATCCGCACCAGCAGGTAACCGGCGCCCATGTCCATGCCCAGTTCTTGTTGGATCTGCGCGCGTTCTAGCAGGACCCTACCCTGAAGCTCCACCTCGTCGTTGCCGGCCCGGTTTGAATCGGGTTTGTCCGCGGCCGGCAGCCCGAGCGCAGCCGCCAGCAAGACCGGCAAAAGCCGCTTCATAAACTCAAATCTCCCCGCTTCTGGCGGATTTCCCTGCAGCCCCGGCCCGTCGGCAGCACCTTGCCGGGATTCAGCTTGCATTCCGGATCGAACAGGTGTTTCAACCGCGCGATCATCTCCAGCGTATCAGGCCGGAACTGATGCGCCATCATCTCGTTTTTCTCCATCCCCACCCCATGCTCGCCGGTGATGGACCCGCCTACGGAAATGCAGTGCTTCAAAATTTCGTCGCTGGCTTCGCGCACCTTCTCCAGTTGCCCCGGCGCGCCGGGATCAAACAAGATCAGCGGGTGCAGATTCCCGTCGCCGGCGTGAAAGATGTTGCTGATCGTCAAGCCGTAACGCTCGCTTACGCCGTAAATGAACTTCAGCGTCGCCGCGATTTGGCTCCGCGGCGCCACGCCGTCCTGCGTGTAATAGGAAGGCGCGCAGCGGCCCACCGCCCCGAAGGCGTTCTTCCGGCCTTTCCACAATAGCTCGCGCTCCTCGGCGTCCCGAGCTACGCGGCATTCCCGCGCGCGGCATGCCGCGCACGCCTCGCGAATCTCCTCCGCCTGCTCCTCCACCGCTTCCCTCAAGCCCTCCAGCTCGATCAGCAGCACCGCGGCCGCATCCAAAGGGTAGCCGGCATGCGTGGCTTCCTCCACCATGCGGAGCAGTACGCCGTCCAGCATCTCCATCGCCGCCGGCGTGATGCCGCGCGCCGTGATTTCGCTCACCGTGTTGCCCGCGTCTTCGGCGCTGTCGAAGATCGCCAGCAGCGTCTTCACCGACTCCGGTCTCCGCATCAACCGCACCGTCGCCTGCGTCACCAGCGCCATCGTCCCTTCCGAGCCCACCAGCAGCCCCGTCAGATCGTAGCCCGGCGCATCCGGCGGCCCTGTGTTCACCACCGCGCCATCCGCCAGCACCGCCTCCAGCCCCAGCACATGATTCGTCGTCACCCCGTAGGCAAGCGTGTGCGGACCTCCCGAATTCTCGCTGATGTTGCCGCCAATCGTGCAAGCCCGCTGGCTGGAGGGGTCCGGCGCATAGAAGTATCCGTCCGCCTCCACCGCCGCCGACAAATCCAAATTCACCACGCCCGGCTGCACGATGGCCCGTTCATTGGCCACATCGATCTCCACAATGCGGTTCATCCGCGCAAACGAGATCATCAGCCCCCCCTCGCGCGCGATCGCGCCGCCGCTTAACCCCGTCCCCGCCCCGCGGCCGGTGACCGGAACGCCGCGCTCGCTCGCGAGCTTCGCCAGCGCCGCCACCTGGGCCGTGGATTCCGGAAACGCGACCAAATCCGGCCGGCCCTTATCGATGCTGCCGTCGTACTCGTAGTTCGCCAGGTCCTCCGCTTTGTGCAGACAGCCCCTTGCGCCGACAATCGATTCCACCGCTTCGCGCAAAGCGTC
Source organism: Bryobacteraceae bacterium (assembly GCA_035293905.1). Taxonomy (GTDB): domain Bacteria; phylum Acidobacteriota; class Terriglobia; order Bryobacterales; family Bryobacteraceae; genus Palsa-187. The sequence continues at coordinate 30,739 of DATGLY010000139.1, forward strand.
CCTCGCTTTGCTTGACCCGCTTTGCGCCTTTGCGTCATGCATGCAATAACACCTTCAGCGCGCCCTTCGCCGCCGCTAGCTTGTACGCCTCCGGTGCGCGGCGCAAGGCGAATCGCTCGGAGATCAACGCATCCACTCGGACGTCGCCTGCCGCCAGCATCCGGATCGCCGGCTCAAAGCGTCCGCAGCGCGATCCCACCAGCGTCACTTCGTTCACGATCGCCGGCGCGGTGTCCATCTTCACCAATCCATGAACCGTGGACTTCATCACCACTGTCCCCCGCGGCTCGCACATTGCGATCGCCGCGCGCAAGCCCCCGGCCGATCCTGTCGCCTCCACCACCATCGGCCAGGCCCGCTCCGGCAAGGATTTCCCCGCAAGCTCCGTGCTCAGCCCCTCGCCTTCCACCCGCCGCATCTTGTCGCGATGCCTGCCGTACAAGTGCACGCGCGCCCCGCGCGCCCGCAATACCTGCGCGATCAGCAAGCCCAGCTTGCCGTCCCCGAGCACCGCAATCTTCGATCCCGCCGGCGCTCGCACCTGATCCAGAATCTCGCACGCCGCCGCCACCGGCTCAATGAACACCGCTTGCTCATCAGAAATCGAATTGGGAATCGTGTGCAAATTGCGCAAAGGCAAAGTCAGAAACTCGGCATGCGCCCCTGGATGCTTCACAATCCCCAGCACGCTCCGCTTCGGGCAATGCCGGCCCAAATCCCTCGCGCACCATTCGCAGTTCCCGCACGCCAGATTGATCTCGCCCGCCACGCGCTTGCCGATCCATCCGTGGTCTTCGGCGTGAGTCACCTCGCCGACAAACTCATGCCCCGGCGTCCCCGAAAATCCGTAGTAGCCGCGCTGCAGCTCCAGATCTGTCGAGCAAATGCCCGCGGCAACAACGCGAATTCGTGCAAAGCCCTTCTGGATGCGCGGCAGGGCGCGGCGGCGCACGCTTACTTGTCCCGATTCGAGGTGAACGGCAAGCATTAATCTAAGATTGAAACATAGTGACGACAGCCCAAAAAACCGTGACGGCGGAGCTAGTGTGCTTCCATCCTTCCTGCCGCTCCCAATATGACATTACCGAGATCCTTTACGCCTGTCCCAACTGCGGCGGCCTGCTCGAAGCCGGCTACCTCGGCGCCCCGCCCGGCCCTTCCGCCCTCCGCCGCCTCTTCCGCGACCGGCGCTTGAGCAACTCGCCTCTGGACCAAAGCGGCGTCTGGCGCTACCGCGAGCTGCTCCCGTTTCTTGAAACCTATGATCGCGTCGTCACGCTGCGCGAAGGCAATACGCCGCTCCTCGATGCTCCGTCTGCGGCCCTCTACGCCGGCTTGGACCGCCTCGCGTTTAAGCATCAGGGCTACAATCCCACAGGTTCTTTTAAAGACAACGGCATGACCTGCGGCGTGGCGCAAGCGCTGCGCCTCGGCATGCGGCGCGTGGCCTGCGTTTCCACCGGCAACACCTCCGCTTCCATGGCCGCCTACGCGGCGGCCGCCGGCCTGGAGGCCCTCATCTTTCTCCCGCGCGGCAACATCTCCTTCGGCAAGCTGGCGCAAGCGCTTGAGTACGGCGCCAAGACGTTTCAAGTGGAGGCGAATTTCGACCAAATCCTGGCGCTGGTGCGCCAACTGGCGGAAAAGCTCGGCATCTATTTGCTCAATTCCGTGAATCCCTTCCGTATCGAAGGGCAGAAGACCATTATGTTCGAGATGCTGGATCAACGCGATTGGCGCACTCCGGATTGGGTGGTGCTGCCGGGAGGCAATCTCGGCAATGTCTCGGCGTTCGGCAAAGCTCTACGCGAAGCTCGCGAGGCCGGGCTGATCGATCGTCTCCCGAGACTGGCCGTGATTCAAGCCGAGGGCTCAGCCCCGTTCTACGAATTTGTCAAAAGCGGCGCGCACGATTTTCGCGCCGTCCCCAATCCCGAAACCCTCGCCACCGCCATCCGCATCGGCGACCCCGTCTCCTGGCCGAAAGCCTTGCGCGAGATTCGCGCCTCTAACGGCATGGTGGAGAAGGTGACCGAGCAGGAAATCGCCGACGCCAAGGCCATCATCGGCCGTTGCGGCATCGGCTGCGAGCCTGCATCCGCCGCCACGCTCGCCGGCATCCGAAAGCTGACCGCCTCCGGCGTGATCGGTCACGGCGCCGATGTCGTCGCCGTCCTCACCGGCCATCTGTTGAAAGATCCCGACTACATCTTCAAGTACCACACCGGCCAACTCCAAGCCCCCGGCGGCGCGAAGCTTCAATCCACGTTTGGCAACCAGCCCATCACAGTCCCCAACGATCCTGATCGCATCGCGAAACTGCTCGGCTGATTGCGCTCCTAGAATGCATGCCGCGTGAACGCCGTCATCGCCCCCGACATGGCGTAAAGGAACTGGCGCCAGGGATGTTGGTGAGCTTCGATGCGGTAGCCGCTCGCGTAGTTGGTTGCCAGCGATCGAACGGCGAGGAAAGGCTCCTGTTCGGCGGTGAGCTTGAAAACGGGCCGGGAGCGCACACGGCGCTGAGTTGAGTAAATGCTGCCGCCGCGCCGCAAGCGAGGAGCTTTCTGCTACATTGCCGCGGCTTTCCCAAATGAATTGGCGCCCCGAAACCCGAAAAATGTAAAAATTGACACGCCCAACGACTCCTCGTCCAAACTGAACGCCGGCCATAATGTCTTGCCGCTCAATGATCTCCGCCCGAACTTCTCGGAGTTGTCGGGCTCCCATCGAGCATACTGACACGAGGAGCTGCCAGTGAGCTTTTTTTGGCGCCTTTGGTTCCCTGGGTTCGTTTTTTTCTCGTTCACGGAGGGACTCGGCGGAATCGGTCGCCGCTGGCGAGTCCCGTTCGGCGAAGAGGCGCTTGGCTTCGTTTTTTCGCCCGCTGCCGGCCACGCTCTATCGTTCAGAATCAATAGTTTGAGTCACATCCCCGCTGCAGTCTCCCGCTCGTTAGCCGGTGGCGGGTTAATGTCCACGGAAGAAAAGCCTCCCCTGCGTCGTTTAAGCAAATGGCGCAACGCGGGCCGCGCTCGGAGAGTACTACCCGGTCGCGGCCGCCGCGTGGAAAGGACGGCGATGCGAGTTCCCCTTGATTTTGGAGTAACTTCGGGGCGGGATTGCGCCGCCATCCCATTTGGGCATATGATTTAAGATGTGGCAGGTGGTCTAAGTGCTTGCAAAGGCTATAGTCTAATGCGAAACCGCGTACTTCTATCCATGTTGCTGTGCGCCGGTGGCGTAGGGCGGCTCTCCGCGCAATCTTCTGTCGATTTTTCAAAAGACGTTCAGCCCATCCTTGACGAAAACTGCGTTCTTTGCCATAAAGGCGGCGCCGCGCCGGCCGGCTTGCAATTGGACTCTGCGGCCGGCGTCCTGAAAGGCGGCTCTAGCGGCGCCGTCGTGGTTCCCGGAGACGCCGCCAAGAGCATCCTGGCGCAAAGGGTTTCCGATACAAGCGGCAATCAGATGCCGCCCTCCGGCCCTCTCCCCAAGGAAAAGATCGCCCTGATCGTGGATTGGATCAACCAGGGCGCCAAAGCGGACGTTGCCGCAACGCAAAGTGCGTCTGCGCCCGCGCCTGCCCAGCCGCGCGGGCCCGCCCCCAACATCGCCTCGGTGGCCAACGGCGCTCAGGAACGCGCCATGCTCGACTACTACTGCGTTGTCTGCCACCAGGGCGCCTCTGCCCCGAAAGGTCTCAAAATCAATGAGATTGATCCAGCCAATGTCGCCCAGAACGCCGCCACGTGGGAAAAAATCGTCCACAAGCTCAGAACCGGCATGATGCCCCCCGCCGGCCGTCCGCGTCCTCCAAAGCCGGCCTTTGAGTCCATGATCGTGTATCTGGAAAACGAGCTCGACAAGCACGCCGTCGTGAATCTGCCACCGCCCGGACTGCATCGCTTGAATCGCACCGAATATCAAAATGCGATCCGCGATCTGCTGGCCCTGCCGATTGACGCGTCCCTCTATCTGCCCTCCGACGATTCCACGCGCGGGTTCGACAATGTTGCCGCCGGGCTTTCTCTGTCGCCGGCTCTGCTGGAAGGCTACACGGCCGCCGCGAGCAAAATCAGCCGGCTGGCGATCGGAGACGTGAAGGAAGCCACGGAAAGGGTTTATCGGGCGCCCGAGGATACTTCGCAGGATTACCACATTGAAGGCATGCCGTTCGGAACGCGCGGCGGACTGCTGGTGCAGCACGAATTTCCTGCCGACGCCGATTACATCTTCAAGGTGTTCCCCATCAACAAAGGCAACATGGACAACAACAACGCCTTTGGCGAGATTCGCGGCGAAAAACTCGAACTGTTGATCGATGGCGAGCGCGTCAAGCTTTATGACTGGGATACCGAGATCGGACGTGGCGCCGCGGTCCACGCCGGCTCGAAAGACGTGAAGGTCCCGGTCAAGGCCGGCCTTCATACGGTCGCCGTCACCTTCCTTGCCACCAACTACGCTCCCGGCAACGATCTTGACCAGCATTTTCTGCGCAGCACCATTGAAACCGGCGGACTGCCCGGCTATACTTTCTATCCCCACGTCGGCAAGCTGACCATACGGGGTCCGGAAACCCCCAAGGGCGCAAGCGATACTCCCTCCCGGAAGAGGATTTTCGTCTGCCGCCCGGCCAACCCCAGCCAGGAGCAGACTTGCGCTCGGCAGATTGTTTCCACCCTGGGCCGCCGCGCCTTCCGCAGGCCCCTCACCGCCAACGACACCGAAACCCTCATGAGCTTTTATCAGATGGGCCGTAATCAGGGCGGCGATTTCGACCACGGCGTGGAGATGGCTCTCCGCCGCATTCTCGCCGATCCCGAGTTTGTGTTCCGCAAAGAGCCCGAGCCGGCCAATCTCAAGCCCGGACAAAAGTATCGCATCAGCGACGTCGAGCTGGCTTCCCGCCTCTCCTTCTTCCTCTGGAGCAGCATCCCCGATGACGAGTTGCTGAATCTGGCCGCCCAGAACAAGCTGCATGAGCCCGCGGTCCTCGAACAGCAGGTCAAGCGCATGCTCGCCGATTCTAAATCCGATCAGCTCGTGCTCAATTTCGCCGGGCAATGGCTAAGCCTGCGGGCCATCCCCACGCTCAGCCCGGTCACCGCGCTGTTCCCGGATTTCGACGATAATCTGCGCCAAGCCATGCGCCGCGAAACCGAGCTGTTCGTGGATAGCATCGTTCACGAAGATCGCCCCGTCACCGACCTCCTGGACGCCAACTACACTTTTTTGAACGAGCGTCTGGCCAGGCACTACGGAATTCCCGGAGTCTATGGCAGCAACTTCCGCAGAGTCGAGTTGCCTCCCGAATTCGATATGCGCCGCGGTTTGCTGGGCAAGGCCAGTTTCCTCACCACATCGGCGCAGCCCAATCGCACCTCTCCGGTCGGCCGCGGCAAAACCGTGATGGAAGTTTTTCTGGGCGCCGAGCCGCCCGAAATGCCGGCGGGCGTGGTTATCAAGCTTGTCGCCACCGAATCCACCCACGGCGCGGCCCCGCCCTCCATGCGCCAGCAAATGGAAATGCACCGCGCCGTGGAGCCCTGCGCCAGTTGCCATAAGATTATGGACCCCATCGGCTTCGCCCTCGAGAATTTCGACGCCATCGGCCAGTGGCGCACCATGGACGGCCGCGATCCCGTCGACGCCAAAGGCCAGTTGGTGGATGGATCGGAAATGGACGGAGTCAAGGGCTTGCGCGACGCCCTGTTGCGCTATACCCCCGCCTTCGTGCGCGTCGTCGCCGATAAGCTTCTGATCTACGCGCTGGGGCGCGGCACCGAGTATTACGATATGCCCCTGATGCGCTCCATCGTTCATGATGCGGAGAAAAACAATTACCGCTTCTCTTCCTTCGTGCTCGGCGTCGTCAAAAGCGAGCCGTTCCAGATGAACGCCAAAACCGAGCTAAGCGCCAACCCCCGGGAAAACCAACAGCGTGCCTCAAGATAGCGGACAAAGGGTTTTTATTTGTAGATAGGGAGACGGGAAACTAATGTTTATTACGAAAAAGCACATCTCGCGGCGGGCCGTTCTCAAGGGCGCGGGCGTTACGCTCGCCCTGCCGCTGCTGGATTCCATGATCCCCGCGCAGACGCCCCTAAGCAAGACGGCGGCCGCCGGGAAACCGCGTTTTACCGGCATCTTCGTTCCTCATGGCATGGCCCCCGGCTATTGGATCCCCGAATTCGGCGGCCCCGGCGAGCCGAAATCCGCGCCCGGCGCCCCCCACTTCGCCTATCCCACCATCATGCAGCCGCTTGAGCCGTTCCACGATCACACCGTCATCCTGAGCGGCTTGTGGAGCAAATCGGCCGAGCCGCCCCCCGGCGTCACCGGCGCCGACCACTGGGTCGCCGCCGCCTTCATGTGCGCCAATAAGCCCAAGAAAACCACCGGCGCCGACATCTACGACGGCACCACCATCGATCAGATCATCGCGCAAAAAATCGGCCAGGAGTCCCTGCTGCCCTCTTTGCAGCTCGGCCTTGAAGACCCCGGCGCCAACTCCAGCAACTGCGGAGAAGGCTACAGTTGCGCCTATACCAATTCCATTTCCTGGGCCTCTCCCACCCAGCCGCTGCCCATGGAGTTGAATCCCCAGGTCGTGTTCGAAAAGCTGTTCGGCGACGGCGCCAGCCCCAAGGAGCGCGCCGAGCGCCGCGAGCAGGACCGCAGCATTCTCGATTCCGTGACCCAAAGCCTGGCCCGCTTTAAGAAAGATCTGCCGCCTAGCGACCGCGCCAAGATCGACGAATATGCCGAAGACATCCGCGAGCTGGAGCGGCGCCTCGATATCGCCAAGAAAGCCACCGGCGAGGTCACCACCGACGGCGTTTCCGTGCCCGCCGGCGTCCCCGAGGAATTCGATGAGCACGTGAAGCTGCACTTCGACCTCACCCACCTGGCCTTCAAAGCCGACATCACCCGCGTGACCGCCATGCTGTTCGCGCGCGATCTCACCGCCCGCCGCTATCCGCAGAGCGGCTCCAATAGCGGCTTCCACGGCGCTTCCCACCACGCCGAAAACCCCGACCGCATCGCCGACTATTCCAAGATCAATCGCTATCACGTGCAGTGCCTCGCCTATTTCGTCGACAAGCTCAACAAAACACCCGACGGCGACGGCTCCCTCCTCGATCATTCGCTGATTCTCTACGGCACCAATATGGGCGATTCCAACCAGCACCTGCACTACGATGTGCCCCACATCCTGGTCGGCGGCGCCAACGGACAGCTTAAAGGCGGACGGCATTTGCACTTTGAAACCAAGACCGTCACCACCGGCAACCTGTTGCTCAGCATTCTGGACCTGTACGGAATTCATCAGGACTCGATCGGCGACAGCACCGGGCGATTGGCCGGATTAGTGTAGCCAATTTAACTTGTGAATGCGGGCCAAGCCTAGGCTCGTCCCGCTGGAGAAAAAACCGATATGCGACGCGGAACCACGGCTTGTTCCTTTACTTTCGTTCTCGCTCTCGCCGCATCTGGATCCCCCGCTTTTGCGGCGTCCAGTCCCATCGCCGACGCCGCCATGAGAGGCGACAAGGCGGCTGTCCAATCCCTCATTCAGCAAAAGGCGGACGTCAACGCGCCCCAACCCGACGGCGCCACGGCCCTCCAGTGGGCTGCCTACCACAACGACCTCGACATGGCCGCCCTCTTGATCGCCGCCGGCGCCAACGTCAAGCTCGCCAACCATGACGGCGCGACTCCCCTTTCTCTCGCCAGCCTCAATGGCGCCGCTCCCATCATCGAGCTCCTCCTCAAAGCGGGCGCGGATCCTATGGAACGCGGCCCCAAAGGCGAATTGCCCCTGCTGTTTGCCGCCCGCAACGGAAATCTCGACGCCCTTCGCGTCTTGCTCGACCACGGAGCCGATATCAACGCGAAAGAAACCCTCCGCGGAACCACCGCTCTCATGTGGGCCGCCGAGCAGGGCAATACCGCGGCCGTCAAGTATCTGCTCCAACGCGGCGCCAATTTCAGTCTCGCTTCCAATCCCGATTCCAAAGGCAACACCGCCTATCTGGCGCCCACCCAATCGGACCGCTCTCGCTCGGCCCAGGGCGCCGGCGGTCTCGGACAGGGAGGCTTCGGCCGCGGTAGAGGCCGCGGCGGAGCCCAGGCCGGAGCCGGACGCGCGGGCCGTGGCCCGGGCCGGGGCCAGCAGCCCGAAGCCGCTCCTGCCGGCGCCGCGGCTGCTGGAGACGACGGCCTCGGCATCGACGTCGTCGCCGCCGCCGATCAGGCCGCTGCCGAATTCGCCTTCGGCCGCACCCAGAATACCGATGGCGGCGGCCTCACCGCCTTGGTCTTCGCCGCCCGTCAAGGCCACATGGATTGCGTCCAAGCTCTCGTGGAAGCTGGCGCCGATGTCAACCAAACCACGCGCTACGGATGGACCCCCCTGTTAGTGGCGACTCAAAACCGCCACTACCAGATCGGCAAATATCTTCTGGAGCATGGCGCTAACCCGAACATCGCCAACAAAGGCGGATGGAATCCCCTCTATCTCGCCACCGACAACCGCAACATCGAAGGCGGCGATTACCCCGTCCGCCCCGCCGACATGGATCATCTGGAATATATCAAGCTCCTCATTGACCACGGCGCCGATGTCAACGCCCGCGTTTGCGGCGCCAAATCCACTCCCGAGCGCTGCGTGGGCGATAGCACCGAAACCCGCACCATCTTCACCATGCAATGGGTGCGCGAGGACGGCGCCACGCCCTTCTGGCGCGCCGCCCAATCCGGCGATGTCGAGCTTATGAAGTTGCTGCTGGCCCACGGCGCCAACCCCAAAATCGCCACCGCCCACAACGTCACGCCCCTCGCCGCCGCCTCCGGCATCGGCTGGGTCGAGGGCATCACATTTGAATGGTCCCCCGAGGAAAATCTCGAGGCCGTCAAAATGTGCCTCGATCTCGGCATCGACCCCAACGCCGTCGATGACGAGGGCCGCACCGCTTTGCACGGCGCCGCTCACAAGGGCCGCAACGACGTCATTAAGCTGCTCGTCGATCATGGCGCCAACCTCGAAGCCCATGACCTGGGCAGCCGCGACACCGTCAATGGCGCCATGAAAGGCATGACCTGGATCCCGCTCCATTACGCCGAGGGCCTGGTTCGCGTGGGCGTTCAATCCGCCATCCCCCATCCGGAAACCGCCGCCTTTATCAAGCAGTTGATGAAGGACAAGGGCCTTGCCATCCCCGCCGACATCACTTCCTCCATCTGCCTGACCAAGGGCCTCAACGGTTGCCAATAAGCCGCGCGGGCGCGATACAATCGGAGGCGCTGATGGCCGCCGCCGATGCCTCCGCCAAAACCCGAACGGTAAGCCACTGGATTGGCGGCGAACTCCTCGCGTCTTCATCCGGCCGGTGCGGCCCCGTCTGGAACCCCGCCACCGGCCAACAACAAGCCCGCGTCGATTTCGCCTCGCCTCAGGATGTAGACCGCGCCGTCTCCTCCGCCCTCCGCGCCTTTCCCGGCTGGCGCGCCACGCCGCTCTCGCGCCGCGCCGAGATCCTCTTCAAGCTGCGCGAGCTCATCGACGCCCATCGCCGCGACCTCGCCGCCCTCGTCACCGCCGAGCATGGCAAAACTCTCCCCGACGCCATCGGCGAAGTCTCCCGCGGTTTGGAAAACGTCGAGTTCGCTTGCGGCGTTCCGAATCTTTTGAAGGGCGGCTTTTCCGAGCAGGCCAGTCGCGGCGTCGACGTCTGCCAGATCCGCCAGCCTCTCGGCGTCGTCGCCGGCGTTACGCCCTTCAATTTTCCTGTGATGGTGCCCTTGTGGATGCTCGCCAACGCCCTCGCCTGCGGAAATGCGTTCATCCTCAAGCCTTCCGAAAAAGATCCTTCCCCGAGCCTTTTGTTGGCGGAATTGATTCAGCGCGCCGGCGTTCCCGGCGGCGTCTTCAACGTCGTTCAAGGCGACCACGTCGCTGTCGGCCGCTTGCTGGAGCACCCTGACGTCAAGGCCATAAGCTTCGTCGGCTCCACGCCGGTCGCAAAGCGCATCTACCAAGCCGCCGCCCGCCACGGCAAACGCGTGCAGGCCCTGGGCGGCGCCAAAAACCACATGCTCGTCCTCCCCGATGCGGACATCGCCGTGGCCGCCGACGCCGCCGTTTCCGCCGCCTGTGGATCGGCGGGCGAGCGCTGCATGGCCGTCTCCGCTCTCATCGCCGTCGGAAAAATCGCGGATCCGCTGGTGGACGCGATCGCCCAAAGAATGGCCCGGCTCAAGATCGGACCCGGAATGGAAGATGGCGTCGAAATGGGCCCGCTCATCACCCGCGAGCATCGCGATCGCGTCGCCTCCTACGTAGCCAACGCCGCCTCGGAAGGCGCCGCGGTTGTCCTCGACGGCCTCCAGCATCCCGTCTCCCGCAGCGGCGGATTTTTCCTGGGCCCCTCTCTGCTGGACCGCGTCAAGCCCGGCATGCGCTGCTACGACGACGAAATCTTCGGTCCCGTGTTGTCGGTGCTCCGCGCCGATACTTACGCCGAAGCTCTCCGCATCGTCAACGAAAATCCCTACGGAAACGGCGTGGCCATCTTCACCCGCGACGGCGCCGCGGCCCGCCAATTTCAGTTCGACGTAGAAGCGGGCATGATCGGCGTCAATGTCCCGATCCCCGTGCCCGTCTCCTATTACAGCTTCGGAGGATGGAAAGACTCGCTCTTTGGCGATCTTCACATCTACGGCCCCGAAGGCATACAGTTCTACACCCGCGCGAAAGTTGTCACCAGCCGCTGGCCCGACCCCGGAACCAGTCAACTGGATCTGGGATTTCCCCAATCCCGCTAAGGAGGCTTTGTGTCCGCTGCTCCCAAAAGCGCGCCCCAGCCAGCCGCTTACAATCAGACCCGCCTCTTCTGGGTCTCCACTCTCGGCCTCGCCACCGCCGGCATGGCCAACGCCTTGCGGGCCAATTCCGCCGCCGACCTCCAGCGCGTTTTCTTCGATCCCATCGACAAGGTTCATTCTGCCGAAAAGATCGCCGGCGTTCTGGGCGCGCCGTTTCTGGGAATGGCCATCACCATCGCCATCGGCAGTCCTTTGCTCGACATCGTCGGCATGAGGCTCCTGCTTCCCCTGGCCGGAATTTTGATGCCCCTCGGAATGCTGATCATGGCCTTCGCCGGAAGCCTGGCCTCGGGCCCCGCCGTCTACGGCGTCCTGATCGCCGGAGCGGCTCTCGCCGGCGTCGGCTGGGGGCTGGCGGAAGGCGTCATGAACCCCTTGATCGCCGCGCTATATCCCCATGACAAGACCGCCAAGCTCAACGCGGCCCACGCCTGGTGGCCCGGCGGCCTGGTGATCGGCGGCCTGCTCGGCCTCGCGATGTCGAGTCTCGGCTTCGGATGGCGGGCCAAGCTCGCCCTGACCCTGCCGCCGGCGGCGCTCCTCATCTTCCTCTGCCTCGGCCTTAAATTTCCCCCCACCGAGCGCGCCGCCGCCGGCGTCTCCGCAAAAGCCATGTTTAGGGAGCTTCTCAATCCCCTCTTTATCGCCCTTTTTTGCTCCATGTTCCTCACCGCCGCCTCCGAGCTTGCGCCGGGCCAATGGGTCGATCTCGCGCTCAGCCGGGTGGTTCACATGCCGGGCATTCTGCTGCTGGTTTACGTGAGCGGGCTCATGTTTCTCATGCGCCACTTCGCCGGCCCGCTGGTTCACAAGCTGTCCCCTATCGGCGTGCTCTGGTGTTCCTGCTTGACGGCGGCGGTCGGATTATTCGCGCTCAGTCTTGCCGAATCCCCCCTTTCGGCCTTGCTCGCCGCCACCGTCTGGGGGACGGGCGTCTGCTATATGTGGCCCACCATGCTCGCCACCGCTTCGGAGCGGTTTCCGCGCGGCGGCGCGCTGCTCATGGGCCTCATGGGCGCCGCCGGAACCTTATCCATCCAGTTTGTTCTCCCGCTGATAGGCGCGATCTTCGACCGCAGGAAAGTCCAACTCGCCGGAGGCGACGCAGCCTTCAGAGCCCTCCCGCCCGGCCCGGAGCTCGATCAAGTCCTCGGCGGCGCTGCCCGAACCTCGTTCCGCGCCGTCGCGCTCCTGCCCGCCCTTCTGCTCATCGTCTTTGGAGCCATCTGGCTCTCCGACCGCCGCCGCCCACCCAAACCTAGCGGACCGAAATCGTCGCCGGCGTAGAAGATTCTCCGTTCACTGTCACCACAACCGGATAATCCCCCGGAGCCAAACCGCTGGGAATCTGAAAATTGGCCTGCGCCAGAGCGGGAATTCCAGGCGCGTAGCCGAGAAAGTACACCGTGGTCTTCTGGCCCGCAAGCGTGATCGAAGGATTGTAGGCCGGATTCACTTGCGCGAAAGGGGCCAGCGATGGCGACGCCGCTCCGGTGACCGGCGGAATCCAGGAAGCCGGAATCCCGATTCCGCTGAGGTACAGCACCTCGATGTCTCCCGCATGCGCCGGCGACGACGGAGTGTTCACCGAGCCGTTCAAATTCACCGCCAGCGCCTGCGTGCCTCCGTTCTGCACCAAAACGTCCGGCTCCGCCGGAACCACCGGAAAGCTAATCTGCACCGCCGCCGATCCGTTGCTGGCAAGGCTCAGCTTGGCGGTCCCCGCCGTCACTTCAAACGGAATCTGACCATTGATCTGAGTCTTGCTCACCGAGTAAATCGGCGCCAGATAGCCGTTGATCGAAATGGAGACGCCCGCCATCGAAAGCGGCCATGGAGCCGAGGACACCTGTTGCGTCACCCCCGCCGCCACGAACTCGTCGCCATACAGCGAAAATAAGGATCCCGGCGACAGCTTCGCCGCATAGCTGGGTCCCTGGATCTTGGTAATCGCCGGCGTGGCCGTCCCTTGCATCGCCAGCTTCCGGACGCGATTGTTCCCCGAATCGGCGACGTACACATTTCCGTTGGCGTCCACCGCCACCGCCGAAGGGTTCAGGAAACTGGCGAAGTCCGCCGTCTGCCCGTCTCCGCCAAATCCCGCGACCCCGGATCCCGCGATCGTATGAATATTGCCGTCCGGCGTAATCGTCCGGATACGCTGATTGCCCGAGTCCGCGACATACAAAACGCCCAGCGAATCGATGGCCAGCCCCATCGGGGTATTGAGCTGCGCCTGCCATGCGGGACCGCCGTCGCCGGAAAATCCCGCCGTCCCAGCGCCCGCGATCGCCGTCACCACGCCCGCGGGAGTCAGCTTGAAAATCTGATGCGCCGCCCGGTCGCTGATGTATAGGTTTCCCGAGGCGTCCGCGACCATTCCATACGGATCGCTAAAAGCGTAAGAAGTCGCCACCGTGAGCCGCGAAAAGTCGTAGCGCAGCAGTCCCGGCGGCCCCGTCAGCAGCATCCGATTGGCGGAATCGAACAGCAGCGAATGCGACCCAACCGCCAGAGTTAGCCCCGGCGCGGCGACGCCCGGCCGCGTCATATCGAGCGCCGTGGAAATCGATCCGTTCGCCAGTTTCCTTACGCGCTGCTCTGCGTACTCGGTGAAATACACGCTGCCCGAAGAATCCAGCGCGATCGCATCGGGGTCGGAGATAGAGGCGGATAAAGGATCTGCGCCGTCGCCGTTGGACCCGTTTGTTCCGTTCCCCGCCAATGCCGTCAAATTTTCGCTGCTCAGTTGCCAGATCCGGCTGCCCGCCGAGATCAGCAGATTCCCGCTTCCGTCGAATCCCAGCGCCTTCGCCCCGCCGATTCCAAGGCTCGCCGCCGGCCCGCTGGTCTGAGCCCCAGCCGCGTTTCCGTTCCCCGCGATCGTGGAGACCAGGTAGCCCGGACCGGCGCTTCCCACCGGCCTTACGGTCAACTGCACCGGAATGCTTACCGACTTGTTCGCCGTTTGCGGAGCCGAGATGTGAATGGTGGAACTATAGGCTCCCGGAGCCAGTCCCGCCGAGGAAATCGTAAGCGAGTTCGGCAGCGGCGTCGTTCCGGAGCCAGCCGCCAACTGAATCCATGGCTCGCCCGAAGTCGTCACCGTTACCGGAGTCCGCCAGGTGGGGTCCTCCAGAGTTTGGACCACAAAGGAAATCGAATAGGGCGCACCCTGCTCCACCGTGATGTTGTAGCTCGCGGCGGGCTCCGCGATGGTGGGCGTGATGGTCGAGGGAATCACAGTCCAGGTGTTGCCGCTGTCGCCGGAGGTGACAATCGCGCTGGGCGCCGTCGCTCCGAGGGGGGTCTTTAAGCCATATACGGTGGTGCGGACGCCGGGATCCACCGCCGTCACTGTGAAATGATCGCCTGTGATGCCGATCGGCTGATAGCTCTGCCCGCTATCGGTGCTGCGAAAACTCCCCATGAAGTTCGGCGTGGAGGCGTAGACCGGGCCGTAGGTGAAAGAGAAGAGCTTTGAAAACGCTCCCAGCCCGATGCTCGAGCCGTCCTGAAAGCTAACGCCCCCCGTGGTGCTGATCCAACTGCCTTGGCCGCCTATGGAAACCAGCAGCGCGCTGGGATTGAAGTACAGCACGTCCATGCCGGCGATGACCGCCGGAAACATCGTCGGAACTCTGCCGTTTGTCAGCGCCCAGGAATGGCCTTCGTCTCCGCTGAACCATACTTGCAGGACCTCTGGATCGACGTAATACATCCAGGACTGCCGGCTCCCCGCGATCGCCATCTGTCCGGTTGCGCCGGGGAGATAGCCCACAAACGACCAATAGGCGCCCTGATTTGACGACTTATACAACATGTCCCCAATCTTCACGTAAAGCAACGTCACTTGGTTGGCGGTATCCAGCACCAGCTTGAAATAGTCCACCGCCCCTCCCGTCGTGGGCAGCCCCGTGTTGGCTTTGGCCCAGGTAGCGCCTCCGTCGCTGCTCTTCCAGAAGGCGCCCGCGGCTATCGTGGTGGCGAAGTAGAGGGTGCTCGAGTTCAACGGATCGATCTCAAAGCCTTGCACCGGAGGTTGCGGCAACCCGGGCGTAGTGATGTAAATCGGATTCCAGGTCGAACCCAAGTCTTGGCTCACCACCGGATTTCCCCGGTAAACGCCGTATAATACTGCGCTCGGAGAGCCGGCGGCGGCGGTCACCTGAGGGACAAAAGCCTGTTGTCCCCAGGCCGTCCCTAGCACTAAATAGATCGAAAAAAAGCACGCCCGAATCCTTAAACCGTCCATCATTGCCGGAACCTTTTTATTAAAAGATACAACTTATTAACGATACAACGGCGCCAAGCGCATGGCCTCCCGCGTGCTCTCTCCCGCCAGGATGACTTCAATTTCCACCCGCGCCGCCGGCATCTTGCCCGTTGAACCAGCCGCTGCCTTGGAGTTTCCGCGAGGGCTGCCGGGCTTTGAATCCAGCCGCCGGTTCGCCCTGGTTGAGCCCACCGGGCTTTCGCCCTTAGTTTGTTTGCAAAGCCTTGATTCGGCGGACCTCTGCTTCTGGGCCGCGCCGGTCGAGGCGATTGATCCCAACTATTGCCTCGAGCTTTCCGATGAGGACGCCCGACTGCTCGGCCTAAACCCGCGCGACTTGACCGCAACCCCGTCCAAAATCTTGTGTCTGGCCATCCTTTGCGCGCCAGAAAATCGCCCCCCCACCGCTAATTTATTGGCGCCTGTCGTGGTGAGCCTCCGCACCCGCATGGCCGTCCAGGCCGTCCGAAGCGACGCCCGCTATTCTCACCGCCACCCCTTGGCCGGAGGGGAACGGATATGCTCGTGATCCGCCGCCGGCCCGGCGAGACGCTGGTCATCGGCGACGATATCGAAATCGAAATCCTGGAGGCCGCGCCCACGCAGGTCAAACTGGGCATTCGCGCGCCCCGCAGCGTAACCGTGCTGCGCAAAGAGATCCAACTCACTTGCTGGCAAAATCGCGCCGCGGCCCGGCAATCCTCTCCGGCCGCCATGGACGCGGCCGCGCGCCGGCTGCGCCAGGCATTTGCCTCAAAAGCGCTCTTGCCCGACCGATAAGGTCAGCGTAAGGCGCGGGAAAGGAATCCCGGCACTCGAAATTCAAGGAGAGAATGCGTGTCCTTTAGCATAAACACCAACATTGCTTCGCTGCAATCCCAGCAGTATTTGGAGCAAACCAATAACTATCTGAACCAGACTGTCCAGGAGGTCACCTCCGGGCTGCGCATCATCAACTCCGGCGACGACGCCGCCGGGCTCGCCATCGCCAACGGCTACCGCTCCCAGGAAGCCGTGCTGACCCAGGGCATCCAGAACGCCAATGACGGACTCAGCCAGTTGCAAATCGCCGACGGCGGCCTCAACAACATTTCCCAGCTTCTGGACCGGGCTTCCACGCTGGCCACCGAGTCCGCCTCCGGTACCTTCACCGGCGACCGCAACGTCTTGAACAACGAGTTTCAGAGCGTGCTGACGGAAATCAACCGCCAGGCGCAGGCCATCGGCCTTAACAATGGCGGAACGTTCGCCAAGAATCTCAGCGTGTTGATTGGCGGAGGCCAGGCTTCCAACGGAATCTCCGCCACTCAGAACGGGAGCGTCGCCATCGATCTCAGTCACGCCACCGTCGATACGGCCAGCCTCGGCCTGAGCGGCGTTCAAGCCATCGGCCAGGCCGGAACCGATATCGGTTCCGGATCCGCCACCACCAGCCTCACGCAGATTCTAGCCAACTCCGTTAATACCACCTCGGAAACCAATCCCGGCTACACCACCTTTTATCTCAAGGGCCCCGGCTTTGCCGGCGATGGAATCCAAATCAACGTCGATACGGCGAATCTCGGCAGCACTTCGGACTTGGTCGCGGCCGTCAACGCCGCCATTCAGAACGCCGCCAGCGCGGGCACCCAGCAGGCCACCGCGCTCCAGAACGCGAATATCGTTGCTTCCATCAATACCGACGCGAACGGAAGACAGCAATTGACCTTCAACTCCTCCACCGCCGCGTTTCAGGTGGAAGCCGGCGACCGCACCGCCAACGCCTTGCTCGGCAACTTCGCGCAGAACGCCAGCGTCGAAGGCGCGGATTCCAATCCCACCGTCAACACCAGCGGCGGCAATAACGTCCTGACGCTTTCCGTCGATGGCGGCCCCACCTTCAGCGTGAACGTCAGTTCCGGCTCGGCCGTCTCCAAAGCCCAAATCGTCAAGGACCTGAACAACGACACCGGCGCCGGACTGCACTTCGCCAATTACGCCACCGCTTACCTGGACGGAGATCAGATCGTGATCCAGAGCAAGAATAACAGCTCCAGCTCCAGCGTCCAGATCAACTCCACCGCCCTGGCGACCAATCTGGGCCTGTCGACCACCAAAGCCACCGCCGCCGCCGCCTCCACCGGCGCATCGTTGAACACCTACGTCACGGCGGCCAACAATACCGCCGCGGGCTCCACCACCTTCGGATCGGCCGGCGCCGGCACGATCACCTTCCAGTTCCAGGGCGCCGGAGAGACCTCGCCCACCAACGTTTCCATTAACGTCACGGCCGGCGAAACCGTCGCGCAGGCCATCTCCGCTTTGAGCAACGCCGTCGGCAACAACGCCGCCCTCAAAGCCGCCGGCATCACCTTGACGACCTCCACCCCCACCGACGCCCTCACCTTCACTTCAACCAAGGGCGAGCAGTTTACGGTGCAAGTCACCGGCGATACCCAGAACCTGCTCGGCTTTGGCTCTTTCGTTACCGGGGCCAACGGCGCGGTGGACTATAACACCCTTACCGGATCCTCCAACTACGACTCCTCCACCGCCGTAGGAACCGACACCTTCGAGATTTCGCTCAATGGCGGAGCCTCCAACGGCAACGCCATCGCCGTCGATCTCACCCAAGGTGACGCCACCGCCGCCTCCGTCACCGGCTCCAACAACTCCTCCGGCTCCATTTCCGCCATCACCAACAACAACAATCAGCTCAACTTCGCCATCGACGGAACTACCTATAATGTCACCCTGGCCACCGGCACGTACGTCAGCAAGAACGCCATCGCCAACCAGATCAACACGGCCGTAGGCGCCAATGTCGCCTCCGTGTTGAACAATCAGGTCGTGCTCACCTCGACCACCAAAGGCGCGGGCAGCAGCGTGCAGATCTTCAGCGGCTCCGCCAACTCGCTGCTCGGCTTCACGCCGGGAGCCGCCGTTACCGGCACGTCCCGCTCCGGCGCAAGCGTCGCCCAAGCTCTCAATCAAGCCTTCGCCTCCAACCCAACCTTGCAGGCCGCCGGTCTGGTGGCCGATTACGGCGTCACCCAAGCCGGCAAAATCACCATCAAATCCAATAACGGCACCTATTTCCGCGTCGATTCCAGCGGAAGCACGGCCGCCGCGCAAGTCGCCTCCACGGCCGAATTGGCGCCGGCCACTTCCGGCAATATCGTCGGCACAGTGACCGGCTCCGTCACCACCACCTCCCTCGCAAACGATGTGAAGGTCTCGGTAGACGGAGGCACGGCGAAGGACATTGTGCTCGCCATAGGCACGCAGACGCTCCAGCAGGTCGCCGATCAGTTCAACGCCCAATTCGCCATCAATGGCCAGGCCGCCACCGCCAGCGTGGATTCCACCGGCCACCTCGTCATCACCTCCAATTCGACCGGAGTCGGCTCCTCCATCGCCATCACCGCCGGAACCAACGATGCCACGGCGCTGCTCGGCCTCGGAGGCTCTCCCACCGCCGGCACGGCCGCGGCCACGGGTTTCGTCATCAACGGCTCGAATAATCAGGTCTCCATCTCCGTTGACGGCGGCCCCGCGCAGACCTTTACGCTCACCACCGGAACGCGCACCGCCGCGCAGATCGCATCCGACCTGAGCGGTCTGACCGGCGCCACCGTCACAGCCGACCCCAACGGCCATCTGGTGTTCCAAACTTCCGCCACCGGCGACGGAGCCTCCATTGTCTTCAACTCTGTCGCCAACAGCGCCTACGCCACGCTCGGCCTCACCGCCGCCACAACCTACAGCGGCACGCAAGCCGAAACCGGCTTCGGCGTCACTGGCTCTTCCTTCACCGGCAATGTCAGCAGCCCCGCTCCCGCCGTCTCCGCTCAAATCGACGTGGGCGGAGCCAGCGAAACTTCCGATTTCACCTTCACCCCCATCGTCAACGGCTCTGATCAGCAGAACATCACCATCAGCGCCGGCGATGCCAGCGGCGCCCAACAGTCCCTTTCCGTGACCCTTCAAAACAACGGCACGGCCCGTAACGGCGCCAATATCGATGAGGCCATCGACGCCATCAACAGCGCCCTCCAACAGAGCAATAATTCCACGCTCCAGCAGATTGTCGCGGTGAAGGACAACTCCTCGGGAACCGAACAAATCAAGTTCCTCAGCACCCTTAGCTCGTTCCAGGTCGCCGTCGGCACCACTGCTGGAGGAACGGGACTCAATTCCAACGGCGCGCAGGGTCTAACCGTCAGTTCGGCTCAGTCCGCCGGCGGCTCTACCGCCGATATCAGCAATGTCAATTCCGCCGAAGCGGCCGTGAACGCCCTCGCCGCCGCCGTCAACAAGCTCGGCGACGCCCAGGCAGTCGTCGGCCGCGGCGAAAATCAATTCAACTATGCCATCAACTTGGCCAACTCCCAGCTCACCAACTTCCAAGCCGCCGAATCGACCATCCGCGACGCCGATTTGGCCACCGAATCCGCCAATTTGACCAAGGCGCAAATCCTGCTTCAAGCCGGCGTTGCCGCCCTTGCCCAAGCCAATTCCGCCCCTCAGCAGGTCCTCTCCCTGCTCAAGGGCTAACCTTTTCCTCCTAAACCCTCCACCACGAGGCCGCAGGAAAACTCGGCCTCGTGGTTTTTCTACCAATCCGCCCTAGCGCACCCGCACCGTAACCGACGCGCTCACGCTCTTGCCGCTTTGGTCGCTCGCCGTGAGCGTATACTTCGTGGTCCTTTTCGGAAACGCCTCCACGCAATGCGTCATCGCCGGCCGGACCCCTTCCACGGCCGGCTCCATCTTCACACTGCTGGCGTTGGCCACGCCGTAACACAACGACACGCTGGCTCCGGCCCGAACGACGCCCGAGTCGGCCGCGAAGCTCAAAATCTTCACCTCGTCCCCCAGCGCCTCGCTCAGCCACCGGCCCGCCGCGATGGCCCGCTCCCTCTCCGCTTCCTTCACTCGTTGCTCCGCCTGCCGCGCTTCCCGATAGCGCGCATACATCGTCCAACCGGAGTATGCCCCCGCGATCCCCACCGCCAGCCAGCCGTACGCCGCCGCCTTCCGAACTACGTGGTTCGCCGCCATTTCAATACCGGTCTCCGCGCCGCGCCCGCCTCATCCACCTTCGCCGTTCGAGTCGAATGCGGCGCCGTCCGCACCAGCTCTGGATTCTCCTCCGCCTCTTGCGCAATCGCAATCATCGCATCGGCGAACAGATCCAGCTCCCGTTTGCTCTCGGTCTCGGTCGGCTCGATCATCAGCGCTCCCCGCACAATCAGCGGAAAACTCACCGTATACGGATGGAATCCGTAGTCGATCAAACGCTTGGCGATCGCGCCCGTGCCCACCCCGTGCGCGGCCTGGCGACGGTCGCTGAACACGCATTCGTGCATCGTGGGAGTCGGATAGGCGATTTCGTAATGCGGCTCCAGCCGCTTGCGGATGTAGTTGGCGTTGAGCAATGCGTCCAGCGTGGCCCGCTTTAAGCCATCGCCGCCGTGAGCCATGATGTACGCCAGCGCCCGCACCAGCACGCCGAAGTTGCCGTAGAAGGCCCGCACCCGGCCGATGGATTGCGGCCTCTCATAATCCCAACGCCATCCGGCGTCGGACCGCTTCAGGCGGGGAAGCGGAAGAAACGGCTCCAAGAATCTTTTCACCGCCACCGGACCGGCTCCCGGCCCTCCTCCGCCGTGCGGCGTGGAAAAAGTCTTGTGAAGGTTCAAATGCATCGCATCCACGCCGAAATCTCCCGGCCGCGCGATCCCGGCCAGCGCGTTCATATTGGCGCCGTCCATGTACAGCAGCGCGCCCTTGGCGTGCAAAATCCGTCCAATCTCCAGAATTTCTTCTTCAAACACCCCCAGCGTGTTCGGATTGGTGATCATCATAGCCGCGACGTCTTCGTCCACCATTTGCTTCAAAGCCTCGATATCCACCATTCCTCGTTCATTGGAGGCGGCATTCGCCACTTCGTATCCCGCCATGCGCACGGTAGCCGGGTTGGTGCCATGCGCCGAATCCGGAACCAGCACTCGCTTCCTCGCGTTGCCCCGCGACTCCAGAAACGCGCGCACTAAAAAAATCCCGGCTAACTCGCCATGCGCGCCCGCCGCCGGCTGAACCGTCACCGCGTCCATGCCCGTGATTTCCGCCAAAGCCCGCTCCAGCGCCGCCACGATCTCCATTGCGCCTTGCGATAAATCCTCGCTTTGATACGGATGGATCCAGGAAAGGCCATCGAGGCGCGCCACCGCTTCGTTGACCCGCGGATTGTATTTCATCGTGCACGACCCCAGCGGATACAAACCCAGGTCGATCCCGTAATTCCAACTGGAAAGCCGCGTGAAATGGCGGATCGCCTCTACTTCGCTGACTTCTGGAAAATCTTCGATCTCCGAACGCACATTTTCTCCGCCCAACTCGACTGCCGGATCTGCGGCGGGAACGTCCAGTTCCGGCAGTTGATATCCGCGCTTTCCGGGCGAGCTCAACTCGAAAAGCAGCGGTTCGTTCTGGCTCGGATGCGGACGGACCTTTTGGATCATAATGTCGCGCAGGCTTCGGCCCGCGACATCGCCGCCGCCACCGCGTCCATATCGGTCCGGCGGCTCGTCTCGGTGCAGCACAAAAGCATCGCGTCCTTCAATTCCGGATAGAAGCGTCCCAGCGGCAACCCTCCGATGATCCCCTGGTGTTCCAGCCTTTGGTTAACCTGCTCGGGCTCCTCCACAACCGCCACAAACTCGTTGAAATACGGCCCGTTAAAGCGCCGCCGAAGTTTACCGCCCAAATAGTGGGCCTTCGACAGATTCTGAAGCGCCAGCTCGCGCAAGCCCTCCTTGCCGTACACGGCCATAAACACCGTCGCCATGAGCGCGATCAGCGCCTGATTGGTGCAAATGTTCGAGGTCGCCTTTTCCCTTCGGATGTGTTGTTCGCGCGCCGCCAAAGTCAAACAGAAAGCCCGGTTTCCGTTGGCGTCCTTGGTTTCTCCCGCCAGCCGTCCTGGAAGCTGCCGCGCGAAAGGTTCTTTGCAGGCGATGATCCCCGCCAGCGGCCCGCCATAGCTGGGCGCCAGGGCGAAGCTTTGCAGCTCGCCCGCCACGATGTCGGCCTCCCTGGGCGGCGCCAGCAGCCCCAGCGAAACTGCCTCGGTGAAAACGGCCACCAGCAGCGCTCCCTTGTCGTGCGCCAGGGCCGCCGCCTGTTTCATGTTTTCCACGATCCCGAAGAAATTCGGCGACTGCACAATCGCTGCCGCCGTACGCTGGTCCAGCTTCCGTTCCAAATCCGTCAAATCGGCCTGCCCGGATTGCCTGTCGTATCCGAATTCCTCGACTTCAATCGCCCCAAAGCGCCCGTAGGTTCGCAGCGTCTCCCGGTACTCGGGATGCGCCGTCCGCGCGATCAAAACTCGATTGCGCCCCGAGCCCGGCCGCGCGCGCATGGCCATCAGCGCCGCCTCCGGCACGGCCGACGAGCCGTCGTACATCGACGCGTTCGCTACCTCCATTCCGGTCAATTGGCACATCATCGTCTGGAATTCGAAAATCGACGTAAGCGTGCCTTGCGAAATCTCCGCTTGATAGGGCGTGTAGGAGGTGAGAAATTCGCCCCGCGAAACCACCGCGTCCACCAGCGCTGGCCGGTAATGGCGATAGACGCCGGCTCCCAGAAAACTCGGGCCATCGTGGCGATTTTCCGCTCCCCGGGCGCGGAAATAGTCCACGATTTCATACTCGCTTTTTCCCGCGGGAAGATTCAGCGGCCCCTTCAGGACAACCTGATTGGGCAACTGTGCGTAAAGATCTTCCAAACGCCCCATCCCCAGCGTGTCCAGCATCTGGCGGCGTTCCAGATCCGATTTCGGTAGATATCGCAATGGCGGTTACGATCCGGCGCCGAGGAAGCTCTGATAATCAGCGGCCGATAGCAGCCCGTCGATTTCAGCGGCGCGCGACACTCTGATCTTAACAAGCCATGCTTCTCCGTGCGGATCTTGGTTGAGCATTTCCGGCGCCGACGCCAGCCGCTCGTTTGCCTCTATTACTTCGCCCGAAACCGGCGAGTAAATCTCGCTCACCGCTTTCACCGATTCCACCGACCCCATCGCCTTGCCCTGCTCTACGATCGTCCCCGCCTTGGGCAAATCGGCGTACACGATGTCGCCCAGTTGCTTCTGCGCGTAATCGGTGATGCCGATGGTTCCGATGTCGCCCTCCAGCCGCACCCACTCGTGTTCCTTGGTATAGCGATAATTTTCCGGGTACATTCTCTATGGCGCTCGTTTGTAGAACGGCGTGGGAACCGTCGCCGCGGTCGCCGCCTGCCCTCGTATCAAAATCTGGATCGCCTGCCCGGCGCGCGCCTTGTCTGCGGGAAGATAGCACAGTCCGATGTTTTTGTTCAGAGTCGGCGACGGCCCGCCGCTGGTCACCCATCCCGCCGGCCAGCCGTCCACGTAAGCCTCGTGGCCATCCCGCGCAATTCCGCGGCTTGTCATCTCGAAGCCGGCCAGCTTTCGCGTAACGCCTCGTTGCTTTTGCTTCAACAACGCCTCGCGCCCAACAAAATCTCCTTTTTCCAGTTTTACGATCCAATCCAATCCGGCTTCCCAAGGCGTAACGCTTGCGTGGATCTCGTGACCGTACAGCGCCATGGCTGCCTCCAGCCGCAGAGTGTTCCGAGCTCCCAGCCCGCACGGCTGGACGCCAAACTCCCTGCCTGCCTCGACAATCGCCTCCCACGCGCGAGGCCCCTGTTCCGGCGCAAGGTAGATCTCGAATCCATCCTCGCCCGTATAACCCGTGCGCGCAATCCGCGCCCAACTCCCGCTCACTTCGCCGTCCACAAAGTGATAGTACCGGATTTGGGCCAGCGGCGTCTGCGTCAACTTTTGCAGCGTTTCTAACGCCCGCGGCCCTTGGATGGCGAGCTGCGCGTACCGCGGCCCCGCATTCTCCACGCCCGCCTCAAACCGGTTGTGCTCCACGATGTGGCGGTAGTCCTTCTCCTGATTGGCGGCGTTGACGCACAGGAAGTAAGAATCGTCCGCCGCCTTGTGCACCAGGAGGTCGTCCACGAACCCCCCATGCTCGTACAGCATTGCGGAATATTGCGCTTGTCCCGCCGCGAGCCGGGAAACGTCGTTTGTGGTCACCCGATTCACCAGCCGCCCGGCCTCCGGTCCCCGAATCTCGATTTCGCCCATGTGGCTCACGTCGAAAAGCCCGGCGCTCCGCCGTACGGCGTGATGCTCTTCCAGAATGCTGGAGTACTGCAACGGCATCTCCCATCCGCCGAAATCCACCATGCGCGCCCCCAGTCGACGGTGGATTTCGTACAGCGTAGTCCGGCGCATGAGAGCCATCAAATCATAACAGCATGCGTCTTACATCGTCCGCGTGATCTTGCTCAAGGTTCGAGGGCGATCCGGGTTGAGCCCCTTCACCCGCGCCAGATGGGCCGCGAACAACTGCGCCGGAATAATGTATGGAATCGGCGTATAGAGATCCCCGCTCTGGGCGCGCGGCAAAGCCGGAACCTCCAGCTTGCGCACCCATTTCAGCGCCTTGGCGTGGCCGCCTGTAATCGCAAGCGTATCGGCCTTCAGTTCCCCCAGCCGCTTTAAAACCCGCGCGATCGATGGCCAGGTAGGGCCCGGAGGCGCGAAAACGAATACGGGAAAAGCGCGCTCTACGATGGCGATCGGTCCATGCATCAGATCCGCCGCGGAAAAGCGTTCGGCCAGGACGTAGCATGTCTCCATTAGCTTGAGCCCGAACTCCAGCGCGTTGGCGTAATTCAATCCCCGTCCCACCGTCACCGTGCCGTTCATGAAGCGGTAGCGCTCCACCGTTTCCTCAATCCGCGCTTCTTGCCGGAGAACCGCCTCCACGCAACCGGGAATGCGGCGCAGTTCTTCGGCCCGAACCGAGCCTCCCAGCGCGGCCGCCAGCAGATAAAGCGCCAGCAGTTGGCCGGTGTAAGTTTTCGTGGCGGCGATGCTGCGCTCTTCGCCGGCATGCACCAGCAGCGCGTATTCCGCCGTCTGAGCCATCGCGCTGCGCGAATTGTTGGTGACTCCCACCGTGATCGCGCCGCGCTTGCGCGCGCTCTTGAGAACGGCGTTGGTGTCCGTCGATTCCCCCGACTGGGAGATCGCCACTGCCAAAGCTCCCTTAAGGTCCAATCCCTTCTTATAGAGCGTCACGATGGACGGCGCCGCGAGCGACACCGGAATGCCCGTCGTGATCTCGATCAGATACCGGCCGAACTGAGCGGCATTGTCGGAGGTCCCCCGCGCCGCGATCGCCACCAGACGCGGACGATCCCTTTTTAAACGGCGATTTAGCTCCCTCATCTCCCGCAACCCCCGCTCCAACGTCCGGTCAAGCGCATCCGGTTGGTGACGGATCTCTTCAAGCATGCTGGACATGGAGGCGCGCTCGTCGCTTCCCCGCTGCGGTCCCACGCTGGACCTAGCGGGGGATCAAGCCCGGCCCCGGCGCCGGCGCATCGGCCGGCTTAAGATGAGTTTCCTCGCGACGCCTCAGAATCTGATCGAGGATCAGCCCCCCCGCTCCGCCGATCATCGCGCCGATCATCGCCCCGTTGGGGTTTCGCGTCATGCCGCCAATCGCCGCCCCCACTCCGGCGCCCGCCCCGATCGTGGCCGCCGTCCGCTCCATGGAGTGCTGCGGAACGCCATCCGGGCCCGGAGTGTGAACATCCGGTCCCAGGCTCTTATTCAGATTTTGCACCAGGTCGTGGAAAGATGCGGCCGACCGCAGCATCTCCGCTAAAATCTGGGGCGTAATCGGATTCGCCTGCGCCGGCGTCGAAGATTGCGCCAAGCTCAGCGCGCTAAAGCAGATAAGTGAGAATGCCACAATGGCGGAGCTTTTCATGCCATCTCCTCTGTGGTAGGGATGGCGCGCTGACTCTCTAGGTTACGTCGAATTGCGCCGAGTTTCTTGCCCTACCCGGCGATAAAATGATCTGGGAGGAACAACATGAACCGGTTTGCGACCGCTGGCGCGATCGTCGCGGCCTTCGCCTGGACCCTCTGCGCCCAGGACTGGTATCGCGAGCGTGAAGAACGTTTCCGGGGCGAACAGTGGCGCCCTCATCTCTTCATGCATGTCAGGACCGATCTCGAACATATTTGGACCGGCCGCGCCGCCGAAAGAGAGCGCGCCCGCTTGCAGAAGACCGAGGAAGAATTGACCAAAATGCAGGCCGATCTGGATCAGGGCCGGTGGGATAACGGCATTCTCAACGACGTGATCGATTCCATTCAGAAGTCGTCGAACGACGATCGCCTTGACCGCCGCGATCGCGACATATTAGCCGACGATCTGCGCCGCCTCCACGAGTTTCAAGACCAGCACAATCGCCGGCGTTAGTCCGCCCGAAACGGCCCTTCCGGCCTCGTCCTCTAAATCAGAACGTATAGCGCGCCGTGATCTGAATCAGCCGGGGATCGAGCGCCGTCGTGATTCTGCCGAATGTAGCCGACCCGATGTTCCCGTTGGGGTTCAGAAAGTTGGTGTGATTGAAGAAATTGAACGCCTCGCCTCGAAGCTCCAGCGCTTGGCGCTCCGTAAGGCGGGTTCTCTTCGATACCGACAGGTCGGTATTGATCACGCCTGGTCCATGGAAAACGTCCCGCCCCAGATTCCCATATCGGCCCGCTCCCAGCGCCACGGAAGTGCCGCTGCCAACCCGCCGGAAGTACGGGCTGCCTGCTCCCGTAGAGCTCCCTCCGCCCGCTCCGTTGAAATACGAGTTCTGTTTCCCGAACAGGTTCAGCCGGGGGTCCACAAATTGGACTGTGCCGCCGAGAAAATCGGGGCGCTGCCCCCCGCCGTCGCACAGGCAGCGGTCGTCTGGTTCCGTGATATTGAAGGGAAGTCCCGTGTGGAGCGTTTCAATCACGGCGAGGCTCCATCCGCCGCCAAGGTGTCCCGCCACTCCCTGCTGGCTCTTCTTCCACGGCAATTCATAGATCGCTGAGCCTACGTACTGATGCCGGATGTCGAACTCCGAATTGCCGCGGTCGGCGCGCCGGTTGTACACGTTGCCCGTGCTATTCACCCGCAGCCCCGAGGCGTCGTCGATCGCGTGGCTCCAGGTGTAGGAGTGAGTCATCAAAAGCCCATGCCACAGGTTCGTGCGCAACTCCAGTTGCAGCGCGTTGTAATTGGAATTGGCGGCGCTCGCCTGGTTGGTGATCCCGCCGAACACCGCGCCGCCGTAGGCCGCGTCCTGAGGATTCCCCAGATTGTAAATGCGCCGTTCGTCCGTGTTCGCCGTGCTCGCGTCCGGCGTCACCACCGATGGATCTTCGTTGTAGCGGTACAGCAGCTTCACTCCGTTCGTGCCGACGTAGCTCGCCGCCGCGAACCAACTGGGCGTGATCTGGTACTGCAACTGGAGATTCCATTGTTGCGAATACGGCGTGGCGAAATGCGGATCCATCACCGTCAGCCCCACCGGCGCAATGCTGGTGAAGTCGAACTGCGCGCCCCGGTGCGGAGGCGTGAACGGGAACGGGTTCGGAATCGGATTCACCAACGAGCTCGAATACGGGTGCGTCATATCGGTGTCGTAAAGCGTGTAAGGTTGAATGCCGAAAGGAGGCGCTCCCAAAAATTGCAGCGTGAGCTCGCTCACCGGCGAATCGAAGAACACCCCGTACCCTCCCCGCAAACTCATTTTGCCGTTCGACAAGGGATCCCACGCAAAGCCAAACCGCGGACCGAAGTTATTCCAGTCGTGGTTGTACGTGGAGGCGGAAATTCCCGGATCCCCCGGGTAAACCAAGCCCACCGGAGCGGTTGGAAATACGCTCGATTGTTCCCCCAAGCGGAAAGCGTTTTCCCGCCTGTTCAGCTCGGTAAGCGGCGCCACGTATTCCCATCGCAATCCCAGGTTCAGCGTAAAGTTGCGCGCCGCCTTCCAATCGTCTTGGAAAAACAGGCTCGAAAATCGGTCCCGATAGCCTTGCCGGGCCGAGCTGTTCTGAATGAACTCCGTAGTGAAGCCATGAATAAAATCGTTCAGCGGCAGCGAAATCCCCGGAATCTGCGGCACCCCCGCCTGCTGCGTTCCCGATCCGTCGAAAACAAAATAGCCGTTATTGACAAACGTAAACAGCTCGTTTTGTTCATAAGCCCGGTAATCGCCGCCGAATTTGAAGGCGTGTTTGCCCCGGATCCAGCTCACCGTGTCCGCATACTGCCACGTATTGTCAAAGCGCGACTGCGGGCCTTGGATCGTGTTGCCGATCGCCGAATAGCCTGTGATCAAAATCCAGGGAGGGCCGGCGTTGGCCGGATCGTCCGGACTGATCTGCGTGAATCCCAACTGTGCGGGCGTGGTGTGGTTCACCGGAAGCACGCCCGGCTGCGCCCGCCGGTGGAATCCCATCCGCGCGTCGTTCAGCAGCGTCGCCGTAAAGGTATGGGTGTCGCGCAGGACATAGTTGTACCATCGCGTGTTGTCCAGTTCGCCGAATCCCGGAATGGGGGATCCGCTGAACGCAAAAGGCGCGAACGCATGATCCGTCTCCGTGAAGAACGTAAAACCTAGGCTATTTCTGTCGCTGAACCGGTGATCGATGCGCGCCAGTCCCTGATCGCGCGACAGCGAATTGGTGGGGGAGCTGAATAAGATGTTGCCGCTCGAGGCCGGGGGGACCAGCGCTAAAATCGCCTTCGCCGCCGCGGTTCCGTTCGCCTGAATCGCCGCTCGCTCGGCGTCGGTGAAAACGGTCGCGCTGTTGGTCACCCCCTGCCGCCGCCGGAATCCCAGGTAGCTGACGAAGAAAAACGTCTTGTCCTTTTTGATCGGTCCGCCCAAATTTGTGTCGAAATCGTTGGTGTTCCATTGGGGTTTGCGCGCCAGCCCGTTGGAGAAAAAGCCGTTGGCCCCGCCGGGCGTCACATTTTGGAAAAAAGGCGTGGCGTTCAGCTTGGTGTTGCGGAACACCTCCTCCGCGCCTCCGTGCCAGGCGTTTCCCCCGCTTCGCGTGATCGCCTCCACCACCGCCCCTCCGTTTCGCCCATATTCCGCCTTCATCGCGCCCGTCACGATTCGAAACTCCGCCAGCGCGTTCGGCGAAATCTGCCCCAGCGCGTCCGGAATGTTGATGGCCAGATCGTTGGAGTCGATGCCGTCCAGAAGGTAGTTGTTGGCTTGCGTCCTCTGCCCGTTCACCGCGAACGGGCCGATATCGTTGGTGGGCGCCCCCGAGGGCGGCGTCATCGATACTCCGGGCGCTAAGCCAGCCAGGTTGAGCGTGTTCCGCCCCCCCGCTCCCGAGATCACCGGCAGCGTCGCCACCGATGTGATCGCCGCCCCTAGTTGCGCATCCTCTGTGTTGACCTGCCGCGTCGTTTCCTGAACCTCAACCGTCTCGGTCGCCTGGCCCACCTCGAGGTTCAAATCCACCCGCAGCGCCTGCGCCACCGTCAGCGTTTGCGCCGAAGTGCTGGAGCGCCGGAACCCCTCTGCTTCCGCCGACACGGTGTAGTCTCCCGCCGGCAGATTCAGCGCCCGATAAAATCCGGTTTCATCCGTCTGGGTCTGCTCCTCCGCGTTCGTGGCGATATTCTTCACGATTACTTTGGCCTTCGGAATCACTCCCCCATTCGGGTCCTTGACCACCCCCGAGATGCTTCCGGTAAGGCCTTGCGCCCAAACCGCAGCTCCCGAAATAAGCGCCATCGCCCAGAAGGCCGCGCGCTTTGCTACGTTTGCCCTGCGATTTCCTTTCTCGTACACTACAAGCTGAAACGGCGAGATACGCATGTGACTCTAACCCTTCCCCTGGTCTACGCGCCAGCGTTGTCGTAACAAGGACTTGTCGCGATTATACCTAGTTTGATGGCACGGCTCAATCTTCCGTCGCCCACCACTCTCGCCGTCTCAATCGCCGTCACGGGATGACTCTGCGCGTGGCCTGGCAGTGTCCTAATTTTAGGACACTACGCGGAATACAAGGGCCGCCAGGGTCCCGTCTCGGCTTGCGTCATCAGTAGTTGTCCCTCTGCTCAGCCTGAGGGCGCCGATACGGCATTTCTACTTTGCGCAAATAAGACATGATCATCTGGCGGCGGCGCCAGCGGGGCGCGTTCGCTCGCGTCGACGCGGCCGGTGATAGAATACGACGCACTGCAATGGGTCCCGTGCGCTTCGCAGCCTTGGCCGCCGTCGCGGTCTGGGAACTCTCCGCCTCCGCGCCACGGGTGTTGCCCGATGGGTATACGCGGCGGGTCTGGCAAACGCAGGATGGCCTCCCCGAAAACACCGTTCAGGCATTCGCCCAAACGCCGGACAACTATCTTTGGGTAGGGACGAGCGGCGGGCTAGTGCGCTTTGACGGCGCCGGCTTTGTCGTTTATAACAACGAGAACACGCCTGGCATCCGGGAAAACAGCATCTTCTGCCTCACGGTCGCACACGACGGCAGTATCTGGGCCGGAACCGACGGCGGCGGATTGCTCCGCTACCGCGGCGGCGCCCTGCGCTCTTACGGCCCAGCCCAGGGACTTACCAACGGTTTCGTGCGCGCCGTATTCGAAACGCGAGCTGGCGTTCTGTGGGTGGGCACCGATGATGGCCTGTTCCGGCTCGACGGCGGCCGTCTGCATCGTATCGACGGCATTGGCGCCGTACCGAAACTTGCCGTTCACGCGATCCGCGAGGACCGCGATGGCAATCTGTGGGTCGGCGGCTCTACTGTCCTTATGCTCCGCGGCTCCGATTGCCGCGAATATCGCCTGGAAGGCCATGGCAGCGCCAGCAGAGTAAAATCGATCGTCGAAACGCGGGACGGAACCGTCTGGGCAGGCAACGTCTCCGGCCTGCAGCGCCTGCCGCGCGCCGCGCGCGAGAGCGGCCGCTTCGAACGCATTTCCGCCATCACAAGCACCGTGCGCTCGCTGCTGGAAGACGGCGGCGGAACGCTCTGGATCGGCACGATCGGCGATGGGCTCCTCCGTTACGCGGATGGGCGCTTCGAGCACGTCAACGCGGCGGACAATCCGCCCAGCAGCACCGTGCTGGCGCTCTTCCAGGATGCCGAACAGAACATCTGGGCCGGCATGCAGACGGGATTGCTGCGCCTGAGCCGCGCCGCAATCGACACGTTTCCCTTGCCCGATACGGCTAACGCCGACTTCGGCACCGTGTACGCGGATGCGGACGGCTCGCTGTGGGTCGCCGGCACTCATCTGTACCGCATCAACGCCGCCCGCGACAGCTCGCGGTTGGTGGCGCCTCCCGCGCCCGGAGTCCGCGTGCGTTCCGTGATGCGCGACACCACGGGCGCCCTGTGGATCGGCACCGAGGGAGATGGGGTCTTCCGCTCGCAGAACGGCCGCCAGGTGCAGTTCACAAAACGCACCGGCCTGGCGAACGATTTCGTCCGCGCACTGCTGGAAAGCCGCGATGGCAGCATCTGGATCGGCACGGACGAGGGCGTTAGCCGCTGGCGCAACGGTACGCTGACCAACTACCTGGAGCCGCAGGGCCTTGCCTACTTCAGCACCCGGACCATCGCCCAGTCGGACGACGGCAGCATCTGGATCGGCACCGAGCGCGGCGTGAGCCACTGGAAAAACGGGCGTTTTGTGCAGGATGAAGTGACCGCGCGTCTGCGTTCGGAGAAGATCTGGGCCATTCATGAAGATGCGGATGGCGGCATCTGGTTCGGCACGCGCGGCGCCGGACTGTTTCGCTGGCGCGATGGCAGGTTGACGGCCTACAGCGCCGCGCAAGGTCTGGCGGGCAACAGCATTTACCAGATTCTGGAAGATAAACAAGGTACGTTCTGGATGAGCGGTCCCAACGCCATTTCCGCCGTATCCCGACGCGACCTGGATACGTTGGCGGATCACCCGGGCTTTCATCCGGCGGTTACCCTCTACGGCCTCTCCGACGGCGTCGAGGCCACACAGATTTACGGCGGCGTGGCTCCCGCGGGTTGCTTGACGCCCAACGGCGAAGTGTGGTTCCCCAGCAATCGCGGCCCCGTCCGCATCGTGCCGCTCGAGGCGCATCCCGAAATTCTGCCGATGGTGAGCATCGAGCAGGTGCGGGTGGATGGACGCGATGCGCCGGTTTCGGGCCGTCTGGTGGTCCCGCCGGGGGAGGGCCGGTTGCAGATCTCCTACGCCGCCGTGCGCCTGCGCTCGCAAGAGCGCATTCACTTCCGCTACATGCTGGAAGGCTTCGACCGCGATTGGACCGAAGCGATGCAGCGGCGGGAGGCGTTCTATACCAATCTTCCACCCGGCCAATACCGGTTCCGTGTGCAGGCGTTCGAAATGAATATGCCGGAAAAGGTCACTGAGGCCGGGATGGACGTGGTCTGGCAGCCGCATTTTTACCGCACCGCGTGGTTCTTCGGCCTGTGCGCCATCCTCATCGCCTCATGGGTGTTCGGGATCTATCAATTGCGTCTCCGGCAGGTGCATGCGCGCTTTCGGGCTGTGCTGGAGGAACGGAATCGGGTGGCCCGCGAGATGCACGACACCGTCATCCAGGGATGCGCCGGGATCTCGGCGCTGCTCGAGGCCGTGGTGGCCGTGGAGCGCGGCCAGCCCGGCTCCGGCCGGGAACTGCTGGATTGCGCCCGCAAACAGGTGCGCGACACCGTGAATGAAGCCCGCCGCGCCGTCTGGAACCTGCGGCAAAACAGTCACTCGCAGAGCGACGCGGAAATCGCGCCGCTGCTGGGCCAATTGGCGCAGCAGGCCAGCAACGCCGCGCGCGTGCCCGTCCGCTTTGAGGCCTCGGGCCGGCCCGTCCTGCTCGACCCCGCGGTGGAACACGATATCTTGATGGTGGCGCGCGAAGCAGTCTATAATGCCGTCAAACACGCGCGGCCAAGCGAAGTAAAAATCGAGGTTCATTTCGAGGACGACATCCTTCGGATGCGGGTAATCGACGACGGCTGCGGTTTCGATCCCGCCCAGGCCGCCTCCGCTGCCGGCGAGCACTTCGGGTTGGTCGGGATGCGGGAGCGCACCGAACGCCTGGGCGGCCGCTTCCAGATCCGCAGCGTTCCGGGTACAGGCACGGAACTGCTAGTCGATGTCCCGGTGCGGTCAGCGGCCTCGCGCAAACTGGGGATGGCTCTTCACCCGTGAGCGAAAATGCTAAATTCGGCGTTCTGGTGGTGGACGACCACCCGATCATGCGGCTTGGCATTGTCGCCATCATCAATGCGCAGAGGGATATGAGGGTTTGCGCGCAGGCCGGCTCGGGAGAAGAAGCCGTGCGCCAGTTTCGCCAGCACCGGCCGGACATCACGCTGATGGATCTTCGCCTGCCCTCCATGAGCGGCCTGGAAGCGTTGCGCGCCATTCGCCGCGATGACCCCGCCGCCCGTTGCGTAGTCCTCACCACTTATGAAGGGGACGAGGATATCCACCAGGCGCTGGCCGCTGGCGCGGCGGGATACCTGATCAAGGCGATGTCGCACGACACGCTCGTGGATGCGTTGCGGCGGGTTCACGCCGGCAGCCGCTTCCTGCCGCCACCTGTCGCACGGAGCCTGGCGGCCCGCACTCCCAACTCCGATCTGAGCCCGCGCGAGCGTGAGGTGCTGTCGTTGATGGTGCATGGAAAAACCAACCGCGACATCGCCAACTCCCTGGGAATCACCGAAGCCACCGTGAAGTGCCACGTAAGCGTAATCCTGGAGCGGCTGGGCGTGGGCGACCGGACGCAAGCCGTCGTCGCCGCTCTTCAGCGCGGCCTGGAACACTTGTAAGGATTTCGCACTCGGACCTTAGTCGGATGCCCGTACGGTCTGAGGCTGTTAGACTCGCCTTTGGTTGCCCCCATGCCTCTTCTGTTGCCGATCCGCCTTGCAATGCTCTCGCTGCCGCTGGCGCTCGATGCCGCCGTAATCGTGGACGCCAGCAAGCCGGCCTCGCCTC
Organism: Bryobacteraceae bacterium; assembly: GCA_035293905.1. GTDB lineage: Bacteria > Acidobacteriota > Terriglobia > Bryobacterales > Bryobacteraceae > Palsa-187. The sequence continues at coordinate 64,822 of DATGLY010000139.1, forward strand.
CGGCCCCGCTCCCGTTTGAAGCCGGCGGCCGTTCGCCCCAGGGCCATGTTCTATCCGTCAACAGCCGTTATCTTTCTCTCGATCACAAGCCCTGGTTCCCCGTCATGGGCGAGTTCCAGTATTCGCGCTATCCGGCCGCCGATTGGGAGCGCGAACTGCTGAAGATGAAAGCCGGCGGAATCCAGATTGTCTCCACGTATATTTTCTGGATCCACCACGAGGAGATCGAAGGACAGTTCGACTGGTCGGGGCGGCGCGATCTGCGGCGTTTCGTGGAACTGGCCGCCAAGAGCGGCCTTTACGTCTGGGTGCGTGTCGGCCCCTGGGATCACGGCGAGGTGCGGAACGGCGGCCTGCCCGATTGGGTGCTGGAAAAGTCCGCTCCGCGCCAGAACGATCCGGCCTACCTGAACTACGTGCGGCGCTTCTATAGCGAAATCGGGCGGCAGTTGAAAGGTCTGTTCTGGAAGGACGGAGGACCCATCATCGGCGTGCAGATCGAAAACGAGTATCATGAGCAAGGCCCAGGCAAGGGCGAGGAGCACATTCTGCGCCTGCGCCGGATGGCGCGCCAGGCCGGTATCGACGCGCCGTTTTATTCCGTCACCGCCTGGGACAACGCCGCCGTTCCTTCAAGCGGCGTGCTGCCGGTCTTCGGAGGCTATCCCGACGGATTCTGGTATCGCGCGCTCGCACCGTTGCCGCCTAGCCCCAACTATTTTTTTACTCATATCCGCTGTGAAGAAAACGTCAAACCGGACCTTTGCCCGCTCCGGCCCGATATCGACGCGCGCTTTGCCGGTTATCCCTTTCTGACGGCCGAGATGGGCGGCGGCATGGAGCTGTCGTATCACCGCCGGCCCTTGATGTCGGCCGATGACATTGCCGCGCTCGACATAGCCAAGCTCGGCTCCGGCGTGGTGCTCTATGGCTACTACGTTTTCCATGGAGGCACGAACCCCGACGGCAAGCGCACCACGCTCCAGGAATCGCAGGCCACCGGATATCCCAACGACCTGCCGGTGAAGACTTACGATTTTCAGGCGCCGCTCGGCGAATTCGGCCAGATGCGCCAATCGTTCCGCGATCTGAAGACGGTCCACCTGTTCCTGGCGGACTTCGGTTCGGTGCTGGCTCCCATGAGCAGCTACCTGCCCTTCCGCACGCCGGCTTCCATACAGGACACCGACACTCCCCGCCTTGCAGTCCGTTCCGATGGGAGCAGCGGCTTTATTTTCGTCAACAATTACCAGAAGGACCATCCCTTGCCGGAGCGGCGGGACTTCCAGGTACAACTCAAGCTGGCCTCCGGCGACTGGAAGGTCCCGCGCGAACCCGTAACAATCCCGACGGGCGCATATACTTTCTGGCCGGTAGAAATGCCGGTCGGTGAGACTGTTCTGGAATATGCCACCACCCAGCCGCTCTGCAAACTGGACGATCCGCAAACCCTGGTGTTTTTCGCTTGGCCGGGAGTCGTCCCGGAATTCGTGTTTCATGACTCGCCGGAAATGGCGATTGCGGCGCCCCGCGCGCGCGTGACGCACCAAGCGGGGCGGGTCATCATCAGCGGAATCGCTCCCGGACCAGAGACCGCTATCGAGCTCCGCAATCGTCAGGGGCGCCTCACCCGCATCCTGCTGCTATCGCGCGAGCAGGCCCGAAATCTGTGGAAAATGTCCTTCGCCGGGCGCGATCGCCTCATTCTTTCTTCGGCCCAACTCTATTTCGAAACCGGACGCATGCACCTGGCGTCGAATGACCCGGCTTCGCTTCAGTTCGGAGTATTTCCGCGCCTAGACCGTCCCGTGGCCGGCTTTCGCGCAACCGGCGCATACGGCCTCTTCGAAACTTACTCCTGCCGCATGAAGCCTGTTGCCGTGAAGGCGGCCGTCAGCCAGGTGTCCCAGGCAAGCCCGGTTCCGCCGGTGACGATGGGCAAAGAGGTCGCGATGGCGCCCGGAGATGGCGCGTTTCAGGCCGCCGCGCGCTGGTCGGTCCACGTGCCCGACATGAGCGGCGCACTCCTGCGCATCGCGTATCAGGGCGACATCGCGCGGCTTTACGCCGGAAACCGCCTGGTGGCAGACGACTTCTACCACGGCGCGCCCTGGGAGGTCGGCTTCAGGGATATTTCGGCCGCCGATTTGCGCCGCGGCCTCAAACTCGAGATCCTGCCGCTAAGGCGCGACGCACCGATTTACCTCGCCCCCGGCGTCCGCCCCGCGATTCCGCCGGGCGGCCAGGCAGTCAACCTGCTCCGCGTGGAACTTGTCCCGAACTATGAGGCTGTGGCCGCACCCGCGCCATAACATCCCGATCCTACTTTAGGCGGATTTACTGGCGACTGCTTGGCGATAAAATCCTACCATCCAATTTCCCCGTTTGAAAGGGAGAATATGAGGAGCTTCTTTATAGAGCGCGCTCGAATGGGTGGGACGGCGTCCGCAGGGAGCCGCATCCTGGAAATAGCGATCTTTTGCTCTTTGCTGGTGTTTTGTGCGTTTGCGCAGAGCGACCGCGGAACCGTGACAGGGACGGTTACCGATCCGGCCGGCGCCGCCGTGCCCGGCGCCAAGGTGGCCGCAAGGAACCTCGATAATGGCGCCGTCTTCACCGCCACCAGCACCGGAACGGGCGATTACACCGTCGCCTCGCTGCCTGCCGGCAAGTACGAGATTGCGGTGGATGCACCCGGATTCAAGAAGGAATTGCGGACCGACGTTGCCGTCCAGGTGGCGCAAACTACGCGGGTGGATGTCGCTTTACAGGTAGGCGCCTCCACAGAATCCGTCACCGTAAGCGCCGAAGCAGCCGTTCTGCGCACGGAAAATGCCGAGCAGAGTATGAACGTCAGCGGCGAGAAAGTGAACGAAATGCCGTTGAATTTCGGCGGCGGCGGTTTGGCCGGCGGCGGTATCCGCAACTGGCTCAGCTTTATGTATCTGGCCCCAGGCGTCTCCGGAGCCAACGCCAGCAGCCCGGGCAACAACGTGGTGAACGGAATTCCCTCCGGGACGTATGGCAATTTCAAGGTCTACCTGGAAGGCCAGGATGCGACCAGCTTCAACGACGCAAGCTGGACCAGCACCGTCTCGGCGGCGGGAGTGGAAACCATCGGCGAGTTTTCGATTCAGACTTCCAATTTCTCCGCCGAGTTCGGACAGGTGGCGGGCGGCCTGTTCAACTTCACCACGAAGAGCGGCGCCAACCAGATCCACGGCAGCGCATACGAATACTGGGCCAACGAGGCCCTGGACGCGGCCCATCCGTTCAGCCATGTGCTCGACCGCGACCGCAAGAACGACTACGGCTTCACCCTGGGCGGGCCGGTCTGGCTGCCCAAAATCTACAACGGCCGCAACAAAACGTTCTTCTTCTTCAATCTGGAACGGTTCGGCAACAACCAGCTTTCGAGCGGCGCTTATGGCACTGTGCCCACCGCCGCCTACCGCAATGGCGATTTCAGCGCCGCCCTTACCGGCAAGACTCTCACGGATCCCAACACCGGCTACCAATTTCCAGAAAACGCCATTTACGATCCGCTCAGCGCTTTCACCGATAGCAGCGGCCGCGTGATGCGCACGCAGTTTCCGGGTAACCTAATTCCCAAGAACCGCATGGACCCGGTCGCGGTGAAGATTCAGAACCTCATTCCGGCGCCGGTCAACACCCAGACTACGCTGAACTGGCTACCCAGTATTTCTACGAATACCACGCAGCAGATTCCCAGCCTGAAAATCGACGAAAACCTGAACGACGCCACTAAGCTGAGCTTCTACTGGCGCCAGCAGCACACCAACCAGGTGGCCGCTCCCGACGGTCTGCCTTCGCCCATCACCGGCGAGCGCCCCAAGCTGGTTTCCGGCAACCAGTTCGTCTTGAACGCGGACCGCACGGTTTCGCCCTCTCTTATGGTCCACCTGGGCGGCAGCTTCTATCGCTTCTCGAATCCCGACAGTTCCCCGCCCTCCGTTCTCGACTACGACACTGTCGGATTGTTAGGGCTGACCGGCAGCGCCACCAATCCCGCTGGCTTCCCCGAACTGTTCGGCATGAGCGTCAACAACCAGGGCGGCGAGGGACAGACGCTTGGGCCTACAACTTCCGATAAGCAATTTACGGACATGCTCGGCTTCGTCGCCAGCGCTACCTGGGTCCGTGGCAGCCACACCTTGAAATTCGGCGCCGAGGCCAAGCAGAACGTCTACAGCGATGTCAACATTCAGGGTGCGCAGGGGCAGTACACCTTTGGCAACGGGCCTACCGCCATACCGTACCTGGGCTCCTCCAGCGTAGGCGGCGGGGCGGTCGGCGCCGGATATGCAAGTTTTCTGCTGGGCGAGGTGACCGCTTCGAACGTCAACGCGCCGCGCGACACGCAGATGCGCAACATCGTGTGGAGCGCCTACACGCAAGACGATTGGAAGGTCAACCGGAAGCTTACCGTTAATGTCGGCCTGCGCTGGGATTACGAGCCGATCCCGACCGAGCTCCACAATAACCAAGCCGAAATCGGCATTCACACGCCCAATCCCTCGGCGGGCGGCCTGCCGGGCGGCTACATCTATGCCGGCTACGGGCCGGGACGCTGCAACTGCCAGTTCGCGCGCTCGTATCCTTATGGCTTCGGTCCCCGGCTCGGCGTGGCTTATCAGATCAACCCAAAAACCGTATTCCGCGCGGGCTGGGGCCTGACCTATGGCGCGGGCGACAGCCTGGGCTACCTAAACGGCGGCATGCCCGTGGCCGGGCTCGGATTCAACTCCGTATCCGCGTCCACCGGCTACGGCTATGCCGTGTCGCAGCTTCAGAACGGGATCCGGTACAACCCCTCGGTCCTGTACCAGAAGACGCTCGATCCCGGCGTCGCTCCCACCCCCGGTTCGCTTTCGCCGGCGCCCGGGTGGGCGGCCCAGTTCCTCGATCCCGAGGGCGGCCGGCCGTCGCGCATCAACCAATGGAACATCGCGCTGCAGCGTCAGCTCACGCCGAGCATGACGCTCGAAGCGGCCTACGTGGGCAACCGCGGCGTTTGGGAACAGGCCCAGGGCTTGCTGGCTCTCAACGCCATTTCGCCGGCCCGGCTGCAAACCCTGGGACTTAATCTCACCACTGCGGCCGCCCGCAACCTGCTGACATCCTCGATCTGTTCGGCAACCGCCGCTGCGGCGGGCCTGGGCGCGCCCTATGCCGGTTATCCGTGCGGCGCAAACGTGGCGCAGGCGCTGCGGCCGTTCCCGGAGTACGCCAACTCGCTGCCCGCCTGGTTCGATCCGCTGGGCAATAGCTGGTATGACGCTCTTCAGATGAAGTTCGTCCGGCATCTTTCGCGCGGTTTGGATGTGTCCTCCAGCTTCAGCTTCCAGAAGGAGCAATGCCTGGGATCGAACGGCTGCGCGGGCATCAACGACGCCTTTAACCGCGCCGAAAACAAAAGCCTCAACCCGTCTTCCACGCCTTTCCTGTGGGTGACCGCGGCAACCTACGAAATTCCACGGTTCGGCGCCAACAAGCTCGTTCGCCAATTGGCGGGCGGTTGGACGTGGGGCGGCATTCTGCGGTACGCCAGCGGCGCGCTGATCGCCGTGCCAGCCTCCAACAATAATATGAGCGCCTATACCTTCAACACGAATACGCGGATGGAGCCGGTACCCGGCGCGCCGATGTTTCTCCAGAACCCCAATTGCGGCTGCATCGATCCCAACAGCAACCGCCAGATCCTGAATCCGGCCGCCTGGGTGGACGCGCCCGCCGGTGTCTGGGGCAGCGGCGCGGCCTATTACAACAACTACCGGTGGCAGCATCAGGCCAGCGAAAACATGAATTTCGGCCGCGCCTTCCGCTTTCGCGAGCGCATCAACCTGAGCATTCGCGCCGAATTTTTCAATGTCTTCAATCGCGTGTACCTGCCGGTTCCATCGGCCAGCAATCCGGCCGCGACGTCCACGTTCAACAAGGCGGGCGTGCCCACCGCCGGCTTCGGCTACATCATCAATTCAAGCGGCATCGGCGGCCAGCGCAACGGCCAGTTGGTCGTGCGGCTCAAATTCTGATGCCGTGAGCTTGCAATTCAGCAGTGGGCCCTTCGGGGCCCGCCTTCAGAGGGCGCCTTGATCCGCAAACTCGCACGTCTTGCCCCGCTTTCCATTGTGTTTTCCGCCGCCGCCTTCGCGCAGTGGGACGACAACCTGCTCAGACCGTTCGCCATGGATCATCGCGCCGCTGCATCCTCGCCGGCCGATGTCTCGTTTCTGCTGGATGCTCCCGCCGGCAAAGACGGCTTCATTCGCATCCGCAACGGGCATTTCGCGCGGCCGGATGGCCGCCGCATCCGATTCTGGGGCGTCCACTTCACCGACTGGAGCCCGGGCTCGGTGGAGATCCCTCCCAAAGAAGATATGCCGATGTGGGCGGCCACCTTGGCCCGCTTCGGAGTCAACCTGGTGCGTCTGCATTTCCTCGACCTTGCCTCGCCGCGCGGCATCGTCGATTCCACCCGCGGCGACAGCCGCGCGTTCGATCCGCAACAACTCGACCGGCTCGATTTCGAAATCGCCGAATTGAAAAAACGCGGAATCTATGTGGACCTCAACCTGAACGTCGGCCGCTCCTACAAAGCCGGCGACGGCGTTCGCGATTACGACAAGATCCAATGGGGCAAAGGTCTCACGCTTTACGACCCCCGGCTGATCGAGCTCGAAAAGGAATACGCGCACAACCTGCTGACCCACGTCAATCCCTATACCAAAAACGCCTACCGCGACGAGCCGGCCATCGCGCTGGTCGAGATCGTCAACGAAAACGGGCTGTATTTGGGTTTCCACGCCCCCACCCCTTATTACGACGAGGAACTAACGGCGCTTTACAATGCCTGGCTCGAAAAAAACCGCACGCCGGAGCAGTTGCAGGAGCTCCGCAAGCTGGCGAACGTTCCGCAAGGATCCGCCATCCCGCGCTTGACCGGCCGGGAAGCCGCGGCCGCGCCCAAAGAACGATACAACGCCGAGATGGCCTTCTTCATGGACACGGAAAGCAAGTTCTACCGGGACATGAGCGGCTATCTGAAGAACGACCTCGGGGTGAAAGTTGCAATCGCAGGCTCCAGCGATCATGACCATTCGAGCAGTCCCTATCCGATGCTGGCGTCGCTTTCCAAATTGGACATTCTGGACGGTCATGTCTATTGGGAAGCCTCATTTTCTCCGCCGCCGTGGAACACCCCCATGGTCAACGATCCGTTGCATTCCACCGTGGTGCAGCTTTCGCGCACCGCTTTTGCCGGCAAACCGTATACCGTAAGCGAGACGAACCATCCGTTTCCCAACGACTATGCCAGCGAGGGCATTCCGATCATCGCCGCTTACGGAAGTCTTCAGGATTGGGACGCTGTCGTAATGTACACTTTCGAGCCGAAGCGGTCGCCCGATTGGAAGCCTTATGTGGGCGATCCTTTTGACATCTCGCTCGACCCGGTTCGCATGACCGAAATGGCCGCAGGCGCGTTGATTTTCCTGCGCGGCGATGTGCGGGCGGCGCGCCAAACCATCGAGCGGACGTATTCCCATGAGCAGGTGCTCGAAAGCCGGAATTTGCCGCGCTCCGAGCAGCCCTATTTCACTCCCGGCTTCCCGCTTGCCCTCCCGCTCGAACACCGAGTGCGGATTGGTTCGCTGGATGGCCCGCCTGCGGCTAAGCTGGAAACCGGCCCGGCGAACCCGATTGTATCCGATACCGGCCAGCTTTCCTGGTCCACAGCCGGCGGCAAGGACGGCGTCGTTACCGTGGAGACGGAACGCACCGAGGCGCTCATCGGCTTCCTCAAAGCCAATCATAAGGCGTTGCGCAATCTCAGCGCGGACCTGACGACCAATTTCGCTACGCTGGTGCTCTCGTCGCTCGACGGGCGGCCGCTGGCGCGTGCCTCCCGCATGTTGCTCACGGCCGGTTCGCGCGTCAGCAATACTGGAATCCAATGGAACCAAGCGCACACGCGGGTGGCGAATCAGGGCGGTTCGCCTTCCCTGATCGAACCCGTCTCCGGCGGCGCGACTTTGCGCAATATCGCGAAAGCGCGCGGTGTGAGCGTAACCGCCCTGGATGGCTCGGGCAAGCCGATCGGCGAGCCCATAGCCGCAAAAGAGACGGCGGACGGCTGGAGTTTCACAATAGGCGAGCCCGTCACGACCTGGTACGTAGTGACGGTGCAGCGATAAGGGAGGACCTTGATGAACCTGAACGACGGCATCACCCGGCGCGGCATGCTCGGAGCGCTGGCAGCCACGGCATTGGCAAGCGCGGTCGAGGCGCAGGAGCCGCAACCCGCCGTGCGCATCCGCGAGTCTTTCGATTTCGGCTGGAAATTCTTCAAGGGCGATTCCCCCGGCGCGCAGGAGCCCGCGTTCTCCGATGGTGCGTGGCGCGCCCTCGATCTGCCGCATGACTGGAGCATCGAGGGCCCCTTTTCGCAAAGCGAGCCGAGCGGCGGCTCGGGCGGCTTTGCTCCCACCGGCATCGGCTGGTACCGCAAACGGTTCCGCGTGCCTACTGCTTACCGCGGCCGCAAAGTGTCGGTGGAATTCGATGGCGTCTATCAGAACGGCGAAGTGTGGATCAATGGCCAATATCTCGGCAAGCGCCCTTATGGCTACATCAGTTTCGCCCACGACCTCACGTCCCACCTGAACTTCACCGGAGACAACGTCATCGCGGTGAAAGTGGATAACTCCGCGCAACCCGGCTCGCGCTGGTATTCCGGCTCGGGCATCTACCGTCACACCTGGCTGTCCGCCTTAAATCCTCTGCACGTCGCCCGCTGGGGGACCTTCGTCACCACGCCGCGCGTAACCAAAAGCGCGGCCACAATCCGCATTCAGACGCGCGTCGAGAACCAGAGCGCGGCGGCGGCCCTGTGCAAGTTGATTACGGCGCTGGTGGATCGCGACGGCAAAGTCGTCCAGACCGCCGAGGCCGCGCAGGAGATCGGAGCTCAGGCGGAATACGCCTTCGAGCAGACGCTCGCCGTCGAAAAGCCCGCGCTCTGGACCGTCGCCGAGCCCTACCTCTACCGGGTGCGCAGCACGGTTTCGGCCGGCGGCCAGGTGGTAGATGAGTACGAAACGCCCATCGGCATCCGCGAAGCGATTTTCGATGCCGATCGCGGATTCCTGCTGAATGGCGAGCGCGTCAAGCTCAACGGCGTGTGCCTGCATCACGACGCCGGTTCCGTAGGCGCCGCTGTGCCGGAGCGCGTCTGGGAGCGGCGTTTGGAAACCTTGCGCGAAATGGGCTGCAACGCCATTCGCACCAGCCATAATCCGCCCGCGCCCGAATTCCTCGACCTCTGCGACCGCATGGGGTTTCTGGTAATGGACGAGGCCTTCGACGAGTGGAAGACGGGTAAGGGACAGGTGCGCGGCAACGGTTATTCGCGCCTCTTCGACCAGTGGCACGAGCGGGATGCAGCCGAGTTCGTCTTGCGCGACCGCAACCATCCGTCGGTGGTCCTGTGGAGCTGCGGTAACGAAATTCCCGACCAGCTCAGCCCCAACGGCCCCGAGATCCTGCGCGAGCTGCTCGCCATTTTTCACCGCGAAGATCCCACGCGCCCGGTCACCGCCGCATGCGATCAGATTGCCGCCGAACCCAAAGCCGCGCCCGTGGAGTTTCTCAGTCAACTGGACGTGGTGGGCTACAACTACGCCGACCGCTGGCGCGAGCGGCGCGAACTGTATTACAGCATCGATAAGGCCGCGCACCCCAACTGGCGCATGATCGGAACCGAAAGCAGCGGGATGGGCGGTCCGCGCGGCGATTACCGCGGCCTTCTGCCGGCTCCGGCCGCGCGGGAAGCCGCCGCGGCCGCTCCCGCTCGCGCCTTCGGCGGCCGTGGAACGATGCGCGGTCTCGATGCCGAAGAGCTTTGGCGATTCGTCCGCACGCACGACTATGTCGCCGGCGACTTTATGTGGACCGGCATCGATTATCTGGGCGAGGCTTTCGACGGATCCCGCGGCTCCACTGCCGGCTGCATCGATACCTGCGGCTTTCCGAAAGACGGCTACTATTTCTACCAGAGCCAATGGACGGAAAAACCGGTGCTGCACCTGTTTCCGCACTGGAACTGGAAGGGCCATGAGGGAGCCTTCGTGCCGGTGACCTGCTACACCAATTGCGACAGCGTCGAGCTGTTTCTGAACGGGAAATCGGTCGGCGTGAAGGGCTATCAGTTCCCGCGCTACGGGATGCAGGGACGCTACGGCCAATACGCGCCTCAGCCGGCGGGCGCGGTGCGCACCACGAACGACCTGCACCTTGCCTGGGATGTGCCATACGAACCGGGAACGCTCAAGGCCGTCGGTATGAAAGGCGGCAAGCAAGCCATCGAAGTGGAGATCGCCACCACCGGCGAGCCCGCGGCCATCAGCCTGTCCGCCGACCGGGACGCCATCCGCGCCGACCGCCGCGACGTGGCGCACGTCACCGTGAAGGTTCTGGACGCGGACGGCCGTTTGCATCCCGAAGCGGAAAACCAGATCGCCTTCGAACTCGCCGGCCAAGCGCGCTTAATCGGCGTGGATAACGGAAACGTCGGCGATATGGCGGCGGATTTCAAGGGCCAATCGTGCAAGGCCTACCACGGGATGTGCCTCGCCATCCTGCAATCCACGGCGATGGCCGGACAGATTCGTCTGACGGCCACATCTCCGGGGCTGAAACCGGCCACGGTTGCAATCGCTTCGCACGCCTAGCTTGCCTAAGCTGAGCGAATCTGTCTAACTACGCGCGGCGCGGTGATTCCATTTCCTGGCCGCGTTGCCCCGCCTACGGATATAATAGGACGCAAGCGAAACTTGACAACCTGTCCGGCGTGGGAAAGAATAAACATCTGCTTCTCATCGGCGGCAAAGCACATTGATTCGGAAAAAGGACTCGTTATGAAGATTGGCGTTGTATGGCGGGCCGCGGCCCTGGTTTGTCTTGCCGGCTCGGCGGTTTCAATGTGGGCGCAGAACCGGGACGGGGCAACGGTTTTTCAACAGGTCTGCGCGAACTGCCATAAAGAGGGCAGCACCACGCAGGCTCCGCTGCCTGCCGTGCTTCGAACCATGCCGGTTCAGGCGATTCTAACGGCGCTGGAATCGGGGAGAATGGCGGCAATCGGAGCGAATTTGAGCGCTTCCGAGCGGTCGGCAGTGGCGAGCTATCTGGGCGTGGCGGGCACGGAGTCGATTCCGCAGTCGGCCCGGTGCTCGTCCAACACGCCGCTGGCGAAGACCGCGGCTGTTTGGAATGGATGGGGAATCGACGCGACAAACAGCCGTTATCAGAACGCAAAGGCGGCCGGCCTGTCCGCCGCGGACGTTCCGAAGCTCAAGCTGAAATGGGCCTTCGGATATCCCGGCGTCACGACCTCTTTCGGAACTCCTACGGTGTACGGCGGCCGAGTGTTCGTCGGGGCGGCGGATGGAACGGTATTTTCTCTGAACGCCTCCAGCGGCTGCATCTATTGGATGTACAAAGCAACGGAGGGCGTTCGCACAGGTCCGGTGGTTTCCGCCGATGGAAAGACTCTTTACATCTCCGATCTGCACGCCTGGGTGCACGCCGTCAACGCCGAGACCGGAGCGATGCTCTGGAAGACCCATGTGGACGAGGGCGCCGAGGCATCCATTCCGGGGACGCCCAAGCTCGATGGGGCTCGTCTCTATGTGCCGGTTTCCGCGGGCGAGGAATCGATTGCCGCGGCCGATCCCAAGTACGCCTGCTGCAAGTTGCGGGGAAGCCTGGTGGCGCTCGACGCGAAGACCGGCAAACAGATCTGGAAGACTTACACGATCCAGGAGCCCGCCAAGCTGACGGGCAAGACAAGCGCCGGAGTCGAGACGTGGGGACCCTCCGGAGCCAGCCTTTGGACTTCTCCAACCCTCGACGCAAAGCGCCGGGCCATTTACGGCGGCACCGGCATCAACTATTCGCAGCCTGGCACAAAGACGAGCGACGCCGTGTTCGCTTTCGACCAGGCCACGGGCAAGATTTTGTGGACGCAACAACTGCTGGAAGGGGACGTGTTCAACTTCGGATGCACGACGGATCAGAAGCCGAATTGCCCCGCCAAGCCGGGCGGCGACCTGGATATCGGCTCCTCGCCGATCTTGAAGGAGATCGGCGGCGGCAAGCGGATTTTAGTTGTGGCGGCGAAATCGGGCATGGTTTACGGGCTCGATCCGGATGCGCAGGGCAAGACGGTTTGGATGACGCGGGTGAGCGCGGGCGGACCCGAAGGGGGCGTGATCTGGGGCGCATCGGCGGATAATAAGGCCGCCTATTTCGCCATCTCGGATTGGGATCCCGCTAAAGCGGAAGCCGGCGGCGGGGTGGTTGCGCTGGATCTGAAGACCGGGAGTAAATTGTGGTCCACGCCGGCTCCGAAGCCGGGGTGCTTGAAGGACAAGGGATGCAGCGCCGCTCAGCCGGGTCCCACGAGCGTGATCGATGGCGCGGTGTTCGCGGGCTCCGACGACGGGCATCTGCGGGCTTACGACACCAGTTCGGGAAAAATCCTCTGGGACTTCGACACGAATCAGGATTTCCAGACGATCAACGGCATCAAGGCGCATGGCGGCTCCATCGACAGCACGGGAGCGAGCATCGCGGGAGGGATGGTTTACCTGAACGCAGGCTATTCGCGAATTCCGCTGATGCCGGGTAACGTATTTTTGGCGTTTTCGGTGGACGGCAAATAGAAGGCTATTCCAGGCCGCAGGCGCGGGCTTGTTCGCGCGCGAGGGCGGCTTGATCCTTGTCGCCATCGCCGTGCGCGACGGCGCCGAGCAGGCGATCGCGATAGACATTGAAGCCCGGCAAAGGAACGCGCGCGAGATCGGCGGCGGCCTGGATGAGGTTGGCGTCCTTGAGGCCGACGGTGATGGGAGAGCCGGGCGGTTCAAAGGTTTGTTCGACCATGGTTTTGCCGTAGCCTTTGTAGGCGGGCGCGGAAAAGAGGCCTTCGGTCATTACTTGGTACAGCACCTGGGGGTCTACGCCGTATTTACGGACCAGGGAAAAGCCCTCGGCCATGGCGATCATGGCGGAGCCGAGCACCAGATTATTGGCGAGCTTGACGACGGTGGCGGCTTCCGGCTGCGGGCCGGCGAGAAACGCACGGCGGCCGATCCGCTGGAATAAAGGCTCGCAGCGCCGGACCGCCTCGTCAGGGCCGGCGGCGACGATTCCCAATTGTCCCGACGCGGCCAGATCGGGCCTGCCGAGCACAGGGGCCACGACGAGGAACTGACGGGCGCCGGCGTGGGCCGCGGCGAGCGTCCGGACGGCGCCGACGCCGTAGGTGCCCATGGCGAGGTGAATCGAGCCGGGGGGGAGCGAATCGCAGATGCCTCCGGGCCGGGTGGCGACGTCAATTACCGCTTGATCCTCGACGAGCATCGTGACGACGACGTCGCGAGCCTGGCATACCTCGGCGACGCTGGCGGCCGCAATCGCGCCCTCGGCGACGAGGCCAGCGAGTTGCGAGGGAACAATATCGTAAACGGCGAGGCGACAGCCGCCGGAGAGGATTCGGCGGGCCATACCCTGGCCCATGCGGCCGAGACCAATGAAGCCGACGTTCACGGCAGCGTCACACCAATTGTCCGCGGACCCATTCGATTTCGCGGCAGACATAATCGACGATGTCGCCGGTTTTGAGATGATCGGGGAGAACGTCCCAGGTATAGGTTTCGATTTCGAGCTGACCCGAAAGGGGCTTTTCCTTGTGCATCTTGAGCGCGGCTTCCAGAGCGAAGCGGGTGGTGCCGAACTTTCCGCCGAGGTCGTCGAGGAAGACAGGGACGTGGAAGTGGGTGCGCCACTCGCGGGGCGACGCGGGGTCGGCGGCGCGGGCGGCGAAGGCGTCTTCGAGGTTGAGGAACTTGGTAATTTGACCGTTCTTTTTTTCCACGGTCTGGGACAGATAGACGGTTTTGGCGAAACGCTGGAGGGCCTCGACGGTTTCGTCGGTCACATTGGGGATGTGCATCGCGGCCACTTCCTGAAGCTTGAGGATGGGCACGCCGGCGTCCACCAACTTCTGGAGCGATGCGGGGATGTCCTCAAAGCCGACGGCCTGATGGCCGATGTCGAAAACGACGCCCAAGTGGCGGCGAAGCGCGGCGATGGCGTCGGAAACGGGGATGCCGGCGAGCTTGGCCAGGCGCTCGGCGGAGCGGCCGGCGTAGAGATGGTTTTTGAAATAGTCGATGGTTTCGTCGGTGGTCTCAAGGAAGCAGTGGGGCTCGGGCTCGAGAGCCAGGGTGACGGTCTTTCCGGTGCGCGCCTGGATGGCGACCAGGTGAGCGACGACGCGGAGGACGTGCTCGGTGTAGCTGGCCACGACGTCGGGGCCGGTGACGCGCGGCTTGAAGCCGAGGGGGGCGCTTTGAATGGAAGGGGCCAAGCCTGGCGGGGCGACGTCGGCCAGAATATCGGCGACGTTGATCGTATATTGCGTGCGTTCTTCGGTGCGCCAATCCGGCTCGTAGACCTGTTCTTTGACGATGGTGTCTTTGAAGGCGCCGTAGGGGAACGCATTCACGGTGTAAAGATACATGTCGTTATCGGCGAGGAAGCGCTTGAGGGCGTCGCGCGCGGCTGGATCTTTCACCAGGGCCTCGGCCGACGGGGCGGCCAGGCGAAGGGAAAGGCCAAAGGGCTGGTTGGGAGACACGCGCGCCTTTACCTGGGGCACGTAGGTGCGGAGGCTGTGCGACATGAGCTCCCAATTGTCTCCGGGGTGAACCAGCGTGGAATAGCTTAAATGTCCCAAGGGGCCGAGATTCATACTTTTTCAACCTGATTGGTGGAGGCGGAGCGCACGACGGCTTCCGTCACAGCCACGCCGTGAATCATTTCGCCGGTGGAGATGGGATAGCGGGGGCCGCCGGCGGCGGCGCGGGCAAACGCTTCCAGGGCGGCGCGGGTGACATCGAGCCGCTCGGCTTCCCAGGTCTCCGCGGGTCCTTTAATGGGCTGAAATTTGCAGGTTCCGAACAAGCGAGTGCGGCGCTCCTCGGAGGATGCGCCGGCTACGTGGGTCATGCCTTCCAGCCGCACCCAACCCTTGGAGCCGAACACCTGGAAGCTGAAACCGGGGCCGGTGGCGGCCAAAGCGCCCAAGTAGCCGGACATGCCTTCCTTCATCCGGAACAGGACGGAAGTGGTGTCGTCGGAATCGACGGAAACGGCGCGGCGGAAACTCTGGGCGAATACGCGATCGATGGGGCCGCACAGATCGATCATGCCGTCGATGGCATGAACGCCCATGGGAGTAAGGGCGCCGCAGGGCGTTTCCTGGCGGTTGGCCCGCCAGGCTTCGGGCTTAAGCAAAAGGGCGTTGGGAAAGGTCATGGTGGCTTCGACGTGCTCAATTGTGCCGAGGCCGCCGGAGCGGATGCGATCGCGCAACTTGGCCATCTCGGGGTGGAAGCGGCGATTGTAGCCGAGGGCGAGCGTGACGCCGGCCTTTTGGGCGGCGTCAACGGCCTGTTGGGCGCTGTGCGTGGTGAGGGCGAAGGGCTTTTCGCAGAAGACGTGCTTGCGGGCGGCGGCGGCGGCGATCACCTGCTGGGCGTGCATGGAATGGGGGGTGGCGAGCACGACGGCGTCGATTTGGGGGCTGGCCAGGAGTTCGTCATAGGAATCGACGAGCTTGAATTTTTGGGCTTCGGCGAAGGCCGCCAATTCGGGAGTGCGGGTGCGGGTCGCGCCGGCGACGAAGCGGATGTCGGCGCTTGAGTTCTGAACGGACTCGACAAGGGTCTTGCCCCACCAGCCGAGGCCGACGATGGCCGCGTTGATCATGCCTTGGCCACCCCTTCGGCCATCCTTAAAAGGGAGAACTTGGGATCGGCGGCGAGCGAGGGAGTTACGGGCAGCCCGAGCTCTTTCTTGACGATGTTGACGCCCTGCACCAGGGCGATCATTTTGTAGAGGGCGTGGCGGCGGCTCATGCCCTCGCGGCCCATGCCGCAATCGGAGGAAAGCACCAGGCGCTCGGGGGGAATGGTTTTCAAGGCCCGGCGCACCAGATCGGCCACTTGCTCGGGCGCTTCGACCTGAAGCGTGTGGTGATCGATGACGCCGATGCCGATTTTCTTGCCGGCGATGGCTTTGCCGACGTCGTCGAGCTCGGCCGCGCCGGAGCTGGCCATCTCGAAGGTGATGACATCGGCGTCGACCTGGTTGAGCAGCTCGAGCGCCGGCTTATAGCTCTGGACAGTGGCGAACATGCGCTGCTGCGACGGATTGCCCCAACAGGTGTGGCACCAGACTTCGGTTTTCTCGCGCAGCCCCCGCACGGTGTTGTTGAACACCTTGAGCATAAACTCGGGATTAATGACCTTGTCGACGTAACCGCGAGCGGCGAGCAGGTGAATCTGGGGCTCTTCCATCTGAATGACGGGGCAACCGGCATCGGCCAGGTCGTGGAGCTCCTGGTTGAAAGCGTCGCTGAGGGCCATGATGCGGTCTGGAAGGCTTTTGTAATATTCGTCCTGGACGGCGAAGGCCACCAGCTCCGGCGTGACCGTGCCGAACTTCACGGGTTTGGCGGTGAGGCGCTGGGCGGTCTTCCAGATTTCGGCGTACTGCATTTCGCCGCGGCCGACCGGGCCGACGAGCTTGGGCATGACGCGGGCTTCGAGGTAGTCATGAAGGATGTGGCCGCGCGGGAAGGCAATGCCGCCCGCGCCGACCTTGGCGAGCTTTGGATGGGTGGTTTCAAAGCCGTCCATGTGATGAGGCGGATAGCTGGTCCAGCTTTGGCCGCCGACGTCCTGGTCGAAGCGGCAATCGCCGTCGGTGACGATGTCGAGCCCGGCGATTTCCTGTTCGCGGAGGTAAACCGAAAGGGCGTCCACGTACTGCTCCCGGAAGCGGCTGGTGACCATGGCGTCGAGAAAGGACTTGGTCCCGAGGTTCTCGGTGTACCAGCTCGGACGCGGCAAAGAGCCGGTGACGGTGGCCGGAAGCATCTTGTCGAGAGTGGCTTTAAACATAAGTTTGAATCCGAAATCTGAAATCCGAAATTGCGGAGCGCGCGGGGGCGAGCGCTCAGTCCAACGGAATGCGGCTCTTGTTGGCGGCCAGCCATTGATCCAGGGACTGAAGCTCGGGGTTGAGCTTCCGGCTCACTTCCAGGCTGCGCGCGGCGGCGAAGTCCTTTTCGCAATCGTGATAGAACTGGAACATATTGCCGAGGTCCTCGGCTCCGGGGAAACCGAATCCGCGGTAGGCGTCGAAGGAGACCGGATTGTAGGAGACGGGCTGGCCCAGCGCCTTGGCGAAGGAAGCCGCGATTTGCGCTCCGGTGGGATGATCTCCCGCGATTCCCACGGTCTTACCAATAAACTCGCCGGGACGCTTGAAAATTCCGTAGGCGCACTTGCCGATATCTTCCGCCGCGATGCTGGGCATCTTGGCTTGGCCCAACGGCAGAGTCAGGGCCAGCTTTCCATCGGGGCCTTTTTTCGGTCCCATGCCGAACATGATGAAGTTGTCCCAGTAGAAGGAAGTCAACAGGATGGTGACGGGCAGGCCGAGATCGGTGAAGAAATGGTCGGACTCGCCTTTGGCGTCGAAGTGGGGGCATTTGTACTTGCCCTGGAGGGTGGGCATGCGCGTGTCGCTGAGGGGGATGAATTTGCGCGTGTCTTCGAGCGTCGACCAGATGACGTGCTTGAGGCCCGCGTTCTTAGCAGCCTGCGCCATGTTTTTGGCCTCGGCCTGTTCCCTTTCGGGAGAAAAATGGGCCCAGAAGAAAGTGACGCAATAGGCTCCGTAGGCGCCCTGGAAGGCTTTATCGACCGAGGCGGGATCGTCGATATCGGTGGCGACCACCTCGGCGCCCAGCGCAGCCAGCGCCTTGGCCTTGTCCGAGTTGGGATCTCGGGTAAGCGCACGCGCGGTGAACTCGCCGTTCTTATCGTTTTGAATCGCGCGAACCAGTCCTCCGCCTTGGGAGCCGGTCGCGCCCATTACCGCAATGATTTTTTTGCTCATGGGATTCTCCTTGTAAGTGCGATCTTCGAGTATACAAGAAATCGAAAAAGACGCACGCTCCGCCGGGTTAGGCGGCAAGGAGCCGGGAATCTAGGAGACGGAATCGGCGGATTCGGGCAAGCGGCCGTGAAATTGGAAGTCGCGGGCCTGTTTGAGGAGCTCGAGGCGGTCCATCCAGCGAGTCAATTCGGCGCTAGAAAATTCGAAGCCATTTTGGCCGGGCTCCCAGGGTTGATTCAACGCTTGCTTGAGGT
>DATGLY010000140.1:0-67881 GCA_035293905.1 Bryobacteraceae bacterium
ATGATTTCTCCCACCACAGGCTTCCGCCGGTTGAGACAATGCACAACCGAAAACGCCTGCCGGCCCGATCCCAGCACTGGCACGCCCATAATCAGGGCATGTTGTTTGGAGGGATCGTCGTCGAGAAATCCCTTCACCGCATAGCGCGTGCACCGATTGGAGTGGATTTCGCGAACCAGCTCCGCTCCCGCGGCTCCCGCGCCGTAAACCAAAATGCCCGTGCGCTCGCGATCCGCTCGATCCCAGCAGAACGCCTCGTCCCGAATCCGTATGGAGAATCGCACCAGCGCGGTTGCCAAGAAGCAGAGGACCGCATCCATCCAAAACACAGAAAGAGGAATGGCCGGCCCGAACCACACCATCGCGATTACGGTGAACAGCGCCGAGCCGGCCATATTGCCCAGAAACACGATGTACAGGTCCGGAATGCTGACAAACCGGCGCAGGCCCCGGTAGAATCCGGCCCAATCGAATACCGGCAACTTCACCAAGATGGCTAACAGAAGCGCTTGCTTGAAAACGGCCTTCAGATCCAGCGGAAGAGAGAAGTCGAATCGAAGCAATAAGGCGGCGCTTAGGGATAACCCGGCGGCGACGGCGTGGCAGCCTCGCTCCAGCCAAACGTCGAACTGAAATCCGCGTTTTCTCTGCATTCGTTTTAACCCATCACGCGCTCAGGGGAAGTTGGGCGGCTGGCCGCCCCGGCGCGAATTGCCGGGGCCGCCGGGACGCCTCCGCAATTTCCCGGACCTGCCGCGCCACATACTCCACCTGCTCCTCCCCTAGTGCGGGATATAGGGGCAGGGAAACAATTCGCTGATATAAGTCCAGAGCCCGCGGGTAACAGCGCTGCGCCAGCGGCAGCTTGGCGAAGTAGGGATGGAGCGGGATGGGGATGAAATGCACGCTCGCCCCGATCCCTCTGCTGCGCAGCTCCCGGATAAACTGGTCGCGGTCGATCCTCAGCCGCGCCAGCTTCAGCCTCAGAATGTAGAGATGCCAGGCATGCCGGCACACGGGGGAAACCGGCGGAACCTCCACTTCGTCCAAGCCCCCCAACGCGCGGTTGTACAGGGCGGCGTAGGTGGCGCGCCGGTCCGTGAACAGCTCCAGCTTGTGGAGCTGATGAATTCCCACCGCCGCCTGAATATCGCTCAGGTTGTATTTGAAACCGTGGGCTAATACCTCGTAGTACCAATCTCCGTGATCGCTATAGCGTTCCCAGGCGTGGTGACTCGCTCCATGTAAGGAAAGCATCCGCGCGTTTTGGGCCAACTCGGGGCGATGCGTCGCCAGCATGCCTCCCTCGCCCGTGGTGAGGTTCTTGGTGGCGTAGAAGCTGAATGCCACTGCGTCGCTGGCGGGCGAGCCGCCGAAAGGCCCGGCTCCGATCGGCCGGCCCCGATACCGGGCCCCCACCGCATGCGCCGCGTCTTCAATTACGTGCAGCCCCCGCTCCCGCGCGATCTGCCATATTGTATTCATTTCGCATGGCAATCCCGCCAGATGCACGGGCACAATCGCGCGCGTGCGGCGAGTCAGCCGCCTTTCGATTTCCTCGGGGTCGATGTTTCCGTCCGGCCCGATGTCGGCGAGCACCGGTGTGGCCCCCGCGTGCAAAATCGCCTGCACCGTCGCGCAAAACGTCATCGGCGTGGTGATGACTTCGTCCCCCGGTCCGATTTCCAGTCCCGCGAGAGCCAGGTGCAGCGCGGCCGTGGCGCTATTGACCGCGATAGCGTGTGGCGCCTCCACATAGTCCGCGAATTCGCGCTCGAAACGGGCGGTTCGCGGTCCCGTGGTCAGCCAGCCCGACCGCAGAGCCTCCGAGACCTCCTGAATCTCCTCCTCGCCGATCGAGGGCCGATGAAATGGGATAAAGCTGTCTTTCATATTCAAGTCCTATTCCGAAGGTTCTTCGGATGCGATTTATATCGAACGAGTCCGGGAACACGCTATAACGAATCGTCAGAAAAATAAGCCTCAGGTCCTGCCACAGGGTGCGCGCCCCAAGATAAGCCAGATTCAGCCGCAGTTTCTCCGGCAATACCCTCTCGCGATAAAGCGCCTCTGGCTCCGCCGCCGAGGCCAGAATCCTTTCTTCGTCGCGATAAAGCAGCGTCGCCAAATCCGTAATCCCCGGACGAACCGCCAACACTGCCTGCCACACCGGCCTGCGGAACTCGACGTATTCCGGCGTCTCTGGCCGCGGGCCCACTAGGCTCATCTCGCCCTTGAGCACGTTGAAAAGCTGTGGCAGCTCGTCGAGCTTAAATTTCCGGAGCACGGCCCCGAATCGCGTCACGCGCGGGTCGCCGGACGCCGTGATGGCGCTTCCGCCGCTGCCGGCCCGCATCGTGCGAAATTTCCATATGCGGAACGGTTTGCCGTTTTTTCCCACTCTCGTTTGGCCGAACAGCACCGGCGGTCCGTCGTCGGCCAACACGCCCAGCGAGATCACAATCAGCAGCGGCAGCATCAAGATTAAACCCGCGGCGGCGCCCACCGCGTCCACCGGTCTCTCCGCCCACTGCCATGCTCGATTCCGCCTGCTGCCCTTCATCGCAGCCTCCCGTAAGCGTCCTCGGCCGGCTTGCGCCCGATGACATACCAGTTCATCCAGCGCCCCTTGCGCTGGAGGAAGCGCTTAGCGTGTTCAAACCCCGCTTTCCGGTAGAGGGCGTTCGCGGCGGCATTGGAGTCCGCGTCGGTGGTGAGATAGACGCATTTTGCTTCCAGCCGCCAGGCCTGTTCCAGGAAGGCCTCCAGGAGCGCCGCGCCCAAGCCGCCCGAGCTGGCCTCCGGCGCGACCGCGATCGACGACAGCTCGCAAGCCCCTTCGGCCAGGGCGGGGTCGCACGCGCTCGCCGAGCTTTGAATGCGTTGAACCCCATGCAAGACGCCGGCCGCCAGCGAAGGCCGGCGGATCAGCGCGGAAACGACCGGAAGCAGGAACGCCCGCCGCTTGTTCCACATCAGACGATAAAAGGCGACGGGGTCCTTAAAGCCGCACACGAATCCTTTAATCTTGCCGCCGGTCTCGCCCACAAACACGATTCCTGCCCGGTAATCGAGCACCAGCCGGTAGTAGCGCCGCAGAAATTCGCTTCCTAGCCGGGTAAGAAAAAATTGGCTGAATGCCCTGCGGTGAACGCTAACGATTCCTAAAAGATCTTGCACCGTTGCGCGCCGGATCGCCCCGGCCGCGCCGGCGCTAGATTCTGGCGAGCCATACAGCGGATAAGTCGTTCTCATAGGCCGCCTTCCGGCTGGTGGGGCGGTTGAGCCTCGCCGGCGTACACGCGGTAAATCGATTCCTGATTGGCCAGGCTGGGCCGGAAAGCGCCCTCCGGCCGGCCCGAAGCCCGAATCTTGCCCTGCTTGCCGAGAAGAAGCTCCCGGTATAGGTCCCGGTAGGCGTTCAGCATCCGCTCTTCCGTATAGCGGCTCTCGAACAGCGACCGGGCTGTCGCGCCCAGCCGCGCCATCAACGCCGGATCCCCCAACAGCTTTTGAATCGCTTCGTACAGCGCCCTTGAATTCGCCGGCGGCACTAGCCGCGCCATCTCCGCTTGGGCGGCAAGCTCGCGATGGCTGCCGATGCTGCTTGCGATGATCGGCTTGCCCGCCGCCATGGCTTCCAAAAGCGCCATGGAGAGACCCTCGCGCAGGCTGGCAATCACCACCAGGTCGCACGCCGCCAGCAGATCGGCGACATCGTGACGGAATCCTAGAAACTTGACTCGGTCTGTGACGCCCAGTCGCTGGGCCTGGTCTTCCAGACGCGCCCGCACGGGTCCCTCGCCCGCGATGGCCACTTTCACGGCGCGCGCCCCCGGCCGGATCATCGCGGCCGCTTCGATCAGGTATTCCAGTCCTTTGTCCCCCGCCAGCCGCGAGGTGCTGAGGATGAGCAGATCGCTCGGCTGCGCCCCCAACAGCCGCCGCGTCTCCGACGGCGGAACGCGAGTCTGGCCCGTGATATCGGCGATGCCGTTGGGAATCGCCACAATGCGCGAAGGAGAGCCCATCCCCAGTTCCAGAGCCCATCGGTGATGGAATTCGCTTACGCAAACGATTCGATCGCACCATCGCGACGCCATCCGCTCCAGCGTGGAGTAGAACACGCGTGTCGACCGCGGACTCGCTTCGTGGAACGCGAACCCGTGGGCCGTGTGAACGATCACCGGGACGCCCGCCAGCCGCGCCGCGAGCCGCCCCACAAAGCCGCCCTTAGAGGTGTGCGTGTGGACGATGCGGTAGTTCGCCCTTCGCAAGAAATTCCGCAGCCGAACCAGGCCGCCGAGATCCCACAATGGCCGTATCTCCCGGCGGATCACGTCCAGGTCCACCAAGCCGAGGCCTTGGCGCAGTACCTCCGCCTGGAAAATCGGATCGACGGTCAGCACATCCACGCGCCAACCCTCGGCCTGTAACACCCGGCCCAGTCCCAAAATGATCCAGGCGACGCCGCCAAAGCGGGAGTCCCCAACGACGTGCAACACCTTTACCGGCGTGGTTGGTTTAGCAAGCATGAGCCAAGACCTCGGATTCGCAAAGGCGATAGTTTTCTGGACGAAGCGTCAGGCAATGACTCGAGGCGATGAGTGCGCAAATCAGCCACAGGTGTCTCTGATAAAACGCTTCAATGCCCATCGCGACTCCCACCATCGCCGCGTGCGCCAGCAACAGCGATAGCGCCACCGGCTGTTCGGATTCCGGCGCGCGCCGGTACGCCAGCCACGCTTTCGCAAAAAACCATCCAAGAAATCCCATAAGCGCGGTCAGCCCTACCAGGCCGAAATCCGCGAGAAACCACATGGCGCTGTTATGGGCGACGACTCCTGCCGCCAGTCGGAAGCTTCCAATCCCTCCGCCCAGGAAGGGATGGCGCGCGAAAGATTCCAGCGCCCGCTGGGCCAAATCGAAACGCTCTTGCACCTGTTCCGGCCGGCGAGCCATTCGCTCAAACAGAGGAACAAAGCGGTGGCCCATGATCAATAGCAGAATCGGGCCGCCCGCTACGGCCGCGAACACCGGCCGCAGCAGCACTCGCGGCCGGATCAGGCCGGCCAGCAATAGAGCCACGCCCAGTCCTGTCCACGCCGTCCGAGAGAACGTAAACAGAATCCCCAAAAGCAAGGTGATCCTCGAAAACCACAACGTAAAGCCGGCAAACAGCGGCGATCGCCCCCACGACGCCGCCTCGCTCACCACCAGCGCGGTCACCAGCAGCCCGCCGTAGGCGTTGGGGTCAAGCAGCATTCCCGAAAGACGGAGCCCTTCGTAGCGGGCGAACGGATTGGCGAAGCCGAAGAAATAGGAAGCCAGAAATCCGGCCACGGCCAGTATGTTCTCCCCCACCACGCCCAAAACGAAGACCTTCAAAATTCGCCGCAGGTCCGTCCAACTAGCCACCGCGGAAGTGACCGCCGCATAGCTCACGAACGGGAGTAGCAACCCCACGTCTTTGTTGAAAAGCTCATACCTCTCGATGCGGCCGTTGCGTAGAGCGATGAGCAACGTTCCCATGACGAATGTCAGCGCGATAGCGAAGTGCCAGATGGTCCACGCCGGCTTGCGGTACTTCCACCGTCCCGCCGCCAACGCCAGAGCCAGCAATAGGAAGCTATCGGAGGGGGCCAAATGCAGTTGCCTCTCGACTTCGAACTGATACGGAAGCAAGACGACGTAGCACGCCACCAGAAGCAAGAGAACGCCCGGAGATCTCTTGCTCATAGCTCCGGTCTCCAGCCCTCCAGGCAGGGCGCGGATTCCGCGCCTGCTTTGGATGGATTCCAAACCAAACGGCCCGCCACTGCGGCCGCGAGCGTCAGGCGAACTGCCGCCGCCGCCACCATGGCCATCGCGCCTCCCTCCAGCCCTGCGGTCGGAATCCAAACCGCGCAAGCCAGAGCGTTCGCGCCGACCATCGCCGCCGACATGGTCGCCTGAATCCGGAAGCGCCGCGCCGACATGATTCCGCTCGTCAATCCGGAGGCGACGCACTGAAGGGCCGTCGCCAGCATGAGCCACTGAAAAACCCGGGCCTGCGCCGCGTATTCCGGACCGTAAACCAGCGCCAAAAGGCGCGCGCCCATCAGATTCGCCGCCAGGAGCCCCGCCAATCCCAGCGCGGCGGCCAACCCCAACATCGCCAGCAGAACCGAGCGAAATTCCGCGATTTGCTCCCCGGCGTACAGCCGGGACATGCGCGGGATGATGCAATTGCTCATTGAATCGCTGACCAGCGTGATGGCTACCGTCGCGTACGCCAGGGCGGAAAAAATGCCAAGCTGGTGTTCCCCTAACCAGGCGTGGATGAAATAGCGCGGCAGGTTGAGATTGATGGAAGCGAGCGTCGTCATCACTCCCAGCGGCAAAGCCGACCAGATAAGCCCCCATTGGCGGCGCAACGCCGCCGTCCGAGCCGGCCGGTTAAGCCATCGGGAGCGGATCGAAATCCTGCTCGGCGCCTCTGGGCGCGGCAAATAGTCCCGCCGCCGGCAGTCGAACAACAACAGCGATCCCAACGAAACGGCGGCCATGCCAAAGCAGCCCCAGAACAGATTTCGCGTCAGATAAAACGCGGCGCTCAACGCCGCCAGGCTCGCCGCGCCGCGCAGGATCATCGATTGGCCAATCTGGTCTAGGCGGTCGTTTAATTGAAAAAGCCCGTAATAAATGTCGCTCAGCGCCTCCATGCTTTTGGCGGCCGCGACCGCCAGGATCACTGGCAGAGCGCGCTGATTGTGGGTCCCAAAACGCGCGACCATGGCGATCGCCGCCATCGCAACCAAAGTCGTTGCGATCCGCAGCCGTCGATATTCGTAGAACCCGTATTGGCGCCGTGCGTCGGTGGCTTGCATGGCTCGAAGATGAAGATTGGCGAACATCAGCACCGGCGTCGCGATGGCCAAGCCAAGAGAAAATTGGCCTACCAGAAATGAGTTGCCCAGTTTCGCCAGCACCACGATCATGCCCCACTGGCAGGCCGCGTAGCCTGCGTTTCCCGCCAAGGCCCATGCGAAGTTCGATCGCAATGACAACCGCGTTGGCGCTGCTTGCGCTTCTCCCGCCGGCGTCGCGCTCTCCGGGTTGAAAGCCTTGGCCGAAAAAGTGCACGCCGCCCCAAACTTGCCCCGCCCATCGAACGCCGGGGGCCCGAGCTGCACCGTAAGCGAACCGTTGACGCTCATGCGAGACTGCGACCATTCACTCCGTAATAGGACGCATCGCCGTAAATGCCTGCGCGCGCCGGGTCCCACCGGTTGAGAATCACTCCCATCACCGGGATCCGGTCCAGCAATAGCCGTTGTACGGCGGCCTGCGCCGTTCGCGTGTCGGTATAATCGGCGCGCACCACCAGCAGCAACTGCTCCGCATGCCGGGCCAAAATCCTGGCGTCCGCGAATTCCAGGCAGGGCGGCGCATCCACGATCACGTAATCGAATTCCTGGCGAAACCGCGGCAGCAGGCGCGCCATCCGCGGCGAGCACAAAAGTCGGAAGATGTTGTCTGTGCACGCGCCGCTCGGCAGCAAATAAAGGTGAGGAATGGAGGTCTTCTTCACCAGCACCTCCAGCTCCAGCTCTTCGATGGCGTTCTGTTCGCCCAGCACGTCGCTCAAACCCCAACTATTGGGCTGATCGAAAACTCGATGAAGCCGGGAAGACCGCATGTCTCCGTCGATCAACAGCACTCGATTGCTGATTTCCGAGAGCGCGATTCCCAAATTGCTCACCACCGTGGTCTTTCCTTCTTGCGAACGCGAGCTTGTCACCACGAAGAGTCGGGCCTCATCGCCGTTTTGTCCGCGAGATAAAATCGACGCGAGCGTCGCGCGGAACGATTCCGAAACGCCGGAAAAGCGCTGCTCCAGCGCCGCGCGCTCCACCGGCGAATCGTCGTGGCGGTGGTTTAGCAGTGCGCCCGGAGCCCGGCGTCCCGCGTTCGGAATCGCGCCGAGCTCGGGAAGCGTCAGGTACATGCTCGCTTCCCCCGGCATGCGGACCACCCCATTGCCTTGCTCCCGCAGCATCACCGCCCCGATGGCCAGTAGAAATCCGCCAAACGTTCCGATCGCCAGATTTAGAGGAACATTCGGCTTGTACGGTAAAGGCGTCGGTTCGGCGGGACTCAATATGCGTATGCCGGCTTGCGCCACCGCGCTGGCCACGCCTGCGTCGGCCGCCTTCTCCGCCATGGCCTCATAGAATCGGCGGCCCGCCTCCCCTTTGCTTGTGGCTTGTGCCTCCGGTTGGCCAGAAGCTAAACGCGAGCCTCTCAATTCCGTTCCCGCCTGGAGTCCTCTGCGATTCCAGTCGCGGAGCTGCGCAAGCAGAGAGTCGCGCGTCTGCTCCGCGGCTCGCCGCCGCGCCTCCGTGCTCTGCTCGATAAAGGTCTCCGCTAACGTATTGGCGATCGCGGCGGCCAGTTCCGGCTCGCGCGCCGAAGCCACGATCTGGATCACACGGCTGGTTCGCGAGGAAACGAACTCCAGATTCTCCCGCAGCGTGTCCACGGCGTTCCGTCTCTCGTCCGCCGGCGAAATCCTCAACCCCCATGCGCGGCGGAACCTGTCCGCCAAGGCCGGGCCCCGTTGAAACTCTTCGCGCTCGGACAATCTCAGCTTTTCGGCGACTTGCCCCAGGAGAGCGTCTTGCTGGAGTATGTCTACCTGCGTCTGCACCAAGGCGCCGCTGGCGTCAAAAGTGGACGCTGCGGTGGGATAAACGTCCTTCAGATCGAGGTAATTCTCGTTCACCGGCTGTATCTCCAGCGAAGCTGTGGATTGGTACACGCGCGGCTGAACCAGGCTCACCAGTGCGGCGGCGAGAATGCCCGATGCGGTGATCCACGCCACCTTAGTTTTTGAGCGGTACAGGGCTCGCGCGCATTCCACGAGGCCCCAGTCGCTTGATTGCGCCCAGTCGGCGCGCGCCATGAGCCGTTCTGCGCTCGCATGGGGCGAAGAAGCCGGAGCCGGCGATCCGATGGTGTGCGCGTTCGTCGCGGCCGGTTCCGAAGGGGGATGAATAGTCATTGCACGCTCCAACTGGAACGCTTGATGCCGGTTGGGGAGCCCCGATGCAAATCTGGCCGTTGCAGCACTCCTGCGCAAAGCCGCGCCTGGCCGGATTCACCCGTCCCGCGCTTGCCGCAAGCGCCCTCGCGGCGCTCCTTTGAGCCAAAAAAAAGAGGCACGCTTTGGCGGTCGTCATCTTCAATACCGAATTTGGTGGCGCCATGATTACGACGATGTGCGATGAAGAGCTCGATCCGGGGTCGTTTGACGGATGTGGAGCCGCCATCTGGGAGGAACTGCAAACATTGAGCGCGGAATCGGCTCTGGTGGAGAAGTTCATCGTCGAGCCAGGCGCCGGCGTCGATCTTGGCCGCATCGATCCCGGCTACTGCGCCGGTATCGATTCCTGTGAAGCCGTTCAAGAGCAGATGCGCCGTTGTGCGCTCAGGCTGGATCGCTTGCAGTATCTGATGCACGCCGAGCGAAAACGCTCTCTGCTCATCGTGCTCCAGGGATTGGACGCCTGCGGCAAAGACGGCGTCGCCCGGCACATCCTCGCCTGCATGAACCCGGCCGGATGCCGGGTGGTGGGCTTCCGCCAGCCCACTCGCGAGGAGCTGCGTCACGATTTCTTATGGCGTGTGCATCCCCACGTTCCCGGCAAGGGCGAAATCGTGGTGTTCAACCGCTCTCATTATGAGGATGTTCTCGTCGTTCGCGTCCACGAGTTGACGCCCGTCGCCGTCTGGTCTAGACGATACGAACAGATAAACGACTTCGAGAAGTTTCTGGCCTTGGACAACAACACCACGATTCTCAAGTTTCTGCTCTACATATCTAAAGAAGAGCAGTTGGCGCGTTTCAAGCGCCGTTTGGACGACCCAACCCGGCGCTGGAAAATCAGCGAGTCCGACTATGAAGAGCGCAAATACTGGGATCAATATATGCATGCGTTCGAAGATATGCTCGCCAAGACCAGCACCCGCCATGCGCCGTGGTTCGTGATTCCTGCCAACCACAAGTGGTTTCGCGATCTGGCGGTTTCTCAAATCGTCGCCCGCACTCTGGAGAACCTGGATTTGGAGCTGCCGGAAGCCGCCTTGGATATTGCCCGCATTCGCCGCCAGTATCATGCCGCGGAAGCGGAAGGCCATGCCGCTTAGAAACGCATTATGCCTCGAACCATCGCTCCCGCGCCCATGACCCAAACGCAAATCGATGTTGTCGAGCATGCCCTCCGATGCTTCCGGGACGTTTCTATTTGCGGCTGGGACGCCATTCCGAAGGAGCTGCAATCATACTTCGCCAAGTACATGGACCGGGACGTCTGGACCGGCCAGTCCGATTTGCAGAGCCTGCGCGAGGCGGCTTTGCTAATCCTCCGCGACGCCATCACGCGTTCGGGCGAGTTCGCCACCGACGAGCCGCCTGAATATTGACCTGCGCGGATTTACGGCGGCAAATATTTAAGGCCCGCCCGCCCGCCGCTCATCCAGCTTAGTGAAAGCGGTCCCAAGGAGGCAGCATGCGCTGGACGCCGGGCGGAATGAGTGGCGATATCGAAGATCGCCGCGGCATGCCCGGGCTGCGCCCAGGACACATCGGCATCGGCGGCTTGCTCTTGCTCCTGCTGCTGAGCCTCGTTTTCAAGCGCGATTTTGTATCCATGTTCACCGGCGGGGCTCCCGTCGCTCCCTCTGCCGCTCCTTCTCCCGTCGAGACTCCGGCGGAGGCGAATCTGGTCCAGTTTGTCTCTTTCGTTTTGGATGATGCGCAGCAAACCTGGGACAAGCTTCTGCCCGAGCAGGCCGGCGTGCCCTACCGCCACGCCAAGCTCGTTTTGTTCCGCGATCTGGCGGAATCCGCTTGCGGCGTGGCCCAATCATCCACCGGACCTTTCTATTGCCCGGCCGATGAGAAAGTCTACATCGACCTCGGCTTCTATGACGAACTGAGAGACCGGTTCGGCGCTCCCGGCGAGTTCGCGCAAGCCTACGTTCTTTCGCATGAAATTGGCCATCACGTCCAGAACATTTTGGGCATTGCCGGGAAAGTGCAGAGATTTCAGCGGCAGAACCCCGATCAGGCAAACCCGCTTTCGGTGCAATTGGAGTTGCAGGCGGACTGTTTGGCCGGCGTGTGGGCGCACAGCACAAAACAGCGCAATCTCATCGATAAAGCCGATATCCAGGCTGGAATTCAAGCGGCCGGCGCTGTCGGCGACGATCGTCTGCAAAAGATGGCGCAAGGCCGCGTTAGCCCCGAATCGTTTACGCACGGATCTTCCTCTCAGCGGGTGGCGTGGTTTGAGCGCGGGATCGAATCGGGACAGATCTCCGATTGCAACACTTTTCAAGAGCGATGATCTTTGGCGCCGTCTTTAACCCGAGAAATTGAGGCGTTGCCCCGCGGCGCCCATCTGCCATAGCGATGCCTGTCTCAACTCCTCTGCAAGCGCTCACAGAACCCCCCGACGCCATGCGGGAGCCGCCGGGCGCGGCCCTGGCCCGGTTCTTCGAAGCCAGAGGCCGGCGCGTCGTCAAAGCCTGCGGCGCATTGTGGTATTCGGCGCCCGGCCACTTCATGATGAGCTTGCCGTATCAGGCCACGATCGACCCGGATCCCGCGGAAATCCAAAGCATGATTCGTCAGGTCCGCGCCGCGGGCGCCCGATTCCCGTCTCTGCGCTGGAACGGACTTGATAGCGGAATGTACGTGATCCGGCGGCGCAAGTATGAATTTGGTTCGGTGCACGCCAAACACCGGCCTCGCGTGCGCCGCGGCCAGCAATGCTTTGAAATACGGTTGGCCGAAAAAGCCGAGCTGTTGGAACAGGGCCACGCCCTGAACCTAAGCACCATGGCCCGCCAGGGCCGCTATGACCGCGAGTTCGGCGATCCGCGTCTTTGGCGCCGTCTGGTGGAAGCCGGCTTCGCCAGTCCCGGCGTTTCATTCCCCGCCGCATTTGCTGGATCGCGGCTGGCTGCCTATATGGTCACATGCCGCGATGGCGATTGGTTGCACATCCTCCACCAGATGTCGCGCCAGGAAGACTTGCCCAATTTTCCAAATCACGTCCTCACCTATACGGTGACCGCCCAGGCTCTGGCCGACCGCGCTCTCCAAGCCGTTTGCTATGGCTACGTGCCGCTCTTCGCCGCCGACGGCTTGCATGAATACAAGCTGCGCTTCGGCTACGAACTGATTCCCCATTGTTCGGCCATCCAACTTCACCCATGGCTGAATCGCGTCCTCGAAGGAGCCCTCGCTCAAGCCGTTCTGCGAATGGCGCGGCGGTTTCGGCGAAACGATCAAACCCTTGAGACTCTCCAAACCGTCTTGGAGGGCGCGCGCCGCTCCAAGCGGCTTTAGAATTATGGCCCCTTCGCGCTTCTACTCCATCCCACGATTCGGACTCCCGTATACGCCCGCGGACTTTGCCTCCGCGCTTGCAGCGGCCTTTCGTGCGGAGCCTCCGCCGCAGGGGTTTGAATGGCTCGGCGACAGTCCCAAATTCTGGACCCGCAGCGGTCGGCAGGCGCTCCGGCTCTTGCTTGGCTCTCTGGATCTGAAGCCTGGCTCCGGCGTCGCTCTTCCTCTATTTACTGACCCCTCCTTGGTGAGCGCGATCGTCGCCGCCGGTCATAAGCCCGTCTTTATTGATATCCAGGAGCGATTCCTCACTATCGATCCCCAATCTCTGCACCAGGCGCGCGGAAGTTTTTCCGCCCTGGTGATCGTGCACTTGTTCGGTCAGATGGCGGATGTTCCCGCCGTTCTCGCCTCCGCCGGAGACGCCGTCATCATCGAGGATACGGCTCACGCCCCCTTAAGCTTCCTCGACGGCCGCATGGCCGGGCGATTCGGCATCGCGAGCTTCTACAGCTTCGCCTCTACGAAATACTGGCCCGCGGGCGGCGGAGGCTTGGCCGTCGTTCACGATTTGGCCGTGGCCCGCAATATGGCCCGCGCCGTCAAGTCGTTGTCGCCTCCTCCCCCCTGGGAAGAATTCCGGAACCTCTTCCTTCAAGCAGCCAAGGCGGCCGTGTTCCGCCCGCAATTGTATGGGATCTTTGGTCGGCCCTTGCGGCGATGGGCGGAGGACTGGGCGCTTCTCGAGCCTTGCCTCGACCTGATTGCCATCCAGCCTTCCTACGCCGCCGTCGCATGCCGGCAGGCTTTGCGCCTTCCGCAGCGAGTCGAGCAACAGCGAGCCAATAGCTTGCGGCTCCTCGCCCGCCTGGAAGGCGCCGAAGACGTCGTGCTGCCGCGCGAACGCCCGGGCGCTCGCTACAACTATCATCTCTTTCCCGTACTGCTGCGAAACCACCGGGAGCGCCAGGCCGTTCGCTCGGCCATGTGGAGCAAATTTGTCGATACCTCCACGATTTACTCTCGCGCCATCGACGAATGCCGCCAATACGGATATCGCGGTGGATGTCCCGTCGCGGAATCCGTCGCCGGGCGGCTGATTACTTTGCCGAATCACGCCGCCCTCGCCGCCCATGACATCGACGTAGTGGCCGAAGTCTTCCTTTCAAGCCTGTCCCAGATTCGCCGGAACCGGCTCGGGGCTCAGCGCCTAAATGGGGACCCGCCATCGCTGAAAAGCGGTCGGTCCCCTGCCAACGGGGAGAATTATGCATCGCATTTCTAGAACGCCCATCGTTTTTCTGGCATTCCTTCTCCTGTTCCCCACCCACGGGATCAATGGCAAGACCCCCAAGCCCTCCCAGGCTCCCGCCGGCCCACCCGTCTTGTGGCGGGAACCCGCCGACATCGCCGCGCGCAACCTATATTACGGCCCAGGCGGTGAGGCTCATGAACCTCACGGAATATTCACCTTCGAAAGGGAGGACATGCAGGGCTACAGCCCCAAGTTCGACGTGCTGGATGAGGACGGCGTCAGGTGGCGCGTGAAGCTTGGCGAAGAAGCGCGCCCGGAGACCGCCGCTTCGCGCCTGGTCTGGGCCGTTGGATACTTCGCCAACGAGGATTACTTCATGCCGGTGCTCCGCTTGAAAAGCGCGCCGCGGTTGCGCCGCGGAAGAGAGTTCCTCTCGCCGGATGGCGCGGTGCGAAACGCGCGCTTGAAAAGGCGCCTGGAGGATGAAACAAAAATCGGCGAGTGGAAGTGGGATGACAATCCCTTCAAGGGCACGCGCGAATGGAATGGCTTGCGCGTGATGATGGCCCTGCTTGGCAATTGGGACGTTAAGAACGCCAACAACTCCATCTATCAGGTGAAAGGCGCCCATCCAGAGCAACGCTATGTTGTGAGCGATCTCGGTGCTACGCTCGGTTTGCCGGTGTACAACTACGGGGAGCGGGGCGATTTGAGAGCGTACCGCGCATCGAAATGGATCGGCAGTTCTTCCCCGGAATTCGTCAGCTTCCGCGTCACGGAAAGGTTTTCTCCGCTTCACTGGACCATGCAGCGGATTCCCGTTGAGGACGCCAAGTGGGTCGGGGGCTTACTCGCCAAGCTTTCAACGGACCAAATCCGCGATGCCTTTCGCGCCGCCGCATACTCCCCGGCCGAAGTGGAAGGCTTTACGCAAGTCGTGCGGCGCCGCATCGCCGATTTAGAGAATCTTCCCTAATGCTTTTCGCCACGGCGATGGCGCTCCATCGGCCTTTTGTTCACAGAAAATTTCTTGCCGAATCTGTCCTGCCCTAATTTCATCCCAACCCGCGCTGCCATTTTTTTACGGCGCGCCCTTCCCTATCTGCATCGATAAATCCGACGAGCTGCAACTGGGTTGCAGTAGGTGAGTTCTGGGGGTGGGGAGTTAGCGAATGGCGCATCGGCGCGGACGTGTGACGAGACGGCTTTGGATCGCCCTGTGGGCGGCGGGAAGCATCTTGGCCCAGCCGCAGAAGATCTTGACTTGGGAGGCTGCCAAAGCCGAGCTGAGGGCGTCCAATCCCAATTTAATTGCCGGCCAAATTGGCGTTCAGCAATCTCGCGCCGACGAGGTCACCGCGCATCTCCGCCCCAACCCCGATCTGACGCTTTTCGTCGATCAACTCACGCCCTTCACTGGAAACCCGTACCGCCCCTTTGGCTATGCTCTTCCTTCCATCTCCGCCGACTACTTGATTGAGCGGCGCCACAAACGCGATCTGCGCCTGGAAAGCGCGAAAGAAGGCACGCAGATCGCCATATCGGAGCTCGCCGATCAGGAACGGAACTTGGTGTTCGACCTCCGCGCTGCTTTCGTGCAGGTGCTCCAGCAGAAAGCGGTGCTGGCCCTCACCCGTGAAAACCTCGGCTTCTACGACCGGGTGCTTGAAGTCAGTCGCGATCGCTTCAAGGCGGGCGACATCGCGCAAATGGACCTCGACCGGCTGGAGTTGCAGCGCGCCCAATACGAATCCGATCTGGAAACCGCCGCGGTCGCTCTGCGTACCGCTAAGATACAACTCCGGGCCCTTCTCAACGATCGC
The DNA here is from genome assembly GCA_035293905.1 of Bryobacteraceae bacterium. Classification (GTDB taxonomy): domain Bacteria; phylum Acidobacteriota; class Terriglobia; order Bryobacterales; family Bryobacteraceae; genus Palsa-187. Next base: position 15,479 of record DATGLY010000140.1, read on the forward strand.
ACGCCTGTGGACCGGCTGGACGTTGAAGGCAAATTCGAATACGCCGAACTTACCGCGACGGTCGATGAATTGCGTCAAATCGCAATGGACAACCGGCCCGATTTGAGGGCCGCCGTACAGTCCGTCACTCAAGCCAAGACAAATTACCGCCTGGCTGTGGCCAACGGCTCCGCCGATCCGGTTATCTCGGGAGACTTCGCTAGAGAGTCTCCCGATATTCCATCGTTTTTCGGCATCGGCTTCACCATCCCTCTTCGAATCTTCGACCGTAATCAAGGCGAGAAAGCGCGCGCCAAACTCGACATTGCCCGCAACGAGCGCCTGGAGGATGCAGCGCGGTTGCAGATCGCTAGCGACGTGGAGTCCGCCTACGCGGCCGTCGAGAGCGCGCTCATATTATTGCGGCCCTACAAAAGCAAGTATCTGGAACAAGCCGTCCGCGTTCGGGAATCGGTCACCCTTTCCTATCAACACGGCGCCGCCTCCCTTCTCGATTTTCTGCAAGCGCAACAGGATTACCGCGGCACTCAGCTCAGCTACCTGAATTTGGTGGGCGCCTATCTCAGCGCCGCCGCTCAGCTGAATCTCGCCGTGGGACGCGAGGTCATTCCATGATCCGGATCGGTTTTCTAGCGCTGGGTGTGGCGGCTGTTTTGCCCGCCGCCTTGATCGGCTGTCGCGCGAAGGGACAAAGCGATCCCCGCGCCGAAGAGCCGCCGGATCCGGAGATACAGCATGCTCCGGGCGCGGACTGGCTAATCGTGGACAATCCCGGCGATTTTCCCCTCGCTGTAGCCACCGCGTACGCCCTTACGCCCGAGTTGAGCGTCACTGGCGTCGTCGCCCCTGATGTCTCCCGCCAGGTCCCGGTGCCTTCGCTGGTCTCGGGTCGCGTTATCGAAATCGACGCCCGCCTCGGCGATGAAGTCAGAAAGGGCCAGCTCCTGTTCAAGGTCAGGAGTCCCGATATATCCGGCGCCTATTCCGACTATCAGAAAGCCGTCAAAAGCCAGAACCTTGCGCTCGAAAACGAACGCCTGGCGAAGATCCAGCAGGAGCGCGCCCATTTCCTTTACGATCACGGCGCCATTTCCAAAAGCGCCCTCGAAATTGCCGATAACGCCGAGATTGCCGCTCAAACCGCGCTCGAGGAGGCCAAAGTCGATGCCGAGACCGCCGCCGAGCATTTGCGCCTGTTCGGTTCGGACCTGGATCATCCTTCCGGAGTCGTCGAAGTGACCGCGCCCGTTTCCGGAGTGATCACCGATCAGCAAATCGCCGCCGGAGCCGGCGTCCAGGCCCTGACGGCGCCGAATCCGTTCACCATCTCCGATCTATCCCACGTCTGGGTCGTTTGCGATGTCTACGAAAACGACCTCCCCATGGTCCACCTCAACGAAACCGCCGAAATCCGCTTGAACGCCTATCCCGGAACGGTTCTTCGAGGCAGAATCAGCGACGTTGGCGCCATCCTCGATCCCAATGTCCGGACGGCGAAGGCTCGCATCGACGTGGAAAATCCCGGCGTCGCCCCAGGCGGCGCTCCAAGCGGTCAAAGAATGCTTCGCCTCGGCATGTTTGCCCGGGCCACCTTTCACGATCTGCACAAGCAGCAGAGCGTCCTCGTTCCCGCCTCCGCCGTTCTGCATCTCCAGGACAAAGATTGGGTTTTCGTTCCGCATCACAGTGTGGCGTCCTTCCACCGCGTGGAAGTGAAGACCGGCGGAATGGTCTCCGGAAAGCAACTGATTCTGTCCGGAATCCGGCCCGGCGATGCCGTCGTGCGCGATGCTCTCATGCTCCAGAACGCCAGCGACCATAACCTGGAGGAGCAATAGCCAAAAAAGCCAACCCGCAGCTCACGAAAACACAGCAATGATTCGCGCCATCGTCGATTTCGCCCTGAATAATCGGCTTCTCATTCTGGCGGCGGCCCTCCTGTTAACTTGCTTGGGCGTCGTCTCCTTTCACAACTTGCCGGTGGAGGCTTATCCCGACGTCGCCAGCAACTACGTCGAGATCATCACGCAGTGGCCCGGACGCGCCGCCGAAGAGGTCGAGCAGCAGGTCACCATTCCCATCGAAATCGCCCTGAACGGCCTCCCTAAACTCGAACATCTCCGCTCCATCTCCATCTTCGGTCTCTCCGATGTGAACTTAATCTTCGAGGACGGGTCCGACAATAATTGGAACCGGCAGAAGGCGGCCGAGCGCTTGGCGGCTGCGGAGTTGCCGGCGGGCTTGGAGCCCCAAATTGGCGCCGACTTCAGCCCGGTGGGCGAAATCTTCTTCTACACCCTCAAGAGCGTCAACCCCCAATACGACGTCATGGAATTGAAAACCCTTGACGAGTGGGTGGTTCACAAGAATCTCTTCTCCGTCCCCAACGTCGTCGACATGGCCGACTTGGGCGGCGTCACCAGGGAATATCAAGTGCGCATCGATCCCGACCGCCTGGTCGCCTATGGACTTAGTTTGAGCCAGGTGGAGCAGCAACTGGCCGCCAACAATACCAACGCCGGAGGAAGCTTTTTGGAGGCCGGCCAGCAACAATTGAACGTCCGTCTGGTGGGCTTGGCGCGTAACGTCGACGACATACGCCGGATCGTGCTAAAAACCCAAAATGGAACCCCGATTCGCATCAGCGATGTCGCAACCGTCGAGCAAGGCGCCAAAATCCGCCTGGGCCGCGTCGGCAAGGCCATCCATCGCCAGGATGGCAAAATCGTGGACGACGACGACGTCGTCGAAAGCAGCGTGTTTTTGCGCAAGGGCGCCAATGCCGAGCCCACGCTCCGGGCCATTCACCAGAAGGTGGCGGAAATTAACGACCACATCTTGCCCCCCGGCGTGCGCATGGTCCCCTTCTTGGATCGAAGCAACCTGATCCATTACACCACCGCCACGGTCCTGCGCAATCTCACCGCCGGTTTCATCCTCGTGGCGTTCGTTTTGGTGCTATTCCTTGGAAACGCGCGCAGCGCCCTCATCGTGGCGCTCACCATTCCCTTTTCCCTCTTGTTTGCCTGCATTTTCCTCGATCTCCGCGAAATCCCGGCGAATTTGTTGTCCCTGGGCGCTCTGGATTTTGGAATGGTTGCCGACGGATCGGTGGTAATGGTCGAAAATATTGTCCGGCATTTGGCTCAAGGCCACTCGGCGCGGCCCATGCGCGAACGAATTCGCTCCGCCGCCCATGAAGTGCAAAGGCCGGTCTTCTATGCGATCGCCATCATTATCACCGCCTATTTGCCGATCTTCACTCTTGAAAAAGTGGAGGGGCGGATCTTCAAGCCCATGGCGTGGACGGTCGCCTTCGCGCTGTTGGGCGCGTTGGTCTTCGCCATTTTGGTCGCGCCGGTGCTGTGTTCCTATCTTTTCCCCAAAGGCCTCCGCGCCTGGGAAAACCCCGGCATCCGCCTGCTCACGCGAGCCTACCGGCGCGCTTTGACCTGGACTGTCCGCCATCGCTGGGTGATGGCGGCCGTGGCGGCCTCGTCTTTGGCTTCCAGCCTCTTTCTCGTATACAGCGGCGTGATCGGCGCGGAATTCCTGCCCCACCTGGACGAAGGCTCCATTTGGGTCTTCGGCACCATGCCGCCCAGCATCGGACCGGAGCAGAGCATCTCCCTGATGAACCGCGCCCGTCTGGCTCTGGCCTCCTTCCCGGAAGTCAAACAGGTCGTCTCCCGGGCCGGCAGGCCGGATGATGGGCTCGATCCGGTCGGCTTCGATAACACCGAGTACTTCGTCGATCTCAAGCCCAAGCGCCAGTGGCGCTCCGTCTTCCACCAAAACAAGGACGCTCTCATCGCCGCGATGAGCCGGAAACTGGAAAAAATTCCGGGCGTCTTTTGGCACTTCACTCAGCCCATCGAAGACGAAATGGAGGAAGCCGAAACCGGCGTTAAGGGCGAGCTGGCCGTGAAAGTCTATGGCGAGGATTTGAAGATCCTGGAAGACAAAGCCGCGCAAATCGTCGATGTCATGCGGCCCATCCCCGGTGTTGTGGACCTCGGAATGCTTCGCGTAACCGGCCAGCCCAATCTAAATCTGGAAGTAAACCGCGACGCCGCCGCCCGCTTTCAAATCAACGTGGCCGACGTCCAGGACGCCATACAGACCGCCGTCGGCGGCAATGCCCTGGGCCAGATATTGCAAGGGGAGCAGCGTTTCGACCTGGTGGCCCGCTACCTTCCCCCTTTCCGCAACACCCAGCAAGACATCGCGAGAATCCGCCTCCTAGCCCCCTCCGGAGAACGCGTCTCGCTGGCTCAACTTTGCAACATCCGCGTCGCCGACGGCGCCTCCACGCTCTACCGCGAAGCGAACTCCCGCTATGTAGCCGTCAAGTACAGCGTCCGCGGCCGCGATCTGGGCAGCGCCGTCGAGCAAGCCATGCGCGCGGTAACCGGCAAAGTAAGACTCCCGCCTCGCTACCGCCTTGAATGGGCGGGAGAATACGAAAGCCAAAAGCGCTCCGAGCATCGTCTGCTCCTCATTGTGCCCCTCACCGTCTTTCTCATCTTTCTGATCATCTATGGCGCTTTCGGCTCGGCCAAGTGGGCCTGTCTCCATCTGCTCAACATCGCCGCTGCGAGGGTTGGCGGCCTGGTGGCCTTGCTGGTCACGGGCACGTATTTCAGCGTCTCGTCGGGCGTCGGCTTCCTGGCTCTCTTCGGCGCCTCGGTTCAGACCGGCATCATCATGGTGGATATGATCAACCGGCTTAGAGCCCAAGGGCTCCCTCTCGAAGAGGCCGCTATTGAGGGCGCCGTTCGCAGGCTGCGCCCCATCATGATGACCATGCTCGTCGCTACTCTGGGCCTTTTGCCCGCCGCCTCCTCCCACGCCATCGGATCGGACTCGCAACGTCCGTTTGCGATCGTCATCGTGGGCGGATTGCTCGTCGATCTGGTCATGAGCATCTTCCTTTTACCCACCTTCTATGTCTGGTGGGCTCGTCCCGGCGATCCGCTCCCCTCCCGCGCTTGACAAAGCCGCGACTCGCCCCAGCCGGGGCTGCCGCCGTGCGGACGCGGGTTAACGCCATCGCCGTCGAATCCGGAATTCCTAAGCGCGGTTGTAGTATCCTAAAGTTTCCGCCCTCTGCCGCCTGGAGGCTGCGTGACCAGGGCGCCAATTCACAAATAAGAGAATCGCGAAGAGGAAGAACCATGTACGCAGTAATCGAGACGGGCGGCAAGCAATACCGCGTCGCCCCTGGCGAGACCATTGAGGTCGAAACGCTCGCAGGCGAAGCCGGGGCCCAGATCGAAGTGGGCAGAGTGCTCGCCCTCGTGGACGGCGATAGCGTCAAGGCCGGCTCGGCCGCCCAGGGCGCCCGCGTCATCGGAACCATTCTGGCCCATGGCCGCGGCCCCAAGACCATCGTCTTTAAGTTCAAGCGCAAAAAGCAATATAAGCGCACCCTGGGGCATCGCCAGAATCTCACCCGAGTCCAAATTAAGGAAATTACGGCATAGCAGGAAGTATTTATGGCCCATAAAAAAGGTTTAGGAAGCTCGAAAAACGGACGGGACTCCAATGCCCAAAGGCTAGGCGTGAAGGCATTTGGCGGACAGTTGGTTCCTGGAGGATCGATAATCGTCCGTCAGCGCGGCACGCGCATTAAACCCGGAGCCAACGTTGGCATCGGCAAAGACGACACTCTGTTCGCCAAAATCTCCGGCGTAGTCGAATTCCGAGACCGCGGCCGCAACGGAAAATTCGTCAGTATCCGGGCGGCGGAGTAAGAGCGCCTCTGCGCCCCGGTCAGCACCCCCATCGTGTTCATCGACGAGGTCACCATCTCCGTAAAAGCCGGGGATGGCGGCAACGGCTGCCTCGCTTTTCGACGCGAGAAATTCGTCCCCAGGGGCGGTCCTAGCGGCGGCGACGGCGGCCGCGGCGGTGACGTCGTTCTCGTCGCCAGCCAGCATTACAATACCTTCCTCCATCTGCGCTTCAACCCCGAGCATCGCGCCGAGCGAGGGCGCCATGGCGAGGGCAGCAATAAGAAGGGCCGCGACGGCGGCTCCGTCCAGGTCCCCGTTCCTGTCGGAACCATCGTCTACAACGCCGAAACCGGCGAATTGCTCCACGATTTCACCAGCCCCGGCGACGCTTTTACCGCCGCCCTCGGCGGCCGCGGAGGCCGCGGCAACGCCCGCTTCGCCACCTCCACCCATCAAGCCCCCACCGAGCACGAACCCGGTCAGCCCGGCCAGCAACTCCGTCTCCGTCTGGAACTGAAGCTCCTCGCCGACATCGGCCTCGTGGGCTTTCCCAACGCCGGAAAATCCACCCTCATCTCCCGCATCTCCGCGGCCCGCCCCAAGATCGCCGACTATCCCTTCACCACCCTCGAGCCCAACCTCGGCGTCGTCACTCTGGAAGACCACCGCACCTTCGTCGTGGCCGATATCCCTGGTTTGATCGAAGGAGCCCATTTGGGACATGGTTTGGGAACCCAATTTCTTCGCCATATTGAGCGCACTAAGGCCCTGGCGCACCTGGTGGACGTCTCCGACGCGACGGGCCGCGATCCCGCCCGCGATTTCGAGATCGTGATGGAAGAGCTCCGCAGCTTTTCCCAAGACTTAGCCGCCAAACCGATTTTGGTCGTCGCCACCAAGCTCGACGCCGCCCAGTCGCCGGAGCGCGTCGCCTCCTTGCGCCGGCTCGCGCGCAAGCGCCGGCTTCCGTTCTTCCAGATCTCGGCCGTTACCGGCCAAGGCATCCCCGCGCTAAAGCGCGCCATGGCGCGGGCGGCCCTGTCGGCCGCTGCGCCCGCGTGACCTGCCGAACCGGCTCAATTCGTAACGTCGTCCGTCCGGCTATCCTCCCGCACCGGCAGATACGCTTCGTACCACCACTTCTGCGCCAGGCTGTTTTCGTATTTTCTTAACGCGTCTTGGCTCTCGAACTCCATGACGATCGCTTGCTTGAATCCCTCCTGCCCTTCGTATTTCAGGTTCTTTGTCCACACTCGTTTGATCCCCGGATATTTTGAAGGAAGTTGCCTCGCCCGTTCCACTGCCGCCTGGATCTGCTCCGGACTGGCTTCGATCTTCCATTTCACATGGATAATGTGAATCACGCTGGAAGATTGCGCCCATGTGGCGGTGGCGAACAGGCAGGCAAGCAGTACGAGCTTCATATCTCGATCATGCCATCGCGATCCCGCGAAAACGCCCTTCCATTCCGCTCTCCCCTGTGTTAGAAAGAAGCTAGCCAAATCGGAGGGCCATCGGGGATTCTGTACTTCCTTTTGCTCCTCCGTCCCGTACTAGGAGTTTGATGACCAAAATTTCCCTCGTGATCGCTTTCGGTCTGACAGGTTGCTTTCTTCAGGCCCAGTGGATTCAACAGCCAACTGTGGGAATTCCCAGGACCCCCGGGGGAAAAGCCGACCTCACGGCTCCCGCCCCTAGATCGGCCGACGGCAAGCCGGACTTCTCCGGCCTTTGGACGTTCTTCCCCGGCAAGGGTGGCCTAACTCAACAGCTCAAACCGTCCGATATAAAACCTTGGGCGGAAGCTCTGCACAAGCAGCGCGACGAAGATCTTAGCCATGACAGCCCTGCGTCGCAATGCCTGCCCGGGGGTTTTGGGGGCTTTGGACTCGCTAAGGTCTTACAAACGCCCGGACTGATCGTGATTTTGATGGAGGACCTTACCTACCGTCAAATCTTCCTCGATGGCCGCCAGCTTCCCAAAGATCCCAATCCGGCCTGGATGGGTTACTCCGTAGGCCATTGGGAAGGCGACACATTGGTCGTCGAAAGCACCGGCTATAACGACCGCACTTGGCTGGAGCAGGGCTATCCCCATACGGAAAACCTCCGTCTGACGGAGCGATGGAGCCGCGCCGATTTTGGCCACATGAGCATGGACGTAACCTTTAGCGATCCGGCCATCTACGCCAAGCCGTGGAGCTCAAGCATTTCCGCCGCTTACACCGCCGATACGGATCTGCTTGAATACGTCTGTGCCGAAAACGAAAAGGATCGCGTACATTCGATCGGCAAGAAATCCGACGACACCAAACATGCTGTATCGCTCCCGCCGGAAGTCCTTTCCAAATACGCCGGCCGCTACGACCTCAAAGCTAAGGAACTCACCGGCGTCGATCTGCTTCCGCTCACTGTCTCGTTGGAGGATGGCGCGTTGAAGCTCGGCGTAGCCGACGCCCCAGGGGAAATGATGATCCCATTGTCGGAGGTCACCTTTACCGGCTTTGGCGGCTACATCGAATTTGGCAAAAACGGCAAAGGGGAAGTTACGAACCTCGTTATCCGCATCGCCGAAGGCGACTTTCCGGCTGCTAGACGGAATTGACGTTCCTTGGCCAATCGCCGCCCTCCCCCCGGCGCAGCCGGCGGACGGCCCTGCTTGACTCCGCCTGTAATTTTCCTGTTAGAATTGACGATTCACAGTCTGCATGCGGGTGTTTGCACACTTTGGCGCACTGCGCTTGGGGCGGAACTCCCAGCGGCGGCCGGTTTCTATAGCTCGGCCGCGCCGCGCTGCGTTGCGCGCCAACTTGGCGAAGAATGCAATTCTGTGTACGTCTTTGGCTGCAATAGCCTTATTTTCAACGGGTTGTGTCGAAATTTCCTCGCCCAAGCCTTTCCGGAGTTTCTTCCTGCCGCCCTCGCCCGCTCCGGCCGCTCCGGCCGAATCCATTCCAGAACCTCCCCTGTTGACCGGTCTTTACGCCAACGAAGCTCCTTCTCTTGCTAACCCCCTCCCGGTCATTCCCAAGCCCACCGACGGCGAATTTCTGATTAAGCGGGCTGAGGAACGCTACAACGCCGGCAAACGCGCCCTCCAGGAAGGCCGAATCGAAGATGCCCGCCGTCAGTTCAACCGCGCTATCGAGATGTTGATGGCCGCGCCGGACGACATCTCAGGCCGTTCTCGCGTTGAACAACGGCTGGAAGAGATGGCCGACGCCATCTACCGTTACGATATCGGCGAATTGGGCGCGGGTCAGACTTCCGATCCGGATTCCGAGCAGCCGAAATACGACAAGCGGCCCATCGACGAGATTCTGGAGTTAACCTTCCCTACCGACCTTACCCTCCGCAACAAAGTCAACGAGCAAATTCAGGCCACTCGATCCCAGCTCCCGCTCCAGGAAAGTGATGCGGTCGTCAGTTTCATTAACTTTTTTTCTTCTCCGCGCGGCAAGAAAATCTTGGAAGCCGGTTTAAGGCGCTCCGGCCGCTACAAACCCATGATCGAGCGGATTCTGGCGGAGGAGGGTCTGCCCCAGGAGCTCATTTTTCTTGCTCAGGCTGAGTCCGGCTTTCAGCCTCACGCCATCTCTAACAAACTTTGTGTGGGCCTGTGGCAATTCGCCAAGTTCCGCGGGCGTGAATATGGCCTAGACGTAAGTCCTGGATTAGACCTCAGGATGGACCCCGAATTGGCCACCCGCGCCGCCGCCCGGCATCTCCACGACCTGTATACCCATTTGGGGGATTGGTATCTCGCCATGGCCGCCTACGACTGCGGTCCGCTTTGCATCGACCGCGCCGTCCAACGAACCGGTTATGCCGATTTTTGGACCCTCCGGCGCTTGGGCGTCTTGCCGCAGGAGACGGCCAACTATGTCCCCGCGATTCTGGCCATGATCATCGTTTCCAAAAACGCCAACGATTATGGCTTGGAGGACGTAACGCCCGATCCCGCCCTGGAGTTCGACTCCATCGAGCTCGACTCTCCCACCAGCCTCGCTTTGGCCGCCTCGGCCGTGGATAGCCCCTTGAGCGAACTGCGCGATTTGAACCCGGCTTTACTCAAGGATACTGCTCCGGCGGGATACCGTCTGCACGTGCCCAAGGGAACGCTGGACCGGTTGAAGGAGGCGTTTCGTCTGGTCCCCCCGAGCATGCGCGACTCCTGGCGCGTGCAGCGGGTCGAAAGCGGCGATACGTTCGCCTCGCTCGCCAAGCGCTACGGAGCGAGCGCCGATAAGGTGGCTTCCCTAAACCACGATCAGATGCCCGAGGTAGGGCAGCTCGTGGTTGTTCCGGCGGCATACCCGGCCGGCCACTCCGTCCCCAAGCGCGCCGCCGTCGTTCCGCGGAAAAGATCCCTCCCCGCCGCGTCCGGCAAGTCCTCCCTGGCTTACTCCGGCCCTTCCAAAGCCCCCGCTGCGCGCAAGCAATCCGCCCCTCAGAAAACCACCGCCCAGGGGGCTGCGGCGAAATCTTCGCTTCGTCGCGTTCCTGGCGCGTGATCTTCTGGCCGCCGCCCATCTAGGAATCATTTGCGCCGCATCGAACATTTTCCCTTGCCTTCCTTGGAAAAAGCGATATTCTAAGTTCTGGTTACGCTCGCGAGTAGGTATGCGCGCCGGTACCCGAAACCCCCTTAGGAGGACTGATGCTAGAGTATCGACTCTCGGTCGATGAGGACGAAATCGACGACTACGACGAGGAAGCCAATCTTAATGTCGACGACGATCTCGGCGATTACGGAATGGACGAAGAAGACGACGTGGAAGCAGTCGGCAACGTAACGGAGACCGTTGTGGCCGAGCCGCCGGTAGCGCCCGCTCCAGCCGAGGAGATTATCCACGAGCCGCCCGCGAGGATGCCGGCGAAAAGGGCCGCTGCGCCCCGCAAGGCTGTGAAGAAGAAGGCGCCCGCCAAGGCAGCGGCGGCCAAGAAAGCGCCTTCCAAAAAAGCCGCTGCAAAAAAAGTCACGCCCAAAAAAGCTGTTAAAAAGGCGGTTGCGAAAAAGGCCGCCGCCAAGAAGACGGCAAGAAAAACCGCCCCCAAAAAGGCGGCTGCGAAAAAGTCCGCCGCCAAAAAGGCCAAGAGGAAATAGGCGCCATGCTGGCGCCGCGGCTGAGAAACCGAGCCGCGCCGCGCCCGCCTTATCCTTTGTTTATGACGGCGCGGCAGCGCTGAAACAGTTGGAGCAGCGTATCCGCGTGCTCTTCCGGGGTCTTCGATGCCTTGCCCGAGAAGCCCGCGCTGCCCGCGCTCTTTCCCAGGCCCGTGGTGGTCGCGATGAAGCGCGTCAGTTCCAGCGCCACTTCGTCTTTGCTCATGCCGGAGCGCGTCCTCTCTTCTCCGTCTTTCGCCGGCGAAGCCCCGGCGGATTCCTTATCGTTGTTCATATGATCTCTAGGGTAACAGTCGTCGGTCCCAAATCGGAAGCTGTTCGCCATCCACTGTGACGCCGCTACCGACGCATCTCCCGATTCTGGCCGCCTCCCATGCCGGTTGACGCCCGCCGCATGCTGCGGAAGATGCGCGGCGGCTCCCAGGCGCATTTGCTGGAAGCCTCCGACGGCCACTCTTACGTCGTCAAATTTCAAAACAATCCGCAGCACCGCCGGATCCTCATCAACGAATGGATATCCGCCGCCTTCCTCTCCTACTTGGGGCTATCCTGTCCCCCTGTCGCCATGGTTCGCGTTACCGAGCAGTTTCTGGCTGCCAATCCAGACGTCTTCATGCAGCTTGGAAGCCTCCGTTTCCCCCCCCATCCAGGCTGGCATTTTGGCTCCCGTTTTCCGGGCGATCCTTCCCGCACGGCGGTCTACGACTTTTTGCCTGACGCCCTGCTGTCGAAAGTGGAAAATCTGCAAGATTTCCTCGGAGTTCTGGTTTTCGACAAGTGGATCGGAAACGCCGACTCCCGCCAGGCCATCTTTTTCCGCGCCCGCCTCCGCGCCGATCGTCCCAGCCTCGGCCGCGCCCAGGACAGCTCCTTCCACTTGGGTTTTGTCGCCCAAATGATGGACAATGGTTATGTATTCGAAGGACCGAACTGGAAGTTGACGGACTCGCCGGTTCAGGGGCTTTACTTCCGGCCGCTGGTTTACCGGTCGGTTCGCGGCTTGGGGGATTTTGAGCCGTGGCTGGAGCGCATCCGCCACTTTCCCGAAGAGATTGTCGACCACGCTTTGAAAGAGATACCGCCGGCTTGGCTCGAAGACGACCGCGGCGAACTGGAGCGCCTCCTCGAGCGTCTTCTGGCGCGCCGCAAGCGGGCCCCGGACTTGATTGAAAGCTGCCGGAAGGCTCGCACCGATCCTTTCCCAGCTTGGCGAAGGTAAGCGGCGCCGCGCACGTCGATTTAAGCGCGTTTTGGTCGGTCGCTGGAGAAACATGGGAGCTGTCATGCCGCAGTCCCGGGCGGCGGAATTCCGGGAGGTTCTTGCTGAACGCATTCTGGTTGCCGATGGCGCCATGGGCACCGCCCTGTACGCCAAAGGCGTCCCTGCGCGGCGCTGCCTGGACGAGTTGAACCTTTCCTTGCCCGCGCTGGTCCGCGACGTTCATCGCGAATACGCCTGCGCCGGCGCCGAAATCCTGGAGGCCAACACCTTCGGCGCGAACCGCAAGCGCTTGGAACTTTTCGGCTTTGGCGAAAAAGTGCGCGCCATCAATCAGGCTGGCGTGCGCATTGCCCGCGAAGCCGCCCGCGCCGGCGGCCCGGCTCTTGAAAAGGAGCGCCCCAGTCCGCCTTTCGTCGCCGGCGCCGTCGGTCCGCTCGGCGTCCGGCTGGAGCCGCTCGGCTCCACGACGTGCGAACAGGCCCGAGCCATCTTTCGGGAGCAGATCGAGGCCCTCGTCGAAGCGGGCGTCGATTTACTCATGCTCGAAACCTTCCGCGATCTGCGCGAGCTTCATGAAGCGGTGATGGCCGCCCGCCAGCTCGCCGGCCCCCATCTCGTCGTTGCCGCTCACCTCAGCGTCGAAGACGATGGCTCCCTCGCCGATGGAGCCTCTACGGAAGAGTTCACCCGCCGCTTGAATGATTGGCCGCTAGACATGATCGGCCTCAATTGCTCCTCCGGTCCCAAGGCCATTCTCGAGACCGCCGAAAAAATGATCGCCTGGACCAACAAGCCGCTCAGCGTCCTTCCCAACGCCGGCCTGCCCGTCCTCGTCAACGGCGCCAACGTTTATTTATGTTCCCCCGCTTATGTGGCCAATTACGCCCGCCGCTTTTTCCGCCTCGGCGTCCGCGTCGTCGGCGGCTGCTGCGGGACCACCCCCGAGCACATCAAAGAAATTCGAGCCCACGCGCGGATCTTTCAGGCCGAGGAGGCCGGCCCAAGGCTTGAGGTAAGCGCGCCGCCCATCCACCCTCCTGCCGCCGCCGGGTTGGATCCCGTCCCCTTCGCTCAAAAAAGCGATCTTGCCGCCAAGCTCGCCGCGGGCCGTTTTGTAACCCTGGTCGAGATCGTCCCTCCCCGCGGCCTGGACGCCTCGCGCGAAGTGGAAGGCGCCCGCCTCTGCAAACAAGCCGGCGTTGATTGCGTCAACGTCCCCAACGGCCCGCGCGCCAGTGCGCGCCTGAGCGCCGCCGCGCTCTGCCATTTGATTCACCACAGGGCGGGCATGGAAACCCTCCTCCATTTCTGTTGCCGGGACCGGAATCTCCTTAGCATCCAGAGCGATCTCCTCGGCGCCAGCGCGATGGGCATCCCCAATCTGCTCTGCATCACGGGCGATCCTCCCCGCACCGGCGCTTATCCCGACGCCACCGCCGTGTTCGACGTCGATTCCGTGGGACTCGTCGCCTTGGTCCATCGTCTGAATCGCGGCTTGGATCTCGGCGCCAATCCCATGGGCTCTCGCACCGCCCTCGCCATCGGAGTGGCTGTCAATCCCGCCGCGCTCGATCCCGCCGAAGAACTGCGCCGCTTCGAAGCCAAAATCAAAGCCGGAGCGGAATTCGCCGTAACGCAGCCGGTCTTCCAGGTGGATCTTCTCGAAGCCTTTCTCAAGCGCATCGAGCCCTTCCGCATTCCCATAATTGTTGGCATCTGGCCTCTCACCGGTTTCCGGAACGCCGAATTCCTCGTCAACGAGTTAAATGTCCCCGTGCCCCCGGAATACATGCGGCGCATGAGCGCCGCCTCATCCCCCGAAGCCGCTCAGGCGGAAGGCCTCGCCATCGCGCGCGAGTTGGTCCAGCGCATTCGGCCCATGGCCGCCGGCGTTCAGATCTCCACCCCTTCCGCCCGCTATCAGGCCGCAATCGAAGTCGCCCAAGCCTCATAAACCGCGCCGCCCTCTGGCGCCCTTGCCAGTGCGCCGAACCACGCTCAACCGCTACACTAGCGGGAGTGGCGACGGACCTCATCGAAATCGACCTTGAAAGGCCCGGCATGCGCGCCGTCGAGCGCGCCGCGGCCGTCATCCGCCGCGGAGGCGTCGTCGCCATCCCCACCGACGCCCTCTATGCCTTGGTATGCGACCCGCTGAATCTGCACGCCGTCGGCAACGTCTTCCAGGCCAAGGGCCGCCACAGCGAGCGCGCCTTGCCCTTTCTGGTGAGCGACGTCGTCATGGCCGAAGAGCTCGCCAAGGAAGTCTCCACCCGCTTTTATCTCCTGGCCCGCCACTTCTGGCCCGGCCCGCTCACCATCATCGTCCCGGCCTCCTCCAAAGTGCCTCTCAAGGTAACCGGCAACACCGGCCGCTTGGCTATGCGGCAGGCGAAGTGCAAAATCGCCACCGCGCTGCTGGAAAGGCTGTCGCAGCCCTTGATCGCCACCAGCGCCAATCTTTCCGGCCAACCCACCCTCGCCAGCGGCATCGAGGTATTCGGCGTCATGGACGGCCGCGTGGATCTGATTCTCGATGGCGGCCCCGTGACCGGCTTGGGCGCCACTACCGTCGACATCACCGAGCCCTTCTGGCGCGTGATCAAAGAAGGCGCCATTCCGGAAAAGGACCTCGCCGAGGTGCTGAGGGCTCCCGAGGCTCCTTAATGCGCGACAGCAGCCGCCTATCATGACACGCAAACTCCAAGGCCGCGTCGCCATCGTTACCGGCGCCAGCCAAGGCATCGGCAGAGCCATCGCTCTCCGCTTCGCTCAAGATGGCGCTCGCGTCGCCGTTTGCGCCCGCAACTCCCAGGCGCTATCGCAACTCGTTCGCGAAATCGAATCGCACGGCGGCAGCGCCGCGGCCTGCGCCCTCGACTTGCGAATCCCGGAAAACCCCGCCAAGTTCGCCGCTTTCGCCCTCGAACGCTTCGGCGCCATCCATGTCGTGGTCAATAACGCCGGCGCCGCCAAGCGCGGCGAATTCGAAGCCCTGACCGAACAGGACTGGGCCGACGGCTTCGCCCTCAAGTTCTTCGGCTCCGTCCGCCTGGCTCGCGCCGCATGGCCGCATCTCAAGGCCTCCCGCGGTTCGCTGATTTTCATTTCCGGCATTGGCGGAAGAACGCCGGGAGCCGAATTCGCCATCGGCGGATCGGTCAATGCCGCCCTGCTCTCCCTCACCAAATCCCTGGCCGAAACCGGCCTCCGCGACGGCGTGCAAGTGAACGCCATCAGTCCCGGCACAATCCGCACTGCCCGCTTTCAAACCCGGCTGGAGGCCCTCGCCGCCGAGCGAGGAATTTCCGTACCCGATGCCGAGCGTGAATACGTCAAACTTTCTAAGATTGCTCGTATAGGGGAGCCCTCCGACATCGCCGCGCTGGCGGCGTTCCTCGCTGGACCCGAAGGAAGATTGTTTCACGGCTCGCTGGTCGACATCGACGCCGGCGCCACCAAAACCATATGACAGGCGCCTCCACACTGTCAGGACCGGTTCTCCCCGCGCTATGCTTATAGGTTTAATTTTGTGAAATTCACGACGTTCGCCGGCGCGTGCGGCCTTGTCTGCGCCGCCATGGCTCCCTTTTCTGTTGCGCTGGCGCAGGACCAGCCCCCGCCGCCCGCGCCTGCGCCGATCGCGCCGCAGGGTAACCCCGGGCAAATTCTGGCGAAGCCGGAAAATACCCCCAAAGACGATGTCGATAACGTCCCCTTTTCCTTTCAGCCCTTCTTTTGGCTAAGCTCCGGCAAATTCAATATGAAGACCGGCTCCCAAGCCGCCGACGCCGCTTCTCAAGCGGTGGCGAATGGCCTTCCGGCCACCCCGGTCGGCGACTCCACCCTTCCTACCCTGGGTAACCTGAATAAACACACCCCTGGAGGAATGATTACCTTTCCGGCCGGAAAATATAACCGGATCGAGGTCTCGTTCTTTCAAGCGCAGGGCAACGGAACCTCCACCGCGCCGGCCAGTTTGACCTTTTTCGGCCAAAACATTCCTCAAGGAGACTTCCTTTCCTCCAGCTTCCGCATCCGCAACGTCCGCGCGACGTTGAACTATCTCACCTGGCCCGCCCCTCCCGAAAACGCCAAGCTCCGCATCCGCACTCTCTGGGAACTGCAATTGACCCAGGTGCAGACGGTCATCGATGCGCCCTATGACGTCAGCGGCGCTTTCGCGCCGGCCGTCGGAACCCACAACATCATTTATCCGACCTTCGGAGTTCAAGCGGAATGGGTCCCCGCCCGGCGTCTCTATTTCGACGTCCGAACCTCCGGCTTTGCTTTTCCCCACCGTTCTGCCCTCTGGGACGCTCAGATCGATGCCAACGTCCGCTTCGGCAACGCCGAATTCTTCCTTGGCGCCAAGGCGTATCACTTGAAAACTTCTCCGAGACAGGAAGAATACATCGACGGAACCCTCCAAGGCGCAACCGTGGGCATCCGCTACGCCTTCCGATAGCCACGCGAAAGACGATCGGCGCACGATCCAGCGAGTTCAACTCCGGTCACTTCCTCCGCCAATCGCAATCTCAAGTGCGCGCATTCACTTACCAATCGATCTCCAGCTTTAACCGGCGCCGCCGGCGTATTTTAGAGTCCAGGGCGGGCCCGGCCCAAGCCCTCGATCTTTGACAATCTGGCTTCGTTTTTTCGAGCGCCCTTGCCGCCGCCTGGCTTCGTTTTTTCATCTCTCCGGCCGCCGACCCCAGCCCTCGACCCGCTATCATCAAATCGTGTGGCTTGTTGTTCTGGCGCTGTTCGCCCAGTCCGCCGATTTTGGCGCGCAGGGGCTGAAGGCGCTCGATGAGCGCAGGTTCGCCGACGCCATCGCCCTCTTTTCCCAGGCCGTCGCTCAGGATCCCAACGACTATAGCGCCCACTTCAACCTTGGCCTCGCCTATGGGCTGTCCGGACGCGATGCGGAAGCCATTCGGGAATATAAAAAGGTTCTCGAACTAAAGCCCGGCCTGTATGAAGCCGGTTTGAATCTCGGATTGTCGCTGATGCGAAACAAAGACGCCGCCGCGGCCATCCCATTTTTGCGGGGCGCCATGGAGCAGAAGCCCGACCAGTTTCGCCCGCGGCTCTATCTGGGCGACGCTCTTTTCGCCACCCAGCAATTCGCCCAGTCCGAAGCCGCCTATCGCGCGGCCCTCGATCTGGATTCCAACTCCGCCCCCGCCGAGCTCGGCCTCGGGAGGACTTTGGCGCGTGAAAAACAACTCGCTGACGCGGAGTCCCATTACCGGAAAGCCGCGGCGCTCGACGCCGCTTATAAGGATGCTTTGCTGGAACTCGCGGCGCTGTACGAGGACAACCGGCAATTCACCCAAGCCATCGCGATTTATCGCCAATTTTCAGCCAATCCCGCGGCGCAGGAACGGCTGGGCGCCCTGCTGCTCGAATCCGGGCGGGCCGCCGAAGCCATTCCTCCTCTGGAGGCCGCTGTAGCCGCCTCGCCGACCTCCGCCAATCGCTTGGCCCTCGCACAGGCTTACGTGAAAGAAAAGCAGCTCGCCAAGGCGGAGCCTCTTGCCGCCCTGGCCGCCGACGCCACGCCCGATGACCTCGATCTCCGGCTTTTTTACGCCCGCCTCCTGCGCGACCAGCGCAAATTTCCTCAAGCCGCCGCCCAGTTCCTGGCCGTCGCGCACGCCATGCCCTCCTCGGTCGAGGCGTGGACTGAGCTCTCCGGCGTCTATATGGCCTCCCAACAGTACCCGCTCGCCCTCGACGCCCTCGACCACATCCGCGCTCTGGGCGCCGAATCCAACGGACTTGTTTTCATTCGAGCTTTGGCTTACGATCATTTGCAGCAACGCAAGGAGGCGTTGGAAAACTACAATAAGTTTCTGGCGGCCAGCCGCGGCGAACACCCCGATCAGGAATTTCAGGCCCGCGGCCGCGTTCGTGCGCTGGAAAAGGATTTGGGTAAGAGGTAACGGCAATGCGGTGGATGTTGATTTTCGCGCTAGCTTCGCTGGCGCTGGCGGCCGATCTGGCGGGCGTCAAAGCGGAGCCGAATCTGGAAAAGCGCAGCGACCGCGCTTTAGACAACGCCAACTTGGCGCTCGATGCGGCCCGCGACGCCTATGCTCGCGGCGAGTACGACCGGTCCCAAACGCAATTGGATGAGGTCGGCGCCTCGGTGGATTTGGCCTACCAATCGCTTCAGCAAACCGGAAAGGACCCGCGCCGCAGCGGTCATTTCAAGCAGGCCGAGATGCGGATTCGCGAATTGCTCCGCCGTTTGGAGGGTATGCGCCAGATGGTCAGCTTCTCCGACCGCCCCGCGGTGGACAAGCTGCGCGATCACGTCTCCGCCATCCACGACAATCTGCTCGATGGAATCATGAGCCGGAGGAAATGATGAGAGTTTGGATCGCCTTTCCTATGGCGGCCCTCGCCTGCTGCTCTGTTCCGGCCGCGCTTGCCCAAGCCAATAAGGACTTTCTTTCGGCCGACGAAGTCGAGCAGGTTCGCGCCGCCCAGGATCCGAACGACCGCATGGTCCTCTACCTTCACTTCGCCAAGCAGCGCCTCGATCAGGTCAATCAGCTCCTGGCCAAGGACAAGCCCGGACGCAGCGTGTTCGTTCACGACCTTCTCGAGCAATACACGCAGATTGTGGAAGCCATCGACACGGTGGCCGATGACGCCTTGCGCCGCAGGCTCATTATCGACAAAGGCAATGCCGCCGTCGCGCAGCAAGAAAAACAGATGCTCGCCAACTTGCAAAAAATCCAGGGCTCCAATCCTAAGGATTTGCCGCGCTACGACTTCGTTCTGAAAGACGCCATTGACGCCACCACCGATAGCGTCGAACTATCCGAGCAGGATTTGAACGCGCGCGCCGCCGAAATAACCGCCCACGACAAGAAAGAGGCGGCCGAACGCGACGCCGCATTAACCCCCCAAGAGCAGGATCGGAAGAAAGCCGCCGAGAAGGCCGCCCAGCAAAAGAAAAAGCCCACCCTCCTCAAGCCGGGCGAAAAGCCCCCCAACAACTAATCCGGCGCGAACTTCCCGCCGCTCACCGTCCGGCGGATGCCCTCTTCAATCCCCGTCGCCGGGACCGTCCCTGTGATCTCCCGGAACCGCTCGACCGCCACCGGATCGTGCCGCATCTCCTCCGCCCGGGTTGGAATCGCGCCGAACTTCAGATTCTCCATCGGCATTTCCAGAACGCGCGCGGCGGTCTCGGCGAAAAGGCGCACCGTCGTGAGCCGGCCCGTGGCCAGGTTCACCACCTCGCCCGCCTTCGCCTCCGCCAGCCCTAATCGCAGCAGCCCATCCGCGGCGTCTTCCACATAAGTAAAGTCCCGGAGCTGAGTTCCCGCCGTAAGGTCGATAGGCTTACGGGCGTGCGCCGCCTCCATCAACGACGGCAGCAGCCTCCCCCGGTGCTCCCCCGGTCCGTAAACCGTGAATAGCCGCGCCGTGATGGCGCGCAATCCCAGTGTTTTGGCGCATTTGGCGATGTGGAGCGTTCCCTGAAGTTTCGTCTGGCCATAGACTGTAGTCGGATGCGCCGGGCCGTCCTCGCGCAGATCGCCGGACACCTCGCCGTATTCCAGAGCCGATCCCACATGAATCACATGTTGCCCCGGCCAGCCGCCATCTTTCCACCGCGCCGCCTCTCGGCAAATAGTCAGCGGCAGCCGCGCGTTAATTTTTTCCGACGCGTCCGCGTCGCGCTCCGAAGGGTCCACGCCGTAGCCCGCCAGATTAAACACGATCGCTGGCCGCACCCGTTTGAAAATATCCGCAACCGCTTCCGGCTGCGCCAGATCGGCCTGAAAGACAGCGCCTTGCCCATCGGCTGCGCTCGCCGTTTGTCGCACTACCAGGTACGTTTCCGCGCCGGTTTCCTCCAGCTTTCGCGCGACCCACCGGCCAATAAATCCGGAAGCGCCCAGCACCACCGCCCGAACCCGCCAGTAGTTCACGGCGTTGTTAGGGCCCGCGCCGGTTCCTCCGCCACCCGGTACCCTGCGCCCGTAATCGTCGGACCTTCCAGCACCCACACCGGCCGGTCGGGGTAAAGGCTCAAGAGCTTGGCGCGCACCTCGGCGCTTCGATCCCACGCATAAATGGGCGCGTCCGAGTGAAGGTCCAGTGGATTGTAGATGGCGGCCGACATGTAATCGGGAAAGCGCTCTCCTCGCACCAGCACCAGGCTCCGGCCAAAGCCCCGCTTGGCCGCAAGTTCTCGCACATCCGGGCGCATCCGAAGATAGTTGTGATATTTATCGGCGGCCCGCCACGGAATATAGGCGACCAGGGTCATTGCGCACAGGGCCCCTAGGCCCGCCATGACGCGGCCGTTCGCTCTGGCCTCCAGCCACTCCAGCCCGCGAGCCGCCAAGGCCAGGCACGGAACGAGAATCAAAAACCAGTAGCGCGCCCCGAAATCGGGCCCTCCGTTGGTCCAGTAGGGGGCGTATGCGAGAATCGTCGCGGCGCTCGCGGCCAGCATCAGATAATCCGGCCGCCGCGGCGCGCCGAAAAACAAAAAGATCGCGATCGGGAATAGCGACCCCGTGCTCCAGCCAAACAGCTCCGTATTGAGCGAGTGGCCATTCAACTCGCCGAGAATCATCGCCTCGAATGGAGTATGGCCGGGGTAGGGATCGATCGCCCATCCCAGACCGCGCTCGGGCCCGAAGCCGTAAGCCGCTGCTTTTGGCCCGTACGTTTTGTTGGTGTAATAGGTCAGTGGAGACGCCACGCCGCCGTTGAGAACTTTGTTATAAGGCAGAGCCAGCGTTCCCGCCAACGCGGTCCCCAGAGCCAGCGCCGCAAGCGATGGCAGCCGCAGTCGCGAGCCGCCTAATCCCAAGGCCCACGCCCCGCACAGCACAGCCAGGATCGCTCCATCGAGCGGACGAATCGTGCTGGTCATCCCAATCGCCAGCCCAGCCAGAAAAGTCCACCGCGCCCATCCCGTGGCCCGTGCCTGCGCGACTCCCCAAAAGGCCGCCAGCGCGCAAGTCAAGGTGACGATGTGATTCATATAGCTCATCGCCAAAAACAGATACCAGGGAGAAATGCACACAAGCGACGCCGCCATCCGCGCGATCCGCCGCGTGTACAGCGACCCGGCGAGCAAGTAAATCAGCACAACGTTGGCGCCCGCTAAAACCGGGTTCACCAGCCACGCCGCGTGCAACTTCTCTCCGATCGCAAGCACCGCCGGCCACCCCACCGGGACCGCCGAAAACCACTTGTCCGGATGATAGTCCATCAAATCCACCTCGAAGGCGGCGGCCAGAGGCGGCGGCGCCATGAACAGCTTGCCATCGGCGAAATAACGGGCGTTGTAGAGATAGACCACCTCGTCCGCCACGTGCGGATGACGGTCGTACACGAACCACGCCAGCCCCGCCGAAACCAGCGTGACCCATCCCGCCGCCAGCCATGCAAAGCGGTCGATTCTCACGGCCCCCTTCCAGTCTCCTCCCAGCCATCGATCGGCGGCCCGCCCAATCGCCGCCGCCGTCTTTTCCGGAAGGGCCCAGGCGAACAGCGCCAAGTTGCCGGCGTTGACAAGCTGAATCAGAGCGGCGAAGCCGAATTCGAAAAGGAAAAACCGCCGGTCCCGTGATAGCGCCGCGGCGAAGCCCACAGAAATCGCCAGCACGCCCGCCACCCGCGCGGGCCTCCGGGCCACGGCGGCGAAACAGCGCCTTCTTCGTACCAAGCCAGCCGCGACCATCGCGGCTTGCACAGCCGCCACGACCGCCGCCCACGCCCGCGCCGGATCGCGCAGCGCCGCCGGCGGCAGCACATAATGCTGGTAGTGAATTAAGGGACCCGCGTCGATAAGCCGCAGCGAAGCGATCTGTCCCAGCGCCGCCAGCGCCAGCCACAATCCCGCTGTCATCGGCGCCAATCGCCTCGCTTATAAGGGACCCAAACAAGCGCGGCCGCAACCAGCCCCAAAGCGGCCGCCGGCGCCGCCCACGGCGCGTGAACGCCTAGATCGCTCAGCCGCATCATCCACGGCAAACGGAATCTTCGCGCGATCAGACTCCTCACGCTCAGCCCGAAACTGTTTTCGTGAGCCGCCGCCAGAATCAAGCTTTGCAGCAGCGCCGCCAGCGAGGCCATCCATTTCACGGCGGAGGGAAGGCTCTGGCAGGCCTGCATGGCGAGCAGCGCCAACCCCGGAACCACCGGAACCAGATAGCGGAATCCCGTGGAAGGCTGAAGCCACGAATACTGATTGCAGGCGCAGAACAACACAAATAGTCCGAAGTAGGCAAACAGGACCCAGGTTTCCAAACGCGGAATCCGGAAGCTTCCACGCCTTGCCAGCGGCGCGGCAAACGCCAGCAGCAGAGCGGGACAATAGGCGAACAATCCAAAGCGCGGATCGAAGAAGTTGGCCCACAGCAACCGGGCAGACGGCCAGTCGAAACCGCGATAGCCGTGCGAAGTCGGGGCCGTGGGCGTCATGAAGTGTTGTGAAGGCCGGTAGAACGAGCCGAACGCCCACATCTGATAAACGAACAACGCCGCTACCATCGGCGCAACTCCCAGCGCGAACGCAATTGCCGCCGCCGGCTTTCGCAAAAGCACGTACGCGCCCACGACCGCGATCACGACGACGCCGCTATAGTCGCACAAAAGCGCATAGCCCGCGAGCAATCCGGCCAGCGCCGCGCGAAGCGCCGTCGAGGGGCCGCCTTTTGGATCCCACGCCAGCAGCAAGGCGACGAAACCTGCGTCCGCCGCCAGCAGATTGTGATTCAAGTATGCGGCTCGGTAAAGCAGCGGCGTGGCGAGTCCGCACAAGATCGCCGCCGCCGCCGCCGAGCTCGCGGCAATCCCCGCTTGAAGCAGCCGCAAGCACAGGTACGCCATCGTTGCCGCCGTCGCCGGAGCCATCACGAGAGCGACCGTAACAAAGGCCGCCGCTAGAAAGTAAAATTCGCGCCGCGCCGCGACTGCGCGAATCCAAATCGGGTCGCTTTCGCGGGGCGGCAAAGCGGGGGGGCGGGCCTCATTCCACCGCCGCACTTTCTCCAACATGGGACGCAGCC
This sequence comes from Bryobacteraceae bacterium, assembly GCA_035293905.1. GTDB lineage: Bacteria > Acidobacteriota > Terriglobia > Bryobacterales > Bryobacteraceae > Palsa-187. The sequence continues at coordinate 38,624 of DATGLY010000140.1, forward strand.
CAAACAGAGGAATCGCTCCGGCCAGCGGCGCGCCCGGGTTGTTGTTGATGTAAGCGCCGCCCCGCGGCCCCTGAAAAATGTCGTCCGACCAGCCCAGGTACGGCTCCACGTTCAGCGTTCCGCGTTCGCTGAGCGTGAACGCCGGAAAGTGTTCTCGAACGATATACGGCGTCCAGAAAACCGTATACGTCAGCCAGCAGGTGAGAAACACTCGCCACGGCGCGGAAGAGCGAACCGTTGTGTGCGCCGGCGGGCGGCCGGCGGCCAGCGGGCTTTCCGCCCGCCTGTGGTCCACCTGCCCCGCAACGCTCATAGCTTCACGGGAATGCTGCCGCCAAGTCTCGGCACGGGAACTTCCAGCACGCCGCCCGGCGCCGTTTTTCCACGCAGAACCCTATAGACGTTCAAAAATCCCGAGCGCCACCGCGCGCGCGTCGATTCCAGGGGAATCGAGCGCTCAAGCCGCAAAAAGCCCGGCTGGCTTTCGGCGATGGCGTTCCACGGGTGCAGGCTGGGAGCGTCCTCCACAATCAACCAGTCGATTCCATACCGGGCGCAGAACTCTTCCAGTTGGCTGGGCTGGAACGCTTCGCGCGGCAATTTTCCGCCCGAGATCACGGTCATCTCCAGCTTGGGATCGGCGGCGCGAACCGCAAAGATGAACTGGCCGTCCGCCTCTCCGGCGTAAAGCGCGCGCGCCGGTCCGCTCCGGGAGATCATATCAGCCGCTTCGGCCGGGCCGCGCAGAAACTCCCTGTGATGCCGCCAGCCGGCCGCCACCCACGCCAGCGCGAATCCAGACGCGGCGATCGCCGCGGCCCGATGCCCCCAAAGCCGCGCGCAGCCTCCGTAAAGCCACGCATAGCCCAGGGTGACGGTCGCGGGGAATAGGAAGAACAGATACCGGTTGTTGGTGTCGCCTAGGTCCGCGAGCACCAAGGCTGTAGAAACGATCCATGCCCAGTACAGCCCCAGCCGGAAGCGCACCCCTTGGCGCCGCCACGCCAGCAGCGACGCGGCGATGGCGCACACCGCGAACGCCGCCGGAAGACCGGCAAGATCGGCCTTGGCCCATTCAAAATAGGCTGGAATCGTGGCCCTGGCAATCCAGCCCAGGTCCGCCGCGGAGCTGGCCGCGTCATGAATCCCGACATTGTGGAAACGCGAGGAGAGAAATATATAAGCGAACACCGACGCGCCGAACAGAGCCACCGAAGCGATAAGCTGCTTGCGGAATAGCATGCTCCCGCGTCCGCTCAGCAGCGGGGTTAAAACGGCCACTCCGCCCAATAGCACGGCGTGCTGTTTGGACCAGAAGGCGGCGGCGGCAAAAATCGCGAACCAGACGGCGCTCTTGCCCGAAATGCCTTTTCGGCCGGCGACATCCGTCAGACAACAAAGCGCGGCCAGCAGGAACGCCATCGATGGAAATTCCAGCATGACGTCCTGCGCCACCAATTGCGAACTTTCAAGCGACAGCACGGTCGCCGTCACGCACGCGGCTAGGATGCGGTTCTCCAGCATCGCTTCCGTCAAGCGGTAGAGCAGCGCGGCGCTGGCGCCCACGGCCGCCGCCACGGCAAGGCGCGCCGTAAACAGCTTCACGCCGAACAGAGCGAAAAACAGCGCTTCGAGAGCGGGAAACAGCGGGGGATGGTAAGGCATCGAGAGCGCCGGCAGGTGCCCATAATACTGCTCGGCATACTCCACTGGATGAGAAAGATGGCCGGAGCGGAACAAGTCGTATATGAAGGCGCCATTCATGGCGTGCCGCGCGGCGTCCGTATCTACAATGCCGGTGCGGCCTGCGCCCCAGAGCGACCACAGCGCAAAATACAGCCCTAACAGATACGGCGCCAGTTTCGTCAGGGCGCTTTTCGCCTGGCGGGCGTTGGCGCGCATCTCTCGAATGGTGTCCGCCGACGCCGCCATCAGTCCTCCACCACGTGTTCTTCAAACCGCGCCCTGTACTGCTTCCATAGCTCGCGGTCGAACGAGCCGTCCTGGCGCAAGCAATCGTCCAGAGCGTAGGCCATCGCTAAAGCATGGTGCGTGTTGTCGTGCGCGAACAGGCCCTGGCGGCCGAAAGACACCAGACCGCCGATTTCGGCCAGCCATTGCTCGATGCGTGCGAAGTGCTCTCGATAGCCGCGCTTGTAAATAGGATAGGCGTGCGGCAGCCGCCTGCTCGCCACCGATAAAACCGCGCAGCGGAGGGGGAGATCCGCCGCCTCGAGGGCGTCCCTCACAATCGATGCAAGCTCGGCGTCCGTGGCTCGCCAAACCGGATCGTCCAGCGAGCAGGGCATCTCGGCGCAGAGGACCGTTTTTCCGGGCCATTTCGCCAAACCATAATTTTTCGGCTCGGAAAGGCGGGTAATCCGAATATCCAGGCCGGGGAAATAATGAGCATCGTACTCGCTAAACCTCTCGGTCTGCAGAACCAAGTAGATCAGGATCATGCCCCGGAAGGGAAGCGCGCACGCCGCGCGTAGCACCGCTTCCGGCGCTTGTGGCTGAATCAGGCGGACCAATTGGGTCACCGGGATGGTCGAACAGACCTGGTCTGCGGCGACCCACTCCTCGCCGGCCGGCCCGATGGCTCGCACGGCGCGCACCTTTCCGGCGACGGTTTCCACCGCCCCGATGCTGGTGGCGAGCTTCAAGCGGACACCCCGGCGCACAGCGGCCTCGGCATAGGCTTCCGAAATGGCTCCATAGCCGTTGGCCGGGTAGAAAAAACGTCCACGCGGTTGGCGCTCCCTCCCCGGCGCGCTGGGGAGGATTTTGCGCGCCATCTTCGAAAGCGAGCCCGCGGATACGCGCCGGCGCGCCTGTTCGGCGTCCAAAGCGGCCGGGTCGCAGCCCCAGATCTTGCGGGCATAGGGAAAATAAAAGTCCTTGCAAATCGTCCTGCCCAGTCCGGCCTCGAGCACCGAAGCAAAGTCGTCGCCTCGCCGCGGCGCGAGACAGCGAAGCGCGGCGTCGCGAGCCACGCCCGCCATGAAAGAATACGGCAAATTTAGAATTAAATCAACCGGCTTTAGCGGAAAATGGACCCATTGATTACGTAAACGAATGCGCCCATGCCGCGGCCGGTCCAATAATTCCTCCCCCAGCATGCTCTTAAGATCTTCCAGTATTTCGGGAGCGCAAGAGGGATGCAGGCGGTGGCTGCCGTAATCGACCCGCATTCCACAGAGCTCGAAGCTGCCGGCGTTGCCCCCGACGCTTTGGCCTCGTTCCAGCACGGTGACTGCGAAACCATCGCGGCGTCCCAACCGGTACGCCAAGCCGAGACCGGCCGGGCCCGCGCCCAGAATCGCCACTTGCGCAACGGCAGCGCTCATGCCGTTGTGGCCCTCCATTGCCTTAGCCACCGCCGCGCCGCAATGTAGGCGGTCCCGTACGCCGCGCCCAAGCCATGAAACCAGACCCGGTTTTGCAAGTAAAATGCGTCCAGCCGGGGCAGATCTATCCGGTCTGAAGCGCTGGAGACAAACTCGAGTTTCACGCCGCAGCCGGTCTGGAAGCGCCGCCGCACGGCTTGGCGCACGGCTGGCGAGCTCGCTCCATAAGGATATGCAAATGCCGTAACGGGCTTTCCGATGCGGTCTTCAATCGCGCTTTGGCTGTTTTGCAACTCTTGCTCGACTTGGGCCGCCGGAAGGGATGTCATAAGCGGATGGGTGGCCGTATGCGATCCGATGTCGATCCCCGCTTCCGCCGCCTCGCGCAACTCGCGCCAGCTCATCAAAGGCAGCGTGGGAACCCACGGCTTGGCGGGCTGGGATGGCCAGCGGTTGGAATCGCCGCAGAAGCCGGAGACCGCGAACACGGTGCAGGGGAACTTTTTGTCCTGAAGCAGGGGAGCGGCGCAATCCAAGAAATTGCGGAATCCATCGTCGAACGTGAGGGCCACCGCACCCGGACTGTCGCGGATTTTCTCAAGAGGGACCACAGGAATTCCGGAGTCTGCAAGCCAATTCATCTGGTCCCGGAAAATTTGCGGCGCGACGGAGATCACCGACCCGCTGTCGTCGAGAGAATGATAAGTCAGGATTGCGGAGCGGCCGGATTTCATGAATCCGGGGAAACTGGGAGGCTTTTGGAAACCTGTTTGCCTTGGGGCGCGAGCGCGCGGCGGGACAAGTGCTTCGTCATGCCGATGGCGAAAGAAATGCCGTTGTAAAAGTGATAAAGCAAATGAAAGGGGACTGCCGCGAGCGCCAGCAGCCGTCCTGTGCGGCCGGCCAAAAAGACGTAGAATTGGCTATTCAACAAAATCACGACGGTCAAGACGAGATAAAACCAGAACGCCCGCCGCTCATAGGGTAAATATAAGAGCGTGAACGCCATTGCGCCGAGTAAATACGCGCCGCAAATTACTCCCGAAATTTTGCGCGCCCGCCGGGACCGGAAAGCATAGCGGTGCCGCACAAACAGCAAGGCGTAGGCGATCAGCACGGGCGGGATCAGCCACCGGCTCTGCGTGGTCCAGGCCAGCCAAACGATGGTTCCCATGAGTCCCAGCATCGCCGCCATGGCCTTGGGCTGCGTTCTCCACGTGCTCTCGACGCCGAATTGGGAAAGCACCAAAAACAGCAGAGTCAACAGCGACAAGGTAAACGATCGCCCGTTTCGCCACGTCGCCCAGACCGCCATGAGCATGAGCAAATACACTAGCGCCACGCTCACCCGCTGGCTGAGTTGTAGATTGAGATCGTTGGGAAGCAGGCGGTCGCGCAGAATTAATTCCGTCCAGGGAATGCCGCGGTCAAAAATATCGGTTTTGACGAGGCTATAGAAGCTCCACCGCTTGAGGTGCTTGACCAGGATAGAGGGGTCCAGCAACAGCTTTTTGCGGGCGGCTGTGAGCCGGTAACCCAGTTCGATATCTTCGATTGCAGGCCGCCGGTAGGACTCGTCGAACCCGCTGAACTCCCGAAAGACCGACTTCCGTATGGCTCCACAGCCGCTCCAGAAGGTACTGGCTTCGCGCTTGGAGTTGTGATGCACATAGGAGTGCATCAAGTTCTTGTAAAGTGAGACGAAATCCTGCGATTCCGGAAGCTCGTCATAGGAGCCGATTACGGCCGAGAGCTCGGGATCCTGGTCGAAATTCGCGTAAACGCGCTCGAGAGTATCGGGCGACACACATACGTCGGCGTCGATGAAAAACAGAATCTCACCCTTGGCCGACTTTGCCCCGACATTGCGCGCATAGGCAGGTCCGCGGCGCGAACTGGTGGCGAGCACCGTTACGCCTGCGCGTTTAGCGACTTCAGCCGAGTCATCGGTTGAGCCGTCATCCACCACGATGCATTCGAAATCCCGAAATGTGGACCGGCTCAGATGCTCAAGGCAGGCGCGCAAATACCTTGCGGAATTGTGGACGGGGACAACAACCGTGATCGCGATCGGCATAGGCGCTCGCTTGCCAAAATCCGAGGTTTATAAGCAGCAACTGCGTTGCCAGTTTTCCGTAGGCAACTAGATGCCCGGCGGCAGACTCTTTACAAACTGTCCGGCGAAGATCCCAAGATTTGGGACGAGGGGCCAGCGTCAGCCGGAGCGAGGCGTTAGGGGGTCCGAAGCCACTGGATGCGCTAATCTACATTAAGTGAGCGTTATCGCCAGCGGAGCCATTGCCATTGCGACCCCCCATTGCGAGCCGGGAATCGGACGCCTCATCCGGACCCCCGATTCCGCGGACCGCATCGACGGCGTCGTTGTGCAACCGTACGCGCTTTGGCCCGACGACCGGGGATATTTTCTCGAAGTTGTCCGTATCCGCCAAGGCTTGGCTGCCGAGTTTCCTCCCGAATCAACGCAGGTTTCGGCCGCCCTCAGCTATCCGGGTACGATAAAGGCGTTTCACTTCCACCGCTATCAGACCGATCTCTGGGCGCCAGCGCAAGGCATGCTGCAAATCGCGCTGGTGGATCTGCGTGCTGGCTCGCCGACCTACGGCTGGAAGAACACTCTGTATGCCGGCGCGCTGAATCCCTGGCAGGTGCGGATCCCGCCGGGGGTGGGCCACGGGTACAAAGTCATCGGCGCAAATGCCGCCATGCTGGTGTACGTCACCGACCGTCTTTACAATCCACAAGACGAGGGGCGCATTCCCTATAACGATCCCGATATCGCATACGACTGGGAGACGCAGCACAAATAATGCGATTTCTAGTCACCGGCGGAGCCGGATTCATCGGCAGCGCCTTCGTCCGGCTGGTGATGAAATCCGGCCGCGCGAGCGCGCTGGTGAATCTCGATAAGCTTACCTACGCCGGCAATTTGGAAAATCTTCAGGAGATTTCCGCCGATGCCCGCTACCGCTTCGTCCACGGCGATATCTGCGATTCCGCTTTGGTGAATTCTCTGGTCGAGCAATTCCGCGCCGACGTGCTTGTGAATTTCGCGGCCGAATCCCACGTGGACCGCAGCATCCTTTCGCCGGAGCCAGTATTCCAAACCAACCTGCGCGGAACGCTCACCCTTCTCGAAGCGGCGCGGCAGTATCGGGTGCCTCGATTCGTTCATATCTCCACCGACGAAGTTTACGGCAGCATCGACCCTCCGCGCGAAGCCGATGAAAGCTATCCGCTGCGCGCCAGCAGCCCCTATTCGGCGTCCAAAGCGGCCTCGGATTTGCTGGCGCTCTCTTACTTCAGCACCTACGGCTTGCCTGTCACGGTCACCCGAGCCTCCAACAATTACGGCCCTTACCAGTTCCCCGAAAAGCTTATTCCGCTGATGATTTCCAACGCCATTGAAGATAAACCTCTGCCGATTTACGGCGATGGCATGCAGATTCGCGACTGGCTGTATGTGGACGATCACTGCCGCGCGATCCTGGCGGCGATCGACCGCGGCCGGCCGGGAGAGATCTACAATATCGGCGGCAGCCGCGCGCTTCCAAATGTCGACGTGGTCCGCAAGATCCTCGCGGCGCTCGGCAAGCCCGAGAGCCTGATGCAAACCGTCCGTGACCGCCCTGGCCACGACCGCCGTTATGCGCTTACGAGCGCCAAGCTGATGCGCGAAACCGGTTGGAAAGCGGAGATGCCCTTCGAAGAGGGCTTGCAGGCCACCATCGATTGGTACCGCTCGAATCCGGGCTGGGTGGAGCGGGTGAAATCCGGCGAATACCAGCAGTTCTACGAGCGCAACTACAAAGGCCGCGCGGTCTAGGGCAACCGCGAAGGACCCGGAAGCACACGTCGGTCATTTTTCGCGCGACTTTAATGTATTCGTAGCGATTTTTTCCTTGACGCCGTTTTTTTTTGCGGTGTATGCGATCCCGTTCGCAGCAAGGATCGCGGCCGGGAGCGGGGCGCGAGCCAATAGGAGATATGGAGGCGCCCGATGCGTACGAAATTCGCGTCTTGGACGCCGCCGGGGCTAAAAATCAAAAGATGAAACAGGGCGTTTGCGATTCGCTCGCCGTCAGCGCCGCGGATTGCAATCTGCTTTTCCAGGTCGCCGTTTCGACGAATGCTCAACTGCAGGCTCTGGACCAGCAGGCCAAGGCCATACCGGGCCACGACCGCCGCTACGCGCTTACGAGCGCCAAGCTGATGCGAGAAACCGGCTGGAAAGGGGAAATGCCATTCGAAAAGGGCTTGCAGGCCACCCTCGATTGGTACCGCTCGAACCCGGGCTGGGTTGCGCGGGTAAAGTCGGGAGAATACCAGCAGTTCTACGAGCGCAATTACCAAGGCCGCGCGGTGTAGAGGGGGACGGCGGCGAGCCGCGCCTCGAAAAGTTGCGCCGCGCGCTCCGCCGCGAGCAAGCGCGCGCAGACGCAGCCGGTCCCATCTTGCCGAAGAGGCAACCAAGCGGCGGCTCGGCCTGCGCGGAGCTCTGCCAAACTGGCGGTATGAGCGGAAGGATCGAAGGAGGCCAAGTCATCTCCTATAACCCGGCCACCGGCGCCGAGCTTGGCCGCGTCCGGCTGGCCGGGTCGGAAGATTACGAGGCTGCAATTTGCAGAGCCGGCCAAACGTTCGAGCGCTGGCGGATGCTTCCCGCGCCCGCTCGCGGGGAGATTGTGCGTGAGATCGGCGACGAGCTGCGCCGCGAGAAGGCGAATCTGGGCAAGCTCGTCACCCAAGAAGCTGGCAAGATTTTGGCCGAGGGCGAAGGCGAGGTCCAGGAGATGATCGACGTCGCCAGCTTCGCCTCAGGCCTCTCGCGCCAGCTTTACGGTCTGACCATGCCGAGCGAGCGGCCCGGGCACCGCATGTACGAGCAGTGGCATCCGCTGGGAGTGGTGGGCATCATCACCGCTTTCAATTTTCCCGTCGCCGTCTGGAGCTGGAACGCACTGATCGCGATGGCTTGCGGCGATACCGTCGTTTGGAAGCCTTCGCTCAAGACTCCGCTCACCGCGCTCGAAACCCATCGCATCTGTGAGAGGGTCCTTTCGCGCCACGGCTGGAGCGGGGTGTTGAATCTGGTCATCGGGACTGACGACGCGGTCGGGCGGCGGATGGTGGAAGACCGCCGGATCCCGCTGATCAGCGCCACCGGTTCGGTGCGGATGGGTAAACAGATTGCGCCCGTCGTGGCCGCGCGGCTGGGCCGCACGCTGCTGGAGCTGGGCGGCAACAACGGCGTCATCGTGATGGACGACGCCGATCCGGAACTCGTGACGCGGGCGGTCTTGTTCGGCGCGGTGGGGACGGCAGGACAGCGCTGCACCTCCATCCGCCGCCTGTTTTTGCAAAAAGGCATCGCCGCCGCGGTCACGCAAAGGCTGGTTGCGGCTTACCGGCAGGTGCGCATCGGCGACCCCAGCGATCCGGCCACGTTGATGGGGCCGCTGATCGATTCGGGCGCCGTGGAATACATGATGCGCGGCCTCGCTCAAATTCGCGAGCAGGGCGGCGAAATCTTATATGGCGGCAAACACCTGCAGGGCTGCTTCGTCGAGCCGACACTGGTGCAGTCGCGGCCCGAGATGCCTATCCTGAAGGAGGAGATTTTCGCTCCCATCCTGCATTTGATCGAGTTCGAAAAGCTCGAAGAAGCCATTGCCTGGCACAACGACGTTCCACAGGGGCTTTCCTCGGCGATTTTCACGGCCAGCTTGCTTTCCGCCGAAGCGTTTTTAAGCGCGCGCGGCAGCGATTGTGGCATCGCCAACGTGAACCTGGGCACGAGCGGCGCGGAAATCGGCGGCGCGTTCGGCGGCGAAAAAGATACGGGGGGCGGACGCGAATCGGGCAGCGATTCTTGGAAAGCCTACATGCGCCGCCAGACGGTGACGGTAAACGGGTCGAACGAATTGCCCCTTGCGCAAGGGATCCGGTTTGAGTTATAAGCGCCGCAAGCCGCTTGGATTAGAATGGATGCCATGGCGTCGGTCGCAGGAGGCCTCCCGGGACAGGCCTGCCCCGCCAAATCGCGCAAAGCGCCATGGGCGGCGATCGCGTGGTTTGCGCTGCTTTTCGCGGCCGGCGGCTTCTCCATCCTTAAGCGCCTGGCTTTGCAATGGACCAACGATGGCGATATGGGACACGGATTTTTTGTCCCGGTGGTGGCCGCCTATATCGTCTGGCAGCGGCGCGAACGGCTGAGCCAATTGTCTCTGACCCCGTCGTGGTGGGGCGCCGCGGTTATGCTGTGGGGCGCCATCCAAGGTTATCTGGGAATGCTCGGCGCGGACTTGTTTCTTCAGCGCACTTCCGTCCTTATCACGCTTTATGGGTTGCTTTTGCTGGTGGGAGGAACGGCGATTGTCCGCGCGCTTGCCTTTCCGCTCCTGCTGCTGCCGTTCATGATTCCCTTTCCCGGCGTGGTCTATAACGAGATCACCTTTCCGCTTCAGTTGTTCGCCAGCCGGGTAGCGGAACTATCGTTGGGCGTGCTGGGCGTTCCGGTGTACCGCGATGGAAATGTCCTGGAGATTCCCAGCCAACGGCTGGACGTCGCGGAAGCTTGCAGCGGCATCCGCAGCCTGCTCTCTTTATCGTTCCTCTCGTTGGTTTACGCTTACTTGTTCGACCACCGCGTCTGGATGCGGTGGGTGCTGCTCGCCGCCACGCCGCCGGTCGCCATCGTCGCCAATGCGGGGCGCGTTACGGCGACCGGCCTGCTGAGCGAGGTTAATCCGGAGCTGGCGCACGGCATCTTCCACACGATGGAAGGTTGGGCGATTTTCGCGGTGTCCGGAGTCATGCTGGCGAGCCTGCATCTGTTCCTTAAGAGGGTTACGAGGAACAGGAGCGCTCCGGCGTGAAAACCTCAACCTCGATTTGGCTTGCCAGCGGTCTGCTGGTTTTGCGGGCGGCGATGCTTTACAGCTCCGAGCGTCCCGAATATGTCCCCGTGATGACGCCGCTTTCAAGATTTCCGCTGAGCGTCGGAAGCTGGCGATTCTACGAGGAGGGCGTGATCGACCAGGAAACCCGCGATTTCCTCAAAGCGGACGATTTGCTAAACCGGATCTACTTGGACGACCGAAACCGGCGCGGCGCGAACCTGTTCGTAGCGGCTTTCCGGACGCTGAGCACCGGCGCGGGTCCTCACTCGCCTAAAAATTGCCTGCCGGGAACCGGTTGGACAAGCCTCTCTGCGGATGAGCTGACCTTGGATGTAGGAGCCGGGCAATCGATTACCGTGAACCGGTATGTGGTGGCGCGCGATGCGGAGCGAAGCCTGGTTCTGTATTGGTACCAATCTCGGGGGCGCGTGGTCGCCAGCGAATACAAGGCGAAAATCTGGAGCATAGCGGATGCGATCCGAGATAACCGGACCGACACGGCGTTAGTCAGGGTGGTTGTTCCAATTCACGATGAAAATTGGGAAGAAGCCACCGCCTGTGCAGTGGAATTCGTTAAGGCGTTCTTCTTTCCGCTACGCAGCCTGCTTCCTGCCTAATCATATAAGTATATATTTTTAAAGCATTTTGTAGGTTCTAGTCATCTTAGAACCGGGCATAGCATTAAGTAGCACTAAGATAACTATCATAATACTTGACAATGAATAACGCATGTTTTATATTGTCAATGTAAGCATGATTTCACACAGGAGAAAATATCATGGCGATTATTAAGTACTCACCTTTCACCGATTTCGAGCCCTTTCCTGCGCTCAAGGCGTTTGAGGACACGATGAACCGGCTGTTTGCGGAGCCTTCCGCCCGACCCTGGATGCCGCCGGTCGACATCTCCGAAAACGAGAACGAGCTGGTAGTGAAGGCCGACGTGCCGGACGTTAAATTCGAGGACATTCAAGTGAATCTCGAAAACGACACGCTGACGCTGAAGGGCCAGCGCAAGTTCGACAAGGCGAGCGACAAGGGCGGCTATCACCGTATCGAGCGGTCCTACGGCAGTTTCGAGCGGTCCTTCACGGTTCCCAATACCGTCGATCCGGAGCACGTGAAAGCCGATTACAAGAACGGCGTACTGACGGTGACGCTCCCTAAAAAGGAAAGCGCGAAACCGCGGAAAATCAATATCGAAGTAAGCCACAACTGAGCGCCGGTGAAGCGAAACTTGAGAGTCGGAATAGGAAGCGGGAAGGGAAAGAGGCGGGAACCAGTTCCTTCCCGCTTCGTTTTCTTTAATAGAGTTCTCGTGAGACAATTAAGGCGGGAGTTATGAACACGGTTAAGACAGCGTTGCTCCTTGGGCTTTTGAGCGGCCTGGTGCTGTTCGGCGGCGAGATGATCGGAGGCCGCGCGGGCCTCCAGTACGGGTTGATGATCGCGGTCGCGATGAATTTCTTCAGCTATTTCTTCTCTGACAAGCTCGCGCTGATGATGTATCGGGCGCAGCCGATCACGCCGGAAGAGAATTCGGAGGCGTATGCGCGGGTCTATCCGCTGGTGCAGGGTTTGAGGCAGAGGATGGGATTGCCGGTCATGCCGAAGCTATGGCTGATTCCCGAAGAGCAACCTAATGCGTTCGCAACGGGCCGCAATCCCCGCAAAGCTTCGGTGGCGTTCACGGTGGGCATTTTGAATCTGATGACCGATCGGGAACTGGAAGGCGTGGTTGCGCACGAGCTGGGCCACGTGCTGCATCGCGATATTCTGATCAGCTCGGTTGCGGCGACGCTGGCGGCGGCCATCACGTTTCTGGCGCGGATGGCGGGCTGGGCGGCGATGTTCGGCGGATACGAGGGCGGTTATGAACGCGATCGCGACAACCGGGGCAGCGCTTTGGGAGGGCTTCTCATGATCGTTCTCGCGCCCATTGCCGCGATGCTGATTCAGTTGGCGATCTCGCGATCTCGGGAGTTCAGCGCCGACGAGGCCTCGGCCAAATACACCGGTTCGCCGGATGGATTAATCAGCGCGCTCGGAAAGCTCGAGCGGGGCGTGCAGCGAATTCCGATGGAAGACGCAACCCCGGCGACGGCGCACATGTTTATCTTAAATCCGTTCCGTGGGGACGGTTTGATGCGTCTGTTCTCCACGCATCCTTCTACCGAAGAGCGGATTGCGCGCCTTGAGGCAATGCACGGGGATGCGCTGAGGCGGATGCCGCGGGTTGGATAAAGGCCAACGGATAGCCTCTTGGCGGGACTAGCGAGCGCAGCTCAGGATGCGACCGGCTGCGGCTGCTTCTTTTTGGCGGCGGCTTCGCGCACCTTCTGATACTTCTTCTGAAATCTGTCTACGCGGCCTTCGGTGTCGACCAGTTTCTGCCGGCCGGTGAAGAACGGGTGACAATTGGAGCAGATCTCCACGCGGATGTCGCCTTTATGAGTGGAACGGGTGCGGAAGGTGTGGCCGCAAGCACAAATGACATTGATCTCTTCGTAGGCGGGATGGATGCCGGATTTCATTTGATTCTTTTAAAAGTCTAGCACGCAAAAGGGAAATTCCCACGGCGATGCGTAATCGCCGTGGGGCTTCCCTTGCACTTTTTACTAGGGACGCTCAGTTCCGCATAAGGGGCCGGTCGACAGGAACAGCGGCCTCGTCACTGAACGAAACCTGAACGTTGGGAGCGGTGGTATTAGGAGTCAGCCACCTCACGCGTTGTAAGAGTCCCGTTGAAACTACAATTACTGCCAGATGACATTCGACTGGACCACCTCCTTTCTCAGTGATGCCTTCATCATAAGGGCAACACTGACGGAGAGTCAAGTCAATTCGATTTCTTGCCAACGACCAGCGGCTTTTTGCCGCCTTTGTCTTCGGTGTAGTGCTCGAGATCCGTATTGCCCTCAATGCAGCCGAATTCCATCTGTTCGTAGGGATGGCCATCGGACATGGTCGTTTGCCGGTTGCGGTTGATGTTCCAGCGGGCCGTCCAGGGCTGGGTGTAAATTTCCGGATCGGTCATGGTGGCTTCGTAGACGATGGTGTTGGCGTCTTGGGGAATGAACTTCTCGGTGATGTGAAGCGCCTCGGTTTTGAAATTGCCAGAGGTGTCGAACCAGGTTTTGGTGTTCTGGTTGGTTGTATCCACTACCAGGGTGTCGCCTTCCCAGTGACCGACCGGATCGCCCTGGAACAGGCGGATCTTTGGATCGATGTGCGGGCGGTTGTCGGTGGGAATGATGCGCACGGTGTGCATGAACTCGGATAGCTGGACGAAATAGTTCGGAGTCTGAATGATCTGAATGCCGAATTGATTGGATTCGCTGTGGGGGACGCCGGATTGATAACAGTGCAGCTCCGGCTCCTGAGCCATATGGTGCTCGAGGAGATCCTGCTGCTTTGCCCGGGCCTCGGGCTTGTAGGGGATTTTGCCATCCGGAGGGTCGATGATGCGATTGCCGCCGCCCACGCCGAATCCGAAAGCCGCGGCGCCTCCGCCCGCCGGCGCCCCGCCTTTTGCGGCGCCTGCCGGACCTTTGGCGTCGCCAGGAGCCGCTCCTCCGCCGCGTCCCGCGCGGGCCGGCGCCGGCTCGATGTCGGTAATGGCCGGAGGAGTCCAGAAGCCTTGCATATCGGGATGGCCGTCGGGGAGCTTCGGCATGGGACCCGCGGGCTGAGCGGGAGCGCCTTTGCCGCGGCCGAAACCGCCCTTGCCTTTTCCTCCGCCCTTGCCTTCCTGCGGCGGCGCGCCGTCCTGGCCGGGTACCGGGCTGACGAACGCGATGGTCGTTCCTATTACAAGGGCGAATCCTAGCAATGCACTCTTCATGTGAGATCTCCTTAACGGGCGACCGCTATTGGCCAAACGCCAAATCCTGGCACTCGTATTCCATCAGCCGCACGGTTGGGCCTGTCTTCAGCGTCATGGGCACGCTGATCTTCCAATCCTTGGTAAAAGTCATGGGATCGTGAAGCGTCGCTTCGTAGAGCAGCGTATTTGGCCCGGGGCGGGTAAACCGCTCCTTGACCTGAAGCTGATTACTGTGATGATTTCCAGCCTTGTCGAGCAGGGTCTTGTCGTTGAAATTGATCACGTCGGTGACAAGCGCCTCGCCCTCCCAGTGGCCGCGCGAATCCCCCATCCAGGTGTCGGGGAAATCGATGTGCGGCGAGCCGTCCAAATAAATCATGCGGTAGGTGTGCGCGTATTCGGAGACGATGGCCACGTACTTGGCGTTCTGGAAAATCTGGAAGGGGAACCCCATATACATGAGGCGTGGCGTTCCCGGCATGTAGCAGCGATTGACCAAGTCCGCGGTTTTGGCGTTCTTGGCGTTTTGATCGCGCTTTTGCGCTCCTCCGGCGGCGTACGGAATCTTGCCATTAGAGGGATCTTTGATGAACCCGCCCTTTTCGAGGTTGTCGACGGGTTTCGCCGGCTGCCAGATTCCCTGCAGATCGGGTTGACCGTCCCAGGTATGCCCAACTGTAAAGGCTTGGCCTTTGGTCTGGCAAAACGCCGGGAGGGCGTTCAGATTGAACACAACGGCGGCCGCCGCCATCGTAAATACGCGATTTGTCATCTTGGACAGAACTCCTCTGGATAAGCCGGCCAAAAACTCCGCCTACTGCTTAGCGCCGCCCCGACCGCCGCCCTGTACGGGCTCAGGGCCCGAATTCAGAGTGATCCGCCGGCCGTCGGCGAAATCCACGTATTGCGCCCACATGAGGTTGGTTCCGTCTTTGGCCAGATAGCCGTGAACGGTGATCTCCTCGCCGCCTTTGATCATGTTTTGCCGCCAGCCGGCGCGATAGAGAAGATTGGGAGGAGGGGTTTCGGCTCCCCACATTTCCGTCTTACCATCCGAAGTGGTCACTTCGAGAGTGAGGTGAGAATGGGGATTCACCCAGTCCATTTTGACGGCTTTTCCATGGATGTCGACAGGCTTGGAGCTGTCGTACTCAGCGGCGAAGGAATGGTGCGCCAGCGCTGGCGCGGAAGCCGCCAGCAAAGCAGCGGAGCCAACCGCCAGAGCAAGTTTGATGTTCATGCGAAGAACCTCCAGGGTGTACGCAAAACTGTCCACATAGTATAACGCGGTGGAACCGGCCGCAAGTTACTCTTCCTGTTGATAGACTGTCCCGGAGAGGATACCGCGAATGAGATTTACTACCGCCATAGCCGCTCTGGCGGCTTGCTGCGCGCCAGTTTTCGCCGCGCTTCCCGTGGTTGCCGCCAAAGACCAGGCTGCCCTGCTCAAGAGCAACGATCCGAAGCTTGCAGCCAACAAGAAACTCGCTTACGACTTTTACCGCATTGTTCTGCAAGGCCGCCGGCTGGACCAAGCCGAGAAGTACATGCGGGAGGATTACATCCAGCACAATCCCAACGCCGATACGGGCATCAAAGGCTTTAAAGTCTATTTTGAACGCTTGGGCGGACCTCAGCCCATTCCGGATCTGGTCAACGGCCTGGTGGCGATTCAAGCCGAGGGCGATTACGTGACGCTGTCGCTGGTGCGGGAGTACACCGACGCAGCCGGGCAAAAATATACCAGCACGTGGTTCGACATGTTCCGCATCCAGGACGGCAAGATCGCCGAGCATTGGGATCCGGCGACCAAGCCGGCGGCGCCGTCGAAATAACCGGCGATTATTGGACCGGCGTTAGCGCTTCGGTTTGCATGCGCGGATGCCCGCGCCGCCGGAGCCCCCCTTCCGACGGCGCGGGTCCGCTTTCGCCGGCCCCTTCGACTACGTCTTGGACGACTTCCGTCAAGGCTTCTTTCACCGCCTCTTTGACGGCGTCCTTCACGGTTTCCTCCACCTCCGCGGCGCTCAGATCGATCGGGATGTGAGCGATTTCCTCCATCGCCGCCTCCAGAACCGGAGTCGCGGGCGGCAGTTCCTTCACCACCGCCTTGGCCACTTTCTTTGCGACCCTCTCGGCGGCGGCTGCTTCGTTCTTTTTCTTCTGCTCCTGGGCTTTGCCTGCGACTTCCCAATCCTCGCGAAAGGTTTCGACCAGGCGATGGACGATGCGCCGGTCGCGAAAAATAATGCCCACCTCCCTGCGCCCGTCCAGTTCGATTTCGCGCAAACTTTGGCTGCCAATAAAGGCGTCGCAATGATCGCGAACGATCGCGCGGGCGTGCAACCGCAAGCGATGCAATTTGCGCGAAGGAAGCACGTCCCGCCTGCGGGCCAGCCGGCCGATGATCTTCACCTCCACGCCCGCCATGGCTCTCTCTTCGAGAAGGCGGATCATAACGGGGTCGCTTACAGTGGGATCGTAGATGAGCAACTCCTTCCGGGCGCCCTTGATAAAAGCCGATAATTGCTTGCGCGCATTGGCGGGACTCACTACCAGGCAGGGCTGTGCGGGTTCATAAACCAGACGCTTGGCGTCCGCCTCGAAAAGCCTTACCGCTTCGTGCACCAGCTTCGGATTGGTGGTGGCGACGCCGAAGCTGCGGCTGCGCTCGATATCCAGATAGGTGAGATTGAAGGCCAACACGTAGAGTTCGCGACGGTCGACGATCATCATCTTTCCGTGATATCGGACTAGGTCGCTGGATGTGCGCGCGACGTTCACTCCGGCCGCGAGCAGCCGCATTTCCAGGTTTCTCAGTCCGTCTTCTCCGGCGTGGTTAGAGTGGGCGACCAGCGCGTGAACGAAAACGCCCCGCTTGACCGCATTGGCCAGAGCGCGTTCGATTTCACTTCTGTCGAAGCGGAAGATCATGATCTCAATGCTGGTTTTGGCGTTGTTGATCGCCTTGATGATGGATGTCGGCCCCTCTCCAGGCTGAAGCATAAGCTTCATGTCCGAGCCTCCTCTCCGGGCGGCGCCCGGCGCCCTGCGTCAATTTTTCTTGCATCCTGGTATCCCTTGTGCACCGGCTAAGGCTAAGGTCGCTGCGCTGCGGCCGAGCGGAAACGGGTATCAATATGAAGACAAGACTGTTTGCCGTTTGCGCGGCCTTGGCACTGTGCGCCAGTGCCGCAGAATCGCGCGTGAAAAAAGGACGCCCGGAGCGGGGGCCGGAGGTAGAAACTACAGGAAACGGCCCGGCCGTTTTATGGAGCGATCCGGGCGATATCTCCGCGCGCGATCTTTTTTACGGCCCGGGCGGGCGAGAGCACCAGCCTGCGGGAAGGGTCGAATTCGTGGAGGAGGATCTGGACGGGTCCAGTCCGAAGTTCGTGGTTCGGGATGAGAACGGAGTGAAGTGGAAAGTCAAGCTGGGCTTGGAGGCGCGTCCCGAGACCGCCGCATCGCGCCTTGTATGGGCCGCCGGATATTTCGCAAACGAAGATTACTTCGTTGCCCGGCTCCAGGTGGAGGGACTGCCGCGCCACCTGCATCGAGGGCAGAATTTTGTTTCGCCGGGAGGGGTGATTCGCGACGCGCGTCTGAAGCGCTATCTGAAGGGTGAGGAGAAGATCGGAACTTGGGAATGGAATGACGATCCTTTTAGCGGAACCCGGGAATGGAATGGACTCAGGTTGTTAATGGGCCTAATCAATAACTGGGATTTGAAGGACGAAAACAATGCCATTTACCAAGAGGAGACGCCGGATGGAGAGTCGCGGCGGATCTACATGGTCAGCGATTTGGGCGCGAGCTTTGGAACTCCCAATCTCACTTGGCCGCTAAAGAAGACCCGCGGAAACCTGGCCCACTACCGGCATTCAAAGTTCCTGGCGGCGATACGCGACGATGCGGTAGACGTGCGCAGCCCGGCCCGGCCTCCCTGGCTGTTTTGGTTCGACCATTCGGAGTACCGCTTGCGGCTTCGGCTGACGCTCCTGGGCCGGAACATCCCCTTGGCGGACGCGCGCTGGCTGGGACATTTGTTGGCGCAGCTTTCGCCGGCGCAGATTCGCGATGCATTCCGCGCGGCAGGTTATTCGCCGGACGAAGTAGAAGGTTTCGCGGAGGTTGTGGAAGAGCGCATCGGGACACTTCGCGAACTGTGAGCGGGCGGTCTGTCGAGAACCAAAATGAGCCGTACGGCAGAGGATGTAGGTAAGAAATTCCGCTCGACTTCGCGCCTCGGTCCTATCTTGTTTCTGCGCCGAAGCTAAATGTTTGGAATGGGAGATGCAGTTTCGTTGGTCAGCGGATGGCCGGATCGCCGCGGCCTTCCCCGGTTCGCCAGCGCTGCCAGGCTGGATGCGGCTGTTAGAAGAGGAGCGGCATTTTGATCGACCGTGGCTCGCCGCCGCTGTGGTGCAGTGTTATGAGTAGAACCTTTTTCGGTCTTTCTATATGGGGCGTTTGTCTCCTGTTGGCCCCAGCGGTCCTCCGGGCGCAAAACCCGTCCATCCAATCCGACCCCGCACAGCAGAGCGAGCCGGCACAGAACGAGCCCAACAACGCGAAAGGGAGGCAAACCGAAAACGGCTCGACGCCAGGCAGATTCGTGAAGCGTACGTTGGGTCCCGCGGGCTGGATTATGGCGGGCGCGGGGGCGGGCGTCACACAAGGCACGAATACGCCCTCCGAGTGGGGCCAAGGCGCAACAGGCTATGGCCGGCGATTCGCGTCCTCCTTCGGCAAGCACATCGTGAGCAATATCATCCGCTACCCCATCGCGCATTTCCGGCATGAGGAACTGACCTACCGCCCCTCAGGAAAGCATGGCTTCGGCCCGAGGATAAAATACGCGTTACTGAGCGTCTTCATCACACATAAGACCACCACCGGCGCGAAGACTGTTTACACATCCCAACTAGCCGGCGCATTGGGAAGCGGCCTCATTTCGCGGCTCTGGCAGCCGGCCAGCACGCGCACCCTCGCCCTGGGCTTCTCCTCGGCGGGAACCAGCCTAGCGGTGGAGATGGGCATTCACGCTCTGCGGGAATTTTGGCCGGATATTCGCCATTTCCACCGCCGGAACGCTCTGTCGAGCCAAACAACCGGCGCGACGTCGCCACTGGAGCCGCCTTCCTTCAGGCTCGACGCCCCACTGACATTCACGCCCAGCCTCTCCTCATCGGAACAAGACGCTACAGCCGAGGCGGCTCTTTGCGAGCGGTAGGCCGCGCGTTCCGCAGCGAGCCATGGTGCTGTTGTAGGGTTGCGCGAGAAGCGATTCGCGGTTTGGCCTCAAGCGCCCGCCTGCGAGGTGGGGGACGCCGTGGCGTAACGGCCCACTTGCAGCTCATACAGATCCGCATAGAGGCCGCCGGTTTCCAGCAGCTCTTTATGGGAGCCGCGTTCGACGATTTGCCCGCGGTTGAGGACATAAATGACATGGGCCCGCTCTACCATGGAAAGCCGGTGTGCGATCACAATACAGGTCTTGCCCTCCATGAGACGGTCGAGGGCCTCAAACACGAGCTTCTCCGAAGCTGAGTCTAAACCCGCGCTGGGCTCGTCGAGAATGAGAATGCGGGTGTTCCGGATCAGAGCACGGGCAATGGCGATTCGCTGTCGCTGGCCCCCGGAGAGAGTTATTCCGCGTTCGCCGATAATGGTGTTGTAGCCCTCTGGCATTCTCTCAATGAACTCGCTGGCGTTGGCCAGTTCGGCGGCCCGCAGAATCTCGGGGCGAGTGGCGTCCGGCCGGCCGTAGGCAATGTTTTTCCAAACTGGGCCGTGAAACAGGACCGTGTCCTGAAGCACGAAGCTGATTTGCTGCCGCAGGGACTTCTGGGTAAACCGCCGGACGTCGCTGTCGTCGATCTTCACCAGGCCGGAATCGGGGTCGTAAAAGCGTGGAATCAAGCTGATGATGGTGGACTTTCCCGCTCCCGTCGGCCCGACAAGCGCGGCGACCTCTCCGGGCTCAATCTTAAAATTGATATCCCGCAGAACCGGAGTTCCAGGAAAATAGGCGAAATTCACATTCTCGAATGTAATGCTGCCTCGGAATTGCTGAGCGTGGCGCGCGCCCGGAAGATCCCGGACTCCACCGTTGGTCTCCAAGACTTCTCGGATCCGCTCGAATCCCACGGCCGCTCTAGAAAAGGCGTCCGTCGTCTTCGATAATTCTTGCATCGGCTTGTACATCTTGCCCAAGTACAGCAGGAATACGATCAGGGCTCCCGGCGATAGACGATTGGCCAAAACCAGGCGCGCGCCAAACCAGAGCACCAGGCACGCCCCGATCGCCACTATGACCTCGACAAGGGGCGCGAGCTTGGCTTTCAGCCCACGGGCGCGGAGAGCGGTTTCGACCGCCTCCAGGCTTTCATTCTCCAGGCGGCGTTGTTCATAGTCTTCGCGCGAGAAGGCTTTCACCACGCGAATGGAAGAAAAAACTTCCTGGATCACGGATACGATTTCGCCTTCTTTCTGTCGCACTTCCCGGGAGGCTTTTTTGATGCGGCGCGTATAGGAGTACACCACCAGAAAAAGCACCGGCGCGACGGAGAGAGCGATGAGAGTGAACCGCCAATTCAAATAGAACATCACCCCCACCATTCCCACCAACGTCAAGCAGTTAAGGAACACGCCTAGCATGCCGGAGGCGATGAAGCTTTGAATCGCGTCGATGTCGCTGGTCGCGCGGCTGATGAGGTCGCCGGTGCGCTTGCTGTCGTGAAAAGCGAGCGAAAGCCTCTGAACGTGGGAATAGAGGGTGCGCCGCAGATCGTGCATCACCCACTGCCCTACGCTGGTGGTAACGGATTTTTCCACATAGGAGCAGATCGCGCCCGCCACGGCGATCGCCAGTACGGCTGACGCGGCGATTTCAAGAACCGCCAGCTTATCGCTTCCGGCCAAGCGCTGAACGAACCGGCCCACAGCGTCCGGGAGCGGACGCGATCGCAACACGTTGTCTAATACTACTTTCAAAGGCCATGGCTCCAGCAGATTCGCCACGCCTTCGCCCAGTACGGCAGCCAAGCCGAGCGACAAGGCTTTCCAATGCGGCTTCAAAAGATCCGCAACTTTCAGCTCTGTTTGCATCGGAGCATTTTTCCCACGCATCCATCTGGTAGATGCGCATCCCGGCCACGGCGCTAACAAGCAAGAAGATCGTAACTCTGGCGCTTCCTGATTCCCCGAAGCAACTTTCGTGAAGCGCGCGGAGGCCTTATATTGGAATCAAAGCGCCCGCGCGCGTTTGTGCCTTCGGCGTTCCAGCTTATGCGTTCACGACCTTCTGGTAGGCGCGCCTTCCGGCTTCCACCGCCGCCATAATCCCGCAGCGCTGCGTTTCAATGGCCTCGGAGCTCTTGCGCGCCACATGCATGGCCTGGCAAAACAGGTCGCCGGCCTGGCTTCGTATATCCGCCGTCGAATCCTTCAGATAATCCGCGCTTGCGAGAGCGGTATGGCGAATCCGCGCGCGGATTTTTCTACCCGGCTCAGGAGCAAATAGCAGGGCGATGCCGCCGCCAATTCCGGCGCCGAGAAGGAAATATGGGAATGCATTCTTCTTCATGGCAGTCCTCCCTATATCGCTAGACGCAATCGCGGCCTCTGAGCGACTCGAATTTTTGCGCTTTCGGGTCTAGATTGCATTTTTTTTAACGGAGGCATGTAAAAACCACACAGGCGTGGCGCGCCAGATCCAATCTCTTCAAGGCGATAGCAAGACAGGCCCTCGAATTGCCCGCTTTTTTAGCGTGAGCGCGTTATGAGCCTAACTGCGCGCCTCTGCCTCCCGCTTATCCTCGGCGTGGCAAGCGTCTCTGTTATCATCGCCGACTACCAAACGCGGCAGGAAACGCGCGGCCTCAAGCAGGAATTGGAGAGTCACGCGCGGGTTCTCGCCGAGAGCTTGGGCAAATCGGCCGAACCTTTGGTTGCAGGCCACTTTTACCGCGAGTTGCAGCGATTGGTGGACCGCTACCGGGAACAGGAACAAGTCGTGGCCGGAACGGCGGTGTACAGCCTTGACTCGGAGCCGCTGGCCGCCAGCGTGGGCTTGACGACGCGCTTGAACGGCGCCGTTCCCCATTCGGTGGCCCAGGCGTTGGCGGACGGCGAGACCCACTCCGAGTTCACAACTCTTGGAAAGACTCCGGCGCATGTAGTGGCTTTGCCTTTACGCAATGGCGAAGGCGCGGCCGAGGGCGTCCTAGCGGTCTTCCACGATTCCAGCTACATAGACCTAGAAACCATCACGTTGTGGCAACATGCGCTCATTGGCGTCGCGGTGCAGACGGCCTTGATTGCGCTGATCACGCTATTGACCGTTCGCTGGGGGTTGGGAAAGCCGCTCCGCCGCCTCACCCAGTGGCTGAGGGAGCAGCGTATCGGCGCGGGCACGGGGGCGCCGCCCGCGGCCCTTCTGACCGACCCGTCCGCGGGCGACTTTGCACCGCTGAAGGAAGAAGTCTGGCGGCTGGCGTCGAGCTTAGCGGCTGCCCGCGCCGCCGCCGAGCAAGAAGCCCGCTTGAGGGACTCGGCGGATTCCAACTGGACGCCAGAGCGCCTCCGCGTGTTCGTGCAGAGCCGATTGCACGGAGACCATTTGGTAGTGGTTTCCAATCGCGAACCCTACGAGCACAGACACGGCCCCTCGGGGATTGAGTGCGTCGTTCCCGCTAGTGGACTGGTTACGGCGTTGGAGCCGGTGTTGCGCGCCTGCGATGGGGCCTGGGTCGCCCAGGCTACGGGCAGCGCCGATCGCGAGGCCGCCGACGATGCCGGGCGGCTGCGCGTGCCTCCCGACCACCCGCAATACACGCTGCGGCGCGTCTGGCTCACCAAAGAAGAGGAGCAGGGTTTCTATTATGGCTTCGCCAACGAGGGCCTTTGGCCTCTCTGCCACATCGCCCATACCCGGCCCTTGTTCCGCAGCGACGATTGGGACCAGTATCGCGCTGTCAATCAGAAGTTCGCCGCGGCGCTGCTGGAGGAGATCGACGACGAAGAACACCCCGTCATTCTGCTGCAAGATTATCATTTCGCTCTGCTGCCGCGGATCGTTAAAGACCGCAGACGGGACGCCCGCGTGGCGATCTTCTGGCACATTCCCTGGCCCAATCCAGAGGCCTTTGGAATATGTCCCTGGGCGCGCGAATTGCTGAACGGATTGCTCGGCGCCGACTTGATCGGCTTTCATATCCAGGCTCACTGCAATAATTTCCTCGAAACGGTGGACCGCAACCTGGAGTGTCAAATCGACTGGGAGCGTTTTTCGGTAACCCGCAAATCCCATGTCACGCTGGTACGTCCCTATCCCATTAGCGTGGCGCTGGATCCCGACGAGCCGGCGGATCGCGAATTGCCTTATTTGGAACGCTCCCGGCTGCTGGGACGGCTCGGCGTGCGAGCTTCCTTTTTGGGGGTGGGAGTGGATCGAATCGATTACACCAAAGGCATCCCGGAGCGCTTTCGCGGCATTGAACAGTTCCTGGAGAAATCGCCCGCTTATCGCGATCAGTTCACCTTCGTTCAAATCGGATCTCCCAGCCGCTCCAATATTCCGCGCTATCGCGATTTGATGGAGGAGGTCATCAGCGAGGCGGAGCGCATTAACCGGCGTTTTCAAACCCCGGAATGGAAACCGATTGTGCTGCTCACACGCCAGCACAGTCATGAGGAGATCCTGCCGTACTACCGCGCAGCCGACGTTTGCCTGGTAACCTCTTTGCACGATGGAATGAACCTGGTTGCGAAAGAGTTTGTCGCGTCCCGGCGAGACGATGAAGGCGTACTGATCTTGAGCCGGTTTACCGGCGCCAGCCATGAACTTGCCGACGCGCTGGTGGTGAATCCGTACGATACGGGCGAAATAGCCCGCGCGCTCCAGCGTTCGCTCGAAATGCCGGCCGAAGAGCGGCGCATTCGGATGCAGCGGATGCGCGCCACCATCCGGGAGAAAAACATCTACCGCTGGGCCGGCAGTTTGATCGGAGAGCTCTGCGAAATTCGGACCCCCAGCTCGGTACACAGACCCGCACTGGTCATGAACGCGCGCAGGGCATAATATCCGGGAGCCGGCCGCATGCCGCATTTGTTCCGATGTTGGAGGGAAATTGCGGAAAAGCTGCGTGTCTCGCCGCTTATCGCGCTCTTTCTGGACTTCGATGGAACGCTCGCCCCGATAAAACCGCGCCCCGGCCAAGTGTTTTTGGAGCACGCGGCCCGGCAGGCGCTACGGACTTTAGCCCAAAGCCCTCGTTTTCGCATTTGGGTAATAAGTGGACGGCGGCGCGCCGACGTTCGCGCGCGGGTGGCCGTGGAGGGCGTCCGATATCTGGGGCTGCATGGCTGGGAACGGAGCTCCGACGCCCGGCTCGATCCTGGAACCTTGGGCGCGCTGGTCGCCGCGGGGGCGCGGATACGCGCCGCCGTTACTGGGTCTCGCGATATTTGGGTCGAGGATAAGCGCCATGCTCTTACGGTTCACTATCGCGGCGCCTCGGCGGAGGAGATTTTTTTCGCCCGGCGGCTGGTCGAAGGAATCGTCGCTTCGGCCGGAGAGAGTTTGCAAGTGCGTTGCGGCAAATGTTGCTACGAGGTGGTCCCCTCGGCGTTGGGGGATAAGGGCGCGGCGGTGGCAAAACTGATGGCGCCGCTGCGTGGCCGGGCCTTTCCAGTCTATGTCGGCGACGACCAGGGCGACGAGCCGGCTTTCGCTGCCGTCGCCGATGGCGTTACAGTGCGGGTGGGCCCAGACGCCTGCCTTACGCGCGCCCGCTATCATCTCTACAGCGCGAAGGAAGTGCGAGAGTTCCTTCAGAGAATGTGTCAGGTCGGGCCGTGCGCCCGGGGACCGGCTCTTTCGGCGCCCTAAATCTTCACCTCTATTTCACCCCGTTTCTTCCGTTCGCCGGGCAGAGCTTCGAGCTGGTCAATTTTGCCCATCGGGAAGTTTGTCCCGGTAAGAGAGGGTTGCGGCCTTTCGCGTAAAATGACGGGTGCATTTTATCTTTCTGAAAAACAAAAGCCGTCCGTGCAAGTTCACTTGGCTCTTCGGTTGCTTTATTCTCACGCGTAACATAAATCGGCCGTCGCCGGAAAAGGCGGCTGCGAAGGAAAAAAGGAGAATAAAGATGCCGGATGAAATGAATTCTCAAAAGCGCGAGACGTCCGGCGCACACAACTGGACGTTTCCCGCTCTCACGACAGGTTTGGTCCTGGCTCTTGCAGGCGTCGGAGTCCTCTGGGTGCGCGCGAACCAAATGAATGAAAGGCTGACGGCGCAGATCGCCAGTCTCCAGGACAGCACTCAGGCGCAGGTGTCGAAGCTCAGCGAGGCGACCACCACGCTGCTGGATCAGCGGCTGGCGACCCTCAATGACGAGTTCGACGCTGCGATGAAGGGCGCCCAGGCCCGGATGGTCAGCATGAACGCGGCTTTCAACAAGGCCAAGTCGGTTTCCGAGCAGGAAGCCGAAGAACTTCGCGGCAAGCTCCAGGAACAACAACAGCAGGTGGCGGGGGAGCTGGCCAGCTTGAAAGATGCGGCCGCTTCTGCCGACTCGAAGATTCAGGAGGTCTCGACAGATGTTAGCGGCGTAAAGAACACCGTCGCCTCTACCCAAGAGGGCCTGGATAAGACCACCGCCGACCTCAAGCGCGTAATCGGAGATATGGGCGCGATGAGCGGCTTGATCGCCACGAACGCAAAGGAGCTGGAGGCGCTGCGCGCTCTCGGCGAGCGCAACTACATCGAGTTCGATCTCAGCAAACGCCAGCCGGAGCAAAGGATCGGCGACATCATCGTAACGCTGAAAAGCTCAGATTCCAAGCGCAACCGCTACACGGTGGACATTCTCGCCGACGACCGTCGCGTCCAAAAAAAGGACAAAACCGTGAACGAGCCGGTGCAATTTTACATGAGCAAGAGCCGGCAGCCCTATGAGCTTGTTGTGAATCAAGTGAAAAAGGATGAAATTGTCGGATATCTGTCTACGCCCAAGGTGACGATCGCTCAAAAATAACAAAAATCGTAAACAAATCTGCTTTTGGCGGCGCGCCGGAATTCCCTTCCGCGCGCGCCTTTTTTTGTTGCGTGTTTTTTAGCGCAGCTGGTTTTCCACTTCCTCCAGCCAATCCGGACGCTTCAGCACGTCGCGCGGGCGGCTGCCATCGGGCGGACCGATAATGCCGTCGCGCTGCATCATATCCAAGATTCGCGCGGCGCGGCCATAGCCCAGCCGCAAGCGGCGCTGTAGCGTGGACGTCGACGCTTTTCCCATTTCGCAGACCACTCGGACAGCCTCCTGATACATCGGGTCTTCCGGACCGTCGTATTCCTCGTTCCCTTCTTCGTCCTCCGAAGGCGGCGCGATCAGGAAGCTTTGATCGTATTCAGGGGCGGCCTGCTTTTTCCAGAACTCGACCACGTCATTGGTCTCCGCCTCGCTCACATAAGAGCCGTGAACGCGCACCAGCCGCGAGGAGCCAGGGGGAAGGAACAGCATGTCCCCCTTGCCCAAGAGGTGTTCGGCCCCCATTACATCCAGCACCGTCCGGGAGTCCACGCGCGTGGCTACGCGGAAACTGATGCGCGACGGGAAATTGGCTTTGATTAATCCCGTAATCACGTCCACACTGGGCCGCTGCGTCGCCAACACCAAATGCATGCCGACGGCGCGCGCCATCTGCGCTAGGCGGGTCACGCTCTCCTCCACGTTGGCCCGCTCCAGCATCATCAAATCCGCCAGCTCGTCGATGACAATCAACACGTAAGGAATCTGTTCCAGATCTTCTTCTTCTCCGCTGTCTTGCTCGAACAGGCTGCGCGGTTGGGATTCAAGCTGCCGGAGTTTGCGGTTGTATTGCTCGATGTTCCGCACGCCGCGAGAAGCCAGCAACTTCAGGCGGCGCTCCATCTCGAGCACGGCGTTGCGCAGGGCGTTGGTGGCTTTCTTGGCGTCCGTAATCACCGGCGTCAGCAAGTGAGGAATGCCCTCGTACAGCCCAAACTCCAGCCGCTTGGGATCCACCATGATCATGCGCACTTGATTGGGCGTAGCTTTGTACAAAATCGACATGATGAGCGAGTTGAGCATGACGCTCTTGCCCGCTCCCGTCGATCCGGCGATCAACAGATGCGGCATCGAATCCAAGGCTGCCACCTTGATGCGGCCGTTAATGTCTTTGCCGAGCGCCACCGTCAGCGGCGATGGCGAGTTGGCGAATTCGTCGGATTCCAGAATTTGGCGAAGCGCGATAACTTCGCGCTTCGAATTCGGCACTTCGATGCCAACCGTAGGCTTTCCGGGAATTCGCTCGATCAGGATTGACTCGGCCTGGAGGCCCAGGCATAAGTCTTCGGTGAGCGTGGTAATGCGCGAATACTTGATGCCCGCTTCAGGCTTGAACTCAAACGTCGTCACCACTGGCCCGGGATTTATCTGAACCACGGATCCGAGCACGTTAAACTCTTCGAATTTCGACTTAATGCGGGCCGCCGTCTCCTTCAACTCCTGGCTGTCGTAGGCACTGCGGCCCGCGGGCTCTTGAAGAAGCTCAGTGGGAGGCAAGCGGAATTGAATTCGCTCGGCGCGACGGGACGCCTGGAGAGGAACGGGCGCCGGCCCTGGCGCGGGTTTGTGCGATTCCCACAGTGGTTCCGATTCCAGTGGCCGGATGGGGATCTCCTCAAGCGGCGCGGATGGCGGACCCAGGCGGGGAGAAGAAGGCTCCGCTTTTGATAATAGATCGACGATCGGAGGCCCTTCGCCCGCCGGCTGGGATGTGAAGCTTGGCTCCGCAGCCTTCGGCTCCTTTGAAAGCTTCTTCTTCAGTACACGCGCCTGCGCTCGCAAATGAGCGCGCCGGGCGCGTTCCTCCCGCCACGCGCCGAGCCAGTTCGACCACGATTTGATCCAGCTTACCGGCGTCCAAAACCACGCGGGCAGCCGCGACACTTCAAATTTCGACACCAGATAGAGGGAAACAATCCAGCCTGCCGAGGCGACCAGCACGGAGCCCGCGAGGTTGAAATAAACCGAAAGACTAGCCGCCAGCGCCGCCCCTGTCAGGCCGCCTGCCGGAATGAATCCGGCGATGGGCTTCCAGCCGGGAAACAGCAGGCCCAGCAATGTGCAGGTACAGCTCACCAGAATGATCGCCCCGCCGATCTTAGCCCACGCTGGCGAGATGGGCCTTGAGCGGAGCCACGTCCAGCCCAGAATCCACAAGAATAAGGGAACCGAGTAGGCCGCCAGTCCCAGCGTTTGAAGAAAGAAATCGGCCAGGTATGCTCCGGCGCGACCGGTCAAATTCAATGGCTTGACGTCGGGCGATGCCGTGTTCAGCGAGGGATCAAAGGGATAGTAAGACGCCAGGCTGATGAAAACAAAGAGGCCGGCGAAAAGATACACTACCGCCAGGGCCTCGTTTAACCTCGAATGCCGCGTAGGTCCCAGATTTCTCATCCGCTACTGAGCGGAAAGGAATGGCCAGAGCGATTACCATTATGCCAAAGCGGGCCGGGCAATGACGGATCGCGTCTTCGAACGGAGCTGAGCAGAGCGGCGCCTGCCGGAGAAGCGGCCGCGCTGGACCGATTCGAAGATCCACACTGCAACACTTGCTTAATTGAGCCCAAAAGAGAAGCCATGCTTGCCTGGCAAATATCGCCCTCGTTTTGCGTGAAATACGCTGTTTAAGATTCTAGTCTTTTGCGCCTTTGACAAGCGCGAGCACCCCCCAAACGATTTATCCGATATAATCGCGGCCATTCATCGGAGTGTCGGATCGTTTCGCGCCGCGGCGCCGACTGTTAAGCGCCGCGCAAACAGGAATCGGCAAGACGCAAATAGAGGGCCGGCGGATCCATCATTGCGGAGTTGCGGGGGAGTAAACTGCGGAGTCGGACGGAACAAAAGTTCTTATTGACAAACCGAGCCGTGTGTCCCAAACTAGCTAGGTCCGAACCCGGAATCATATTCGTTCCTCATGCCGAAGACATGAACCGTGGTTTGAATCGTTCTCTTTCCGGGTTTCGGAAACGCGGCTAAGATTTTTGCGCGGCAAAGGAATGGGGCCAGCCCCCGTTTAGGGGACGAGGGTTGGCCCCGGCGGATACCAGGGTGAGTGGCATCC
>DATGLY010000141.1:0-5512 GCA_035293905.1 Bryobacteraceae bacterium
AAGATCGTACGGCTTCCGTACCTTCCGCATCCTAGAACTCGCGCTCTACCACTCACTTGGCAAACTGCCCGAGCCGCAGCTTACCCATGAATTCTTCTGACGAGTCACTAAAATAAACCCACCAGTACGAACGGGGCCCAGAAGTACGGGTGGCGCAAGCCCGCTGCATTGCCCCGGAGAAAGCTCAGTTTCGCCTTTCGCAGGGCCATGGCGGGGGACTCGCCATCCCGCATCTCACGATAGAAGGCCTCCATCAGCCGCGCCGTCGCAATGTCGTTGACCTCCCAAAGGCTTACCGCCACCCGCGGAGACCCGGCATAGAAAATAGCCCTCGTGAGGCCCACCATCCCTTCGCCGCGCACGAGTTGCCCGAGTCCCGTTTGGCAAGCTGACAGGACTACGAGGTCCGCGTCGAGCTCCAGGTTGAAGATCTCCGCCATGGTGAGAAGGCCGTCTTCGCCCTGGGAACCGGGGGCGAGCAACACGCCGGAGCGGATGGGCATCCGCTCGTCGATGACCGCATGAGTGGCGAAGTGAATCCGGCGGAATCGAGGCAGCATCTCCCGTTTCAGCGCGTCTTCGGTGGCTTCCGCTCCGAGATACGTCTTCCGTTGCGCCGGCGGATACAGCGCGCCGATCTTCTCGACCTCGTCTCTCGTATAGGGTAACCGGCCCAGGGACACTCCGTTTCGCACAAGTACGCTTCGAACGGTGGCGGAGGTCTGGCCGAACACGGAATCCCCAAACGCGAGCAACTCGCGCTGCGGCGTCTTCCGTACTCGGCGTCTCCACACGTCTGCCAGGTTGCCGTAGGCGGATGCGGACGGCGCATAGACAATCGTGAAATCTTCGACCAGGTAACGTCCTCTGTGCTGGAGCGTTTCAAACGGCAGGTAGTACAGCAGTCCATCCGGCACGACCACCAAACGGCGAACGCCGCGCAGGTGGGATTCGAACGGCGCTACCAGCATGCCGTAGAGAGCTTGGGCCTCGGTTTGATAGGCCTCCCATGCCCCGGTGCTTTTGGGGGGATGGCACATTGCTTCTCGTATGGCGCTTACAGCCGCCTCCAAGACACCGCGTTGTGGCAACTCGGCCATCAGGAACCCGCTGCGCCGTACGACCCAGGCGCTTGAGCGTCTTTCACCAAGCGCGAACTCCACGATGGCGGTTTCATCGTCCGGCAGGGTCGCCCGGGCCTGTTGGAGGTCGTAAGGAACGGGGTAGTGCAACTGGGAATACTCAGGATTGGTGCGATAGGTTTCGGCCACCCACTGGCGCAAGTTTCGCTCAGCCATGTTGACGGCTTCGCGCCCAGCCGGGCTGCTGTCGTTTAGCATCGCCGCCGAAGCCCGCGAGACAGCCGCAACCAGCGCCAAGTGCCGCTCCTGTTCACGGGACGACAGCCCCTTGGTGATCTGCGCACCGCCTTCGACAATGAGATCGAGCATTGCTCGCGCCCGGCCGGCTTCCGCCAGCCGGAACGCCTCCTCGCCGTTGCCTTCCTCGGCCAACAGGTCTCGAGCCCGCTCATACACGCTCCAGGATTGCAACTGCAAGCCCGCACGCAAACTGGAACCCGGAATGCGGCTACGGATTTCCTCAAGCGCCTGAATGCCTTTCATGAGGTGCTCCAGGCTTTGACGCCGGTTTCGCCGGGCCTCTTCCAGATCCGCAAGGCCCAGCCGGGCTGGGACGATCAGGCGCAGCGAATCGATGCTCTCCGCAATAGCAAGGCTTTGAGAAAGGTATCCTTCCGCGAGATTCAGAGCTCCCGCCCGCAGGTGCGCGGCGCCGAGTTCGCCGAGCGCTTCGGCCTGTTCCGCCCGCATGCCGAGCCGCTGAGCCGCGCGCAGGGATTCCGTCATGCTCCTCATCGCCTCCGGCAGGCGGTCTAGTTGGCTGTACGCGCGGCCGATGTTCAGTAGGGTCGGAGGCCCGAAAACGAGCTGACGGTTCTTCTCGCCGGCCATCTGAGCCTTCGTCAGTTCTTCCAGCGCCTGCCTCGCCTGGCTGGTTTGGAGATACAGAGTTCCCAACTCGATATGCACCCGCTCCTGCGGATCCCAATCGCGGACGTCCATCGCGATGCGTAGCGCGCGCCGGAAATGCGACTCGGCCGTCTCGTAATCGCCTAGAGCGGCATAAATCTTCCCGATGCGCGTGAGACTTGCTCCGGAAGCATCACGGTAGCCTTTATCGGCCCTCCCAAGCTGGTCGAAAATCTCGAAAGATTCGCTTTGATACTCCAGTGCTTTGAAATAGTCTCCGAGTTCGGTGTAGAGATCTCCCAGGTAACGAAGAGCAAAGCCTTCAAACGGATGCGCTCGTTCGCGGATGGCGGCGCATCTCAAGTTCTCGTATTCCGCGGCGGCCTCCTCGATTCTTCCCCGCCGGCGGTACGCATCCCCTATGTGACGCAATATCTCGAAATACTCTGCATCGAGGGGGTAGAGTTCCAGCAACGCTTTGGCGCGGGCATTCAGGCGAATCGATTCTTCCAGCTCTCCGCGTTCTTCGAGAAGTCCGGCCACGGTGTGCAGAATGATCCCGGAGAAATAGTGGGCGCCCCAACCCTCGGCAAGGTCGTAGGCTTGAGAGAATGCCGCCGCGGCTTTCTCCTCCTGATGAAGTTTGTGGAGACAGAAAGCGATCCGGATCGCATTCTGGAGCTCTTCGTCCCGGTCCCCGAGATCTCTGAGAATCGGCTGGGCACTTAAAAGCAGCGGCAGCCTTTGGCTGGGGTCGTCTGTCAGATCGGCAAGAAGAACAAGATAGGCGGCTTCCAATTCGCGATCTCGCCTGGCTTGCGCCCCTCGGAGCCCGGCCATGGCCGCGCGGCGCGCGGCTACGCTTTCGCCCTTCCTCGTGAAGTAGACGGTGATCGCGAGATGCGAGTAGGGGTTGTCGCCCGTGTGCTTTACGCGCTCAGGGAAATCGGTGAAGCGGGCCGGCGGCGGAAAGAAACTGTAGCATACATAGACGTAAGCCTTGGCCGGCGATTGCGCGATGCAGGTAGCCATCTCCCTGCGGGCGGCATCATGCATCTGAAACAGCTCGAACAGCAAACCCAAGCCGAAGTGCGCCAGCGCGTTTTGGGGATCGTCTGCGATCAGCCGTCTGAAATGCCTCTCACCTGTCGGCAAGTCGCGGCTATAGGAGTACGCACGCGCCAGCGCCGAGTAAGCCAGATGGAAGGTCTTGTCTCTGGCAACGATGGAGTCCAGTAGCGGGATCGCCTCCGTCGTCCGGAGCTGAGCCACCAACGCCCAGGCGCGGTGGTATTCAGCCAGGACCGTGAAGTCGCCGCGTGCAATCTGCGGACATGACCCTACCCAGAGCGCCACGGCCGCCAGGAAGCTGCGCATGATGAGCCTCCCTACAGGTTGAACTCAAAATCGTATCGGGTTCCGGCAGTATCTTCGATCTCGAGCTGATATTCCCCGGACTTAAGCCCGCCGCGCGGCAGGATCAGCAGAAAGTTCCCTTTGCCGTCGTAGCTTCGAAGATCCGCTTGAGAGAGCACAGCCTCCCCACGGTGATTTCGCAAAGTTCCCGTGTAGCGCCGGCCGCTTTCCGTCGGCACGAAGAAAGCCAGGGCGCAAAATGGCGCCGCGGAGGGCCCGGCCGTCTCCAAGCCGGCTCGACGTGTCATATCCAGCGAGATCACCCGGACCGATTCGAATCTGGCTGTCTCCAACTTCGCCGATGACGTTCTTGCCGCCGGCCGTAGCCAGAACACAAACGCAAGTGCAACCCCGAGACACCCACACGCCGCATAGGCGAACAACTCTCGCCATACACGTCCGCGTCGCGCCCGCCGCAACCGAAACACGGCTGCGTCGCAAGGGCCGCAGACGGCGACATGACGGGCAATGGGGCTTGCCTCGCACGAGTCCAGATCCCCGAGCGCGAAGCGAACAAGGTTTAGTGCCTCGGGGCAAGGGCCGCGTGTAGCCACAATCTCTGCGAAATTTCGCCTCAGATGCTCGTCGAAAGCGTTGTCTTCACCGGGGCCTTCTGTCACAGGCGGCTCCCCTTTAAGATCCGCTTGAGCTTCTCTCGAGCGTTTTGAATGTGTGACTTGACAGCCTTCTCCGAGAAGCCTGTCTCCTTCTGAATTCGCTCGTAGCTGTAACCTTCCAGCGCTAACTTGAGGCACAATTGTTGCTTCGCCGACAGACTCAGCAAGGCCTTGCGTAGCTCTTCCGCGGCGACGTGCGCCTCCGAGGGCTGCTCCCTGACCGGCAGATGGAGCGCTTTCTCTAAAGGTTCGTGGCATCTGACGCGCGCGCTGCTGTTGCGGTTGAAGCAACGGTTGCGGGCGATCCGCAATACCCATCCCTGAAACGACCGTGGCTCGAATGATTTCGCCTTGTCAAACGCGGCTACAAAGGTTTCCGACGCCAGGTCCTCCGCTTCCGCTCGGTCCCGCACCCATCGGAAACAAGCCCGAACCGTCCCCGCGAAATGACGCTTATACAACTCGCCGAAACACGCGCTGTCGCCCTTTTGGAACCGCAGCATCAGCTCTTCATCGGTCGGAGCGCGTTTTTCCGCGTCCATCATGATCAAAACTCAACGCCGCAAAGTTCGCGATGGAAGGAGGAATCGTACCACAAATCCCGCCAACCAGCGGTGACGCCCCGAAAAGAATTTTATTGCGCTGCTTTTTCAACAATTTGCCCGCAAAATCCGTGCCCCGCGGCACGCCCGCTACGCTACTCTGAGATCGAAAGAGGTGCTCGTCGCCGAAGCACCCGCGATAGAACGCAGTAGTTGGTGGGCCCACCCGAGTTTTCAACGTCACAGGCGTCACTGCGCTCCCCGTCTGCAAAGACGGGGAGCAGGGATCGATCCCGCAAGCAGAAAACAGGCAGAACCCGGCGGAAAAAAGCAAAGGACAGGCGGCTGCGCCTGTCCGTACCCCGCTTTCCCTCCCTTCGCTGAGCCGCAGCGTGCCCGCGTGCTCCCTCATTCCTGTCAGAATTTCTGTTTCGTTGTGTCGGCCCAATATCGTGAGCCTTTCGGGATGTCTTGCCATAAGGGGATGCTCAGGCCGTACGGGTGATCGTAGAGGATCTTGCCGCCGAACAGGGTCATCACACACTGGATTTTCTGATTTCCTTCGATCTTCCCGCCGCCGGAACCCCGGTAGGCAAACTTCCCGTTCACGATTTCAAGTACGGCGATATCCGCCGTGGACCCCACGCTCAGGTTCCCTAGCTCGGGCCGGTGGATCATTTGTGCGGGATTCACGGTCGTGCGGCGGATGATATCTTCCAACGGCACCCCCAGACAGAGGAACTTCGACATCACATTGGCCAGGCTGATGCCTACCGTATATGGCGTATCCGCAAACAGATCTGCGCGTATTTGTTTACCAGCCTGAGCGACCTCTGAAATCGGCATCCTGAAGATTTCGCTGGACAAATGGAGCGGTTTCGGCTACCGTAGGGTTGGATGAAACCAATCGGTCGGCCCGCCGCAGACCAGCAGTCCGAGAGCATCG
>DATGLY010000142.1:0-47737 GCA_035293905.1 Bryobacteraceae bacterium
ATCCCTTTTGGATCGAACACTTCGAAATTCCAGCTCAGCTTCACCCGTTGGTTATCCTCAACGGTTTTGTCAATCTGGTATCCCGAAAGCCGGCACACGAAATGCGCGGCCTCGCCGGGAAGAAATTCGTAAGACGCCGGAAGCAGAGGGCCGTCTTCGAATTCTTGCATGGCCATCCGCTCGACCGTAAGAGCGGAGGCGGCGGAAACGAAGGCCGCGCCCGCAAACGCGAGCGTCGCAATTCGGTACATCTACTGCTATCTTAGCGGGGGGCTTCAGCGGGGGGCGGCGCCAGAAGGGCCGGGAACGGGCGGCTGGTCTTCCACATCGATACGGGGTTGGATGGCGATCCAGGCGTATTTTTCCGCGCCCGGGCCTCCGCCATCGGTCACCCGCAGACGATAGGAAGCTAGCGGCGCGTCGAACAGGATCTGACCCTGCTGCGTCTCGCCGGGACGGACGGTTCGAAGCAAGCCGAACCAGCGATCGACTCCTTCGCCGTCCTCGGATTCCATGAAACTCCGGCCGTTGTCTGCCTGGAGGAGCAACAAAGGAACCGAGACTTCGGATGCGCCGTTATTGGAGAGCGAGAGCTGGAGTAGCAGAAATCGCTGTTGCGGAATCCGGAGCTTGGGGAAATCGCCCAACTGCGTTTTCCAAGAGCTGTCGATCACGGTATAGGCAAGCGGCCCGAGCGCGACTTGCTCGCCCATGCCGTATTCGGCCTTGCCCGAGCCTTTGGGCGCGCATGCCGCCAGGCTCAGGGCGCAAGCCAGGCAGGCCGACGCTCGAAATGGTGGAATCATGAGACGCTTCTCACAAATGTAACGGGCAATCGCCGGACGGCGCAATGCGCGGCTCGACTTAGGTCCAGCGGATCCGATTCAGACGAAGCGGGGCGCCCGCGCTAAGATAAAATGCACTGGGTTAAATCGCCGCCATGCAAGCCACCGAATTTACGGAAGCCGGGACGATCGGCATTGTCGTCAATGGCGAGGCGAAAACGATTCCGCGCGGATTGCATGTGGGTCAATTGCTGGAATGGCTGGCAATCGACAAAGGCCGCGTCGCGGTGGAATTAAACCGCTCGATCGTTCGCAAACAGGACTGGGCCGCAACATCGGTCGAGGAAGGCGCGCGGGTCGAAGTGGTATGGTTTGTCGGCGGCGGCTGAGGCCTCAGCCGCCGTCTTCGCCGCGCTTCAGTTCCAGCAGCGACAGCCGGTCTCCGGTGGGAAGTTCGATTCCCACGCCGAATTCGTAGCGCGCGCTTTCGGCCTCCCGGACGCTTGCGATGGGGATCTCTCTTGGATCGGAAAACGAGAACTGCGCGCCGGCGAGGGGCACCGTGAGCCGCCAGGAAGAGCCGTTCAAGCCCAAAGCCTCATGCGAGAATTCCGCCACGAAGCCGGCGGCGTCGAAGATTAGAGCGCTGCTTAGAAGCTTGATCCGCACGGCCGCCGAGTCTTGCATCCAGCGGGCGAACAGCAGCGCCGCGTCCTCCGATGAGACGATCACTTCGGGTACTGTACCACGCCATTGGCCGCGCCTACAAAGACTTTAGACGCCATTTTCAAAAAAAGCCCGTGTTCGAGGACGCCTGGAATGGAATCGATCTCGCGGCTCAGGGTTTCGGCGTTATCGATCGGGCCGAACGAGCAATCGAGAATATAGTTTCCGCCATCGGTGAGGAATTCCGAGCCATCGGGATTGAGCCGTAGAGAGGGCTTGCCGCGCAGATTTTCCAACGCCCGCGCCACGACGGGCCAGCCGAAGGGCGATACTTCCACGGGAACGGCGCCCTTTTGCCCCAGACGGTCGACCAACTTTGATTGGTCCACGATCACCAGGAAACGCCGGCTGGCGCTGGCCACGATTTTTTCCCGGAGCAGCGCGCCGCCCTTTCCCTTGATCAGGCCCAGGGAGCCTTTCTCGACTTCGTCGGCGCCATCGATAGCGACATCGATTTGAGGATGTTCCCGCAATGTGGCGAGGGGGATTTTCAAGCAACGGGCTTGGGCGGCGGTGCGTTCCGAAGTCGGGATTCCAATGACGCGCAGGCCCTCCGCAACCCGCCGGCCGAGGGCGCTGACGGCAAAAAAGGCGGTTGAGCCGGTTCCAAGACCGACGATCATCCCATTGGCAATTTCGGCGATAGCGGCCTCGGCGGCGGCGCGCTTAAAAGCGTCAGGCTCCAAAATTGGTTTTCCTCTCCCCTGCTATGATCGCTTCATGCCAAGGATAACGCGGCGGGGCTTCATGGCGGCTCTGCCGTGGGCGTGCGGAGCGGCGTGTTCCAGGCGGCGGCCGGGAGACAACCGCCTCACGGCGCGTCCCGATTCGAGTTCGAAGCCGGCTCCGGCGGGGGGCTCTTTGAAGGCGGGCGGGCGGCCGCTGAGGCTGCGGCAAGGACGCGACGGTCTGCTTTACACGCCGGTTTCCTCCTGGAAATACGAGAAGGCGCCGCTGCTGGTGAGTCTGCACGGCGCCGGGCAAAATGCGGATCTCGCCATGTTCCTGTGGCGCTCGCTCGCCGACGAGCACGGATTTCTGGTGCTCGCCCCCGCCGCCAAAGGACGGACTTGGGACGCGCTGGAAGGCACCTTTGGGCCGGACATCGACTTTATCGACCGCTGCCTCATGAAGACCTTCGGGCTGCGCGCCATCGATCCGGAGCGCATCGCGATGTCCGGCTTTTCCGAAGGGGCTTCTTACGCGCTGTCGGTGGGTCTTGGCAACGGCGATTTATTTACCGCCGTGATCGGATTTTCGCCAGGGGCGGTCGCGCCGGGACCCCGGACCGGCAAGCCGCCCATCTTCATTTCGCACGGGAGGCAGGACCGAATCCTGCCGATTGACGAGTGCAGCCGCCGCATCGCGCCCCAGTTGCAAAGCCAAGGCTACCGCGTCACGTACCGGGAGTTCGACGGAGCCCATACGGCGCCGCCCGAGATTGTTGCGCAAGCGGCGCAATGGTTTTTGAATCCCGCATGAGGCAATTGCGAAGTTTATTGGCTGTCTCCGGCTTGGCGTTGTATAGCTGGGCGCAGCCCGCGCCGAAGATCGTGGGCGGCCCCTACACGGTGAACGCCGGGCCGCGCTCCGCCACCGTCATGTGGGTGGTGGAGACGGGACAGGCGTCGGTGGGACTATCGCCGGAGGGGATGAAGCCGGCGCCGGTGCTGCATGCGGAAAAGATCACCTTTTCCGGCTTGCGGCCGGGCAACACCTATTACTACCAGGCCTTCCCGGGACCCGATGGAAAGGGCTCGTTCCATACGCCGCCCGCGGGCGAGGCCAGTTTCGAGTTCGTGGTTTACGGCGACACCCGCACACGCCACGAAGTCCATCGCCAAGTGATTCAGGGGATCCTGAAATATTCCCACCCCGATTTTTTGGTGAATACCGGCGATCTGGTGGAGGATGGTTCGGATAGTTCGCTCTGGCCGGTTTTCTTCGACATTGAGCGCGAGTTGTTGCGAAAGGCGCCGATTTTCCCGACGCCGGGAAATCACGAGCATAATTCCAGCGATTATTATGAGCTGATGAGCGCGAAGCCGTATTATTCGTTCGATTGGGGACGGGCCCATTTCTCGTTGATCGACAGCGATTTGGCCGGCGCGGGAGGGACGCCGGGAGAACGGGACTCGTTCTGGCGGGCGGAAACGGCCTGGCTGGAGGATGACTTGAAAAATTCGCAAAACGCGGCCTTCCGCTTCGTCGTCGCTCACCATCCGCCCATGACGGCCGTGAGGGCGCGGCAAGGCGCCAACCCGCACATGACCGCGCTGGAGCCGATGTTGGAAAAATACAAGGTCACGGCCGGTCTTTTCGGTCACGATCATAATTACCAGCATTATCTTTTACGGGGCGTTCATTACTTCATCAGCGGCGGAGGCGGAGCTCCGCTATACGACGTGGATTTACCGCCCGCGGGGATCACCCAAAAGGTGGAGACGACCGAGAATTTTCTTGTGGTGAGGGTAAGCGGAGGCAAAGCCTCGATAGAGGCGATGAAGCCGAGCGGCGAACGGATCGACTCGGCGGAGTTGCGTTAGTGGCGCCATGAAGCACTACTTGCTGTTCTACGAAGCCGCCGACGACTATGCCGCCCGGCGCGTTCCCTATCGCGAGGAGCACCTCAAACGCGCCTGGGAGGCCAGCGATCGCGGAGAACTGGTGGCCGGCGGAGCTTTGGCGGACCCGATCGACGGCGCGGTGCTGATGTTTCGCGGCGAGTCTCCGGAAATCGCCGAGCGCTTTGCCCAGGCCGATCCCTACGTCGCGGCCGGAGTCGTAAAAAGTTGGCGCGTGCGCGAATGGACTACGGTGGCGGGAGAAAGCGCCGCAGCGCCGGTGAAGCCGGCCGCCACGTTGCCGGCCAAAGGGCCCCCACGAGGGTTCCCGGATGCGTCGGAATATCCGCCCTACGCGCGGCCGTATGTCGAGCTGGTGGAAGGGGCAGAAGCGATCGAGGCGCTCGCGGCGCAACAGGATGACGTCATCCGGCTGCTGGAATCCATCGACGAAAAGCGGGCCGAGTTTGCTTACGCGCCGGGCAAGTGGAGCGTGAAGCAAGTGGTGAATCACGTCATCGACGCCGAGCGGATCTTCGCTTACCGCGCTCTGTGCATTGCCCGAAACGATTTACGGCCGCTGCCTGGCTTTGACGAGAACGGGTACGCCAGCCAGGCTCCGGCGGCGAGGCTGACGCTGAGAGAGCTGCGAAACGAGTTTCAGGCCGTCCGCTCGGCGAGCCTCTGGCTGTTTCGAAACCTGCCCGAGGAAGCCTGGCTGCGCCGCGGGAACGCCAACCAATATGACGTAACCGTGCGCGGTCTGGCCTTTCAGGCGGCCGGCCACGAACGGCATCATGTCAAACTTTTGCGCGAGCGGTATGGAGTCTGAATTCAAGCTGGCCCCGGACCGCGGCGACGCTTATTGAAGTAGAATGGTCTCCGGTTTCGCGCCGAAAGGGAGGTCACGATGAGCAGGCGGACTCCGATGGTTCTTGGTTTGGCAATTTCCTTCCTTGCCTTGGCCCAGCAGGCTCGGCGGGTGGACGATGTGGCGCTGAGAAACGCCGGAAAGTCCGGCGACGAGTGGCTGACTTATGGCGGAAGCCCGGCCGAAACGCGCTACAGCCCGCTGAACCTGATCAACGCCTCCAATGTCGGCCGGCTGGGGCTGGAATGGTCTTACGATTTGGGCAAGGGCGGCGGGAATCAGGAAGCCACTCCGTTGTTTTGGAACGGCACGATCTACGGGATCACCAATTGGAGCATCGTCTTCGCCCTGGAGGCGCGCACGGGCAGGGAGCGCTGGCGTTGGGACCCGGAGGTGAATCAAAACGCCGTGCGCCCGAAGATTTGCTGCGGCGTGGTGAACCGCGGCATTGCGATCTATCAAGGGAAGATCATCGCTCCCATCATCGACGGGCGGCTGGTCGCGCTGGATGCCGAAAGCGGCCGGCCGGTTTGGGAGGCGCGCGTCGGTTATCCGCAGGAAAACTACACCATCACGATGGCCCCGCGCATCGCCAAGGGCAAAGTGATCGTCGGAGTGAGCGGCTCGGAGTATCCGGTGCGCGGATTCTTCTCCGCTTTCGATGCGGAGACCGGGCGTTTCGCGTGGAAATTTTATACCGTTCCCGGCGATCCTTCCAAGCCTTTCGAAAATCCCGCTCTCAAGAAAGCCGCCGAAACCTGGAGCGGCGATTGGTGGAAACTGGGCGGAGGCGGGTCGGTTTGGGACGGCTTCGCCTACGATCCGGAGGCCGATTTGATTTACGTCGGCACGGGCAACGGCGGCCCCTGGCCGGAAGAGCTGCGCAAATCCAAAGGCAAGGACAACTTGTATGTGGCGTCGATTCTCGCGGTGAAGCCGGACACAGGCGAACTGAAATGGTATTTCCAGCCCGTGCCCGGCGATTCTTGGGATTTCGATAGCGTGCAGCAGCTCATGCTGGTGGATCTGACGATCAAAGGGCGGCCGCAAAAGGTTTTAATGCAGGCGAACAAGGACGGATTTTATTATGTGCTGGATCGGCTGACGGGAAAGTTCGTCTCGGGGCAGCCTTTTGTCAAAGTGACTTGGGCAAAGGGCCTGAACGAAGAGACGGGACGCCCGATCGTGAATCCGGAAGCGCGCTACGGAACTGAGGCGGTGACGATCGCGCCGGGGCCGGGCGGAGGACATAATTGGGCCCCGATGTCTTATAATCCAGCGACGGGATTGGTGTATATACCTTCCTCGGTGAGCAGCAGTTCGACCTTCGCGGTCGATCCGGATTTCATCTACGTTCCGGGAAAATCGAATACGGGAATAAAGCGCAATGGTCCCCCGGCGGGCCAGGCGGCGGCTCCGGATCTAGCGGGCGGCCCGGGAGGCGCGGCGGGCAATGCTTCGCGGCCGTCGCCTCCGTCGCCTCCGGCCATCGGGCCAGAGCCGCCCGAAGGACAACGGGGCATGTTGATTGCGTGGGATCCGGTGGCGCAGAAAGAGAGGTGGCGCGCGCCGGGCGGCGGCGGCATTGGCGGCGGCACGGTCAGCACGGCGGGCAATCTGGTCATCCAAGTGATCAACGATGGCCGGCTGGTGGTTTATACGGCGGATAAGGGCGAAAAGCTTCTGGATATCCAGACCGGGCTGCGCGGAGGGATGGGCCCGCCGATCACGTATCAGATGGACGGGAAACAGTACGTAACGCTGATGGGTGGAACGGGAGTGGTTGTGCCCCGCGATGGGGCGGCGGCCGCGGCTGGGCCGGCAGGGGCTCCCTCCACCCCTCCGGCAATGCCGAAGCTGTTGACGTTCGCCCTGGATGGCAAAGCTGGGCTGCCGGCGGCGAGGTAGCGCAAACCGGATCAGCCCAAAAACCGGGCCAGCCGCTCGGCCACGCGGGCGGGACTCTTCAGGTCGCACTCCCAGATAACGGCGGCGCGCCAGCCGCGGGCCTTCAGGGCCTTGAGATGGGTGGCGTCGCGGCTGCGATTCCGCGCGATTTTGGCCCTCCAGTAAACGGCGTTGGCCTTGGGCGTTCTGGCGCCCCGAGCGCACTCGTGCCCGTGCCAAAAGCATCCATGCACGAAGACCACTTTCTTCAGCCTCGGGAAAACCAAATCAGGCTTGCCGGGCAGGTCCGGGCGATGCAGCCGGAAACGGTAGCCCATGCGATGAACCAGACTGCGCACGGCAATTTCGGGAGCGGTGTCGGCTCCCTTCACCGCGCGCATAATGCGGCTGCGCTGATCCGGCGTTTCCTTCATGGAGGCGGCGGAGATTCCAGCAGGAGGGTGACGGGCCCGTCGTTGGTGAGCGAGACGGCCATCAGGGCTTGAAATTTTCCCGTTTCGACGGGCAAACCCAAGCGGCGCGCCGATGCGGTGAAGCGCTCATAGAGCGCGCGCGCCTGCTCCGGCGGCGCAGCCAGGTCGAAACTGGGTCGGCGGCCCTTGCGCGTATCGCCGTACAGCGTGAACTGCGAGACTACCAGCAATGCGCCTCCGGCTTCCACCACGCTCCGGTTCATCTTGCCGGCCTCGTCGGCGAACACGCGCAGGCTCGCGACTTTGGCGGCCAGGAACTCGGCGTCCGCGGGCGTATCGGATTTCGCGACGCCGAGCAGCACCAACAAGCCCGGGCCGATTCGCCCGACCACGGCTCCGTCCACCTCCACGCGGGCTTCGGTAACCCGCTGCACGACCGCGCGCATGCCAGCAGTGTAGCGTTCGCGAATTGTGTTTTGCCGGGGCCATGCTACATTTGAGAATGCGCGCCCGTAGCTCAGTTGGATAGAGCGTCTGGCTACGAACCAGAAGGTCGGGTGTTCGAATCACTCCGGGCGCACCATTTCTCAATAACTTAGCTCGTTCGGTTTCCCTCCAAAGCTCCAATTCAGGGGTGATTTCTGCAAGTTTTGACGACCAATTGACAACTAAGCCGGAGGCGCGCGGCGGTTCTGGCGCGCCGCGAGGCCTGCTATACTTGAGGTGTCTCTCTTGGCAGAGAGAGTCCGCGCCTTGTCGCCTTCAACAGCGCACAATTTCGCTGGTGTGCGCGAAGGGAGGGAGGGTCGCGCGCTTAAGCCATTTCGAACCAAATGCCCAAACGCACATTTCAACCGAACAATCGCAAGCGCGCGAAAACGCATGGCTTTCGGGCGCGGATGAGCAGTAAGGACGGCCGCGCGGTGCTTGCGCGGCGCAGGGCCAAGGGCCGCCACAAACTAACGGTCAGCGACGAAAGAGCTGTCAGATACGCCAAACTCGCTTAGCGGCGGGAAATGCGGTTTTCCCCGATCTGTCCGGATTCTTCGCGCCGCCGATTTCCGCCTGGTCTATGACAAAGGTTTCCGCGTCTCCTCGCCGCTGTTTGCGGCATTCTGTCTGGAGCGGCACGGCGATCGTGCGGCGGCCGGCCCACGTCTCGGGCTCACGGTTCCTCGGTCCGTTTCCGGCGCGGTGGGACGCAATCGGATCAAGCGCAGGCTCCGGGAAGCCTTTCGGCTGCATCGGGAGGGTCTGGGGCCCCGATGGGATATTGTTCTCAATCCGCGCCGAGCCGCACTCACGGCGGAGTTTAATGAAATTGAGCGGGCGCTGCGGAAGGTAATCGATCGATGCGAGTCGCGCTAATCATTCTGCGCTTCTATAAACGCTGGATTTCGCCCTTGCTTCCCCCGGCCTGCCGCTTTTATCCAACCTGTTCGGAATACATGCGGGAAGCGATCGAGCGGCATGGCGTCGCCCGCGGCTTGGGGCTTGGCGCGCGCCGGCTGCTGCGTTGCCACCCCTTTTGCGAGGGAGGATTCGACCCCGTTCGGTGACGAAGCTTATTGACGAAGTGCGATGGCTGAGAAAAAAGAGATAACGATGGAGATGAGGCTGCTGCTGGCCTTCCTGCTTATGGGGCTGGTGCTTTTCGTCACTCCGTACTTTTATAAGCAGCCGCCTTCCACCGGCAGGCAGGGGCCGGCGCCGGCGCAGACCGCGGCAAACGTTGGAAAGAATCCGGCGGGCGCGGCTGAAAAGGCTCCGCCGCCGGCATCGGCCTCCGCCGCCGAAATCCCCGGCCAAATTCAGGCCGCCGAGGAGCAAGAATTTACGGTGGAGACCGATTTATTCCAGGTCCGCTTTTCAAATCGCGGCGCCGTGGTGCGCAGTTGGGTGCTGACGCGGTATAAGGATGCCGGCAAAAAGCCGGTCGATTTGGTAAACCCGCGCG
Source organism: Bryobacteraceae bacterium (assembly GCA_035293905.1). Taxonomy (GTDB): domain Bacteria; phylum Acidobacteriota; class Terriglobia; order Bryobacterales; family Bryobacteraceae; genus Palsa-187. The sequence continues at coordinate 9,225 of DATGLY010000142.1, forward strand.
CGCTGGCGAAGGTGCCGCCTCCGTTCTCGCTCTACTTCCAAGGCCAGCCGCCCATCGCCAACCTCGATCAAGCTCTGTTTTCCGTCCATCGCCCGGACCCTTTGACCGTCATATTCGAATACTCCGACGGCCGCGCGGACGTCAAGAAGTCCTTCCGGTTCGCCCAGAACAGCTATTTGGTGGCCATCGATTCCGAGGTGACGCGGGATGGAATGCCGGCGCCGCACAGCCTGGCCTGGCGCGGAGGATTTGGCGACTCCACCGTAGCGAATCCGGTCAACACTCAGACGGCCGTTTACTATGATTTGAATAATTCCAAGCTGGTGGTGCAGCCGGTGAAAAACGCCAAAGACGGGCCTGTATCGGCCACCGGCCAATATTCTTTTGCCGGCCTGCAAGACAGCTACTTCGCCGGCGTATTTCTTCCGGAAGGACGTTCTCAGGTTGAGATAACCGAGTTTGCCGACACCGTGGCGAACGCGAACAATTCCAACGAGCAGAGGGTGGGCGCGGCGGTGGGGGGGGAAGGCTTTAACCGCTTCACCTTTTTCCCCGGCCCGAAAGATTATGACCTGCTGCACCAGATCAATCCCAAGCTCGACACGCTGATCGATTGGGGCTGGTTCGAAATTCTGGCCAAGCCTCTGTTCCTGATTTTGAAATGGACGGCCAGCCGAATCACTCATAACTACGGCTGGGCCATCGTTCTGGTCACGATCGGGATCAATATCGTCCTGTTTCCGCTGAAGATCACCGGCATGAAATCGTCCAAGAAAATGCAGGCGATTCAGCCGCTGGTGAATGAAATCAACGAAAGGTACAAAGGCATTCCCGCGCGGGATCCGCGCCAGGCCGACAAGAACGCGGAGGTCATGGCGCTGTACAAGAAATATGGCATTAATCCATTGGGCGGCTGCTTGCCCATGCTGCTCCAGATTCCCTTCTTCTACGCGTATTACCGGGTGCTGTCGGTAAGCATCGAGATGCGCGGCGCCAGTTTTTTGTGGGTCCACGATCTGGCCCAGCCGGAAACCGGATTTTTCGCCCATCTGGGAACGCCCATCCGGCTGCTGCCGCTGATCCTGATTGTGACGCAGTTTTTCTCGCAGAAGATGACCCCGCCCAGTCCGGGAGTCGATCCCAACCAGCAGAAAATGATGATGTTCATGCCCTTGATGATGGGCTTCATCTTTTACGGCGTCTCCTCGGGCCTCGTACTATACTGGTTGACTAGCAATCTTGTCGGCGTCGCCCAGCAGTGGCTGTTGAACCGCCAGACTCCGGCTCCGGTGGTGGAAATGCCGAAACCGAGTCCCAAGAAGAAGACCGGAACGAAACGTTGAATAACGATAAGCTCACGCTCGCCCAACACGGCGCCCGCATTGAAGAATTTCTAGACACCGTTCTCGATTTGGCGGATTTCGACGTCGATTTCGAAGTCAGCGAGGGCGAGACTCTGCACCCGGATTTCGAAAATCCCGATCTCGTGGTCCGATTTTCCGGTCCGGACGTAGGGGACCTGCTGGCGAACAAGGCCGAAGTGCTGCTGGCGCTGGAGCAGTTGACCATGGAGGCTCTGCGCCTGGGGCCAGAGGAGCACTCGCGGTTGTGCTTTGACGCCAACGACCACCGCATGCTGCGCATCCAGGAATTACGCATGAGCGCGCAGGCCGCGGCGGAGCGCGTGCGCAAAACCCGCGCGCCGTTTCACTTCAGCCCCATGAACAGCCGCGAGCGCCGTATTCTGCATTTAGCTCTGCGCGACGAAGCCGGCATCCGCAGCGAAAGCGTCGGCGAAGGGCCCATCCGCCAGGTGGTCATCGTGCCCGAGGATATGAAGACGATGCCCGAGCCCATCCGCCCTCCCCGTCCGCGCCCGGAATCGCCCGGACGGCCGTTTGAACGAGGAGGCCGGGGGCGCCATCCGGACCGGCGCGGCGGCCCTCGGAACCGTCAGGGCGGCCGCGGCCCCCGTTGAGGCGCCGTTTTCTCGCCCGGAAGTGAACCCCATGCAACTCCGCGACACGATCGCGGCGGTCTCCACGCCGCCCGGCCGGGGCGGCCTAGGCATTGTCCGGGTGTCGGGCCAAGGGGCGCGCGACGTTGTGGGGCGGATGCTTCGGTTTCCGCCCGGCCATCATTGGAAACCCTGGTCCAGCGCGCTTGCGTCTCTTCCCGACCGGGACGGACAGCCGGTGGATCGCGTGGTGGCGTCGTTTTTCGCCGCGCCCAAATCGTACACCGCCGAAGACGTCGTCGAAATTTCCTGTCACGGCTCTCCGGCGGTGCTCCGTTATGCTCTGGAGCGCGCCTGCGAGTGCGGCGCGCGTCTGGCGGAGCCCGGCGAATTCACGCTGCGGGCCTATCTGAACGGACGGATCGATCTTCCCCAGGCCGAAGCCGTGCGCGATTTAATCGAGGCCACCACGCTGTACCAGGCCCGCATCGCCGCCCAGCAGGCGGAAGGCTCGGTTTCGCGGCGGCTCCAGCCAGTGAAGAACCAGTTGCTCGAATTGATCGCGTTGCTCGAAGCCGGCATCGATTTCGCCGAGGACGATATTGACGTGGCCTCTTCCGAAGAGATCCTGCGGCGCATCCAACCCATTTCCGAGGCTGTCAGCGGCCTAGTCGCCAGCTTTGCCTACGGCAAATTCGTACATCAAGGCTTTGCCTTGGCGATAGTGGGCCGGCCGAACGTCGGCAAAAGCAGCCTATTCAATCGCCTTTTGGAGCAGGATCGCGCGATTGTGACCGATATTCCGGGCACCACCCGCGACTTGGTTTCCGAAACCGCCTCGCTCGATGGCATTCCCGTGAAGTTCGTGGACACCGCGGGCATCCGCGCCGGGCAGGATCTTGTGGAGAAAATGGGAATCGAGCGGAGCTACCGCGCCATGGCCGACGCGGATTTAACGCTGGTGGTGGTGGATTGCTCCGCGCCTTTAGAAGGGGAAGACCGCGAACTGATCCGCCGCGCAAGAGAGCAGGGGAAATTCCTGGTGGCGGCCAATAAATGCGATTTGCCAGGCTGCCTCGAAATCGCCGGCGCGCTCCCGGTTTCCGCTCTTACTGGCGAAGGCATGCAGGCGCTGCGCAACGGCATCGTAGAGACGCTGGCGCCGCGCGGCCGCCTGGAGCAGGAAGGCGGATTTATCACGAGCCTGCGCCATGAGCGGCTTTTAAAAGAATCGGGCGAGGCGCTGGAGCAAGCCCGCATCGCGACCGGGCTCGGCATCCCGCACGAGATGCTGCTGCTGGACCTCTACGCCGCCCTCCGGCCGATCGACGCCATCACCGGAGCCACGACCGCCGATGACATCCTGAATCAAATCTTTTCCACTTTCTGTATCGGCAAATGAGTGGCTGTTGACCTGCTGATGTCGGCTTGTCCGCCCGAATGGCATAGGTGCGAGGGTCGCTTGGAGCTAATTGTGTAACCAAGCGGGTTTATGAACATCTTTTGAAATAGAGACTTAACTTATCGACGCAAGGCTGCTATACTATATTGACTGAAATGAAGCCAAAGTGGGGGTCATGCGGCGGAAGTGACTCCTAAAGGCCAATAATTCAGTCACTTAGATTGTGCGATGGCGTGAGTGGCACCCCAACCGGGGCTCCAGGTTGAGTGTTAGAGTCTGGGAGTGGATCGGTTGAAGAAGCTGGATTGGGGAAGGCGGAAGAGTGGAACATTTTGAAGATCAGTTTGAGAGTCGTGAGCCGCTGGGGCTTCCCTTTGATGAAGACGCGCCCTTCTTCCATCCCGAGGAAGTTCACGAGGGCGAAGATTTTGCGGTTTCGCACCCGGCGGAAGAGTCGATTTATACGGACGACCCGGTCCGCGTGTATCTGCGGGAAATGGGCGCCGTCCCCTTGCTCACACGCGAGGGCGAAGTAAGCCTGGCTCGCCGCATGGAGCGGGGCAAGCTGCGCATGCAAAAGGCCATCAGCCGCTCGGCGCTGGTCCAGATGCGGGCTGTGGAGATTGCCGGGCAGATCAAAGCCGGAAGCGAAGAGATGGACGCTTTTGTGGATATGGGGGGCGATCTGGAAGAAGAAAGCGCCGCCTACGCCAGACGCCGCTCGGAATATGAGCAGCACTTGGCCCACATGATTGTCCAGTTCAAGAAACTGGAGCAGGTTTTCGAGAAATTCGAATCCATCGCCGCCGCCAATAAAAGGCTGCGCCGCCGCTGGAGCGGAAAACTAGCCAGGGCGAGAATTGAGGTTTCCCAAACCATCCGCAAGATTCCCTTCTACATCTCCCAGTGGAAGCAGTTCGCCAAAGAGATTGAACGGGCGGCCGAAGAGCTTTCCCATCTTGAACAGGAACTTAGCAAGCTGGAGGGCCGCGCCAGTCAGGCCGCACAGGCCAAGGCCAAGGACGTAAAGCGCGAAATCCGCAAGCGCGAGCAAGCCGCGGGCGCGGCGCTTCCCGATCTCCGGCACACTCTCGCCGTGATCCGCCATGGGGAAATCGAGGCCGAGCGGGCCAAAAAAGACCTGGTGGAAGCCAACCTCCGGCTGGTGGTTTCGGTCGCCAAGAAATATGTCAACCGCGGGCTCCATCTTCTGGATCTGATCCAGGAAGGCAACATTGGCCTGATGCGCGCCGCCGACAAATTCGAATACCGCCGCGGCTACAAGTTTTCCACTTACGCCACCTGGTGGATCCGCCAGGCGATCACGCGCGCGATCGCCGACCAGTCGCGCACCATCCGCATCCCCGTTCACATGAACGAGAGCATGAACAAGTTTTTGCGCGCCACTCGCGAACTTGAGAAAGAACTGGGGCGTGCGCCCACCAACGACGAGATTTCCCGCCGCATGGATATCCCCGTCGAGAAGGTCCAGAAGCTAAAGACGATTTCGCGCGACCCCGTGTCGCTGGAGACGCCGGTCGGCCGCGACGGCGAGTCCGCCCTGGGCGATTTGATCGAGGACCGCTGGGTAGGCTCGCCCGTGGATTCCGTTATCGATAGCAATGTGCGCGACGAAACGGCCAATATCCTCAAGACGCTTTCTCCCAAAGAAGAGAAAGTCATCCGGCTCCGTTTCGGCATCGGCTGCGAGCGCGAGCATACGCTCGAAGAGATCGGCCAGGAATTCGACGTCACGCGCGAGCGCATCCGCCAGATTGAAGCCAAGGCGCTCAGGCAACTCCGCTCGCCGGAGCGCGCCCGGCACCTGCGCGCCCTCCTCGCGGCTCGATAACCGCAATGCTTTGCCGGATCCCTTAGCGATCCGTGGACCCAGCCCCAGCCTGCTGCGGCGCGGATGCGGCGGCGGTCCTCGGCGGAGGAATCGCGCTGCCCAGATTCATCGATCCGCCGCCCTCGCTCACGTAGTTCCGGTTCCAGTCCGGAATCTCAACCGCGATGTCGCCCTGCACCACGGCTTGGCAGCCTAGGCGCGAGCGCACGGTGACGCCGGCGGCCATATCCACGCGGTCCTGCTCGTCGTCGTCCATTTCCGAAAGGCTGTTTTCGCCCTGTTTAACGATCACGTGGCAGGTGGTGCAGGCGCAGTTTCCCCCGCAGGCGTGTTCAAGCTGGATGCCGAAATTCAGCGCGACGTCCAGAATCGACTCCGGCTTGCCGTGCTCGGCGTAAGGCAGCTTGCCGTGTTCGAACTCGACGGTTTTGTCGAGATTGAGGAACGTCACCTTGGGCACACTTTAAGTTTAGCAGCGCGAGGATATGACGAGGGTCTAATATAAGACTTTGGCTCGTGGGAAGGAGTTTATGAAACGTCTCTCTATCGCTGCGGCGCTTATGTTTCTGATGTTGCCGGCCTTTGCCGTCGAGGAGCACCACGGTTTTGTGACCGGGACCGTCACCAAGGTAGACGCGGCCGGCAAGACCGTGGTCGTCAAGCTGGCGGATGGAACCCAACACACGTTTCACTTCGTCAAGCGAACGGCGGTTCATGGAGGGCAAGCCGCGGCGGCCGCCTCCAAGGAAGCTTTCCACGGCGTGAAGGAAGGCAGCCAAGTGGCGGTCCATTACACCGAGAAGGGCGGCCAGGAGACGGCCGAGGAGATCGACGACATCGGTAAGAGCGGACTGAAGGCCGCCGACGTCACCGTAACGCACATCGACCGCGGAGCCAAGACCATCGCCGTAAAAACGGAGAACGGCGCCCAAGAAACCTATCAGATGACCGATAGCGCCGCCAAAGACGCCGGAAAGGATGTCGCCGAGGGCGCGGAAAAAGCCGGCAAGACGACGGTTTACTATACCGAAGAAGGGGGCAAAAAGGTGGTCCACTTCTTCAAGAAGGCGATTTAGCGCCGCCAAAGGCGCCGGCCCAAGCATCTCGCGCTTCGCCCCGCCGAGCCGTCCGCAAGGGTCGGGGGCACGGCCTTTTCAGGCGCTGTTTTGGACGCGATTTTCTTCTCCGGCGGGGTGTACGATACCTGCATGACCGCACAGTCTTTCCATAATCATGTCCGCCGCGATCCGTGGTATCACTTTTTTCTTGCGCCGCTCTCGGTGTTTTTCGCCGTCGAATCCATCGCGCGCGTCGTGCGCGCTCCGAACTGGGATAGCGTCGTGCATCTTCTGGCCGCCATCTTCGCTTTCGTCGCGCTCCTGAAATTGCGGCTCTATCCGCTCAAGGTCCAGGATCGCGTCATCCGCCTGGAGGAGCGGCTACGGCTCAAAGAGCTCCTTCCGCCCTCTCTGCAACCGCGCATTGCCGAGCTCACCGAGGGTCAACTGATCGCTTTGCGTTTCGCTTCGGACGCGGAACTCCCGGATCTGGCGGCGAAAGCGCTGGAGGAAAATTTGAAACCGGCGCAGATCAAGCAATCGGTGCGGCGCTGGCGGCCCGACTTTTGGCGGGTTTAGGCGAACCTTTGCGCGCCGTGGCGCGTATAATTAACCGATGATTTCGATATTCAGGCTGGCGGCCGGGGCCGCCGCCGTTTGCGCGCTCGCCGCCTGCACCATCACCCTTTCGCCCACCGGACCCACTTTGCACGAGAGCAAGGTCATCGATGCGGACAAGTTTGAGATGTCTCGAATCGAACTTCGCATGGGCGCGGGCGAGCTAAACCTGCAAGGCGGCTCCTCCCAGCTTCTGGAGGCCGATTTCCAATACAATGTGCCGGCTTGGAAGCCATTGGTGGAATCCAATGCCGCGACTTTCCGGGCCGACGTCCGCATCAGCCAGCCTACGGGCGTCTCCGCCAGCGGCCATGCCGTTAACAAATGGGACTTGCGCATCAGCGATCGGCTGCCGACCAATCTCATCGCGCATCTGGGGGCCGGCAACGCCCAAATGGTTTTGGGATCCGTGGATCTGGAGAACCTCGAAGTCCATATGGGAGTAGGCAAGCTTATGCTGGACCTGCGCGGCCAGCCCAAGCGCGATTACACCGCAAACATCGAAGGCGGGGTGGGAGAAGCCGCCATCTATGTTCCCAACGACGAAAAGATCGGGGTCAGCGCCACGGCCAAGGGAGGCATCGGCGAGATTTCAGTGGAGGGGCTGGAGCGCGGCGACCACCGCTGGCTGAGCCGGGGCTACGACCGAGCCCCCGTCCGCATCCATCTGGAGGTCGCGGGCGGGGTGGGCGCCATCCGGCTGATCGCTCAATAGCCAGCTCGAGTTAGCCGCCCAATCCAAGCGTGGTGTAGGATAGCAAGCGTAAGGGAGTTGAGCCTGACACCGCTGGAAGAAATCCTGGCTCTGGACGCACAGATCGATGAGACCGGCGAGCTGGCGGCGCTGAAGCGAATCTTTCACCGGCTGAACGAAATCGCTATCCAATATGCGGACGATTTCGAGGTGCAGCTCGCGGCGGGCGAAGCAAAACAGCGATTAATTGAACGGGGCAACCGGTTAAAAAAAGCGCCGCCGCGCGCGGCCGCCGCGGACCTTCAAGCGTCCAGCGCGCCGCAGCGGCCCAAGACGCCACTGGGCTGGAAAAAACCGGTATGGATTGGCTCCGCTTGCGGCGCTGTTTTGGCTCTCCTTGCGATTGGGATCGTCGAAGGCCGGGCGCGGCGCTCCCATCCCGCCGCGGCCGCGCCCGTCGCGGTTGCGCCCGCTCCCCCTCCGCCGCCTCAGGCTCTCCGCATCTTCACCGACTTCGACAAGGGAACGGTGACCCTGGATGACGAGCCTCCGGCGGATCTGGTCGAAGGCCAGTTCATCGCCGACAACATTGCTGCCGGAAAGCATAATGTGAAGGTGACCGGCCGGGCCGGCGAAGCCGATTTCTCCTTCGAAATCTCTCCGAACGAGCCGCCTTCCCTTAGCGGACCCGTGGCCGCCCGCAACTTGAGCGCGGTGGTTGTCGCCAGTTTCGCCGGGCAGGCTCGCCTGGCGACCAACGCCGGTCCCGCCAAGCTGGTGGTCAACGGGCAACCCGAAGCCGACGCCGGACCCGCGGGCGTCGACCTGAAGAATTTTCAAGCGGGCGTGGACGAAATCGCCGTCGGCCAGGGAAAAGATCTCCGCGCAATGAAGGAAAGCTTCGGGCCGGCGCCCATGATTACGGCGTTTTTAAAGACGGATTTGAATATCGGAACGCTCATCGTTTCCACGGGCGAAGACGATGTTCAGGTCTTTCTCAATAACAAGCCCTATCCGCGCAAGACGCAGCGCGGACAACTTCGAATCCGGACCATCGGCGCGGTGAATGTGCGCGTTGCGAAAGAGGGATTCGATCCGGTGCCTTCTGTCGCCGCGGAAGTGAAAAAAGGCGAGGAAACGCGGCTTGAGTTCAAGCTGAATCGCACGCCCGTGACGGCGTCGCTGCAGGTGCTGGGAGGAACCCCGAACGCCGAAGTGTGGATCGATCAACGCAACGCCGGCGCGGTGGGAGCGGATGGAAGCTTCATCAATAGCGCCATCCCTCCGGGCAACCATACCGTCGAATTGAGGCGCGAGCGCTTCGTCTCCAAGCGTTATCAGCATCTTTTCGAGGCGGGTCAGACCTTTACGATTTCCGGCGCCGACGCCGTGCTCGCTGCTCTGCCTCCGCCTCTGCCTCCCAAAAAGGAAGTTGCGGCCGTGAAGCAACCGCCGCCTCCCCCTCCTCCACCGCCCGGCTCCATCGCCGATTTCGAAGAACCTCTTCAATGGAGGGAGGACCACGGCGTGTATGTCCATTCTGGCGCCGCCTTTTTGCCCTACGCCATGCCTCCGAAAGGACAGTTCCGTTTCACCGTCCAATTACTCAAAGGCGGCAAGGCCCGTTGGCGCCTCATGTATCTTGATTCCAAAAATTACGCCCAGTTTGAGATCGACAATAAGAATTTCGTGGCCAAGGTAATTACCGACGGCAAGTCCTTAGACCGCACCAAAACTCCGCTGCGGAACCTGGACAAGCAGAAGGAGTTCAGGATTCTCATCGACGTCGCGCCGGAGCACATCGTCCACAAGCTCCGCAGCGGAGACGCCTGGATTCCGCTGGACGCCTGGTCGGAGCCGGGGGTGCGATACGCCGTCGGCAAATTCGGCTTTCTGGTTCAAGGAAACGACCAGATCGCCCTGGCGGATTTCAAATTTCAGCCGAAATGAGCCGCCGGCGATCGGCTCGACGCTCTAAGCGAAATGTTCGAGGTCTTGGAACACACCGCCGACATTGGGTTTCGCGCCAGGGCGCCATCGCTGAGCGGACTTTTCGAGGCTGCGGCCGAGGCGCTGGTGGCGATTGTTCTCAATCCCGCCAACATCGTCCCGCGAGACGCCATCGAGCTATCCGCCCAAGGAGAGTCGAACGAAAGTCTGCTCGTCAACTGGCTTAGCGAGGTGCTGTACTGGCTGGATGGCGAGCGTTTCGCCTTGCGCGGCTTCCAAGTTCATCGGCTAGGCGGCGGCCGCATCGCCGCCAGAGCTACAGGCGAGCGCCGCGATTGCTTGCGCCACGAACCGCGGCTGATTGTCAAAGGCGTGACTTATCATCAGCTCAAGATCGGGCAGAACGCAAAAGGCTGGTGGTGCGAAGTGTACTTGGACGTCTGAAACGCTGGATTTTAAATGCAGATCGAAGCCCTAGACGATTTCCGTTACCGCATTGGCCGCGATGAGGCGCGCGGCATGCGCGCCGCCGTGCTGGTCTTCGCCAGTCCCAGGCTGCTGGAGCAGATCCGAAAAGACAAATCGCTGGAACAGGCCGAGAATGTCGCCATGCTGCCCGGCATCGTAGGACCTAGCCTCGCCATGCCCGACATCCATCAGGGCTATGGCTTTCCCATCGGCGGAGTGGCCGCCACGGACTGGCGGGAGGGCGTGGTTTCTCCGGGAGGCGTCGGATTCGACATCAATTGCGGCGTGCGCCTCGTACGCAGCTCGGTCGCGTTGGAGGGCGCTCGGCCGCGGATCCGCGACCTGGTAAACCAGATCTTTCGCGATATTCCCTGCGGCGCGGGCGGAGAAGGGCCGGTCAAAATTGAAGGGCAAACGCTCGACCGGGCGCTGGAGGAAGGCGCGCAGTGGGCCGTCGAAGCGGGCTATGGCGAGCCGCGCGACGCGGAATTCGCCGAAGAGCGCGGCTGCCTGAAGGATGCCGATCCGGCGAAAGTCTCGGATCGCGCCAAGACCCGCGGCCGCCCTCAACTCGGCACGATCGGGAGCGGAAATCACTTTCTCGAGATTCAATATGTCGAGCAGATTCACGACGCCCAGGCCGCGGCGGCGATGCAGCTTGAAGAGGGCCAGATCGTGGTGTTGATTCATTGCGGATCGCGAGGATTGGGCCACCAGGTTTGCACCGACTACCTCGCGCAGATGGGCGAAGCCATGAAGAAGTACGGCATAACGCTGCCCGACCGCCAGCTCGCTTGCGTCCCCATTCAATCGCCGGAAGGCCAATCCTACCTCGGCGCGATGCGCGCCGCCGCGAATTTCGCGTGGGCCAACCGCCAGGTCATCCTTCATTTTCTCCGGGGGGCCTTCCGGCGCATTTTCGGGCCGGACACGCGGCTCGATCTGGTTTACGACGTCTGCCACAATATCGCCAAGCGCGAACGCCACATGGTGCAGGGCGAATGGAAGGACGTCCTGGTTCATCGCAAAGGGGCGACGCGCGCGTTTCCCGCCGGGCATCCCGAGCTGCCGGCCGCTTATCGAAGCACGGGACAGCCTGTGTTCGTTCCCGGCAGCATGGGCACGGCATCGTGGGTGCTGGTGGGCGCCGCCGGATCCATGACGCAGACTTTTGGCAGCGTCTGCCACGGAGCCGGCCGCAGGATGAGCCGCACCGCCGCGAAAAAAGGCCGCAACGCCAGCGAGGTGCAGAAGAAATTGGAGGCGGAAGGGATTTTCGTCCGCAGCGAAACCCGCGACGGCATTCTCGAAGAAATCCCAGAAGCCTATAAAGACGTGGACGAAGTGATCGAAGTGGCGCACCGCACGGGCCTTGCACGCAAGGTCGCTCGCTTGCGTCCCATCGGGGTCATCAAAGGCTGAGCTATAAAGCCGCCGTCAGGGACCGGTCGTCGTTTTTCCAGGTGCGCAAGCTTCTCGATAAGACCGCGATCCCCGCCACGACGATGACGGTCGCCGCCCCTCCAAATGCGACGGACGGCGCCGTGCCCATCCAGGCTGCCGCCAAGCCGGACTCCACCGCGCCCCACTGATTCGAGCAACTGATGAACAGCGCGTTCACCGCGTTCACGCGGCCGCGCAAGGAATCCGGCGTACGCGAGTGCACCAGGTAGGTGCGCAAGACGACGCTGACGCTATCCAGCGCGCCCGTGGCGGCCAGCAGCGCGAAGGAAAGCCACGGCGACGTGGACATCGCAAAAAGGATGGTCGTTGCGCCGAATAGCGCCACGACCCATAACAGAACGAGTCCGGCATGTTTTATCTGGCGGCGATGCGCCAAAGCCAGCGCCATGCCGCCCGCGCCGATCGCGGGCGCCGCCCGCAGCCATCCCAGGCCGCGCGCGCCGATATGCAAGATGCTGTCGGCATAAATCGGCAGCAGCGCCGTGGCCCCTCCAAAAAAGACGGCCAGCAAATCCAGGCTCATCGCCGACAACAGCAGCTTCTCTTGGAATACAAACCGTAATCCTTCGCCGATTTCCTTCATCCCGCCGCGCGCCTTGCTTTCGCGCGCCCCCGGCTTCGGGCGCAGGGCCCAAAAGCAGCCCAGCGTCAGCGCCGTGCAGCCGGCCTGCGCGACGTATACGGCGGTGCTGCCGAGCGAGGCCAGCAGCAGCCCCGCGATGGCCGGGCCCGTCACCGTCGCCAGCTCCCGTCCCGCGCCATTCCAACTGATCGCGCTGGCTAAATGCTCCGCTGCAACCGTGTTAGGCAGCACCGACGAGCTCGCGGGCCATTGAAACGCTCGCGCGGTCGCGCCCAAAAAAAGACTTCCATAAATCAGCGCGACTCCGCGCGCCGGACCGGCCGCCGCCAGAAACACCCCGACCGCGGTTACCACCATCTGGCTGAGAACCATGGTCAGCCGGCGGTCGTAGCGGTCCGCTACGTGACCCGCCCAAAACGTGAACAGCAGCACCGGAATGATCTGGACCAGTCCTACGTTTCCCAGAACTAACGGCGAGTGTCTGGCTTCATAAAGATCCCACGCCACCACGATGGAAAGCATCTGCTGGCTGAGCATCGAGAGAAAGATTCCAGCCAATAAAAGCCGGTAGTTACGATGGCGAAACGGCGCATAAGCACTCACTTGATTTAGTATGCGGCCTCCCCCGCGGAGGGATCCGCATTCCCACGCCGAAAATGGACTATATAAACAGAATCGATTTGAACGTGTAACACTCCTCGCGTATTCTGTAGTTGGGCCGCAAGCGAGTTTTCGTTGTGCGGCTTGAGCTTTCCGGCTCCCCCGTCCTCATCTGCCACCCCGCGGTGCACGCTGTTCCAACTTCAAACATGAACGGAGGTAGTGTGTCTCGATACAAATTCGGAACAATTCTGATCGCGGTAATGCTTCTAAAAAGCCTGCCCGGGCAAATTTTGAATAATCAAGGGCTTTATTTAGGCGCGCATCCGTTTGGGGCTGCCGCCGATATTCCCTCGGTTCAGGGAGAAATTCGCAATCTTCATGGAAATGTAACGGATCTTGGAGTGGTTCTCTATGACGTTTCGGGCGCCCGGAAGCTCGAACAGGTGGAAGTTACGCCGGATGGAAGATTTCGCCTCGCCGACATTCCTCCGGGAACCTATCTCTTGAAAGTCGTGGATTCGACGCATGAATCCATTTCCGAGGAAGTGATTCATATTGGAAGCGCCAGCGAGCCGGTGGCGCTTCTGCTGCCGGACTCGTCCCCGCAACCCGTTCCGGGAGCCACGGTGTCGTCCGACCGGTTGCAACACCCTCTTTCCGCCAAGGCAACGAAGATGATCCGCAAGGCGCAGGATTACGCCGCCTCCGGCGATCACTTCAAAGCCATCGACCAATTGAAGCTGGCCCTCAAGGAGACCTCCGCCGCGCCCTATGCGCACGCTCTTCTCGGCCAGGAGTACCTGAAGACGGGGCAGGCCGCCGCCGCGGCGGCGGAGCTGGAGCAGGCGTGCCTTCTGCTGCCGCACGATGCCGTGGTTCACTCCAATTTCGGCTACGCGTTGTTTCTGACGGGCGATTCGGCGGGAGGCGAGAGGGAAGTGCGCCGCGCGCTGGAGCTTGACCATAACAATTCGGTCGCCGGCCGCCTGCTCGGATACATTTTGAAGGCGCGCCAGGTAAATCCAAACGCCGGAGGCGACGCCTTCCAATAGACTACAGAATATTCACCGCCCGGGCGGCCAGAATCGCCAGCGTCGCCAGCGAGATGGCCGCCTGAAGCATCATCAGCGCCTTGGCCCAGCGCGAAAGGACGGGCACGTCGGTGGGCGAAAACGCCGTGCTGGTGTTGAACGCCAGAAACAAATAGTCCACGAAGCCCGGCCTCCAATCCTGCTCGCCCATCTGCTCGCGCAGCTCTGCATCGAGCATCATTTGGGGAAACAGAAACGCGCCGTCGGTGTGCGCGCCTCGCAGATCGCGCTGATGCGGCCCGCCGGCGTCCAGCCTCCAGTACCAGGATGCGAAGATCAGCACGTTGCTGGTCCAAAGGCAGGCCGCGGAAATTAGCAACTGCAACGGCGTCTCCTTGTGGGAAGGCAGCCCGGCCACTAGCAGGCCCAGGGAAACCAGCGTGGCCACGGTGACGGTGCACAATGCCACGTAACCGAAGATCCGCGCCGCGCGATAGGCGCGGATGCGGTGCGATATGAGGGCCGGGGCCGCAAACCCCAAAACCAGCAACGGCACCAGCCAATCCGGCCCGGGCGAGAGCGCCGAGGGCAGGGCATAATGCAGGCCGGCTACCGCGCCAATCGCGGCGATCGAGGGCCAGCGCGGCTCCGGCCGGCGCGGCTCGCGAAGCTTCAGATGCATGTCTTTTCATTGTCCCGCGCCGGCGCCGCTACAATGGCCAAATGAGCCGTTGTTCCAGCCTTGCAAGCTCGTCTCCCGGCGCCGGGCTGGAAAATCGCAGGGATTTTCTGGTGAAAGGGCTCGCCCTGGGATTCGCGCTGGCCGCGCGCCCGATCGGCGCGCCGGCCGCCGTTACCACTGACGCCGCCGGGCTCTCCGCGGGCGAAGTGAAAATTCCCGTCCCCGGCGGGGCCCTTCCCGGTTATCGCGCCTGTCCCATCAAGGGGCGCTTGTTTCCTACCGTGCTGGTGGTCCCGGACATCTTCGGAGTGGACCAACATATCAAGGATCTTTGCCGCCGGCTCGCCCACTCCGGTTATTGCGCCGTTGCCGCCGAAATTTTCGCGCGGCAGGGCGACGTCTCCAAAATATCCGACGTTCAGGAGATCGTTTCCCAGGTCGTTTCCCGGGTTCCCGATTCTCAAGTCATGAGCGATCTGGACGCCGCCATCGCCTGGGCCGGCAAATCGTCTCGCGGCGACACGTCGCGCGTGGCCATTGCGGGCTTTTGCTGGGGTGGACGAATTGTGTGGCTCTACGCCGCCAATAGCGGCGTCGTAAAAGCGGGCGCCGCGTGGTGCGGACGCCTGGAAGGCGACCGGACTCAAGTCACGCCCCGCCATCCGATCGATTGCGCCGGGTCCTTCCGGGCGCCCGTGATCGGTTTCTATGCGGGCAAGGATCCAAGCATACCTCTTGAATCTGTAGAGAAGATGCGGTCCGTGCTGAGCGTCGTCGGCGATCCCTCGCAGATCGTGGTCTATCCCGAGGCGCAGCGCGGCTTTGACGCCGACGATCGCCCCAGTTACGAGGAAGCCGCCGCGCGCGACGCGTGGCGGAAAATGCTGGATTGGTTCAAAAAATACGGAGTCTAACTTGATCACCGAAACCAAAACCCGAAAGCTTGAAAACGGAATCACCGTGGTCGAAATCTCCGGCCGCTTGAATCTCGGCAACTCGTTGCTGGGCATTGAAAGCGGTATCCGGCGTCTGATTGAAGCAGGCGCGCGGAAGCTGATTGTGGATCTCTCCGCGGTCAATTACATCGACAGCTCCGGAATCGGAATGCTGGTGGCCTGCGCCGGCCAGCTCGAACAGTCTTCCGGGCGCATGCGAATCGCGGGCGCCTCCGGCGCCGTGGCGAAAGCGTTCGACACTGTCCACATGGAGCGGATCACGCCCCTCGATTCGACCGTCGAACAAGCGCTGGCGGGTTTTGCTTAACCCGCCGATTCCTCCGCGCTCTGACCGCCCGGGTCCGCCGGCGGCGTCTTTGTGCGCGGCGCCTGCGGAGCTTCGACAAACACCGCCATCGACCGGTCCACCAGTTGATAGCTCTTGGCGGCGCGGTCCTTCCGCGTCTTCGCCGGACAATAGCTTCGCGTATCGACCACCAGCTCCCAGGTCATGCCCGGCCGCGGCGCCGGCAGGGAAAACCGGACCGCCTCGTGGTGGGGATTGAGTAAAATCAGAAACGTGTTGTCCAGCAGGGGTTCTCCGAACGCGTTCACGTCGTCTAGGGTGCGGCCGTTCAGCAGCATTCCGATGCAGCGGATCCAGCCCGCATGCCATTCTTCTTGTCCCATCTCTTGGCCGTCGGTCCGGAACCAATGAATGTCGGCTTCACGCTGGCCGCCGGCCGTGCGCTCGGCGGCGCCGGGATCGATGGTCCGGTCCTGAAAGAATTTCCGGCGGTGCAGATTGGGATGGTTCTTGCGAAGCGCGATCAAATCGCGCGTGAAATCCAACAATTGGCGGCGGTCTTCGTCCAGATTCCAGTCGAACCAGCTTGTTGGGTTGTCTTGGGCGTAGCTGTTGTTATTGCCGTTCTGGGTGCGGCCGATTTCATCGCCGCCGCAAATCATCGGCACGCCTTGCGAGACCAGAAGCGCGGTCAGAAAGTTGCGCTGTTGCCGCGACCGCAACTCCCGAATTTTAGGATCGCCCGTGGGCCCCTCCACGCCGCAATTCCAGGAATAGTTATCGTTTGTTCCGTCGCGGTTATCTTCCTGGTTCGCTTCATTGTGTTTTTCCTTATAACTCACCAGGTCCGCGAGCGTGAAGCCGTCGTGCGCGGTGATAAAGTTGACGCTGGCGCTGGGGCTTCGGCCGTCGCGCTGATATAAATCGCTGCTTCCGGTCAGGCGGTAGCCGAATTCAGCGAGCTGGCCGTCGTCTCCTTTCCAATAACGCCGCATCAAATCCCGGTAGCGGCCATTCCACTCCGCCCACAAAGCCGGGAATTTCCCCACCTGATAACCTCCCTCGCCCACGTCCCAGGGCTCGGCGATCAGCTTCACTTGCGAGATCACGGGATCCTGATTAATGACGTCGAAGAAGGCGCTCAGCCGGTCCACCTCGTGCAGCTCCCGGGCCAGAGCCGAGGCGAGGTCGAACCGGAAGCCGTCCACGTGCATCTCCAGAATCCAGTAGCGCAGGCTGTCCATGATCATCTTCAACACTTGCGGATGACGCACGTTGAGCGTGTTGCCGGTGCCGGTGTAATCCATGTAATAGCGCGGCTGCTCGTCCACCAGCCGGTAATAGGTCCGGTTGTCGACGCCGCGGAAGCTGAGCGTGGGGCCCAGGTGATTGCCTTCGGCGGTGTGGTTATAGACCACGTCGAGGATCACTTCGATGCCCGCCCGATGCAGCGTCTTCACCATGAACTTGAACTCGCCGATCTGCTCGTGTTCGCCGCCGCTCGATGAATAACGCGCCTCCGGCGAAAAGAAGTTGATGGTGTTGTAGCCCCAGTAATTGCGAAGGCCGCGGTCGAGCAGCATCTTGTCGTCCAGAAACGCGTGAACCGGCAGCAGCTCCACGGCCGTGATCCCTAATCTTTTCAGATACTCGACGGTCACCGGGTGCGCCATGCCCGCGTAGGTCCCGCGAATCTCCTCGGGAATTTGCGGATGCTGCGCCGTCAGTCCCTTCACATGAACTTCGTAGATCACCGAGTCGTGAAGAGGCGTCAGGGGCGGCCGGTCGTTTTCCCAATCGAAAGACGACAGCGTCACCACTCCCTTGGGAACATAAGCCGCGTCGTCGCCTTCGTCCTTGTGCAGGTCTTCCTGCGAGTTGCCCAGTGTATAACCGAAAACCGGACCGCTCCAATCCACCCCGCCCGACACCGCTTTGGCGTAGGGATCGATCAGCAGCTTGGCCGGGTTGAAGCGCAGCCCTTTTTCCGGATCGTAGGGTCCGTGAATGCGATAGCCGTAATGCTGGCCCGGGCGAACATCGGGCGCGTAGCAATGCCAGATGCGGCCGGTGGTTTCGCGCACCGGGATGGTGCGGCAGGCTCCGCCGCTCTCGAACAAGCACAGCTCCACCGCGCTGGCGTCTTCCGAATAAATCGAAAAATTGACGCCCGAGCCATCCCACGTGGCGCCTTGGGGATAGGGCTTGCCAGGAAGAATCGATCGCGCCATAACAGTTAGGGATCGGTCATCGGATGTGAGCCATCCGTTGTGATGATCGCCGGGGCGCCGGAGAAGTTACAAGCGACCGCGACCCGGCCGCGGCAAAGCGTCAGCTTTTTTGCATCCTCGCAAAACTCGACCCTGACGCGGTCCAGCCGCCCGTCGGTCAGCTCCGGCGCCGATTTGCGCAGTTCGATTAATCGCCGATGCCATTCCAGAATGCCGGCATGGGGTTCGCGCTCCATCTCCTTCCAGTCCAGCTTCGATCTCTGAAACGTCGCCGGGTCCTGCGGATCCGGTATTTCCGCCGGATTCCATCCAAAGGCCGCGAATTCCCGGCGCCGTCCCTCCGACACGCTTCGCCCCAGATCTTCGTCGTGATTGGTGAAATACAAAAACGGCGTCGTCGCGCCGTATTCTTCGCCCTGAAATAGCAGCGGGATGAACGCGGAGCACAGCACCAGGGCCGCGCCCGTCTTCAACTGCGCCAGGCTCATCATCTGACTGCTTCGCTCGCCCTTGGCGCGGTTGCCCACCTGATCGTGATTCTGCAAAAATCCCACGAATCTCCAGCCCGGCAGCCCCTCCGGCTTCCGTCCGTGCCTCCGTTTCCGGAAGACGGAAAAACGCCCATCGTAGACAAAGGCGTTCTGCAGGGCATAGGCCAAATCGGCGAGCGAGCCGAAATCGGCATAGTAGCCGTTGCGCTCCCCCGTAAGCACGGCGTGCAGAGCGTGATGAAAGTCGTCGTTCCATTGCGCGTCCAGCCCGTAGCCGCCCGCCTCGCGGGGAGTGACAAGGCGCGGATCGTTCAAATCGCTCTCGGCGATCAGGGCTAACTGCCGCCCCAGGGCCGCCTCCAGCTCCTTCACTTCGCCGGCAAGTTGCTCCAGGAAGTGCAGCGCCGAGGCGTCGAAGATCGCATGCACCGCGTCCAGGCGCAGCCCGTCGAAATGATAGTCGCGCAGCCACATGAGCGCGTTATCGCAAAGAAACCGCCGCACCTCGTCGCTGCCGGGACCATCCAGATTCACCGCTTGGCCCCATAACCCCGCGGAACGCTCCGAGAAATACGGGCCGAAGCGTCCTAAATAGTTGCCCGCCGGCCCCAGGTGATTGTAGACCACGTCCAGCAGCGCCGCCAGACCGCAGGCGTGGCACGCATCGATAAACCGCTTCAGCGCGTCCGGCCCGCCGTAGGCATGATGCGGAGCGTATAGGTCCACTCCGTCGTAGCCCCAGCCCCAATTTCCCGAAAACTCCGCCACCGGCATCAACTCCACATGGGTGACGCCCAGCCGCTTCAAATGCCCGAGCCGCTCGATGGCCGAATCGAACGTTCCGTGCGGCGTAAACGTGCCGATGTGGAGCTCATAAATGATTCCCGACGCCAGCGGCGGCGGCCGCCATCCCGAATCCGTCCACGGAAACCGCGAATGGTCCAGCAGGCGCGAAAAGCCGTGCACACCAAACGGCTGCCACGGCGAGCGTGGATCGGGCAGCGGGCCACCGCCGTCGAGCGCAAAGGCGTAATCGGCGCCATGAGCCGCGCCGGCGACCTCGGCGCTCCACCATCCGCCGTCGTCGCGAGTCATCGCCCGCGCCTGGCCCCCCACATGCAAATCCACCGTTTGCGCCCGCGGCGCCCACACCCGGAATTTCATCCCCCGGTTTCCTTTACCAGCAAGGCCACGGGAAAACGCCGGAACAAATGGGCCACGTCCACCTTTCCATCTTGCAGGCGGTCGCCGGTCAATACGTTTTTCCACACGCCCGCCGGCACTTCCAGGCTCACGTCTTGCCAATTTCCGGCGCTCATCGGCAACCTGGGAACGATGGCAATGACGTCGTCGCCGCGCTGGAACGCCACTACACACTCGGCTTTCGGGCCGGCCGCCCATAAGGGCCGGTATCCAGCTTCGGCGCCGAAACATTCCGGATGCGACTTCCGCACTCGGAGCGCCTCGCGAATAATCCACAGCTTGGGCAGACCCTCCCCGGCGCGGGCGACGATTTGCTCGGCGCCCAAGCCGTCAAGCTCGCGCAGCAATCTCCGCCGCAACCCGTAATCCACCGGCCGGCGATTATCCGGATCCACCAGGTTTAGATCCCACAGCTCGGAGCCCTGGTAAATATCGGGCACTCCCGGCGCGGTCAGTTTCAACAGCGTCACAGCGGCCGAATTGGCGAGCGCCGCCGGCGCCAGCCCCGCAATAAAGGCTTCCAGCCGCGCGATGAAGCCGCCATCCTGGATCACCGCCGCCACGAACTTCTCCAACGCTTCCTCATATTCCTCGTTCGGCTCGATCCAAGCGGTATGTTCCTTCGCCTCTCGGGCCGCTTTTCTCATGTAATCCCGCAGCCGTTCCAGGGAGATGGGCCAGGTCCCCACCAGCGTCTGGTACAGGAAATATTCGATCTTCCTATCGGGCAGCGCTCCCGTGCGGCGCGCTGCGTTCTGCTCCGACCAGCTCGCCACAGCCTCCGCCCACGCGCCCGAGATCTCGGAGAGAACGTTGATGCGGGCGCGAACGTCTTCCCCGCGCTTGGTGTCGTGCGTGGACGTGGCCAGCAAAGTAAACGGCCGCCGCGCTTGCGTCTCGGCGCACCACTTGTGGAATTCCTCCACCGGCGCTCCAAACCGGCCGGGACTTCCGCCCACCTCGTTCAGCGAGATCAACCGCGGAAAAGCGTAGAAAGCCGTATCTTCGACGCCCTTCGCCATGGCTGCCGAGGTCACTTGCTGCAAGCGCATGACGAACTCGCTCTCGGCCGGTCCCCGGATTTGCAACGTCAAGATGCCGCGCAAAAACTGGAACAGTCGCTCGTCCAGATCGGTCCTCAGGGCGCGCGCCGTTTCCACGGCCGTGGTCGCCGTCCGCGCGTCCGCCTCCGAGATTTCCCCCGCTTCGGCCCGCGCATAGGTGCGATACACCGGATAGCAGGCGATGGTTTCGCGAATCGCCTCGTGGATCTCGTGGCGGGTATAGTCGCGATACTCCCGGTGGCCTTCGCAGATCTGGAGCAGAAGAGCCGTGAGCCGGTTCACGTCGCTGCCCAGAATGTCCCGCAACACGGCCAATTTTTTCTCGCGCCTCATGACGTCGAAATCCACCGGCTCGCCGGCGAATTCGCGGTACAGCTCGTTTAAAGTCGCCTCCCCATGCGGGTCCACGAACAAGCCGTTGGCCAAATTCAGAAAGTCATAGCCGGTAGTTCCTTCCACCGGCCAGTTCTCCGGCAGCCGCTCGCCGGGCTGAAGAATCTTTTCCGTAACGATCCACGCGTCCGGGGCGGCCGAACGCAGTCTCCGGAAGTATTCCGGCGGATCGTGGAGGCCGTCGGCGTGATCCACCCGCACGCCGTCCAGTTCGCCGGCCCGCAGCCACTTCAGAATCAGCTTGTGCGTATCTTGAAATACGCGCTCGTCCTCCACGCGCATGCCCACCAGCGAATTGACGTCGAAAAAGCGGCGGTAAGCCAAGTCCCGTCCGGCGGCAAGCCACCGGGAAAGCCGGTAGTGTTGCCGCATCAACAAGTCGTCCAGCCGGTCGGGGCTGGCGTTCATCCTCTCGACGGCCTCTTCCACGGCGGCTGCGATCTTGGCTTGCTCCGAGCAGAGCCTGCCCAAAAGTTCGCGGATCGCTTCCTTGTTGCGATGACGCGCCTGTAATGCCGTCCAGCCTGCGTCGGCGGCCGCTTCGGGCAAGCGCGCCAGAGCGTCCGCCAAAAACCCCAGTTGCCGGCTGTCGGCGCGCTCGGCCGCATCTTTCAAAACGTCCGCCACCGACTCGGGCGCAACCGGATAGGCATGTTCGTTGTAACGCAATACGAATCCTCCGCCGCATCGTTCCAGCTTCAGCTTGCCCGCCTCGATCACCCGCCCGGAATGATCTTCCAGCACCGGAAGCAGGATCTTGTTGCGCAGGCGCTCCTCGGGCGCGTTCCATTCGATGTCGAAGTAGGGCGCATAGCGGCTGAGGGTCCCGTTCTCCAGCGTGTCCCACCACCAGGCGTTGCGCGATCCCGTGATGGCCATGTGATTGGGCACGATGTCCAGCACCTGGCCCAGCCCGGTTTCTTCCAGCTTGCGCACAAAGCCCTTGCGCGCCTGCTCGCCTCCCAATTCCTCGTTTACGTGATGATAGTCCACCACGTCGTAGCCATGCTTGCTTCCCGGGGCTGTCTGCAAAACCGGCGAGCTGTAGACGTGCGAGATTCCCAAATCGCGCAGATAATCCAGCACGCCGCAGGCCGCGGCAAAATCGAATTCCTTGTGCAGTTGCAGGCGATAGGTGGCTCGGCGCGGATTCAGAACAAACCTCCCTTCTAAGCATGGCATTTCGCCGATCCCTCTTTCCGCGCCGCGCCGCGGATGTTATCTTCCCGACGACCCGAATCCCCCGGCCCCGCGGCCCGAATCGCCTAATTCCCCTTCTTCCCACTGGACGCTCTCGTAGCGGCCGATCACCAGTTGGGCTATGCGGTCGCCTTTTTCGACCACGTAGTCGTTGCGTCCCAGGTTGAACATCACCACCCGAATCTCTCCCCGGTAGCCTGGATCGATGGTGCCGAAATTCACGGTGAGCGAATGTTTGAGCGCCAGACCGCTTCGGGGGCGAACCTGAGCTTCATAGCCGGGCGGCAACTCGATCGCCAAACCGGTCGGCACCGCCTGCGCCACGCCCGGCTCTAAGACCACTCGCTCGATGGCGCGTAAATCCAAACCGGCGTCCTCTTCGGAGCCGTGCGCGTAGGCCGGCAGCCGTGCGTCGGGATGCAGTCTTTTGATCCGGATATTCATGATAGGGACTTCGCTATCATAGCCCTTTGAAAACGCCCCGCGTCATCGCCGTGGCGCCCCTGCCCGCGGAAATGACGGCCTACGCGCTTGCGCGCTACAGCCGCTCGCCCGATTCCATCCGCCAGTCCCTTGACTGGGTGCGCGCGCATGACTCGGCCAAATTCCTCGAAAGCTTCTACTTCCAGTACGGGCATGCCTCTATCGCCGACCTCGGACACCTGGTGCTCTGCTTCGAGGGCGTCTCCGAATTGGCCGCCGTCGAAATCGAAGACGAGCAGTTGTGGGACGGCCAGGCCCGCAGCTCGCGCTATCAGGATTTCTCCCGCTCCGGCTTCCTCACGCCCCCCGAGCTCGGCGAAAAAGACGCCGCTTCCTACGCCGCGCAAGCTCTGCGGCTGCTCGATGCCTATCATCAAATCCATGAACGGATGTGCGATTTTCTCGCCGAAAAGCTCCCTCGCCCGGAAGAAATGAAGCCGGAGGCATACCAGCGCAACCTCGCGGCCAGGGCTTTTGACGTTGCCCGGTACGCCTTATTTTTCGGCATCCCGACCGGCGTCGGCCAGGTTACCAGCATCCGCACCTTGGAGCGGCAAGTGCGCCGTCTCAAGACCTCCGAATATGTCGAAGTCCGGGAGCTCGCCGAAGAAATCGCCGCCGCCTGCGCCGCTCCTCCGGCTTGCCTGCTGGACCCCGCGCAAGTTGCCGAACCCGTGGCGCCCACTCTCGCCCGCCATCTCGCGCCGGACGAACGCGCCATCCAAGCGCGCGCGGATTTAAAGCTTTGGGCCGAGCAGAATTTGGGGGCGGCGGCGCATGGCGGCCCGCAAGCGGCGCCGGGCGAATCCGTCGATCTGCTCCGCCCCGAAGATGCGCCTTCCGAGGCCGTCGCAACTCTGCTGTACCCCGTCACCCATTGCCCCTTCCGCGAGCTCTATGAGTTGGCTCGCGGTTGGTCCGCCGCGCGTCGCAATGAGGTGATCGAGCTGGCCCTCGGCGCGCGAACCCGCGGCGGGGAGTTGCCCCGCGCTTTTCGAGCCGGGCCTTACGCGTTCGATATCGTCATGGACATCGGCGCGTATCGCGACCTCCATAGGCACAGGCGTTGCCAGCAATTCCGGCAGCCCTACACGGGCCTGCTCGGTTTCGACACGCCGCATGTCTTGAAGGAAGCAGGCCTCGAGAATCTCTATGCTTCGGCTATGGCCGGCGCATTTGAAACCATCGGGGCGCTTCCCAATGCCGGCGCGCACTATCTGCTGCCGTTTGCGGCTCGCTCGCGCTTTCTGTTCAAAATGGACTTCGCCGAAGCGCAATACATTTGCCGCCTTCGCAGCGGCGTCAAGGGCCACTTCAGCTACCGCAAAATCGCTTGGGAGATGAAGCGCAAGATGGAAGCCCTTGAACCCGAGCTCGCGCGGCTGATGGACGCCACGCCGCCCTGGGTCGAGGACCCTTTAACGCGATAGCCCGAAGACCCCTTGAAGCGATAGCTCGAAGACCCACGCGCACCCCCAAAGCTTAAAACCGCTCAACGTTAATGAATTATGAAGCGCGGAACAGTCCCCTCCGCCTCCGCGTCTCCCTGATTGGAGGAAGAATGAAACCCAAATGGATGCTAAGCGCCGCGCTAGCGGCGATTTCTCTCACCGCCTGCGCCGGCGGGGGCTACGTGTACTATGCGTCCGCGCCGCCGCCGCCCCTGCGCGAGGAGGTTTTCGGAGTGGCGCCGGGGCCGGGCTTCGTCTGGATCAGCGGCTATTGGGGATATCGGGGCAACAACTACGTGTGGATTCCCGGCCGCTGGGAGCGTCCGCCGCGGCCTGGAGCGCGTTGGGAGGCGGGACGGTGGGAGCGCCATGGTTCCCGCTGGGGTTATCGCGAAGGCCATTGGCGTTAGAGGGACGCCAAGTCCAACCGCGTTTCAACCTGCGCTGGTGTCGCCGGCCGCGGGGGACTTGTTTTGGCCTTTGTCCTTCGGACCGGCGTGAGCGGATTTCACCGGGCTGAGCAGAACGTGCACGTTCCGGCCTTCCAGCCGTGGCTGCCCTTCAATCGATCCGTGCTGGGACAGATCCGAGGCGAATCGCAGCAGCAGCTTCTTTCCTAAATCCACATGTGCGATTTCGCGTCCGCGAAACTGCACCACCGCTTTTACCCGGTTTCCTTCCTGGAGAAACCGGATCGCGTGATTCTTTTTAAATTCGTAGTCGTGATCGTCGGTATTGGGACGAAACTTCAGTTCCTTTACCTGAATCACGTGCTGTTTTTTTTTCGCTTCGTGCTGCTTTTTCTTGTTTTCGTACTGCCATTGGCCGTAGTCCATCGCCTTGGCCACGGGCGGCTCGGCGGTGGGCGCGATCAGAATCAGATCCAAGCCCATGTCCTGCGCCTTGCGCACGGCGGCAGGCGTGGGCATGATCTCGACGGAGCCATCGGGAAAAACCGCGCGGACTTCTCGCGCTCGGATCGCTTCGTTTACGTTCTCCCGGATTCTCGGCCGGCGGGGTGGAAAGCCTCTTGGATTCATCCGCGCGGACCGAAGCGCGCGATCTGGCGCGCGCGGACCAATGGAGACAACGTAATCGCCATGACCAAATAGTAGCAGATTTAAGCCCCTCCGCCCGGCCGCCCCGCTGGCCTGCCCGCTTGCCGCCTATGCTAAGTTTGGCAATGCCATGTACACTGCCAGCACCGCGTTTCTCGAGGCCCTTCACGACGCGGGCGTTTCCTATATCTTCGCGAATTTCGGCAGCGACCACCCGGCCCTGCTCGAAGCTCTGGCGCAAGCCAAAGCCGGCGCAACGCCCGCGCCGAAGGTCATCACGTGCCCCAACGAGATGGTGGCGCTCGCCTGCGCCCATGGCTATGCGCAGCTCACCGGCCGCGCGCAGGCCGTCGTCGTCCACGTCGATTGCGGAACCCAATCTCTCGCCGGAGCCATTCACAACGCCGCGCGCTGCCGCATCCCCGTCCTGATTTTCGCCGGCGCCTCGCCCTACACCCAGGAGGACGAGTTGCGCGGCGCCCGCAACGAATTCATCCATTGGCTGCAAGACGTCTTCGATCAGCGCGGCATTGTCCGCCCTTATATGAAGTACGAAAATGAGCTGCGCACCGGCCGAAACCTCAAGCAGATGGTTCACCGCGCGCTCCAGTTCGCCTATAGCGATCCGAAAGGACCGGCCTATCTCATGGCGCCGCGCGAAGTGATGGAGGAGGAGATCCCCCGAATTGAGGTCGATCCGGCCCGCTGGAGCCCGATTGAGCCCGTCGCCCTTCCCGCCGAAGGCGTTGGCGAGATTGTCCGCGCCCTCCGCTCGGCCCGCCGGCCCTTGGCCGTCACCTCTTATCTTGGCCGCAACCCCAAAGCCGTCGAAGAGCTGGTCCGGCTGGCGCGCTGCACCGGCCTTGGCATTCTCGAATCCGTCGCCAGCTATCTGAATTTTCCTTCGGACCATCCGCTCTACGTGGGAATGCAGGGCAACGAGCCGATTCAGAATTCCGCTCTCGCCCAGGCCGATTTCGTCCTGGTGTTGGATAGCGACGTTCCCTGGATTCCATCCAAAAACAAGCCCCATCCTCAAGCGCCCATCTTCCACATCGATATCGATCCGCTGAAAGAGAACATGCCGTTGTGGTACATCCCGGCCAAACGAGTTTTCCGCGCCGATTGCGCCACCGCGCTGCGCCAGATCCACGACGCCCTTGGTTCGGGAATCGATTCAGAGCTCTTGCGGGAGCGCTCCGAATACTACGCCCAACTCCACCACGAGCGCGATTTAAAAATCCGGAGCCGCGAAAAAGAGCCCTTAGACGGAGCCATCACGGCCGAATATCTCACGGCCTGCGTCCGCCGCCACATCGACCGCGACACCATTGTCTTAAACGAAGGCATCACCAATTATTCCGCGATCCATGATCACATTGGCGCCACCCAGCCGCTTCGATTGTTTACTACCGGAGCAAGCTCGCTTGGCTGGAACGGCGGCGCGGCCGTCGGAATGAAACTGGCGGCGCCGGACAAAACCGTCGTAAGCCTTACTGGCGACGGCTCGTATATGTTCAGCCAGCCCTCCACGGTTCATTGGATCGCGCGCCGCTATGAGACGCCGTTCCTCCAGGTGATCTATAACAATCGCGGCTGGCGTGCGCCGAGATATTCTGCGCTCGCGGTTCACCCGGACGGCTTCGCCGCCAAATCCCGCGATCTCGACATCGCATTCGATCCTCCCCCGGACTATTCGGCCATCGCGGCCGCCGCGGGAGGAGCCTTCGCGCGAATCGTCAAACAGCCTTCCGAGCTCAATGCCGCTCTGGATCAAGCCCTGGAGGCGGTCCGCCGCCAGCGCCGCGCCGCCGTGCTCGATGTTTGGCTGGCGCATCTAATGGAGGGGTGAACCGTGCCATCTGGAATTTCTCCATCGGCTGCCGATCCCCACGAGATTCTTGAATCCGGCCGGATTTTCACTTTCGAAAATCCTTCCTTTCGCCTGACCGGAGAAGATCGGCGGTTTTTGCTGGAAAGCCGCTCGGAAGAAATCGGCCATCACAAGAACATCGCCTTCCGGCCGCTCACCGGCCGGCTTAGCGGCGCGGGGAAAATGGACGCCGCGCGAGTCGAGCGCCTGCGCGCGATTCTCCAGGCATATTCGAAATGGGCCATTGAAACCGCCGCGCGCCTTCTGCCTCGATACTGCGGCGCTTGGAAGCTGGACTACGCCAGCCTGCGTCCGCTGGAAGAATCGGGCCGCCGGCTCCCATTAAAAAAGCGCAACGATCTGTTGCATACCGACGCCTTCCCAACGCGCCCCACCAATGGCGCGCTGATTTTGAGAATGTTCGCCAATGTCCACCCGACCAAGCCGCGAGTGTGGAAGGTTTCCGACCCCTTTGAATCGATCGCGCCGGCGCATGCGGACGCCGCCGGCTTTCCAAGCCCCGCCCGCGGCGCCGGCTTGCGCCGTCTCAAGCGCGGCCTGCGCGCGCTGGGATTGCCGGTGATCGTCCGTTCCCCCTACGACGAGTTCATGCTGCGCTTTCACGACTATCTCAAGCACAACGCCGAATACCAAAAAACCTGCCCGAAATACGAGTTCGTCTTTCCTCCCGGCGCCGCCTGGCTCGTTTTCACCGATGTCGTTCCGCATTCGGTACTATCGGGCCAACTGGCGCTGGAGCAAACCTTCCTCGTCTCCCGCGAGTCGCTGGCTTCGCCCGCCCGCGCGCCGGTTTCCGTACTGGAAAGGATCGCCGGCGTTAAGCTCACCCTTCCGTAATCAAAACACCAGCTTCAGCGCGAACTGGATCTGCCGCGGCGGATAGGTCGTCCGAATCGTCCCGAAGGCCGTGTCGGTGGTTCTCGTGTCCGGGATGCCGAAGTTGGTGTGATTCAAGATATTGAAAAACTCGCTCCGGAATTGCAGCTTCATTCCCTCGCCAATGAAGAAATTCTTGTCGGCGGCCAAATCCCATTGCTCGAAATTTGGCGCGCGGAAGGCGTTTCGCCCCAGGTTTCCGAACGGCGCGCTGGCGGGCGGCGTGCTAAATGTATATCCGGCGAAATACGTGTTGATCATCTGTGACGAGCTTTGGCCGATCGCCGCCCCCGAAACGTTCGGCCGCTGGAAAGCCTGGCCGCGATAATCGTTGGAAAGGCCCGTGACGTCGTTGACGGTCGAGGGCGCGTAAAACACGTTCAGCGGCGTTCCCGTGTGCGCGGTGTTCACGCCGCTCAATTCCCATCCGCCGATGGCCGCCTCCAGCGCCCCATGCGCGTTCGCCGCGTATTTCCGCCCCTTTCCAAAGGGCAGCAAATAGACCACGCTCGAGACGTTGTTCAGCTTGACGTCGAAACTCGAAGGACCCTTCTCGGCCGCCAGGTTCCGGATGTTTTGCGGATTCGCCTCGAAATAGCTGGCGTAATATTCCAGCGCTTGCTCGGAATCGCCCAAAGCCTTGCCCCACGTGAACGAATTCAGGAAATAAAGGCCGCTGGCCAATCGATGCTCCACCCGCGCCGAAAAACCCTCGTAATGATTGTCGCCCGCCGGATCCACCCACGTGATCGGGCCGAAACTCGGAATCGGCCGCCGCGCCTGGACTCCCAGCGTTTGGCCGGGCAGGTTCGGAGCCGCTTGGTTGTAATCGGCCAGAATCGGCAGACGCAAACTGTGATTTCCGTTGTAGGCCACTTCGATTATGGTCTGCCGGCCCAATTCCCTTTGCGCCGATAAAAACCAGTTCTGAATGTAGGGCCACCGCATGTCGGGCGGAATATAGACCACGTTGCTATTCACCGGGTTGAAGGCGGAAGGGTTCGCGATGCCGGTGGTGAAGCTGTTCACCGTGTTTAGAAAGCCGGCGGGCGCGGGGCCTCCCTGCGGCATGGTCTGGTTCAATACGCCGAACAGCGCTTGCGGCGCATTGATCCCTTCCAGCGCGCTCCCCGGCCGGTTGAAGAACGTATAACTGATGCCGTATCCGCCGCGGACCACCAGCTTGGAGTTAACGCTATAGGCCAGCCCCAGTCGTGGCCCGTAATCTTTGTAATCCGGGTGAACCAGGCTGCGCTTATACAGGCTGCCGCCGCTTGCCCGGATCATCGAATCGGTGGTCGGGTCGAAATTGCTGTAGTTGTTATCGCGCTCATAAAGCGGCGTGGCGAAATCCCATCGAAGACCCAGGTTCAATGTCAGTTTCGGCGTAACCCGGAAATCGTCCTGCATGTAAAGCGACTGCACGTATTGCCGCAGGTTGACCACCGTGTAGCTCCCTTGGCTGATGATGCTCGGCGTCCCGAATATGAAATCCGCAAGATTGTAGCTGGTGGCGTCCTGGCCCGGCAGCGTGCAACCCGAGGCCAAGCCCATCTGGAGGCACGGCTTGCTGAACTGGCCCGTGTATTGATCCTGCCCGTATAACGGATTCGTATCCAAAATCTCCGTGTGAATTACGGAATATTCATAGCCGAATTTAAAAGAATGCCTGCCGAGAATCTTCGAATAGTTGACTTTGGGATTCCAGGAGGTGGGGTTTTGAAATTGCGGATTGCTGGTCTGACGCCCCAGCGCGGTGCCGAAACCGCTGATGGACTGCGTGTTGAGCCCGCCCGTCAGGCTGGGTGTCGTCGGCAAGCCCTGAATCCCGAACAGCGATTGCAGGCTCGGCCCGCCGAGAAACGGCGGGTTTTTGCCCGCTAGAACGTGCGTAAATCCCAAACGCGCCTCTAACAGCGAGTTCGATGTGACCGTCCACGTGTATCCCATCGAGGCGTTTTGGTCGATCGTGTGAATATAGCCGTTCCCATCGCCGCCCGCAAACGTGGACATGCTCGGCTGATAGTACTGAATATCCTTGCGCTGGCTGAAGCGCAAGAACCCGGTCATGCGAGAGTTGATCTGTCCGTCGATTTTCGCGTCGTATTTGTCCCCGTAATCGCGCAACAGAAGCAATGCTTCATAGTTGTTCGACCTCCCCGGACCGGTCGGCGTCGGAAGCGAGTTCAATACGGCCGCGGCGAACGGATTGATCTGCGAGATCGGAATCTGCGTGTTGGCCGGATACAGCGCCCCCGTCAGAGGATTGGCCACCGCCACCGGAAGAATTCCCTGGCGGTCGGCCAGGCTTGGAATGGAATCGAAGTTCAAGTAATGCTGCAACTGCCGCAACCCTTCGTAATCGGCGAAGAAAAATAGCCTGTTCCGGACAAAGGGCCCGCCGATGGTGAGCCCGAACTGATTGCGTTGCAGCGGCGGCTTGAAGTAGGGCTGAGTGAATTCAAAGCCTCCCGCGTTGAGAGCCGTGTTGCGCAAAAATTCGTAGGCCGTGCCATGAACATGATTGGTTCCGGAACGCATGACGGCGCTGACGACGGCGCCGCCCACTCGCCCGTATTCCGCGCTGTAATTGCTGGTGATCACCTTGAACTCGCTGAGCGCGTCGGGCGAAGGCTGCACCGTCTGCGCCGAATAGCCCTGGTTGCTGGTGCCGTAGGCGTTGTTGTCCAGTCCATCCAGCAGGAAATTGTTATAAGTGCTCCGCATGCCGTTCACGTTGAAGGCGCCTTCTCGCGGCGTGCCGCTCGGCGAAAAGGAAACCGCGATCGGCGATTTGACCGTGTTGGTGGATAAAAGCGCCAGATCCGCATAGTTGCGTCCGTTCAACGGCAGCTCCGCCACCGCCTCCGAGGGGATCACCTGCCCGTGCTCGCTGGTGTCGGTTTCCAAAACCGCTGCGGCCGATGCGACGTTCACCGACTCCGTCACCACGCCCACTTGCAGCGCCACATCCACCCGCTGGCGCGCATTTGCGTCCACCGCTATGTCGGACGCCGTGGCTTTCGAAAACCCCGCGTGCTCCACCGTAACCGTGTAACGCCCCGCCTTCACGTTGAAAAAATCGAAATTGCCCGATTCGTCCGTGCTCGTCTTCGCCTCCACCCCCGTATCTTGATTCGCCAGCGTGACGCTGGCTTTCGGGACAGGCGAGCTGCTGCTATCGCGAACCGTCCCAAGCACCTCCGAGGTTTCAAATTGCGCATAAGCGGGAAAACAAGCCATGGCCATCCATAAAAAAGACCGGATTCGCATATGGGTCAGCGTAAGCGCCGGATGCTAACGCGCGATGTCGGCCAGGTTACAATCGCGCTACCATCTCGGTCATGCGGTTGTAACCCCAGCCCGTTATTCTTCCCCTATGCGGATGCTATGGGCTTTGTGCCTGTTGACGCCGATGTTTGCGCAATCTCCTAAATCGATCCAGGTTCACGGCCACCGCGGCGCGCGCGGCGTGCGTCCGGAAAACACGCTGCCCGCTTTTGAGTACGCCATCGCCGCCGGCGTGGACGCGCTCGAGCTGGACATGGCCGTCACCCGGGATAACCAGATCGTGATTTCCCACGATCCCCTCCTGCACCCTCCCGTTTGCAGCGGCCCCAAGCCCGAAGTCGCCATTCGCCAGCTTACCCTCGCGGAGGTTCGCCAATGGGATTGCGGCAAACTGCGAAATCCCGCCTTCCCGCGCCAGCAGGCGATCGCCGGCCTCCGCATGCCCACGCTCGACGAGGTCTTGGATCTCGCCCCCAAGGGCGCCTTTCTGTTTAATATCGAAACCAAGATCTTCGCCGGCCGCCCGGAGCTCGCGCCCTCTCCCGAGGAGTTCGTAAGGCTGGTGCTCGAGAGTGTCCGCGCGCATCGCCTGGAGTCGCGCGTCATTCTCCAGTCTTTCGATTTCCGCACGCTGCACGCCATGAAACGCGCCGCGCCGGAGATAAAATTGTCCGCCCTTTATGAGGGAAAGCCCAAAGATTTCGTCGAAATCGCCAACGAATCTGGCGCCGCCATCGTTTCTCCCGAGTACCGCCTCGTCACCCCGGAGCGGGTGCGAGCCGCGCATGCCGCCGGGCTCGAAGTGCTGCCCTGGACCCCGGACAAGCCCGAAGATTGGGACCGCTTGATCGCCGCCGGCGTGGACGGCGTCATCACGGATTACCCCGGCGATCTGCTGCAGCGCCTCGGCCGCCTTGTCCCGTGAATCCTCACTTCACCGGCGTAAATCTCTGCACTCGTTCTCCTTGAAACACCTCGCCCGTGTAGAGATTGCCCTTGGAGTCCACCGCGATCATGTGCAGCCCAAAAAATTGGCCTCCGTTTTCGCCCATGCTTCCCATCTGGCCCACCACTTTGCCATCCTCCCGGTTTAAAAACCAGACGTGGTTGTTGGTGAGGTCGGAAATATAAAGCAGCCGCTGTTGCTTGTCCGGCGAAAACATCACGCCGCCGGTCGAGCCGCCCGCTCCCGTCCCCGGCGCCAGGATAAATTCTCGAAGAAACTTGCCTTGCTTTGTCGTCACTTGAATGCGATTGGCGTTGCGGTCCGCGGCGTAGACCAGTCCGTCCTTGGAAATGTTGAGAGTCAGATGCCCGCGGAATTCTTTGGGCATCGGTCCTCCTGGCGTGTAGGCCCGGTCGGCGTCGTTCACGCTCATCTCGGAAAGCGCGCGGCCATAGGCGCCCCAGCCCCGCTTGAATTGGAGCGTGTCCAGGTCGAACACCATCACCCGTCCGCCCAGGTAATTATCGGCGCAGTAAAGCTCGCGCGCCGGCTCGTCCAGACGGATCTCTTCGATTCCTCCCACGATCATGCGCGTCGTGGGCGGGTATTTTGCCCGGAATGCCGCCGTCGCCGCTTCCCGAGCCTTCTGCGCCGCCGCATTCGGCTGCCCGCGGCCCCCCGGCGGCGTGAGAAATCCTGCCACCGGGCCCGCGCTTCCTCGGCCCGGAACGTGCGCCGAAGTCGGCGGCGGCTCGGCCGCGCCGCCCGGCGGCCGTTCGGGCGTCCGCGGAGCCTCGCCCACCACTTTGCCGGTCTTCGGATCGTATTTGCGCACCGTATCCTGTCCGATGTAGACGAAGCCTTTGCTGTCCACCGCCATGCCGTGTCCTTGCGGCGCGTCGAACCATCCGATGACGTTGCCACCCTTGTCGATATGGATCATCGCCGGAGGACGTACGCAGCAGTCCGCCAGGGGAGGGCTCAGCTCCGCTTCCAGTTCGATGTCGGTCAAATCGTTGGGACGATTCAGCACCCACACGTTATCGTCCTTATCCACCGCCAGCCCCGTTACCCCGCCCATCTTCCATTTGTTCGGCAACGGCTTGGGCCAGTCCGGATCGAACTTAAATTTCGGCGCCGGCGGGTTGTCCGCCCCGATCAGCCCCCATGCGGCCAAAAGGAAGACCGCGCCTTTGCCGCTCACCATAGGCGTCCAGAATTATACGTCAACTTGGCGGCGCCAAGGGTAGACTGAAGAGTGCATGCCGAAACAATACTCCTCTCCTCCGCCCATGCAGATCGACCCGAATAAAAAGTACGCCGCGACCTTCAAAACCTCCCGCGGCGAAATCGTCTGCGATCTGTTCGCCAAGGACAAGCCCATCACCGTAAATAACTTCGTCTTTCTGGCCCGCGAAAAGTTTTACGACCGCACGACCTTTCACCGCGTCATCGCCAATTTTATGATCCAGGGCGGAGACCCAACCGCCACCGGCCGCGGCGGCCCCGGCTATCGCTTTGCCGACGAAATTCAGGGCCGCGCCAATCGACACAAAATCGGTTCGCTCTCGATGGCCAATGCCGGCCCTGACACCAACGGCAGCCAGTTCTTCATCACCCACGTCGCTACGGATTATCTCGACCCCAAGCACACCGTCTTCGGCCAGGTGGTGAATGGCCAGGACGTCGTCGACGCCATCCAACAAGGCGACCAGCTCGAAAGTGTGACCATTACCGAGGCGTAGCATCTAAATTTTGATGAACATTCTCGCCGTGGGCCCCCACCCGGACGACCTTGAGTTCGGCTGCGCTCCCATCCTGCTGCTGGAGGCCGCCAGGAACAACCGGGTGAAAATGCTTGTGCTCTCCAAAGGCGAGGCCGGCACCTCCGGCGCGCCCGAGGTGCGGGCCGCCGAATCGGCCCAAGCCGCGCGGCTGATCGGCGCCGAGCTCGCCTTCCTCGATCTGGGCGGCGATTGCCACATCCGTCACACCCCCGAAACTTCCATCGCCATCGCCCGCGAAATCCGCAGCGAGCGCCCCCAAATCGTGCTCGCCCCCCGCCCCGACGAAAATCAGCATCCCGATCATTCCGCCGCGGGACGCGCCGTTCGCGACGCGGCCCGGCTGGCGCGCTTCGGCGGTCTGGCCGAGCTTCGCGATCTCGCCCCGCACGCCATCGGTCACCTCTATTTCTATCCCACCACCCAGACCTTTGGCGCCAAGCCGGACATCATCGTCGATATCAGCTCCGTGGAAGCCCAATGGCAAGCCGTCATCGCCTGCCACAAATCCCAAATCAAGACCAAGGACTATCCCAGCTTGGTCCAGACGCACGCCCGCGCCCTGGGCGCGGCCATCGGCGTATCCTCCGCCCTCGGGCTCTGGGTGAACGATCCGGTTCGCGTTGCCTCCATCTCCGATCTGTCTCTGTCCTCGCGCCATTACTGAAATGAAAAAACTCTCCATCGGCATCACCTGTTACCCCACTGTCGGAGGCAGCGGAATCGTCGCGTCGCAACTGGGCAGCGAACTGGCCCAGTTGGGCCACCGCGTCCACTTCATCAGCTATGAGCCGCCCTTCCGGCTGGACTTGCGCCAGCCGAACGTCGAGTATCACCAGGTGGAAATCAATCAGTATCAATTGTTCAAATATCCCGACTACACCCTGCCGCTCGCCGTGAAGATGGTGGAAGTGGCCGCCAAGCGCAAGCTCGATCTCCTTCACGTCCATTACGCCGTCCCCCACGCCACCGCCGCTCTGTTGGCCACCCACATCGCCCAAAAAGAACGCCAGCGCACGCCTCACGTCGTCACCACCTTGCACGGCACCGACATCACTTTGCTTGGCCGCGATCCCAATCTCCGTCCGATCATCAAATACTCCATTGAAAACTCCTGCGGCGTCACCGCCGTTTCCGAGAGCTTGCGTAAGGAAACCGTCCAGGTGCTTCGCACCCGGCAACCCATCCACGTCATTCACAATTTCTACCGCCCCGCTCCGCCCAGCCGCGGCCGCGCTGAGATCCGCGCTTCGCTCAAAGTGAACGACCGCGATTTTCTGCTGATCCATATGTCGAACCTCAGGCCGGTCAAGCGGATTCCCGACGTCCTGCACGTGTTGGCGCAAGCGCGGGCAACCCGCATCAAGCTGCTGATCCTCGCCGGCGGTCCTTTCGAGGAATACCGCCCGTTGGCCAAAAAGCTTGGCGTTGCCAACCGCCTCATCGTCCGCAAAAACGTGGTCGATATCGAAAACTACATCAACGCGGCCGACGCCGGCCTCTATACCTCCGAAAAAGAAAGCTTCGGCATGGGAGTCCTGGAGACCATGAGCTTTGGCAAGCCTGTCGTCGCCACCGGCGTTGGAGGCGTATCCGAAATCGTCCGCGACCGTAAGACCGGATTTCTGGTGAAGCTGGGCGATGTCGGAAGCATGGCCCGGCACGTTTTGAAGCTGGCCTCGGATCCCGCCCTGACCTCGGCCCTGGGCGCCGCCGCGCGCGATCGTGCGCAACAGGCTTTTTCCCCCCAGAAAAGCGTGAATCGTTATCTGGACTATTACTGCTCCATCCTGGGAGCCTGCGCCTGCGGCGGATCGAACGCCGCCGCTGCCGCTTCCTCCTGAAACCGCGCCGCCGCCGCCGCTGTCTAAACCAGTATGCGTCGCGCCGCCCCAGCGCCTCCCGGCTTGGCGGCCGAGGCCCGCCCGCCGCTCCGTTCCTCGGAATGGCTTGTCATTGCTTACTTCCTTTACGTCGCCGCGCTGGCGCCGTTCTATCGCATCGCTCCCTGGCGTCCGCTCGCGCTTGCGGCGCTGGCTTGCTTGTGGTTTGTCTTCGCAAGCCGGAAACCCGTTTATCGCGATTTCGCGCCGCTCGCGGCCGCCATCGCGGCCTATCGCGAAATGGATTGGTTCACTCCCGCCGCTCGCGATTTGCGCCTGGAGCGCGCCTGGGTCGTGTGGGACCGGCTCGCTCTGGACGGTTTGGGCCTCCGCGCGGTTATCGAATGGGCCGGCCCGCTCCTGCCTAATTTTCTTGAGATGTGCTACACGCTGGTTTACGGCGTCGCCCCCTTGGCTTTGCTGGCTCTGTTCCGCTGCGCCAAGCGCGAAGCCGTCAATCGGTTTTGGATGGCCTACCTCGCCGGAACTCTGGGCGCCTACGCCCTGTTTCCTTTTTTTCCCTCCCAGCCCCCGCGAACGGCCTTCCCCGCTGCCGATCTGCCCCGCGTCGCCGCCGTCATGCGCCGGATCAACATGGTTATCCTCGGCAATTACGGCATCCATTCCAGCGTGTTCCCCAGCGCGCACGTCTCCTCGGCCTTCTCGGCCGCGTGGGCTCTGCTCGTCATCCTCCCCCGCCGCCGCTGGATTGGGTCGGCCTTCGCGGCTTACGGACTCTGCGTCGCCATCGCCACCCTCTACGGCCGCTACCATTACGCCGCGGATGTCGTCGCCGGTTTGGCCCTCAGCCTGGTGGCGTTTCCTGTCATGCGGCTTTTCCCCTAGCCTCGCGCTTTCGCTCCAGGCCGCGGATGAGTACGATGTTTTTATGCCGGTCGCCCTCAAAGTGAATGGCCGCCTTTATACGCTCGACTTGGATCCCGCCACGCCTCTCCTCTACGCCCTCTCCGACGACCTCGCCCTGAACGGCCCCAAATTCGGCTGCGGCCTCGGCCAATGCGGAGCCTGTACCGTCATCGCAAACAGCCGCGCCATTCGCTCCTGCCTCACCACCGTGAAATCCGTGGAGGGCCAGGAAATCGTCACGCTTGAGGGAATCGGGACGGCCTCCCATCCGCACCCGCTTCAGCAAGCCTTCGTTGAGGAAGGCGCCGCGCAATGCGGGTTTTGCGTCAACGGCGTCATTATGACCGCCAAAGCTTTCCTCGACCAAAACCCCAAAGCCTCCCAGGCCGAGATTCAGCGCGCCCTGTCCGGCGTGCTGTGCCGCTGCTTCACTCATGTCCGGATGCTGCGCGCCATTCAGCGCGCCGGGCAACGGTTAGCCGAAAGGAGTTCGCGATGATCTCCCCCTCTTCCCGGCGCGGCTTCCTCCAGGCTTCCGGCGCGCTCATCGTCGGCTTCAGCCTCCGCGATCTTCCTCAACTGCGCGCCCAAGCCGGCCCGGTCCAAGGCGCGCCGCCGATGAATCAGCTCGATTCCTGGATCGCCATCGCCGCCGACGGCTCCGTAACCGCCTTCAGCGGCAAGGAAGAATTGGGGCAGGGAATCTCGGTGGCTCAAGCGCAACTGGTGGCCGAAGAGCTGTGCGTGCCTTTTGAGCGCGTCAAGCTCGTCTACTGCGATACCGCTCTCACTCCCGATCAAGCCTACACCTCCGGCAGCCAATCCCACCCCGCCAATTTCAATCGCTCCAATCTCGCCCAAGCCGCCGCCACGGCTCGCCAGGCCCTGCTGAGACTGGCCTCTCAGCGTCTAAACTTGCCGGTCTCTCAATTATCGGCGAAAGACGGCGTGGTCTTTTCCTCCGGCGACCCTTCGCGCAAATTCGGCTATGGCGAGCTGCTCGGCGGCCGCCAGTTCCGCCTCCCGCTCGATCCGGCCGCCCCGCGTAAAACCGCCAGCCAATGGACCGTGCTTGGAACGCCCGTTCCGCGCCCCGATCTGCCCGCTCTCGTCACTGGCCAGTTCGAATTCGTCCACAACGTGCGGCTCCCTGGCATGTTGCATGGCCGCGTCGTCCGCCCTCCGGCTGTAGGCGCCGCCGTGAGGAACGTGGACGAGGCGTCCGTCCAGGACATCCCCGGTCTGGTCAAAGTCGTGGTCCGGAACAATTTCGTGGGCGTCGTCGCGCACAAGCCTTGGCAGGCCGTGCAGGCGGCCGCCCGGCTCAAAGTCGATTGGAGCCCCGCCCTCGGTCTGCCCCCCCAAGCCGATTTCTACCAGCGTATGCGCGCCGACAAGCAAACCCGCGATACGCTCGTGATCGACTCCGGCGACACCGCCCGCAATTTGGCGCGCGCCGCCCTGGTTCTCAAGGCCACTTACAAGCATCCCTATCAAATGCACGGCTCCCTGGGCAGCTCCTGCGCCGTGGCCGACGTGCAAGGCGATCGCGCCGTCCTCTATTCGCCCACGCAAGGCGTCTGGCGCCAGCGCAACACTTCGGCCATGCTGCTTGGCTTGAAGCCGGAAAATGTGCGCGTCGTTTTCCGCCGCGGCTCCGGCTGCTATGGCTTGAACGGCGCGGATGCCGTCACCTATGATGCGGCG
Organism: Bryobacteraceae bacterium; assembly: GCA_035293905.1. Lineage (GTDB taxonomy): Bacteria > Acidobacteriota > Terriglobia > Bryobacterales > Bryobacteraceae > Palsa-187. The sequence continues at coordinate 47,651 of DATGLY010000142.1, forward strand.
CTGTTGTCTCAGGCCGTGCAAAAGCCCGTGCGCGTTCAGCTCTCCCGCAAGGATGAAATGGCCTGGGAAAATTTCGGCCACGCGTAT
>DATGLY010000143.1:0-64552 GCA_035293905.1 Bryobacteraceae bacterium
GGGACAATCGGCACCATCATCACCAAATTTCCGCGATCTCCAGATCGCGGCCCCATTGAAGCTGCTGCGCGATGTGATGGCCGTGCCGCTCGACGATGATTTCCGCGATCTCCAGATCGCGGCCCCATTGAAGCACAAAGGTCGCTGACCTTGCGGACAGTCCCGAAAAAATTTCCGCGATCTCCAGATCGCGGCCCCATTGAAGCTGGGGTTTGAATGAAAAAGAAAATTGCTGAGTCGGTTATTTCCGCGATCTCCAGATCGCGGCCCCATTGAAGCGCATCGACGGCCACGCCAGTGATGATGCGCCGACCGGATTTCCGCGATCTCCAGATCGCGGCCCCATTGAAGCCCAATTCCCGTTTACGTCGTCCTCGTCCGTGCCCTGCCATTTCCGCGATCTCCAGATCGCGGCCCCATTGAAGCGGTCGAACGCCGCCACGCAAACGGCGTCCGGGGTCTCATTTCCGCGATCTCCAGATCGCGGCCCCATTGAAGCCGGTGATCATCAAGGGAGTGAACAGCGCGGAGCGGCATTTCCGCGATCTCCAGATCGCGGCCCCATTGAAGCAGGGAGGCGGTAGTTCGCATGGACGCGGAGGCGCTGATTTCCGCGATCTCCAGATCGCGGCCCCATTGAAGCCCGGCTGCGGGGTGGTTCCAACCGGATCGACCCGGATTTCCGCGATCTCCAGATCGCGGCCCCATTGAAGCGGCCGCGCATGAGCTCCGTCGCTGTAATCGGCGTTATTTCCGCGATCTCCAGATCGCGGCCCCATTGAAGCTTGGCTTACCGGCACTCATCGGAATTTTGGCTGCTTCATTTCCGCGATCTCCAGATCGCGGCCCCATTGAAGCGCGGCAAAAAAGCTCGTGATCGTGGAAATCGCGGATATTTCCGCGATCTCCAGATCGCGGCCCCATTGAAGCTCCGGCGAGGCCCCAATCCTGATCCCGCTCCGCCCATTTCCGCGATCTCCAGATCGCGGCCCCATTGAAGCGGTCCTCTAGCCAGGAGAAGAACAGGAATAGCCAGCATTTCCGCGATCTCCAGATCGCGGCCCCATTGAAGCATGGTCGCGATCAGCTTATCGCCGGCTAGGCCGCGCGATTTCCGCGATCTCCAGATCGCGGCCCCATTGAAGCTTGTCGGCCCAGACCAACTGGGGGTCCAGGTGGGGAATTTCCGCGATCTCCAGATCGCGGCCCCATTGAAGCTCGGATCACTCTTCAAGATCTTGATGTGGCACTCGCATTTCCGCGATCTCCAGATCGCGGCCCCATTGAAGCGTGACAATCCAAAAGATTTCACCCGGAAATGGAAGCGTATTTCCGCGATCTCCAGATCGCGGCCCCATTGAAGCGGGCTCCCCGGCGGTCGGCCGGCTCGAGCACGCTTATTTCCGCAATCTCCAGATCGCGGCCCCATTGAAGCGGGCGGAAACGCCTTCGGCCATCAGCCAAATCACGATATTTCCGCGATCTCCAGATCGCGGCCCCATTGAAGCCTCGGCTTCGGGCGTCGTAAGTCCAATCTTTGCGGGAATTTCCGCGATCTCCAGATCGCGGCCCCATTGAAGCACGTCGTAGGGGTAAAGCGCCTCGATCTGCGCGCCAGGATTTCCGCGATCTCCAGATCGCGGCCCCATTGAAGCAGCGCCGGAGTGGTTTGGGTGTCGTCGGGGCTCGGTATATTTCCGCGATCTCCAGATCGCGGCCCCATTGAAGCGTTTCCATCAAGTGCAAAGCTGCACGGGATAGAACGCGATTTCCGCGATCTCCAGATCCCGGCCCCATTGAAGCTGCCAGACGCGACGCTCAAGCGCTCTTAGTTGTCGCTCTCGATGGCGTAGTATCCCTTGCGTGTCTGCACTTTGTACTCCTTATTGGACACGCGCAGCTCGATCTTGCGGAAGGTCCCATCCTTTCGCGCATTGGTGGGCGTGTAGCCGATGGCGTACTGGCTACGCATATCGTCCTGAATTTCCCGAAACGCGTCCTCAAGCGTGTGCCGCCGGTCCACGTCGAAGACCTTGCCGCCCGTATCGGAAGACATCCGTTGCAATTCGCCTCGCCCGCCTCCGCCTCCGCCGAACAGCCCATATGCGGAGGCATCCTGGTAAAAAATGCTGTAGATGATCGAGTCCGCCTTGAGCGCGGCCTCGATGGCTTTTTCCCGCGTTACCTTGCTCCCCGTGTCCACGCCGTCCGTTATCACCACGATCGCTTTGCGTCCTACTTCCTTTCGAAGCTTTTCGTCTGCCGCCAGGAATACCGCGTCGTAAAGGATCGTTCCCGCCCGGTTCTGCACGGTTGGCGCCGGACCCGGATGCAAGCCCCCTACCGGAACGCTCAAGTGCAATTGATTCAGCCCCTCCAACAGCAGCTTGGGCGAGCTGGTATAGTCCTGCAACAGTTCCGCCTCCGCGCCGAAGCTGATCAAAAACGCCTCGTCCTTGGCGCGCAACACGCGCGTAAAGAATTGGTGCGCCGCGTTGCGCTCCGTTTCGATCAAACGCTCCTGGCTCGCGCTGACGTCCACCAGCAATCCGATCGTGAGCGGTACATCGGTCTCCCGCGTGAAATATTTAATTTCCTGCTGCTTGCCGTCCTCAAACAGCGTGAAGTCGCTCTTTTCCAGGTTCCCCACCAGCCCCCCGGCCTTGTTGCGAACCGTGCAGAGCACGTTCACCACGTTGACGCTCACCTTGATCGGCTCCTCCTGAGCCGAAACCGTCCCGCTGGTAAGCGGCAACCCCAGGATTAAAATAGAGAGGACGCGCATGACCCTAGTTTAGACGCCACCGTGGCGTTGTGCGGCCAAATTGTAGGATGCGGCCCCGCCCACGCCAGGTTTCCCAAAAATCGCTTTCTCCTCAACGATGATGACCAAAGCCGTTTCTCATCTTCATAAGTCCGATCCCGTGCTTGCCGCTATCATCGACCGCGTCGGACCTTGTAAAATTCAATACCGCGACCCCATTTTCCAAACCCTCGTCCGCTCCATCGTTTATCAGCAACTGCATGGGAAAGCCGCGCTCACCATTTTCAATCGCCTCATCGACGCCGCCCAAGCCGATCCACTTACCCCCCACGCCATTCTTCGCCTGCGGCCGGCCCGCATGCGAGCCGTCGGCCTTTCGCCCCAGAAGCTCGCCTACATCCGCGAATTGGCGCGCATGACGCGCGGCGGCCAAGTGGATTTCGAGTTGTGCGCGAAACTGGAAGACCAGGCCGTGGTGGACCATCTAACTCGCGTCAAAGGCGTGGGCGTCTGGACCGCGCATATGTTTCTGATCTTCGCTTTACGAAGACCCGACGTCCTTCCCACCGGGGATCTGGGCGTCCGTTCCGCCATCAAGAAAGCCTACAACTTGCCGGCTCTGCCTGCCCCCGCCGAAATGGAGCGGATCGCCGCTCCCTGGAGGCCCTATTGCTCGGTGGCGAGCTGGTATCTCTGGCGAAGTCTCGAAAATCAGGGGGCCCTTTAGCAGGCCAAATGGAAAACAGAACAATCGGAAGCTTTAAAGTTTCCCTCGTCGGCCTCGGCTGCAACAATTTCGGCTGGCGCGTCGACGCCGCCGGAACCGCGAAAGTCATCGACGCCGCCCTCGAAGCGGGAGTCAACTTCTTCGATACCGCCGATGTCTATGGCGGCGGCGCCAGCGAGGAATTTCTCGGTCGCGCCCTGGGCCCCCGCCGAAACGACGTCATCATCGCCACCAAATTCGGCCTTCCCCTCGACAACCAACGCCGTGGCGGCGCTAAGCCTGCCTACATCCGGCAAGCCGTGGAGGATAGTTTGCGGCGCCTCGGAACCGACCGCATCGACCTCTATCAGCTTCATAGGCCCGATCCCGAAACCCCCATCGCCGATACTCTCGCGGCGCTGGCCGAGCTCGTCAAAGCCGGCAAAGTCCGGGAAATTGGCTGCTCCAATTTTTCGGCGGCTCAGCTTCGGGAGGCGGAATCCGCCGTGAGTCCGGGCGCGCCGCGCTTCGTCAGCGTCCAGAATCAGTACAGTCTCTTGCACCGCGAACCCGAATCCGAAACGTTGCCCCAGGCGAGAAAATTGGGAATCGCTTTTATCCCCTATTTCCCCTTGCACAATGGCCTCCTCTCCGGCAAGTACCGCCCCGGTCATCCTCTGCCGGAGGGAAGCAGAGGCAAGGATTCCTTCGGCCCGAAAGTTTTTACCGGCGAGAATATGGCCCTCGCCCAAGCGCTCGAAAAATTCGCCCTCTCGCGAGGCCGCTCGCTTCTTGAGCTTGCCATGAGCTGGCTCGCCTGCCAGCCCGGCGTTGCATCTGTCATCGCCGGGGCGAAAACTCCTCAGCAAATCCAGCTCAACGCTCAGGCCGCCTCCTGGAAGCTCTCGCCCCAGGAGATGGAGCAAGTCGATCGCCTCTTGCTCCAGCCTTCGTGATCTGCCAACCCCCCTACGCAAAACTCTGGCGGGCGGCATTTTTCTCATACCGTATGTAATAAATCATACTTCCGAGCATGCCGTAGCCCGCCAGATCCCTTGAGCGCCTGCGCCGTTCCGGCGCCTGCGCCCCGTAGGTTCTTATTCTCCGCTCGGGGCGGTTCCGCCTCTCATCGGACCAAACCACCGCGCGTCCATCTGATCGAACTTCGTCTTTTGAGCCGGCGTCAGCAGTTGGTAGACTTTCGCCATCGCCTTGGCGTGCAGCGCGTGGAAATCCGCGATCATCCCGCAATTGTTATGCAGAATCCGGTCGATTTCCGCATCGTTGTTGGACTCGATGGCCGCCTTCAACGCCGCATGCTGCTCCGTCATTTGCGGCCTCAGCGCGTCGGCGCTCTTTCGAGTGTCGGCGAAAATCTGCCTTACTTTCGTCTGCTGATCGGGAGTCAGGCTCAGCTCCCTTGTCAGGCGCTGGACGAAGAAATCGCCCCGCTGGCGCCCATAGCGCTCGCCCGCCTGCGTCCGTCCATAAGGGGAAGTCCCCCCCGATGGAGGCGTCGCCGGCGTTTGTGCCGCCAGCGTTCCGGCAATCGCAACCGCCGTAAATGCAAGAGGTAGTTTCATATTTCCCTCCTCCTACTTGTTGGACGGATCGAAACCGCCTCTGGCTTCGAATCCTGCCGTTGCGGCGGCGGCAGTAGCCTCGGTGGGGGATGGGAGGAAACGGCGATTTATAAAGCGCCTTACACCGCCGCCCGTTCGGCCGCTAGTGTTTTCAAGTCCATGCTCTCGTCGGCCGCCTGCTCGGGCGTAACGAAAGCGCCTGCCGTGATCAATCGCCGGGCAGCCAGATGGTCGGCCGGCCGGTTGATGGAATCCACCGCGCAAAGCGCGCCGCCCCGAAAGTAAAATACCGAAAACTTTCCATTCTCCGGCCGCCCGCGCAAAACCATCCGGTCGTATCCGGCCGCCAAGCCGGCCATCTGCAACCGTATGTCGAATTGATCCGACCAGAACCACGGAGTGGCGCGGTACGGCTCCGGCTTTCCCGCGATCCCTTTCGCCACGCATGCCGCTTGGTCCACCGCGTTCTGCACCGACTCCAAACGCACGCGCGAGCCGGCCAGCGCGCTGGGATATTCCGCGCAATCGCCGATCGCATAAATCCGCCTGTCGGCCGTTCGCAAAAACTCGTCCACCGCGATTCCATTGCTCACGCCGAGCCCGGCCGCTTCCGCCAGCTCCGTCCTCGGCTCGACGCCGATCCCGGCTACCGCCAAATCGGCCTCCCGCGCCGCGCCATCCTCCAGAACCGCTTCGCATGCCCGGCCGCCCTTCGCTCGAATTTCCCGGACCCGCGCGTTCACCAAAACTTCTATGCCTTGGCTCTCATGACATCGGCGTAGAAACTCCGACACCACCGGCGCCGTCACGCGCGCCATCAGTCGCGGCTGCGTTTCCACCACCGTCACCTCTTTCTTTAATGCCCGCGCCGATGCGGCGATCTCCAGACCGATGAAGCCTCCGCCAATCACCAAAACTCGTTGCGCCTGCTCCATCCGCTGTTTGATTTCGATCGCTTCGTCTAGCGTCCGCAGATAGCAAACCCCGTCCCGGTGCCCGCCCGGCGCCGCCAAGGCCCGGTTGCTTGCGCCCGTAGCCAAAACCAGAGCGTCATATCGAATTGCGGCGCCCGACGCCAACCGCGCCCGATGCTCGAAAGTCTCAATCGCTGCTACGCGCTCGCCCCGCAGCAAGCGGATGTTGCGATCCCGGTAAAAACCTTCGGGCCGCAGCAGAACTTGCGCCTCGCTCTGCTTGCCGGCAAGAAATGCCTTCGACAACGGAGGCCTTTGATAGGGAGCATGCGGCTCTTCGCAAATCAGCGTAATCGGCCCTTCATAGCCCTCCGCGCGCAGCGAAAAAGCGGTCTGAAAACCCGCTTGCCCCCCTCCGGCGATCACCACTCCCTCGGACATCCTCGCTCCTTGTTTCAACTTAGTTTCAACTTACCTTATGTCCGCCGGATTCCCGCCCAGATGCGGAACCTTCTGTGCCTTCTGGCCCGCAACCATCCCCCCGGAACGGCCGGGCTTCAGCCAGATCTGCCGGCGCCCTGCCTCTTCCGGTCCCATGGAACAATAGTTCTGTGACCCGCGTTCCGGGAAAACATTTTCTCCGCAACTTGGTCGAGCGCCGCGCTCTGGTCGCCCAACTTGTGCGCCGCGACTTCCAAACCCGCTACGTCGGCTCGGCCGCCGGTTGGCTATGGGGAGTGGTGCATCCTCTCGTCATGCTGCTGAGTTGGGTGTTCGTCTTCCAAATTTGCTTGGGAATGACCCTCCCTGCTGGCGGCGTCACGCAGAGCTACTGGATGTTCGTCTTTTGCGGCTATCTGCCCTGGATGCTATTCAACGAAACCGTGGCCCGCTCCGCCGGCTCGCTTGTGGAGCAGTCCAATCTCATCACCCGCACCGTGTTTCCATCTGAAGTCGTGCCGGTCTCGATTTTCCTTTCCTCGCTGATCCATCATCTGATCGGCCTCGCCGTCGCCATCGCCGCGGCGGCCATTGCGTTTAAAACCGTCAGTCCCATGATCTTGCTGCTCCCGCTCTACATGTTCTTCGTCGGACTGCTGGCGGTGGGCGTGGGCTGGATCGTGGCCAGCCTGCATGTCTATCTGCGCGATACCGGCCAGGTTCTGAGCGTGGTCATGACCCTGTGGTTTTGGCTCACGCCCATCATGATCGACGAGCAAAAAATCCCCCGGCGCTTTCATCCCCTGGTGAGCTGGAATCCCATGTCCTGGGTGGTGCGGGCCTACCGCGAGCGCCTGCTCACGCCGGCTTGGCCTCACGGGCGCGAGATCCTGGTCTTAGCCGCATATTCCGGCGCGGTCTTTGTCGCGGGCGGCCTGTTCTTCCGCTACTTGAAGCGCGGATTTGCGGACGTGTTGTAGCGGTGAATCTTGTCCTTGCGGTTCTTTCGGCCTTGCTTTTGACTCTCGCCTTCCCCCGCGCCGGTTGGGGCTGGCTCGCTCCCGTGGCTCTTACGCCTCTGCTCCTGGCGTCCGCTCGCGAAGAGTCCTGGAAAAAGCGCTTCCTCGGCGGCTGGGCCGCTGGCTTCGCTTTCTGGGCCGCCACCTGCTATTGGATCCAATTCGTTCTGCAAGTGCACGGCGGCTTGGGCCGCGGGCTGAGCTGGTTCAGCTTTTTCCTCTTTGCGCTCCTTAAGGGCCTCCATCTGGCCGTATTCGCGCTCCTGGCCGGTTACCTTTGGAACGGCCGGTGGGCCCTTCCTGCGATCGCGGCTCTCTGGACCGGGCTGGAGCGGACCCACGCCACCTTTGGCTTCGCTTGGCTCGATCTTGGCAACGCTGGAATCGCCATGCCGCTGCCCATGCGCCTGGCGCCCTTCGTCGGCGTGTATGGGCTTTCTTTTATCTTCGCTATGCTGGCTTGCGCTTTGGCCGCCGTCTTGCTAAAACGCCCGCGAATCGAGCTGGCCTGGCTCGCCCCCCTCGCCATCTTGCCCTTGCTTCCGCCTTTGCCCCCGCGCACCCGCCCAACCGAGTCCGTCCGCGTGGTTCAGCCGAATATCGATACCGAAGCCCAGTGGACCTCCGCTTATCTCTCCGAGCAAGAGCGCCGCCTGGCCGGCCTGTCTTACGATCCAGGAATCAAGCTCATTGTCTGGCCGGAGGCCCCCGCTCCCTTTTATCCCTCCGACCCCGATTTCCACGCCTTCGTCGCCGCCATCGCCCGCCAATCCCGCGCCTACGTTTTGTTTGGCGGCGTCGGCCACACCCCCTCCGGCGATCCGCTCAACTCCGCCTTCTTCATGACTCCCGAGGGAGTCATCGCGGATCGATACGACAAAATCAAGTTGGTCCCATTTGGGGAATTTGTCCCATCTCCGTTCGGATGGGTAAATCGGATCTCCAAAGAGGCGGGCGATTTCGCTCCCGGCAGCCGGATCGTCGTCTTTCACCCCAAGGGCGATCGCCCCGGCCAAGACCCCCTCGGCATTGGCGCGTTCATTTGCTACGAGTCCGCCTTCCCCGATTTGGTCCGCCGCTTTGTCCGCCAAGGAGCCGGAATCCTCGTGAATCTCTCCAACGACGGATATTTCGGAACCAGCGCCGCCCGCGATCAGCATCTCGCCCTGGTGCGCATGCGCGCCGCCGAGAACCGCCGCTGGATTCTTCGCGCCACCAACGACGGCATTACCGCCGTCGTCGATCCCGCCGGCCGCGTCGCCCAACGCCTCCAGCCGTATCGTGAGCTGGCCGCTGATATGCGCCTGAATCGCTTGGACGCCCTCACTCCCTATACGCGCCACGGCGACTGGTTTGCTTGGGCCTGCCTGATTGTCGGCCTCGCCGCCGCGGCCCTGGGTCTGCCCCGGAAGCTCTAGCCTTTACCGCCTCGGATCGCCGCTTCCGCGGCTTGTCTTCCCATCCGGATGCAATCCGGAATGCCGATCCCCGTGTATCCATTGCCCGCCAGATAAACCCCCGGAAGCGCCGCGGCTCGCCATTGAATCTCTTTCCACCGGTCCGCGTGGCCCACGGTATACTGCGCCATCGAACGCGGCCATCGCGAGACGCAAGAAAATGCTGGCGCCGCCGTCAGCCCAAGAATGCGGCGCAGTTCCTCCCGCGCCGTCTCCACGATCCACTCGTCGGATTCCTTCAACACCCCCTCGTCCCCGGCGCCTCCGAAAAAGCAGCGAAGCACGGCGCGATCCTCCGGGGCGCGGTGCGCAAATTTCTCATGGACGAAAGTGCAGGCGGCCATCCGCCCGCGCTCCTTTTTGGGGATGAGAAAACCGTGGCCCGCGGCTCTCCCATCGAACTCGGCGGCCCGATATCCGAGGGCCGCCGTCGCCGATGAGGTATACGGAATCTCCGCCAGCCGCGCGCTCAGCGCCGGGTCCAGCTCCGAAACCAGCGCGCTTGCGCTCCACGCCGGGCACGCCAGGATCACCGATTGCGCGCGCATCCAATCGTCCCCCACGCGCACCCGATAGCCGTTTGCTTCGCGTTCGATGGTCTGCGCCTCGCCCCAGTGGAAACACGCGCCGTCGCTCAGTCTGTCCACCATTTTCCCCAAGCCGCCCGCCAGCGTCTGGAACAAAGCCCCGGCGCGCGCGCCTTTTCGCTGGTTCTTCATCGCCGCCCGCGCCAGGCTCCCGTGCTTCTCTTCCATCTCCACGAATCTCGCCAGCACGCTCGCCGCGCTCAACTGGCCTGGATCCCCTCCGTAGACCCCCGCCAGCAACGGCTCGGCCAGGTATTCCAACGTCTCCTTCCCGAAATGATCCGTCACGAAATCGGCCACCGATCGGTCCGGATAGCGCCGCGGGCGCCGCAACATTTCGGCCGCCATTCCGAGCTTGGTTCGCCAGCCCACCAGCGGCGTCTTCAGCATGGGCCAAACCCGGCTCGGAGCGATCATCTGAATGCCTTCCGGCATTTCCACCAACCGCCCATGCCGCAGAATGTAGGTGATGCGCGTCTGGTCGTTGGAGCCTATGACCTCGTCTTCCAGGCCCAACTCCTTGATTAACCCGAGCGCTTCCGGTTTTTGGGAGAGGAAGCTGTCCGGCCCGCCCTCCACCACGCATCCATCCACCCGCCGCGTTTCGATGACGCCGCCCGCTCGCCCCCGCCGTTCCACGATGATATACGGCAAGCCCGCCCGCCTCAACTCGTAAGCTGCGGCTAGGCCGGAAATCCCCCCGCCGACAATCACCGTCGATCCGTTAAAGCTTGAACTCACGCACGATTTCCACGCACGCCTTCACGTGGTCTACCGGCGTCTCCGGCAGAATTCCGTGGCCTAAATTGAAAATATGTCCGGGCCGCGTGCCGGTGCGCTTCAACAATTCATGAACCCGCATCCGGATTTCCCCAATCGGCGCAAACAGCACCGCCGGATCCAGATTGCCTTGCACCGCCGAGCGGTAGCTGATATCCATCCAGGCCTGGTCGATGTTGATGCGCCAGTCCACGCCCATTACATCGCCCCCCGCCGCGTGAAGCTCGCGGAAAAAACCCGCTGCGCCCGTGCCGAAGTGAATCACCGGTACGCCCGCCGAACGAATCCGTTCAATCAACGCCCGCGAATACGGAGCCACAAAGCGCACGTAGTCGTCGGGGCCCAAAGCTCCCACCCAGCTATCGAACACCTGGATAATCCGCGCTCCCGCCGACACCTGGAGAATTCCAAACGCTCCCAGCACGTCCACCAGTTTCCCCATCAACCGCCGCCACAGCGTTTCGTCGCGGTACATCATCTGCTTCGTGCGCACGAAGTTCCGGCTGGCTCCCCCTTCCACCATGTAGCTGGCCATGGTGAACGGGGCCCCGGTAAATCCGATCACCGGCACGCGCCCGCCCAAAGCCTTGTTCACCGCCTGAATCGTCTCGCCCACGTAGCCCAACTCGTCGGTATTGGATATCGACAAGTTGTCGATGTCGTCGCTGCTGCGCACCGGGTTGTCGATCACCGGTCCCTCGCCCGCCGCGAATCGCAGCTTCAGTCCCATCGGTTCCACCGGCAGCAGCAGGTCGGCGAAGATAATGGCGGCGTCCACGTCCAGTATCTCTACCGGCTGTAGCGTCACTTGCGCCGCAAGATCCGGCCGCTTGCAGATCTCCAAAATCCCCGCTTTGGCGCGAATGTCCCGGTATTGTTTCAGATAGCGCCCTGCCTGCCTCATGAACCAGACCGGCCGCACGTCGGTGGGCCTGCGGCGGCATGCCTCAAGAAAGCGGCTGTTCAACGGAGCCGTTCGCATCAATCGAGTCTTTTCTCCTGATTCGCTGTTTCTGAGGGCGCGCCAGTCGCCCGAAAGGTTGGATTCAAGAAACCCAACTTAGCACACAGGCGCTTAAGAAGTCGCTTTTTTTTCGGGTTTCGGACGCCCTCGCCGGATCCTTTTTAGAATTTGCGGCGCTTTCGCCGCCAGCTCCGCCGGCAAGTCTGGCTCAAAATGCAAATCCGGAATCCGATGGAGTTGAAGCCTGGTTGCTAACTCCCTCTTTAAGAATGACTTGCCGTGAGCCAGCCCATCCAGGGTTGCGTTCTGCTCCTCTACCGTGCCGGCCAGCGAAACTCGCACGTGAGCTTGGCGAATATCGGGGGAAAGGCGCACTTCCGTGACCGAAACGCTGCCCACTCGTGGGTCCGACATCTCGTAGCCGATAAGTTCTTCCAGTTCCTCCCGGATCGCTTCCGAGAGCCGCTCCGTGCGATGCGGGTCCAAGTTTCAGAATACAATAGCAAGCGTGACCCGGGCCTTGTTGTTGCTCCTGTCCGCCCCAGCTTGGGCTCAATCGGTTGTGGTTTATTCCGAGTTCGCCCGTTTCGGCGCCGCCGGCCGCGTTGCTTCCCCGTCCGAGCCCCGTGAAATCCTTTCGCCCGCCCTGGTCCGCAACGGCTTTACTTCGTTCCAAGTTGTGGTCGGCGCGGAGCCGAACGCGCGCTGGCGCCTCCACGTAGGACAGAACCCGGAAAACGCGGTTCGCGTTACGATCTATCGCGAAAGCGGCCGTGAACTGGAGCCCGCCGATTTGCCCGTCGACGGCGAAGGCCTCCAGATTTTCTGGATGGATTTATGGACGGCCCCCAACGCGCCGGTCCAGCGCATCAAAGTCGAGCCGCAACTCTACGTGAACGGCGATTGGGTGACCTATCCTATGGAAGCGCGCGTCTCCGAGGCCCGCCTCCCCGATGCGCCCCAAATCGATCCCTTTTGCCCCTTCCAAAAGCCCGCCTCCTCCCATGAGGTCGCCGCGCTGCAATTCCGCAATGCCGCTCAAGATTACGCCCTTGCCGCCCAGCTTCCCGAAGCCGAGCGGAAAAGGCTGCTCGCCCTCTGCCAAGGATCCAGCGCCGATGGCTCCCCCTCCGAGGCGTACTTCCAAATCCGCGACGTCCTGTTCCGGGCGCGATAATGAAGCCGTGAAGTTCAATCCAATCGCAAAGGAGAGGACGAACTCATGGGCAAAGTCGCCAGACAAGTTGTGGAGCAAGCCGGCGTCAATGTGGATGTCCTGATCGATAAGCTGTTGCGCGCCGCTGGCGCCGAATTTACAACGTTTTACTACTACACCATTCTCCGCGTGAACGCGATCGGCTTTGAGGGAGAAGGGCTCAAAGAGATCATCGAAGACGCGCGCATCGAAGACCGCAATCATTTCGAGGCCCTCACCCCGCGAATCTACGAGCTCGGCGGCGCTTTGCCGCGCGACATCCGCCAGTTTGCCGATATCGCCGGCTGTCCCGACGCTTATCTTCCCGCCAATCCGCGCGATTTGCATCAGATGCTCCATGTTCTCGTCGAAGCGGAGCGCTGCGCCATCCGCACCTACACCGAAATTTGCAATATGACTTTCGGGAAGGACCATCGCACCCACGAAATCGCCCTCGCCATCCTTCACGAGGAGGTCGAGCACGAGGCTTGGTTTTCCGAATATCTCGGCGAAGGACCTTCCGGCCATTTTCGCCGCGGCGCGCCCGGAGTTTCTCCCTACGTCCGCCGCTTCATGACCGCTGATATCGCCTAATCGCGTCGGCCGGCCGTTTAAGCCCAAAACGAACTCAGGAAAATCCTGACTAGGCTAATCAGCATCTCGCGTTCGTGCGTCGGCGCGTGACAGCCCGAGCCGCATACGTCCGCTGGCCAGATAATGATCGATCCATTCATCGTCGTCACGTCCTTTGTCTGCCGGCTCTTCGCCGGCGATCTCAACGTGACTATCGGGAGAATGAGTGGACCGCCCTAGGCAGGATGTGTCCGTATTGCCAAGCCCCGTGGCGCAGCCCCGCCCGCGCCACCGCTCTTTCAACAACGTTTACCGCTCGTCAGAAAAGATTCTGAGCCTACTCCCTTTGCGCGCGCCGTCTCGGCAAGCTGCGGCTCTTTCCGCCGAGCCTCCCGGCGTCGATGCGAACGATTGAACATTCTGCCCATCGGCGTTAGCATCGGACAGGGCATCCCAATGGGCAATGAGACGGGCGGGAAGGACCAAGGTCCCAAATCGGATGGCGCTGAGCCGGATATTCCTCTACAACAGGTCGAGCCGGGCGGCGAAGCGGCGTCAACCGGTTTAGTCGTCGGCGTCGGGGCCTCCGCCGGCGGACTGGAAGCGTTTTCGGAGTTGCTTCGACATCTGCCGGTTAACACCGGAATGGCCTTCGTTTTAGTCCAGCACCTCGATCCGCATCATGAGAGTATTCTCGCCGACCTCCTCGGCAACTATACTCGCATGCCCGTCATGCAGGTGCACGCCGACGTGGTGGTCAAACCCGATCACGTCTACGTGATCCCGCCAAACGCCACCATGGTGATTGTCGATGGCGTCCTGCGCGTGAACCGGCCCGTACAACGCCTTTCCTATCAACGCAGGCCCGTCGACGCGTTCTTTGTCTCGCTTGCTAAAGACGCGCGCAGCCGCGCCATCGGCGTGATCCTATCCGGAGCCGCCTCCGACGGAACCATTGGCCTGAAGGCGATTAAGGCGGAAGGGGGCATTACGTTTGCCCAGAACGAAACCGCCAAATTCGACGGCATGCCCAAGAGCGCCATTGCCGCGGGCGTGATCGATTTCGTTCTCGCGCCGCAGCGCATCGCCCAGGAATTAGCCGCTCTCGCGCGGCGCCGAATTTCCCCCTCTTATGCACCGCAATGGTTCGGCGATTCTGCCGCCATGGACGAAATCCTCGCAATGGTTCGTCGCAGAACGGGAGTCGATTTTCGACTCTACAAGCAGACCACCATCCATCGGCGGCTCGCCCGCCGCATGGCGCTGCAAAAAGCCGACACGCTTGCGGATTATCTCAGCCTGTTGCGCCGCGATCCCGCTGAATCCGAAGCCCTATTCGATGACCTGCTCATCAAGGTGACCGAATTCTTTCGCGACGCCCCGGTATTCGAGGCGCTGAAGCAAAAGGTTTTTCCTTCCCTCACAAGAGATTTTGAAAAGGAACCGCTCCGGATCTGGGTTCCTGGCTGTTCGACCGGAGAGGAAGTCTACTCCATTGGCGTCTGCCTGCTGGAGTTTCTTGAAGCCAACGGCATCTCCCGGCCCGTTCTGATGTTCGGCACCGACGCCAGCCAGCGCGTCATTGAAAGGGCCCGCTCGGGCATTTACGACGAGGCTGCGCTTTCCACTCTTTCTCCGCAGCGCCTAAAGCGATTCTTTGCTCGCTCCGATTCCGGCTATCAGATCAACCGCGACATACGCGCCATGTCCGTGTTTTCCCGTCACGTTCTGGGCGTCGATCCCCCCCTGTCGCGCATGGATCTCATCAGTTGCCGCAACCTGCTAATCTATTTCGGCGCAGCCCTCCAGCAAAGGGTCATCGATACCTTGGCTTACGCTTTGCGGCCCGCTGGATACCTGCTTGTCGGGCCTTCCGAAAACACAGCCAAGCTGTCTGAGTTCTTCAATCCGGTGGACGATGAACATAGGATTTATGTGAAGAGGCCGAGCGTCGAGCCGCCCGCGTTAGCTCTCATAGGGGAGGTCGCTGGACGGTCGGAGCCCGCCGCCCTGCTTGCTCCAACGCTGGCCTCCGAGCCCCATCCACGCAAGCAAAGCGTTCACGTCGCTGTCGACCATATGCTTGTCTCCCACTATGGCCCCAGCGCCGTCGTGGTCGACAAGGACCTCAACATCGTGGAGTTTCGTGGAGATATGAACCCGTACCTCCACATTCCCGCGGGCGACACGAAACTGGATTTGCTCAACTCCGTCCGGAACGACCTCGCCGCTCATTTGCGGTCTGCCATTTTAGAAGCGCAACGGCAAAATGCGACCATCCGGCTTGACGAAATCCAGGTTCGCCGCGATCGAGCCTTCCATTTTGTCCGGATTACCGTAATCCCGGTTTTCATTCCGCCGGATGAGCGCTATTTCGTAATTTTGTTCGAGGGTCTCTCCGATCCTGCCGAGCGCGCCTGGCGGCCGGCCCCTTCCTCCCCCGCCTTGGACACGAGCGCCGCCGATTTGGAAAAGCCCCAGCGCCACATCGACCACCTCGAGCGGGAATTGAAGTCCACCCGCGAGTACCTGCAATCCATCATTGAGGAACTGCGCTCCACCAACGAGGAGGCGCAATCGGCGAACGAAGAGCTTCAAAGCAATAACGAAGAACTACAGACCACCAAAGAAGAGCTCCAGGCTGCAAACGAGGAACTCTCCACTATGAACGCGGAGATACAGAGCCGCAACGTTCAGCTAGCCGCCGCCAATGACGATCTGGTAAACCTGCTGGCGGCGATCAGCACGCCGATCGTGATGTTCAGCAATAATTTGTGCATCCGCGGATTCACTCCCGCGGCCGAAAGACTCTTCCATCTTAGGTCCTCCGATGTCGGCCGCCCCATGGCGGATCTCAAGCCTCTGACGGACATCCCGAATCTCGCTGAAACCCTGAAGGAAGTCCTCGGCGCATTGAAAATGCACGAGCAGGAAGTCCAGGACGCCGACGGTCGCAGCTACCTCATGCGGATCCGGCCATACCGCACCGCCGACAACCGGATCGATGGCGCGGTCCTGGTGCTCACCGACATTACCGACCTGAAACGGGGCGCCGATGAGGTTAAGCGCGCCCGCGACTACGCCAGCGCCATTGTAGAGACGGTGCGGGAACCGCTCGTGGTCCTCGACGACAAGCTCCTCGTGCGCAGCGCGAACCGCTCCTTCTATGAGTTCTTCCGGAACGGCCCGCGGCACGTGGAAGGCCGCGGCATTTACGAGATCATCGACCGGCAATTGGACCTTCCGGCTCTCCGCGAATTGTTGGGCCGCCTGCTTGCCGGAGAACCTCGCCTGAGCGATATCGAGATCGAGCGGGAGTTCCAGCCCGGCGGCTGGCGCACTCTCCTGGTGAACGCGCGGCGGCTTATGGGCGACGGCCTGATCCTGCTCGCGTTTGAGGACATCACCGAGCGCAAGCGGGCTGCTGAGGCTCGCTACCGGCTGCTGTTTGAGTCCGCGCGCGACGGAATCGTAATCATCGATGAGACTCAAGGACAGATTCTGGACGTCAATCCATACGCGGAACAGATGTTGGGTTACCAGCGCCAGGAGCTTGTCGGGCAAAAACTTTGGGAAATCGGCGCCGCGCGAGACACGCCCGAGTTGCGCGCGGCGGTGGAACAAACGCGCGATCAACACGCCGCCCGGTTTTCCGACATCGTCCTTAAGACCAAGGATGGTCGCGCGATCCAGACCGAGATCATCGGCAACGTCTACCACGAGGGAGACCGCCGGGCCATTCAGTTGAATATTCGCGACCTCACCGAGCGGAGAAAATTTGAGCGGGACCTGCAAGAAACGCAAAAGCTTGAAAGTCTCGGGCTGCTGGCCGGCGGCGTCGCACACGACTTCAACAACCTGATCTCCGGAATCATGGTCAATGCCGAGTTTGTGTCTGCCGAGATGCCCTCCGACCATCCCCTGAGAACCCACCTCCGCGCCATCGCCAGCGCTTCCCGCCGGGCGGCGAAAATGACCCAGCAACTGATGGCGTACGCGGGCAAGGGACGCTTTATCACCGAGCACATAAACCTCTCGGAGTTGATTCGTGACATCCTGACGCTAATCCAGACGTCGATTCCGAAAACTGTGGACGTGAGGCTCGATCTGCCCCCGGATCTGCCGCTCGTTCTAGCAGACACAGGCCAAATACAGCAACTCGTCATGAACCTGATAATCAACGCCGGAGAAGCGATCGGCGCCGGAAACCCCGGCCGGGTGGAGATTCGAACCGGAAATCGAGTCCTGACGGCCGCCGACATTCGAGCAAACTTCACGTCGGAGGCCCTTACGCCCGGCAAATACGTTTGGCTGGAGGTCAAGGATACGGGCTCTGGAATGGACGATGCAACCAAGGCCAAGATATTCGATCCTTTCTTCACTACCAAATTCACTGGTCGAGGATTGGGTCTGGCGGCGATCGCGGGAATCCTGAGAACCCTCCGCGGCGCCATTCGCGTCTATAGCGCCCCGGGCCATGGGACCACGTTCTACGTCTTGTTGCCGGCCGTTGCGCCGCCCGCCGGTCCAAAGCGGGCGAAACGGGTTTCCAAGTCCAGGCGCGGGTCGGGAACCGTTCTTTTAATCGATGATGAAGACGAGATTCGCCAAGGAGCCCGCGCCGTGCTTGAAATGAGCGGCTTTGAGGTCCTGTCGGCGGAAAACGGGCAAGCGGGCGTGGATCTTTTCAGACAACACAGCTCACGCGTCTCGCTCGTGATTCTCGATCTCACCATGCCTGTCATGGGTGGCGAGCAGGCGTTTGATCTTTTGCGGGCCATTCGGCCCGGCGTCCCCATTCTGCTCGCCAGCGGCTACGATGAAAGCGACGCAATCGCCAGAATCGCGCATAAGGATTTCGCCGGGTTTTTGCAAAAGCCGTTTGACGTCGGTCGGCTGATCGAGGCGGTGTCATCCGCCATCGGGATGGAGCCCGAGGGATAGAAATCTCCTCCCGGGCCGCTTCTCAGCGCGAAAACCACGGCCGGCTGCCAACCGCCATGAGCCGAAGCCGCGCTTCAGAGCGGCGCCTTTACGGAAGAGCTCCCGCCCGGGGTGGTTTGGCCTCATCCCTGGCGGGACGTTTTCGGGAAAATGCGCGCGCCAATTCTGGCGAAAACTCCTTGAGAATGTTGCCGGCCATATCGACGCCGATCTGTACGCCGAGCGATTTCGCCGCGTCGGAGGCGTTGCGATTGTCGGGCAGGTAGGCGTTTGCTATCGCAACCGCTGTCGAGTTGCCGGCGATTTCCGAAAAATTAAACTGCATGCCTCCCGAGTCCTTGTGCGTCCAGAAAATCTGCCCCATGGCGTAGCCAAGCCGCGAGAGGACGCTTCCGTCCCCGCGCCGGAAGTAGCGTGGATCTTCGCGAAGAACGCTCGGATAAATCGCCTCCGTCATGAAATTCGCAATGGCGAAGTCCGCATAGGAAGTTGCGAAATATTTGCCATAGCCCTCCACTCCCTGTCCAAAGGACGGAGTTGCTTTCGACAGTTGAGCCTCGCCCCCGAACAGCGCCCCCAAAACGAAAGCGCCCCGGTCGAACGAATCTTGACTTGCCATCTTGAACTTCTCCGCGGGCGTCAGCGGCTGGTACGTGTTCAGGCTTGGGGAGGTTCGGTAATTCGGAATAATTCCGAAAATTCGCTTGGGCGCCTCGGAGGCGCTTTGGCTCGGCGGATTCCGCTCCTGGGCTTGGGCAGAACCCCGCTGCATCAATGCTAGTGCCGCCATCGCCGCGCCGCAAAGACGAAATGTCATGAAATTTAGATGCAGACCTGGTCGAAGCGGTTCCGCTCCGGCGTCCGGGCTTGTTCTTGACACAATGAAATTGGATGGCCTTCCAGAAACTCGCCCGGTTGGACGACGTCCCGCCCGGACACGCCAAATTCGTTTACGCTGCCGGCGCCGGACCGGTGGTTCTGGCCAATTATCGCGGCCAAGTCCACGCTCTGCACGGTCTCTGCCCCCATCGGCAGATGCCCTTGGACGGCGCGACCTTATGGGACAATCTCCTCGATTGCCCCTGGCATCATTTCCAATATGACGTGCGCACTGGCGAAAACCACTTCCCCAGCAACGTCTATCCCGGGGATCTTCCGTGGCTCGCCAAGCAGGTGCGGCCTTTGCGCGTCTATCCTGTGAAAGTGGAGGACGGTGACATATGGGTGGATCTTCAAACGCTCTAGCTTCCAAACATTGCGTGCCGTGCCGCGGCGGCGCGCCTCCGCTCAAAGGAGAGGAGCTCGAACAATTCCGCCGGCAATTGCCCGATTGGCGCGTGGTCGACGAGCATCACCTGGAGAAGAGTTTCGCTTTTCCGGATTTCAAAACTGCGCTCGAATTCGTCAACCGCATCGGCGCCGTGGCCGAACAAGAGGGCCATCATCCCGATCTGTGCCTGGGTTGGGGCAGCGTGAAAGTGACCACCTATACGCACAAAATCGGCGGCCTTTCTGAAAGCGATTTCATCCTGGCCGCCAAAGTCGACCAGTTATTCTTCGCCCGGCCCGCTTGACTTGCCAGGCCCGTGCGGCGCCTCGCGCGCCTTGGGATGAGCCCGGTCGTAGACCGCCATCAGCTCCGTCAGCGACACTTGAGTATACTTCTGCGTGGTGGAAAGCGTCGCATGTCCTAGCAGCTCCTGAATGGCCCGGAGGTCCGCGCCGTCCGCCAGCAGGTGCGTCGCGTAGGCGTGGCGGAAACTATGCGGGTGTAGCGACCCATCGCCCGCCGTCATCCGCGCATAGAACTTTACGATATTTCGCACCGAGCGATCGGTGAGCCGCGTGCCCGCCCGATTCACCAGCAGCGCCTTCTCGCCCGCCTTGCCGGATCGCGCGGCCAGATATTTTTCCATTGCCTCCGCGGCTTTCGCCCCATAGGGAACCTGCCGCTCCTTCCTGCCTTTCCCGCGAACCCGAATCCATCGTCCGGCGCGGTCGATCGAGTCCACATCCAGTCCCACCAGCTCGCTCACCCGCACTCCGCAGCCATAAAGCAATTCGAAGATCAGCAGATCCCGCGACGGATAGGGCCGGTCAAAGCCGTTTTGGGCTACCGAATCGATCAAATGATTCGTGTGCTCCGCCGTCGGAACCGCCGGCAGCCGTTTGGGCGCCTTCGGCGTCCGCACCAGCCGCGCGACGTTCGTCTTAAGGGCGCCTTCGCGCGCCAGAAACCGGAAAAAGGATCGAACCGCGGCCAGCTTTCGCCGAATCGAGATCGCGTCCAGCCCCCGGTCATAGAGCGATCCAAGCCACTCGCGTAGCTCCAGCGCCGTAATTGCTGCCGGCCTGGGCGGCGCCGCTTCGGCAGGCGAAAAGTAATCCAGAAACTGCCTTAAATCGGATTCATAATTCCGTAACGTGTGCGCCGAGCGATTTTCCGCCCGCAGTGCAACAAGATACCGATCGATCGCTTGCTCCAGCTCAGACATGCGCCCCAAAAAGTAAATTGGATGCTTCGATGGCGTCCAAAGCCCGCCGGCAGATTTCCGCATGGCGCGACTGGCGATTTGGGTTCGTTTTTTCGAGTCCCGGAAGGAGGTCGAACGTAATATTGGCCGGCTGGTAATCGGCCGGATTTGCCCCGGAAATGTAAGCGCAAAGCGAGCCTACGGCGGTTTGGCGGGGAAAGCTTGGCTTCGTTTTTTCAAACCCCGCCATAGCCGCCGCGTTTCGCCCCGCGACCAAGCCCGTCGCGATCGACTCGACATAGCCTTCTACGCCGGAAATTTGTCCCGCGAAAAAGATATTCGGGATAGCCCGCAGTTGCAGATTCGCGTTCAACAGCGCCGGTGCGTTGATATACGTGTTCCGATGAACTTGTCCGAAACGAAGAAACTCGGCCTTCTCAAGCCCCGGAATCATCCGCAAAACGCGCTCCTGCTCTCCGAAACGCATATGATTCTGGAAACCGACAAGATTGTAGCTGCCCGCGCGGGCGTCTTCCCGCCTCAATTGAACCGCGGCGTAGGGCCGCTTGCCCGTTCGCGGATCGGTCAATCCTACCGGCTTCATCGGGCCAAAGCGAAGCGTATCCCGCCCGCGGCGCGCCAATTCTTCAATCGGCAGGCAGGCTTCGAAGTACTTGCCCCGGTCTTCCTGGATGTGCGCCCGCACGCTTTCGGCCGCCAGAAGCGCCTCGAGAAATGCCTCGTACTGGCCGCGATCCAGGGGGCAGTTCAAATAATCGTCGGTTCCATCCAGCGATTTTCCATAGCGCGATGCGGCGAAAGCGATCGACTTGTCGATCGAATCGGCTTCCACGATCGGGCTGATGCTGTCGTAAAAAAACAGGTGCCCCGAGCCGGTCAGGCGCGCGATTTCGCGCGCCAGCGAATCGGAGGTTAGCGGACCGCTGGCGACAATCCAGATCTTATCCAAACCCAGATGCGCAACTTCCTCCCGGCGAATTTCTATCAGCGCTTCGCTTTCGATCGCGCGTGTAACTTCCGCGGCGAACAAAAGGCGATCCACGGTGAGTGCCTGCCCCCCCGGAACCCGGGTGCGCGGAGCGATCTCGCCGATCAGAAGCGAGCCAAGTCTCCGCAATTCTTCCTTTAGCAGCCAAGCCGCCGTGTTTACAGACTCGGATTTGAGAGAATTGCTGCAAACCAGCTCCGCCAGCGCGTCGGTCTTGTGAGCGGGAGTTTGCCGGCCCGGCCGCATCTCATAAAGCACGGCCCGGACGCCGCGGCGGGCTACCTGCCACGCCGCTTCGCAGCCCGCAAGCCCTCCGCCGACGATGTGGACTTCAGCGCTCATGGTGCTCGCCGAAAACCCGGCGCAGCCCGTCCGAAATCTCGCCCACTGTCGCGTATGCCTCGCAAGCGGCCAGAATCTTCGGCAAAAGGTTGTCCGAGCTGCGCGCGGCCTGCTCCAGTTCCTTCAACCGCGCCTCGGCCGCGGTTCGGTCTCGCGACGCCCGCACTTCCCGCAGCCGCTCGATCTGCCGCCGCTCGATTTCGGGATCGATATGCAATACCGGCGCGGACGGCTCCTGCGGCTGCCGGAACCGGTTGACGCCCACCACAATGGTCGTCCCGTCCTCCACCGATCGCTGATAGGCATAGGCGGCGCTTTCGATTTCGCCTTGAATAAATCCGTTTTCAATTGCGGCCAGCGAGCCTCCCATGGCGTCGATCCGTTCGATGTATTCGCGCGCCCCGCGCTCGATTTCCGCCGTCTTGGCCTCGATAAACTCGCTGCCCCCCGCCGGATCGGCCACCTGGGTCACGCCCGTCTCGTAGGCGATGATCTGCTGAGTGCGCAGCGCAAGCCGCGCGGCTTCTTCGGTGGGCAGGCCCAGCGCTTCGTCGCGCGAATTGGTGTGAAGCGATTGCGCGCCTCCCAACACCGCCGCCAGCGCTTGCAACGCCACTCGGACCACGTTCACGTCCGGTTGCTGGGCCGTAAGGGAAGATCCAGCCGTTTGCGCGTGAAAGCGCAGCATCATAGAGCGCGGATTTTTTGCCCCGAAACGCTCCTTCATCAGGCGCGCATACAAGCGGCGGGCCGCCCGGAATTTCGCGATCTCCTCCAGAAAGTCGTTATGCGCGTTGAAAAAAAAAGAAAGGCGCGGCGCGAAGGCGTCGAGGTCCAGCCCCGCTCCCACGGCCGCTTCGATATACGCGATGGCGTTGGCCAGCGTGAACGCCACTTCTTGCGCCGCCGTCGAGCCCGCCTCGCGAATGTGATATCCGCTGATCGAAATCGTGTTCCATTCCGGCAGCTCCGCCGCGGCCCACGCGAATAAATCGGTGACGATGCGCATCGCCGGCCGCGGCGGGTAGATGTAGGCGCCCCGCGCGATATATTCCTTCAGAATGTCGTTCTGAACGGTGCCCGAAAGCTTGCGCAAATCCGCTCCCTGCCGCTTGGCCAGCAGCACATACAGAGAAAGCAGAATGGCCGCGGTCGCGTTGATGGTCATCGACGTGGTCACCTGGTCCAGACGAATTCCCTCCAGCAGCGTCTGCATGTCGGCCAGAGAGCTAATCGCGACCCCCACCCGGCCCACCTCTCCCGCCGCGAGCGGATGGTCCGAATCCAGGCCCATCTGCGTGGGCAGATCGAAGGCGATCGAAAGCCCCGTGATGCCCTGGGAAAGAAGGAAATGAAAACGCCGGTTGCTTTCCTCGGCCGAGCCGAATCCCGCGTACTGCCGCATCGTCCACAGCCGCCGCCGGTACATCTCCGGATGAATCCCGCGGGTATAGGGAAATTCGCCCGGCGCTTCTGCGCGCGCGTTCATGACCGGCCGATTTTGCGGGCCCGCAGAAAAGAGCTGACGCCGTAGTACAGCATGACCGCGGCGGCCAAGGCGGAAAGAAACACCCAAGCTAGGCTGCCATTGGGTTGATCGAGATTGCGGACGCTGCGGAAAGTGGCGGCGCCGAACCATACGCCAAAGCACAGGAACAGAAACCCGATGATCTCGTTCCACAAAATGCGCAGCGGCCGCATCACTTCCGGCACGACGTGAGTGAAAAACTGCTTGGTTAGGCGAAACATAAGCAGCCGCTTACCGCCATGTTAGCAGGCGGCGGGGAGACCCGATCGCGCTATAGCCGCCGGCTTGTCCAGTTGGCTACAATGCCACCTGGGAGATTGCATGCACCACACGTTCCTGTTCCTCGCCCTCGCCGCCTCCGCGGCCGCGCAAGTGCAAAATTACAAGCCCGTGACCAAAGAAATGCTGGAAAATCCCAGCCCGGACGATTGGCTGATGTTTAGCCGCACCTATGACGCCCAGCGCTACAGCCCGCTGAGTCAGATCAATAAACAGAATGTCGCGCAGCTTCACTTGGCCTGGGAGCGCGGCATGGGCAATGGCCAGACCGAAACCATTCCCATCGTCCACAACGGCGTCATGTACGTTGTGAACCCGGGCGCCATCGTGCAGGCCCTAAACGCAACCAATGGCGATCTGCTGTGGGAATACACGCGGAAGATCGCCGGCAACCAGGCCGCCCAGGCGCGCACCAAGTCCCTCGCCATTTACCAGGACATCGTCCTCTATACGGCCCCCGACGCCGTCGTCGGGTTGGACGCGCGCACGGGCGAGCCACGCTGGGAAGCCAAGACGGATGGCCGCGGCAACACCTCCGGCCCGCTCGTGGTCGAAGGAAAGGTCATCTCCGGCGGCGCTTGCGCCGGCAAGCGCGAAAACTGCTTCCTATCCGCCCACGATGCGCTGACCGGCAAGGAGCTGTGGCGCTTTTACACCACTCCCGCTCCGGGAGAGCCGGGCGACGAAACATGGCGCGGCGCGGACCTGGATAAGCGGCTGGCTTCGACTTGGGGCTTGCCGGGAACCTACGATCCCGCGCGGAAGATGCTGTATTGGGGCGTCGCGAATCCAATGCCCGATCAGCGCTCGGCTCGCCACAACGGCGATGCGGACGGCGCCTCGCGCACGGCGCCCGCCGATCTCTATAGCAACTCCACCATCGCGCTCAACCCCGACACCGGAAAGCTCGCCTGGTATTACCAGCACCTCCCCGCCGACGATTGGGATTCCGATTACACCCATGAGCGGACGCTTGCCCGGGTCCGCGTCAATCCCGATCCGAAAGCCGTGAAATGGATCGCCGCCGATCTTCCGCGCGGCCAAGAACGCGACGTCGTAGCGACCATCGGCGAAGCGGGCGGCGTGTTTGTTTTGGATCGCGAGACCGGCAAGTTCTTGTGGGCCACTCCCTTCCCCTTCGACGATCCCAACTTCGTCATCTCGAACCTCGACGTGAAGACCGGGCGCACTTCCATTAACTGGGACAACGTCTTCAAACAGCCCGGCGATCATCACGTCATCTGTTACTGGAACACTCGCAGCTATTGGCCCACGGCGTATTCCCCCGCCACCAATTCGCTCTACACCTCCTACATCGACAACTGCCGCGATCTGACCACCGCGGGACCGGCGGGGCGGGGCGGATGGAAAGTGATCCCCCGGCCGGGATCGGATCCGAACGCCTTAACCGGACTTGCGAAGATTAATCTCTCCACCGGCGAAATCTTGCGCTTCGATGTGGGTCGCGCTCCGGGCAACGGCGCGATGCTTGCAACTGCCGGCGATCTGGTCTTCCACGGCGATATGAGCCGGCGCTTCCGCGCCTTCGACGCCGCCACCGGAAAAAAGGTGTGGGAATCGGTGCTGGGCGGAAACATCTCCGTGAGCACAATCAGCTACGCGGTGAACGGCAAACAGTACATCTGCGTAATGACGGGCGACAATCTGAAGGTGCCCGAGCTGGCGGCCGAGGTTCCGGAGTTGAAGACGCCCAAGGGCCACAACGCGATCTACGTTTTTTCGTTGCCCTAGGCCAGACGCTTTATCGGACATCTTACGTCGCAGCCAGAAGGGCGCCGATCTCCTCCCTGCCGAGGCCATGCCGCTTCGAGTCATCATGCCAGAATAGAGTTACAAGATGACCGGGTCCGCCATACGCCAGACGTTTCTGAACTATTTCGCCGCGCGAGGCCATCGCGTGGTGCGCAGTTCCTCGCTTGTGCCCGCCAACGATCCCACGCTGCTGTTTACAAACGCGGGTATGAACCAGTTCAAGGACGTCTTTTTGGGACTGGAGAAACGGGATTACGTCCGCGCCGCCTCCTCGCAGAAATGCGTCCGCGCCGGGGGTAAGCACAACGACCTGGATAACGTCGGCTACACGCGCCGCCATCACACTTTTTTCGAAATGCTGGGGAATTTTTCCTTCGGCGACTATTTCAAGCGCGAGGCCATCGCCTTCGCTTGGGAGCTCATTACCAAGGAATACGGCCTTCCCAAAGACCGCCTTTACGTCACCGTCTTCCGCGAGGACGACGATGCGGAACGGCTTTGGCAGGAGGTCGCCGGCGTGCCCAAAGACCGCCTGTTCCGCTGCGGCGAAAAGGACAATTTTTGGCAGATGGGCGAGACCGGACCCTGCGGGCCTTGCTCGGAAATTCATTACGATTTCGGACCCGAAGCAGGTCCCGGAACGTTCCCCGAGCATCCGGGCGAGCGCTTCGTCGAAATCTGGAACCTGGTGTTCATGCAGTTCGACCGCGACGCCTCCGGCAAGATGACGGCGCTGCCGCGCCCTTCCATCGACACCGGCATGGGGTTGGAGCGCATCGCCGCCGTGCTCCAAGGAAAGTTGTCGAATTACGACACCGATTTGTTGCGGCCCATCATCGACAAGGCCGGCGAGCTGTTTCGCAAAATCTATGGAGAAGAGGATCGCGCCGATACCGCGCTCCGCATCAACGCCGATCATGCCCGCGCGACAGCTTTTCTAATTCATGACGGGGTGCTGCCGTCCAATGAAGGCCGCGGCTATGTATTACGCAAAATTATGCGCCGCGCCCTCCGCAACGCCCGCATGATCGGCGTGAGCGAGCCTTATTTGTTCAAGCTGGCGGGATTCGTCGCCGAGCAGATGCGAGACGCCTATCCCGAATTGATGGAAAGCGTTCCGCGCGTGGCGCGGGTTGTGAAAGACGAAGAGCACCGCTACGCCACCACTTTCCAACTGGCCGAGAAAGTTTTTCAAGACGAGGCCAAGGCGGCCGCCCACGGCGCGCTGCCCGGCGCGGCGGCCTTTAGGCTTTACGACACTTACGGCCTGGCCCTCGACGAGCAGGAAGAGATGGCGCGCGAAGCCGGCCTGACCATTGACCGCGATGGGTTCGCGGCCGAAATGGAAAAGCAGCGCGCCCGAGCTCGGGCAAGCTGGAAGGGCGCGGAGAAGGCGCAAATTCATCCCGTCTATCAATCCCTGCCAAGGACGGAGTTTGTCGGCCGGGACACGCTGGAAGCCGAGGCTACGATTGTCCAAGTGATGGATCGGGAGATCGCGTTGGACCGGACCCCTTTCTACGCGGAAGCCGGCGGCCAGGTGGGCGACACGGGCGTCCTGATTTCTAAGGCCACCGGCGAAACCGTGGCCGTTGTGGAAACCGCCTACTTTGCCGCGCCGGGGAAAACGGTTCATAAGGTCCAGCGGCTCGGTCCGGTGAAGCTGGGCGATGCGGTCATCGCCCGGGTCGATTCGCCGTCGCGCCACGCCACGATGCGCAATCACACCGGAACGCATCTGCTCCACGCGGCTCTGCGCAAGGTTCTCGGCGCGCACGTCAAGCAAGCCGGCAGCGTCGTCGAACCCTCCCGTCTTCGCTTTGATTTCACCCATTACACAGCCATGGACCCGGACGAAATCGCCGAAGTGGAGCGGCTTATGAACGAAGAAATCCTCGCCAATATCGAAGTCCGCACGGATGTCATGGACCTGGAGCATGCCCTAAAGACCGGCGCCATGGCCCTGTTTGGCGAAAAATACGGCGACCAGGTCCGCGTCGTTTCCATCGATGGCTTCAGCAAGGAGCTGTGCGGAGGAACGCACGTCGCTCGCACCGGAGACATCGGCATCTGCAAAATCGTCTATGAAGGTTCGATTTCGGCGGGTGTCCGTCGGATCGAGGCCATCACGGGCGAGGGAGCGCTCAAAAGATTTCAGGAAGCTCAGGCGCAGCTCGCGCGCCTTCAAGGGATCGACGTGGAAAAAATCGTGGAGCGCGAAAAACTTTTGGAGCGAGAAAATCAAACGCTCAAAGCCCAGCTTGCTCAGGCCAAAGCCGCCCAGCTCGACGGTCAAGCCCGCGAATTCAAGGGAGTGAAGGTGCTGGCGGCCCGCGTCGATGGGCTGGATCGCGCCCAGCTTCGCGTGCTGGCGGACTCTCTGCGCAATCGGTGGAAGACGGCCGTGGTGGTGCTGGCCTCCGCCGAGGATTCCAACGTCGCGATTGTTTCCGGCGTCACCAAGGATTTAACGGCCAAGGTGCACGCGGGCAAGCTGGCCGGCGCGGTCGCTCAAGCCGTCGGGGGCAAAGGCGGCGGCCGCCCGGACATGGCGGAGGCGGGCGGCAAAGATCCCTCCGCGCTCGCCGGAGCCCTGGCCCAGGTTTATTCAAGCGTCGAGGGGATGCTTTAAGCGGTGGAATCGTTCGACGCCGTCGTTGTAGGAGCAGGTCCCACGGGCTTGGCCTGCGGCATCGAACTCAAGCGGCGCGGCGTGAGCGCCGTTCTCCTCGATAAGGGGTGCGTCGTAAATTCCCTTTACAATTACCCCACAAATATGGTGTTTTTCACCACGCCGGAGTTGCTGGAAATCGGCGATATTCCCATGACGGCGTTGAATGAAAAGCCGGTTCGCGCCGAGGCTTTGAAATATTATCGCCGCGTTTCGGAGCTTTATAAGCTCGACATCCGCCAATATCAGCGCGTCGAACGCATTAGCGGCGAGGACGGCGCGTTCCTCACCCACGCCACGGATTCCTACGGCTGCCCTTTTCAATACCGGTCCAAGAAGGCGATTCTCGCCACCGGATACTATGACGTCCCCAACCTATTGAACGTCCCGGGCGAGGATCTGCCGAAAGTCGTTCATTATTACAAGGAGCCGCATCCCTATTACAATCACGATGTCCTGGTGGTTGGAGCGAAGAACTCCGCGTGCATCGCCGCGCTGGAGCTGTGGTGGACGGGCGCGCGCGTAACCATGGTGATCCGCGGCGGCGAAATTCATCCGCACGTGAAGTATTGGATCAAGCCCAATATCGAAAACCGTATTAAAAATGGTGACATTATCGCCTATTTTCATTCCCGTGTGGTAGAAATCGGCGCGCGTTACGTGCGGATTTCCACGCCCAGCGGCGAAAAAGAATTGCCTAATGATTTTACGTTCGCCATGACCGGCTACCGTCCGGATACCGAATTTTTGGAAGCCCACGGCATCCGCTTCGATCCCGTTTCACACAAGCCCTTTACGAATCCGGAAACCCTGGAAAGCGACCGCAAGGGCATATTCCTGGCCGGGGTTTTGGTGGCGGGCATGCACACCAACGAAATTTTTATCGAAAACGGCCGCTTTCATGGCCAGATCATCGCCGAGGCGATCGCCAGGCAGCTTGGGGTTTGTGCCCAGAAACCGGTGAAGTACTCGTCATGAAAGGCGGCGGCGCATGCGCCGGCGGCTACGCCCTGAATCGCGCCAAACATTCCCTGATACCCTAAAACTGATGCGTCCCCTTGCGTTTCTTCTCCTGCCGGGGCTGCTCTGCGCCCAATCCCTCCAGGATTTCGAAAAGAAAGTCACCAAATTCACGCTGGCGAATGGCCTTACCTTTCTGGTGCTGGAGCGCCATGAGGCGCCGGTGGTTTCTTTCCACACCTACGCCAACGTTGGGTCGGTTGACGATCCCTCCGGCCACACGGGCCTGGCGCACATGATGGAGCACATGGCGTTCAAAGGCACCGAGACGATCGGGACCAAGAACTGGCCGGAAGAGAAGAAGGCGCTGGACGCGGTCGAAGAAGCCTACGATCGTCTTGAAGCCGAGCAGAACAAGGCTTTCCGCGCGGACCCGAAGAAGCTGGACGCGCTGAAAGCCGATTTGAAAGGCGCAATCGACAAAGCCAACAGCTACGTCGAGCCGAACGAATACGACCGGATCGTGGAAGCCAACGGCGGCGTCGGCATGAACGCCAACACGGCCGAAGACCAGACGCAGTTTTTTTACAGCTTCCCCTCAAACCGCCTCGAGCTCTGGTTTTTGCTGGAGTCCTCGCGCTTTTATCATCCCGTGCTGCGTGAATTTTACAAAGAGCGTGACGTGGTGCGCGAGGAGCGGCGCATGCGGACCGAGTCGAGCCCGATCGGCGAACTCGTCGAGCAGATGCTGGCCACCGCGTTTATCGCGCACCCCTACAAAGTGTCGCCGATCGGATGGAGCAGCGATATCGAAAATCTTCGCCGCCCCGACGCTGAGCAGTTCTTCAAGCGTTACTATACGCCGGGCAATCTCACCATCGCCATCGTGGGCGACGTGAACCCGATGGAAGCCAAACGCTTGGCGGAAAAATACTTCGGGCGGCTGCCCAAAGGCCCCACGCCGCCGATCGTGCGCACCGTCGAGCCGGAGCAGCCCGGGGAAAGAACCGCGGCCGTGGAGAGTCCCGCGCAGCCCTTCTTGCTCATCGGCTATAAGCGCCCCAACCAATATTCGCCGGACGACGCCGCCTTGGAGGTGTTGAGCGACATTCTCTCCGATGGCCGCACGGGGCTTATCTATAAGGACATGGTGCGTGACAAACAGATGGCGCTCAGCGCGGAGAGCGACGCCTCGTTTCCGGGCGGCAAGTATCCCTCCCTGCTCATCTTCTTTGTCGTCCCCGCGCAGAGTCACACGGTGGAAGAGAATGAGAAAGAAATCGATTCCATTCTGGACCGAGTCAAAAGAGAAAAAGTGGACCCGGAAAGCCTCCAACGCGTCAAAACGAAACTCCGCGCGGCTCTGATACGGAAGCTTGGAAGCAACACCGGCCTCGCGGAACAGCTTACCTATTACGAGGCGAACTTTGGGGATTGGCGTAAACTTTTCACCCAGATCGACGATTTCAATAAGGTCACCGCCGAGGACCTGATGCGGGTGGCCAAAAAATACTTCGTGAAGGACTCCAGAACCGTCGCCTACACGGTCGCGCCCGCTCCCAGACAGGCTAACGGAGAAGCAAAATGAAAGGCCGCCTTGCCATCCTCTTCACAGTCGTCTGCTGCGCCTTTGCGCAGCAGTCCGCGCGGATTCCGTCCTATAAGGATCTGAAATATCCGCCTCTCGGGCAGGTGAAAATCCCTGCGGTTGCCGAGACGACGCTATCCAACGGCATGCGGCTGTTTCTCCTGGAAGATCACGAGCTGCCGCTGGTCAGCGGCGTCGCGCTGGTGCGCACTGGTAATCTGTTCGATCCACCCGACAAGAAGGGTCTGTCGGAAGTCATGGCCGACGTGCTTCGTTCGGGAGGAACGAAATCCAAGACTGGCGATCAGCTCGATGAGGAGCTGGAAAACGTGGCCGGCTCGGTGGAATCGAATATGGATGAAACCAGCGCCTCGGTGAGCTTCAGCGCGCTGAAGGAGTCCATGGGAACCGTGCTGGCGGTTTTCAAGGATGTCCTGACCGCCCCCGAATTCCGCCAAGACAAGATCGATTTGTCGTTGAATCAGTTCCGCAGCGCCATCGCCCGCCGCAACGACGAAGCTAGCGCCATTCCGGACCGTGAGCTGATGCGCATCCTTTATGGCCGCGACACGCCTTATGGCTGGCAGTCCGAATATGAAGATCTGGCGCATATCCACCGCGAAGACCTCATCGCGTTTTACCGCCGTTATTATTTCCCCAAGAACATCATGCTCGCCGTCTATGGGGATTTTGACTCAAGCGCGATGAAGGATCAGCTTGAGAAGCTGTTTGCGGAATGGAAAGTGCAACAAGAGCCCGTTCCGGCGTTTCCCAAAGTGAACGCCAAGCCCGCTCCCGGCGTATATTTCGCCTCTAAGGACGACGTCACGCAGACCTTTTTCTCGCTCGGCGAATTAGGCGGGACCTTCCGCGATCCGGATTATGCCGCCCTGGAAGTCGCTGCGAACATTCTCGGCCAGGGCTTTAGCAGCCGTCTCGTGAGCGAGATCCGGACCAAGTTGGGCTACGCGTATAGCGTGGCTGCGGTGTGGGCGGCGCAATACGACCATGAAGGAACGTTCCGGATTGTCGGAAGCACCAAATCGGCGAGCACGGTGGCCACTCTCAAGGCCGTCCAAGTTGAGGTGGACAAGATGCGCGCCAGTGAAGTCAGCGATCAAGAACTGAAGGAAGCCAAGGAAGGCGTCCTGAACGCATTCGTCTTCAACTTCGATAGCCCGGTGAAGACGCTCAACCGGATTTTGCGCTACGAATATTACGGCTATCCCAGGGATTTCCTTCTGCAATATCAAAAGGCCGTGGCCGCGGTGACCAAAGCCGACGTTTTGCGGGTGGCCAAGGAGCATTTTCGCCCTGACCAATTCGTTATTGTCGCGGTCGGCAACCCCAAGGATTTGGAAACCCCTCTGACGGCTTTCAACGGCAAGGTGGCGGAACTCGATTTGACTATTCCAGAGCCGAAGGCGGAGGTCGCCGCCGGCGACGCCGCGAGCCTGGATCGCGCCACGGCCCTTCTGGAGCGCGCCGCGCAGGCCATGGGCGGCGCCGATAAGCTCGCCGCGCTGAAGGATTCGACGCAGACGCTTGAGCTCGCGCTCGACCCTGGAGCCGGCGGAATGAAGATGAAGCAAACCAACTTGTATCTTGCGCCCTTCATCTTTCGGCAGGAGCAGGAGATCCCGCTGGTGGGAAAAATCACCGCCTTCACGGACGGAAAGACCGGGTGGCTGGCGACGCCCCAGGGAATTCAGAACATGCCCGGCGACATCCTAAAACAGGCACAGGGTGAATCGTTCCGTCAGATGACTTCCCTGGCGCTTTCAGGCCGGGACAGTTCGCGGACGGTGAGCGCGCTCGACGACCACACGGTCCAGATTTCATCACGAGACGGACAAAGCGTCAAGCTCGAATTCGATCCGGCGACCGGGCTTCCGGTGAGAGAGAGCTACACCCAGGGGCCCGCGGCCGTGGTCGAGACGTTTTCCGACTGGCGGGACGCGGGCGGCGTCAAGATGCCGTACAAGATCGGAATCGAGCAAAATGGCAGGAAAATGGGCGATGTGACGGTATTCGAATACCGATTCAATACCGGTCTGAAAGCGGAGGACCTGAGTAAGAAACCATGACGCGGGTTGCTGCCGCGGCGGCGCTCGTGGCGATGGCCGCGGCGCAGGCGCAGACGAACAGCGAAATCCGGGCCAAGAAAGTCGTTGACGACGCCATCGCCGCCTTGGGCGGCGACCGATTCCTGAAAATGGAGGACCGCGTCGAAAGCGGCCGCGCCTATTCCTTCTATCACGAATCGCTATCGGGCCTTTCTATTGCCACCATCTACACCCGCTACTTGACGGTGGCGCCAGACAAGACGGGAGATGAGCTGGCCGTGCGTGAGCGGCAAGCTTTCGGAAAGAACGAAGAGCTGGGATTTGTATTGTTTCGCGAGGATGGCGGCTGGGAGGTTACCTTTCGCGGCGCCAAGGAACTGCCTCAAGACCGCATCGAGCGCTACCGCGACACCACGCTTCGGAACATTTTCTACATCCTGCGCATCCGGAGGGGCGAACCTGGCTTGATTTTCGAGTCGCGCGGCGTGGACGTCATCGAGAATCAGCCGGTGGAAGTCGTCGACATCACGGATTCGAAAAACCGCGTCGTCACCGCGTATTTTCATCAATCGACCAAGCTTCCGGTGCGGCAATCGTTTGTCTGGCGCGATCCCCAAACTCATGAGCGCAATGAGGAAGTGACGCGATTCGCCAGGTACCAGAACGTCAGTGGCGTCCAATGGCCGCATCAAATTACGCGGGAACGAAACGGGGACCGCGTCTATCAAATCTTTTCGGAATCGGTCCGCATCAATCGCGATCTGTCCGATAGCGCCTTCGCCGTCCCCAATGGCCCCGCCACGCGCGTGAATGTAAGAAAGCGATGACCGCGGGCTGATACTTTTTCCCTAGCGCGGCCACTTTATACTTGTGACGCCGACCGCAGCCGCGCATCAGGCCATCGAACGTTTTCTTCAAACCAGCCGCCAGCCGGTTCTACTGGAGCCCGGTGGCGATCCCATCGCGCTTCAAGCCGGAAATTTTGCTCTCACCGCCAGGGGTGAAATCGTTACGATCGAAGCCTGGGACGAACGCCGCAACGTCGTCCGGCGCATTCGGCGAATCCTGGCCCAACGGCGGGGCAGGTTGGAAATCGAAATCGAGCGGTTCGGCGGGCGTGCAGGCCAATTGACGCTGGCGGACGTGGATCATCCCGCCAATCGCGGCGCCTCGCGCCGGGGCGCGCGGCTGAAATATCGCGAGCGATTCCGCCGGTCGCTATTGCGGCAGTTCCCAAACTGGCGGCTTGCGGAGCTTAGCACGGAGCCGGATCTTGAGCACACCCTTTCGCCCAGCTATCCTCGCGCCTTCTTGAAGCGAGGCCGGGCCGGTTTGGCGGCGATCGGCGCAGGGGAAGACGCCCTGGACCCGCATGGCGCTTTAACCTTCGGTCTGATTTGGCTCGATTACCTTCGCTGCCGGGAGCCACGAATCGCGATTCCGGGGCTGGCGATTTTTGTGCCGGCGGGCAAGGAATCAACCATTTGCCATCGCGTCCGCTACCTGGATCGCGCCGCCGCCGATTGCGCGGTTTTCTGTCATCGTCCGGACGGGTCGGAGGACCCCGTCGATCCTCGCGACTATGCCAATTTCGACACCAAAGTCGAGCCTTGCCGGCGGCCTTTGGCGGAGGGCCGCACGGATTTGATCGAGTGCGTGGAACGGCTGGCGGCGATAGGCGGCGTCGAGCGGCGCGACCATCCCGATGGCTCGATCAGTCTGGCCGTCGGTGGACTGGAGTTCGCGCGCGCCTCGGGCGGGAGCCTGACATTCGGGCTCGAACGTAAACATCCGGCGCCGAAAAGCCGGATTGCGGAAGTGGAGGCGCTGGCGAAGGGCCTGGCGCGCATGCGCCACGCCAGCGCCGTGGATCGCGAAAATCCGCTCTACGCGCGCCAGCCCGAAGCGTGGCTGGAGTCGCAGGTTCGCGCGAATCTGGACCGCATCGACGCCACGCTCCTCGCGGCGCCGGTCTATGGACAGGTTCCTCAATTCGCGGCGGGCGAACGAGGGGTGCTGGATCTGCTGGCGGTGCGAAGGGACGGCCGCCTGGTCGTATTGGAGATCAAAGCCTCTCAGGACGTTCATCTGCCCTTACAGGCCCTGGATTACTGGATGCGGGTGAAGTGGCATTTAGAGCGAGGCGAGTTCTCCGGCCGGGGCTACTTTCCCGGCCTCGAGTTGCGCGCGGAGCCGCCTGTTTTGTTGCTGATCGCGCCGGCGCTGGAGTTTCACCCCGCGAACGAGGCGATCCTGCGTTATTTTTCCCCAGAAATAGAGGTCGAGCGCATTGGCGTCGGTATACAATGGAGACAGGAACTCCGCATAATGTTTCGGCGTTCCAAGGCATGCTCGTACGCCAAGTCCAACAGGCGCTTAGGAATCTGAATCCGGCAAAAATTCGCGAGCAGGCAAGCCAACCCCTACGCATCGCCCTGATTGCTCCCACTCCGGCGGAGCTTGGGGAAATGGAAACTTACCTTGTGCCCCCGCATCTGTCTCCCCCGCGGCGAATTGCGGCGCTCGGGATGCTGATTCGCGGCGGCGGCCCCCAGTGCGACATCGAAATCTATGCCGATAGCATCCTCTGCCCGGCGCATGGCTTCTCGTTTAATCCCGATGACCCGGATGCCTGTGGGAAGCAAATCCTGCGCCAGCGCGAGGATTTGCTGGTTCCTCTGGCGCGGCACTTTTTTCCTCTCAGGAACCTGGCCGCTCATCATATTATCCGGGCGGTTTCCAAGGAGAATGCCTTCTTTTCCCTCGCCACCGCTCTTCCTGACGCGGTTCCCGGATTTTCACTGCCCTGGGCCATCGGAGAATTCGGCTCCGACGCGGCGTTTCTGACCATGAACCAGATCCGAATGGCGTTCTTGCTGGCGGCGTGCAGCGACCGCAACGTCGGCTATCGCGAGCAGCGGTCCGAGATCGCCTCCATCGTGGCGGGCGCGTTTGGATGGAGGGCTTTGGCTCGGGAGCTGGTCGGCAAAATTCCCTTTGGCGGAGGCCTCATTCCCAAGGCCGCAGTCGCGTGGGCGGGCACTTTCGTGGCGGGACTTTCGTTGGAGCGCGTGTACCGGCTGGGCTACGGCTTCACGCGCGAGGAGCGCCGCGCCGCATATGAACAGGCATGCGAGCACGGCCGGCAGATCGCGGGAATGTTGCTCGAAGGAATCCGCGGGCGAAGAGCGGCCGGAGCGCGCCGGCAAGCCTCGGCTTAAACTCTAGCCCGGCCGGGCGCCATCCTCTTCAGGCCCGTTTGCTCGCGGCAAGGCCACTCGGAAAACACAACCTCTATTGACTTCGCTTTCCAGGATAATAACGCCGCCATGCGCTTCTACCGCCCACTTGGCGATGGCCAGACCCAGGCCGGCTCCGCCGGATTCCCGCCAGCGCGCTTTATCTACTCTATAGAATCGGTCGAACACCTTCGATTGATCCTCCGGCGGAATGCCGGGTCCCTGATCCTGGATTTCGATGGCTACCCGGCCCCGATCCCGTGCGCGCACGCGAAGGAAAATCGTTTCTCCCGGGGGGGAGTACTTCACGGCGTTGTGGACCATGTTGACCAGCGCTTGCCGAAGAAAGATCGGATCGCCTTCCACCTGGAGCTTTTCCTCGCCCTCGATGCAAAGATGCAGCGATTTTTCTTCGGTCAGGATCTCGAATAACCCGGCGGCTTGGCGCACCAACTCCATAACGGAAACAGACGTCCGGTGAAGCTGGAGACGCCCTGAATCGGCGCGCGAGATCGTCAGAAGATTATCGACCAGCGACGTGAGCCGGTTTACTTCCTCCAGCATGCTTCCAATAATATCCCGGTAATCCGCCCGGCTTCCGTCCTTCTGGAGTCCCACCTCGCCAACGCTCCGGATCATCGCCAGCGGCGTTCGAAGCTCATGGGAGGCGTCCGATGTAAATCGCCGAAGCTGCTCAAACGCCTGCTCCAGGCGCGCCAGGGTTTCATTGAATACCTTCGCCAATTGCCCAAGTTCATCGTCCTTGTCGTCCACCGGCAAACGCGCATGAAGCTTCTCCGGGGTAATGTTCTGCGCTTGGCGCGCCATGATCTCAATCGGGCTTAAAGCGCGGCGCGCCAGCCCGTAGCCGGCCAGCCAGGCGAACACAAGCACGGGCGGCAGGATGACGAGCGATGCCAGAAAAAGCTCCCGGAGCCGCGCATAGAGCGGCTCCTCGCTATGCGCAAGGCGGATCAGCAACGGACGGCCATCGAGGACGTGCAGGCGGCTCACCGCTCGAACGCGCGTTCCATCCTGCAAGCGCTCGGACCGTTCGGAGTAGCCTCCCACGCCCTCGCCCGGCACAGGCGCCCCTCCCAAAGCGCGCCCTCCAAGCCTGTCGTTGCGATACAGCACGTCGCCATCGCCGCCGCGGACTTCCAGGTAGCGCTCGATCACGTCCTTGGATTCTGGGTGATTGTGATAGTCCTCCTTCAATTGCAGGTGTCCCTGCGGAGTGAAATAAAGCAGCCCTTCCACCGTTTCAATCTCCTGAATGGAGAAGTGCCCAAGCTGGCTGCGCAGTTGCCAAAACAGCAGGCCGCAAGTGCCCGCCCACGCCAAAACCAGCAGCGCGGCCAGCCCGGAAACGTACCACAGGGTCAGGCGCGTGCGCAGGCGCCGCGGGCGTAACCGCATATCACGCCTCGTCCCCTTCCCGCAACACGAATCCGACGCCTCTCACCGTCTGCACGAGTTTGGGCTCGAATTGTCCGTCGATTTTTTTTCGCAGCCGAACCATCTGCGCGTCAATTACATTGTCGAGCGGCGTCTGCCGCGCCGTCTCCTTCCAAATATCGCGGGCCAGCATCTCGCGCGAGACGACGCGGCCGCGGTTCAAAAACAGATACTCCAGCAATTCAAACTCTCGCGGCGTTAGCTCGATGGCCTGCCCGGCGCGCGTCACCACGCGCCGCGCCGGATCCATTTCCAGGTCCGCCAATTGGAAGCGCTCGTCTGCTTCGGGCTTTCCCCGCCTTAACAGCACCCGGATTCGCGCAAGCAGCTCGGGGAAGGCGAAGGGTTTAACAAGATAATCGTCGGCGCCGGCATCCAGCCCGCGCACGCGATCTTCGACTGCGTCGCGGGATGTAAGCAGGAGCACTGGCGTTTTGATGCCTCGCCGGCGGATGGTCGATAAAATTTCAAATCCATCATGACCCGGCAGCATCACGTCTAAAATCGCCAGATCGAAAGGCTGAGCGTTGATCAGATAGAATCCCTCTTCTCCGGTGTGCGCCACCCGCACGAAATACCCGTCGGCTTCGAGCCCCTCGCGGAGGGCTTTGGCCATTTTCTGCTCGTCTTCCACAACCAGGATTTGCATGTTTTTCTTTATAGGAGCGGATTGGCTTTCTCGCAACTGACGGCATGCTGATATCTCCCTGATTGTATTTGTCAGAAAAATATCAGCAATTCATCAGGCGGAAAATCGTCCCTTTAATGGTAAAAACGGAACATGCGCAGGACTCGTCGTGCGCTCCCATCACAGCAGCCGTTCGAGACGAACAAAGCGAGAATGCAGAAACGCTCTCTTTTTACCATAGCTTTGCTCGCGGCCGGCCCTGCGGCGCGTCTGGCCATGGCTCAGGCTCCCCGGCGCCTCTCCTTAGCCGAGGCGCAGCAGACGGCCTTGCGCAACCATCCGCGCATTGCCTCGGCCAGCCTGATGGCGGAAGCGGCGAAGTCGGTTGTCGCCGAATCCCGATCGGCATATTACCCGTTTGTCGCCGGAAATTTCACCAGCGTTGGGGCCGAACACAGCTCGACTCTCGCGGCCGGCGCCGTGCAAACCTCCAGCCTCTACAGCCGCGTCGCCGCCGGCGTCACAGTGGGGCAACTGATCGCCGATTTCGGCCGGACGCGGCGCCTGGTGGAATCCGCCGAACTGCGCGCGTCGGCGGAGGAGCAAAGTCTTCAAAATACTCGCGCGCAGATCTTAATACAAGTGGACCGCGCCTACTACAAAGCCCTCGCGGCGGATGCGGTGCTGAAAGTCGCCCAGGCGGTGCTTGACAATCGCCGGCTGGTCCTCCGGCAGGTCACGGCGCTGGCGCAGAGTTCCTTGAAATCCACTCTGGACGTAAGCTTCGCCGATGTGGCCGCATCCGATGCGGAATTGGCGCTGGTCGCGGCGGAGAATGACGCCGCGGCGGGCCGCGCGCGGCTGGCGGCCGCGCTCGGCGCCCGCCAGACCGAATCATTCGAACTAACCGATGAGCCGCTGCCGCCCGCGCTCGAACCGAGTCCGGAGGGGCTTATCGCTCAGGCCCTCAAAGAGCGGCCGGATCTCGCCGCCTTGCGGCTCGCTAGCGATGCGGCGCACCGCTTCGCGGAGGCCGAGCGAGCGCTCAGCCGTCCCACCGTCACGCTGATGGGCGTAGCGGGAGGGCTGCCGGAAACCGATCCGCGGCTGAACGGAACCTACAGCGCCGCCGGGGTGAACTTAACCGTTCCTGTGTTGAATGGAAAGCTTTACGTCGCCCGGCGCGCCGAAGCGGAACTCCGCGCCCAAGCTCTGGACCGCAATGTTGAAGATTTGACGGTTCAGATTTCGGAGCAAGTTCGCGTGGCGTGGCTGGAGGCGAATACGGCGTTTCTCCGACTGGATGTCACGGCGCGGCTGGTCGCCCAGGCGGAACAAAGTTTGCGCCTGGCCCAGGTCCGCTATGACAACGGCTTGGGAAGCATTGTCGAGCTAAATCAGGCCCAGGTGAGCCAGGTGTCGGCGGCCATTGCCGCCGCCGGCGCGAAGTATGACTATCTGAGTCGGCGCGCGGAGCTGGCGTTTGAAATGGGTGTGTTGCGATGACGCCTTGGCGCTTTTCATCGCGGGCCCTCGCCATGCTGATCTGCGCCGGCGTCTTTTGCCTCTCTTCTTGTACGAAAAGTGAGGCTGCCCCGGACCAAGTTGAGGCTTCCGCCACGCCTGTTGTCCCCGTGGCGAAGGTGGGCCGCGCGGACTTGGCAAGTGATCTCGTGCTTACGGCCGAGTTTCAACCCTTTCAGCAGATCGACGTGATGGCGAAGGTGGCCGGCTATGTCCGGTCTATCGATGTCGATATCGGCGACCGCGTCCATCAGGGGCAGGTGCTGGCGGCGCTCGAAGTTCCCGAAATGGAAGACGATCTCGCCAAGGCGGCCGCCGCCGTCGATCAAGCGGAAGCCGAGATTGCGGCGGCTTCCGATGACCTGCGCCGGGCCGAAGCCGCGCACGATCTCGCCCATCTTTCCTATGCGCGGATCGGCGAGGTCCTCAAAAAGGAGCCCGGTCTGGTTTCGCAGCAGGAGGTGGATGAAGCCAAGTCCCGTGATCTTGTCGCGGAAGCTCAGGTGTCCGGAGCGAAATCCAATCTGCGGACGGCCGAACAGAAGGCTCGCGTGGCGCAAGCCGAGCAGAGCCGTCTTCAAACGCTTCATAAGTACGCCACCATCTCCGCTCCGTTTGACGGCGTCGTTACCAAGCGGTACGCCAATGGCGGGGCGATGATACAGGCCGGCACAGCCTCGCAGACGCAGGTGATGCCTATTGTGCAGCTTTCCCAAAACAATCTGTTGAGGCTGATCCTGCCCGTTCCGGA
The DNA here is from genome assembly GCA_035293905.1 of Bryobacteraceae bacterium. Classification (GTDB taxonomy): domain Bacteria; phylum Acidobacteriota; class Terriglobia; order Bryobacterales; family Bryobacteraceae; genus Palsa-187. Next base: position 40,218 of record DATGLY010000143.1, read on the forward strand.
ATCGGCCGTGGCCCGGGTTCATGTGGGCCAGATCCTCGAAGTCAGGGTGTCTTCTCTCGGGAAGACGTTTGCCGGGCGCGTCGCGCGGTTCGCCGGAAAGATTCAGGAATCCACGCGCACCATGGACACCGAGGTCGACGTGCCCAATCCAACGCTTACCCTCATTCCCGGAATGTATGCCGAAGTCACCCTGCGCCTGGATGGACACAACGGCGTCCTAACCGTGCCGTTGGACGCGGTGGATCGAACCGGAACCTCGCCCTATGTTTATGCGGTCGCTTCGGCGGGAGTGATTCATATCGTCCCCATCGAGATCGGCCTTGAAACCGATCGGCAGGTCGAAGTGCGATCCGGTTTGCGCGAAGGCGACACCGTGGTGGTCGGCCGCCTGGCTGGTTTGAAGGACGGGCAGCGGGTGCAAGCCAGAGAGGTGGAAGCGCAGCTTCAATAGCCGTGTCCCGATTCGCCATTCGAACGCCTTACCTGATCGTCGTCATTTGTCTGGTGATCGTCATCCTCGGCGCTGTCAGCGTCGTTCGCATGCCCGTGGACCTGTTCCCCGCCATGAACATTCCTGTTGTCGCCGTCGCGACTTTCTATTCCGGCATGCCGCCGGAGCAGATCGAAGGAAACATCACCTACCACCTGGAGCGATTCTTCACCTTGGCCAGCGGAATCGATCATATGGAGTCTCGGTCGCTTGCCGGCGTTAGTTTAATTAAGGTCTATTTTCAACCGGGCGCCAATCCCGATTCCGCCGTCACCGCCATCGCGAGTCTCGCGATGGCGGAGATCAGCCATTTGCCTCCCGGCACTCTGCCTCCCTTTGTTTTGAAAATGGACGCTTCCAGCCTGCCGGTGTGCCTGGTGACGCTGCGGGGCCAGGATCTGAGCGAAACCCAGCTCAAGGACCTCGCGCAAAACGTGGTGCGCAACCAGTTGGCCGGCGTCGCCGGCGCGGCGGTTCCCCAGCCGTTTGGGGGGCGCTGGCGCGAAATTATGCTCTACGCGGACCCGCTCAAGCTCGAAGCCCGCCAAATGAGTCTCATGGACGTCGTTCGCGCCATCAACGATTCTAATGTGGTCCTTCCCGCCGGCGACGTGCAAATTGGCCGGTACGACTACAACATTTACGCCAACAGCCAGATCAGCAAAGTAGACGAGATTAACCGCGTGCCGATCAAAATTTCGGGACACGACCCCGTCCGCGTCTCCGATATCGGCGTCGCCAAGGACGCCTACGCTCTGCAATACAATGCCGTGCGCGTCGATGGGCAGAGATCCGTTTATCTGCCGGTGCTGAAACAGGGCGGAGACTCCAACACCATCGCCGTCGTGAATGGCGTTCGCGACAAGCTGAAGCGGCTGTTCGATGTCCCTCCCTCGCTCTCGGCCAACGTTGTATTCGACCAATCTCAATTTGTTAAGACCGCCATCCGGACGCTTCTTGAAGAGGGCGGCATTGGGCTCTTGCTGACCTCGCTGATGATCCTGATCTTTCTCGGAAGCCTGCGCGCCACCATTGCCGTGTTTTTTTCCATTCCGCTTTCGGCTTTGGCGGCGCTGATCGCGCTCCAGTTGGGGGGCGGCTCGGTCAACACGATGGTGTTGGGCGGTCTTGCGCTGGCTCTTTCCCGCCTGATTGACAACTCAGTGGTCGTGTTGGAAAACATTTACCGGCATCTGGAGATGGGCCATCCGCCTGCCGTTGCGGCGGAAAACGGGGGCAGGGAAGTGGCCCTCCCGGTTTTGGCGGCCACGCTCGCCACGGCCGTGGTGTTTTTCCCCGTGACGTTGCTGTACGGCGTCAGCAAGTTCCTGTTTTCCTCTTTAGCCCTGGCGGTGGTGCTTTCCCTTTTCGCATCCTACTTCGTCGCCATGACAGTGGCGCCCTTGTTCTGCGCGCGATTCATGAGCCGCGGTCATGCGGGCGCCGCCCCACCCGTGCCAGCGCGGGCGCCAGAGAGCGTCGGCGGGCGTTTTCATTCGGCCTTCCATCGCGGATTCTCCGGCTTGCTCGGAATCTATGGCTCCGCCGTTGCCGTCGTGTTGCGTCGCCCGGCGTTCTTCCTGGTCTTATTCGCGGCCGGCTTCGCGGCAAGCCTGGCGATCTTTCCGCGGCTGGAGCTTTCCTTTTTTCCCCGCACCGACGCCGGCCAGTTTGTCATTAACGTCAAAGCGCCGTCGGGCGCCAGGCTTGTGGAAACCGAAAGGGAGATCGCGCGTCTGGAGGATCTGATCCGCGGCGTTATTCCGGGCAACGATTTGCGGATGATCGTCTCCAACATCGGCGTGGATCCCGGCTTTTCCGCCATCTATACCTCTAACGCCGCCATGCACACTGCGTTCGTTCAGGTCGGCCTCAAGAGCGGTCACGCGACGGGCAGCTTCGAATACATGTCTCGCGTCAAAGCTCGCATGCAACGGGAGATGCCGGAGCTGTCCGCCTATTTCTCCTCCGGCAGCCTGGTGGATGCCGTCCTCAATCTCGGCCTGGCCGCGCCCATCGATATTCAAGTGGGCGGCTCCGATCTTCAGGCAAGCGATCGCACCGCGCTGGAGCTGGCGCAACAGATTCGCCAAATTCCCGGCGTTGCGGACGCTTTCATTCCGCAGGACCTCGACTATCCTGCTCTGCGGCTCGAAGTCGACCGCACTCGCGCCGGCGAGCTGGGCCTGAGCGAAAAAGAGGTCGTAGAAAACGTCATCACCGCGCTCGCCTCGAATCAGATGGTGGCTCCCAACGTTTGGATCGATCCGAAAAACAACAATAACTACTTCCTGAACGTCCAGTATCCTGAGCAGCAAATTAAAAGCCTGCTCGATCTGCGGTCCATTCCGCTTCATGGCGCCGGATTGAAACGTCCCACGCGGCTTGACATGGTCAGCAGCATTACCCGCTTTGAGGCGCCCACCGAAGTGGATCACTATCAGATCCGGCGCGTTCTCGATATTTACGTCCGTCCTCTTGGCGAGGGCCTCGGCTCCATTGCCGATCGAATTAACGGCTTGATTGCCCGCGCCAAACTCCCCGCGGGGGTTGATGTAACTGTCAGGGGAATGGTCGAAAGCATGCGGGCTTCCTTTAGAAGCTTCGCTTTGGGCCTGTCGCTGTCCGTACTGCTGTTGTACCTGATTCTGGTCGCCCAGTTCCGGTCTTTTAAGGACCCGTGGATCATTCTGCTGGCGTTTCCACCCGGCCTGAGCGGCGTTCTGCTTACGCTTTGGTTCACTGGCACGACGCTGAACGTCATGTCGCTCATGGGCGTGGTGATGCTGGCGGGAATCGCCACGTCCAACAGCATACTGATCGTCGAGTTTGCACGCTCGCTTTCGCGGGACGGCAGGGACGTTCGGGAGGCGATATCCACGGCCTGCCGGGTTCGGCTTCGTCCCATCCTGATGACGTCGCTCGCCACGGTGATTGGGCTTTTGCCGATGGCGCTGAAGCTCGGCGAAGGTAGCGAAGCCTATGCGCCTCTCGCCCGGGCCCTGATCGGCGGGCTCAGTGTCTCCGTGTTGTTCACTGTATTCCTTGTCCCAGCGGCGTTCTGCTTGGCCTATGCCCGCCCTCAAGTTTCCGCGCCGCCAGAGTAAGGAGCTGTTCTGATGAGATACTATGGCGTCCTCCTGGTTGCCGTGGCTCTTCTGGCCTTGCCTCAGATCCAGGGCAAAGACAAGAAGAAGAAACCGCCTCCGAAAATTTCTCAGGACGCAATTGAGGTGGTCGGTCATGTTCCCGCCGGCGGCGGAACAGTGACGCAACTGTTCCTCACCCAGCACTTCAGCAGCTACTACCTGTACGCCGAGCATGAGGGCGGCAGGAACGTGACTCTGATTGACGTTTCCGACGCTTCGCAGCCCTTGTTCCTCTTCGATCTTCCAAGCTTGCCAAGCGGCAGCGCTGGAAGGTTCCTTGCCGTGGCGGGAACGGCCGCCCTAATAACCGATCCGTCTCCCAGCCCGGCGCGAGCGGCGCCCCAAACGATCCGCGCTATGGATTATTCCGATCCGAAACAGCCGAAAGCAGTTCGGGAGTTCGCCGGCGTAACGGCCTTGAGCGCGGATCCTCGCCGGGGGCTGATTTTTTTGGCGAATCCCGACGGAATTTGGATCCTTCATCAGAGCCTGGCGGAAGATCCCGAACAGCAAAAGGAATATGCGCGCCGCATCTTGTACGATCGCTGAGAGGGCCCGCGCAAGCGGGCTTCAGGAAAACTTCACTGCCGCGATGCGCAGTTGCGGCATGGCCTGATTCCAGCTTTCCGGAAGCTCATCGAAAGGAAGGCGGAAAGACTTCGTTTCGCCCGGCTTCAATCCGCCCATCTTGCCGTCCACAATCGGCATGCGCTGTCGCAACACGAGTTGTTGGTAAGCGTCGTAGAACAGGCAATAGATTTCGACGATATCGATGCGCCGGTCGCCTGCGTTGGTGATCTTGCCTTCGATTTCCACCACCGTCTGTTTCATGTAGTTGCCGGTGGCTTTCATGGACACGTCGCTCAACTGTAAATTGCGGACGTACGCGTTGGCTTCGGGCGTGAGCGGGAGCGGAGGCGCGGGGCGGCTGGCGTATTGAACGAAAGCGTAGAGGGCCGCGCCCAATACGGCCACCACGCCTGCCACGTACACCGGCACGCCGATGCGGAAACCGCTTCGCTCAGAAACCACTGATGGTCATCTCCCCGATCAAAATAGAAGGCGACTCGATGGAATGGCGAAACTCCAGATTGGACGCGATCTTCTCAATATCCAATAGCATCTGCTTCAGGTTTCCGGCAACGGTGATTTCCGAAACAGGATACGCCAACTCTCCATTTTCGATCCACAATCCCACCGCGCCGGAGGAATAATCCCCGGTAACGGTATTGGCGGCCGCGCCGATCAATTCCGTAACGTAGAGGCCTTGCTTCAAATCCCTGATCAGGGATGCCTCGCCGGCTTCGCCGGACTCAATAAAAAAGTTGTTTGGCCCGACTCCGGCGCTGCCGCTTAAGCCCCGCGAAGCGTTGCCTGTGGTGCTCAGCCCGAGCTTGCGCGCGCAGTAGGCATTCAAAAGATAGCTCTTTAGCACGCCGCGTTCCACCACCACCGTGCGCCGTCCGGCCACCCCTTCGTCATCGAAGGGAGAGCTCCCGAACAAGCCGGGCAGCGTGGCGTCGTCGACGATCGTCAAGCAATCCGAGGCGATCTTTTCGCCGAGCTTTCCGGCAAGGAACGACGCGTGACGATAGATCGCCCCGCCGTTGACGGCGTCGAACAACTCGCCCAGCAGTTGGCGGGCGGTGCGCGGCTCGAAGATCACCGGAGCCTTTTGCGTAGGAACCTTCCGGGGATTCAGGCGGCGCAGCGCGCGCTGAGCGGCGTGGAGGCCGACCTGCTCCGGCGTCTCGATTTCGTTCGCTTTGCGCGCCGCCGATTGCCAATAGTCGCGCTCCATGGAGCCGTTGCTTTTCGCCACCGGCGCAACGCTCAAAGCGCAGCTCGAAGTGCGGTAGGAGCCGGTAAAGCCAAGCGAATTCGCAAAGACACGCGCGCCTAAATGGGAATCGAATGAAGCGCCTTCGGAGTTTTGAATGCGAGGGTCCGCGCCCAGCGCCGCTTGCTCCGCGCGCAGCGCTTCCGAGATTTTCCAATCCGTCTCCATGCGCGCGATCGCTTCGTCGTAAAGTTGAAGGTCGGATTCAACGCGGCCGAGGTCGGAAGCGTCGGGAAGGCCGGCGTGAGGGTCTTCGGTGGTGATTTTAGCGGCGTCGAGCGCCGCGCGGACCATATTGCCGATTCCTTCTTGCGAAAGGTCAGAGGTGTAGGACGAGCCGGTGCGGCGGCCTATGAGCACGCGAATTCCCGCCCCGCGCCCCCCGGCTTGCTTCAGATTCTCGATTTGCCGCATGCGCACTTGCGCCGTAAACTCCTCGCCCTCCGAGATGGTGCATTCCGCGCCACTGGCGCCGAGGTCGAGCGCCCGCCTCACCGCGCTGGCGGCGATCTCCTCCAACTGGCTCATGCCGCGGTGCCTCCCACGGTCATGCGGTCGATTTTCACCGTCGGGATGCCCACTCCGACCGGCACGTGCTGGCCTTCTTTGCCGCAGATGCCGATGCCTTCGTCGAGGTGAAGATCGTGTCCCACCATGCTGACGTACTTGAGCGCCTCGGGGCCATTGCCGATGAGCGAAGCTCCCCGCACCGGCCGCGTGAGTTTTCCGTCCTCGATGAGATAGCTTTCCGTCGCGGAGAAAACGAAATTGCCGCTGGTGATATCCACCTGGCCTCCGCCGAACGTGGCGCAGTAGATTCCCTTGGGCACGCTCCGGATAATCTCTTCCGGATCGCTCTCGCCGGCCAGCATATAAGTATTGGTCATGCGCGGCATGGGAATGTGTTGATAGCTTTCGCGCCGTCCGCTTCCGGTGGACGCGGATTTCATCAGCCGGGCCGAAAGCTCATCTTGAAGATACCCGCGCAACACGCCCTTTTCGATAAGCACATTCTGGCGCGTGGGCGTGCCTTCGTCGTCCACGTTGAGCGAGCCGCGGCGGCTTCCGCCGCCCCAGGAACCGATCGTCCCGTCGTCGATGACGGTGCAGAGCGGGCTGGCGACCTTTTCCCCAACGCGGCCGCTAAAGGCAGATACCCCCTTGCGGTTGAAATCGGCTTCCAGGCCGTGTCCGACGGCTTCGTGCAGAAGGATGCCGGGCCAGCCAGGTCCCAGGACCACGGTCATTTCACCCGCGGGCGCTTCCGCGGCGCTGAGCTGCACGATCGCCTGACGGGCCGCTTCCCGGGCGAAGTATTCGGGCGTCTTTTCATTGAGGAAGAAATCCAGCGTCACGCGTCCGCCCCCGCCGGAGTGGCCGTGCTGAGGAGTTCCGCCGTCGTCGCGGGCCAGCGCCGTCACTCCCATGCGAGCCATCGGCTGACGATCGTAGCTCAGGCGCCCATCGCTGGTGGCGACCAATACGTGCCGGACATTGTCGGCGTAAACGGCCTGCACCTGGAAAATGCGCGAATCGTAGGCGCGCGCGGCGGCGTCGGCGCGCTTGACTAATTCGACGCGCTCCGCCAATCCGGCCTCGTGCGGCGTATGAATCATCGGATAAAGATTGTGCTTGTGGGCCTCTTCAAAGCCAGCCTTGAAAACGCTTGCCGGCCCTTTGGCGATGCGGGCGGCGACGCGCGCCGCTTTGCGGATCTTTTCGGGGCTAAGATCGTCGCTGTAAGCGTAACCAGTGCGTTCGCCGGAGATGACCCGAACGCCTACGCCGAGCGTGACTCCCTCACTGGCGCTTTTGACGATGCCTTCATCCATGCTGAGGGACGTGTTGGCAAGATATTCAAAATAAAGGTCGGCGTACTCGCCGCCCGAAGACAGCGCTTCGCTTAGATAGGATTCCAGGTCGTGCTCGGTGAGGCCAAATCGTTGAGCGAAGAAGGAGTGGGAGAAGCTCACGATTCGAGCGTAGCACCCCGGCGATTCCGGACCGGGGGCACGCTGCCGGGCGGCAGGCGAATCGCGGTAAGCCATTGAAAGTAAGTGTTGTGCTCTCCAGTGGCTTCGTTTTTTCGCGCCTTTGCTGCTCGCCCCGAGCTATCCCGGCTGCGCAAGGGCGATCAATTCAAAGTTACGTGCGAGGCACGGCTACCATAGAGGTCTTCGAGCCCGCCGCCGACGTGATATCCTGCGCGTAAAGAAGGAATTCAGGTCTTCCGCGCTATGCGCACCCAATCCTATTCCACGCCTTCCGGCATTGTTGTCGAAAGAGCCGAGTCGGCCGTGCCCTATCATCGCGGCCTGGAGAGCCTGCTGCGCAAGCTCGACACCCGGCGCGGCATCTATTTTTCTTCGGGCTATGAATATCCCGGAAGGTATTCGCGTTGGGATATCGCCAGCGTCGCGCCGCCGCTGGAAATCGTGGCGCAGGATCGCGACGTGCGCTTCCGGCCGTTGAACGCGCGCGGCGAAGTTTTGAACCGATTGCTGGAGCCGGTGCTCGCTCCGCATCCTCACTGGGACGAGTTTCGCAACGAAGGCGGCACGCTTCGCGGCGCGCTGAAACCTCTTCCGGAGCTGTTTCCCGAAGAAGCGCGCAGCAAGCAGCCTTCGGTAATTTCGATTCTCCGGGCGCTCATCGCCGAGTTCCATCACCCTCTGGCTTCGCGGCTGGCTCTGGCCGGGGCCTTCGGCTACGACCTGCTGTTTCGCTTCGACCCGATCGAGCAGAAGCTGCCGCGCACGAACGTGCACGATCTCCGCCTGTTCCTTTGCGACGACATCTATTTCATGGACCGCAAGAAGGAGCAGATCGAGCGCTTCCAGTTCGATTTTTCGCGCGGTGAGGAATCGACGCGCGGCCTCAAGCGCGCCGCCCAGCCGATTCCGCGCGCCCGAAAATCGGAGGACGGTCCCATCGTCAGCGATCATACTCCCGAAGAATACATGGCGGGCGTCGAAACCGTCCGGGAAGGCATGCGCCGTGGCGATTACTACGAAGTCATCCTGCGCCAGACGTTTTCGGCGCCGTTCACCGGCAGCCCTTCGGATCTGTTCCATCGCATCCAGAAGGCCAGTCCCAGCCCTTATGAGCTATTGCTGCAATTCGGCGATGAGCAGCTCATCGGCGCTTCGCCCGAGGTGTTCGTGCGGGTGGAAGGGCGGCGCGTGGAGACCAGCCCCATTTCGGGAACGGCTCGCCGCACCGGCGACCCGCTGCGCGACGCCGACAGCATCCGGCAACTGCTCAGCTCCATGAAAGAGGAATCGGAGCTGACCATGTGCACGGACGTCGACCGCAACGACAAATCGCGCGTCTGCGCACCGGGAAGCGTGCGGGTGATTGGCCGCAAGCTCGTGGAATCCTACGCCGGCGTCTTCCACACCGTGGATCACGTGGAAGGAACGCTGGCGGAAGGCTTCGATTCGCTCGACGCTTTCCTCACCCATATGTGGGCGGTGACGGTGATCGGCGCGCCCAAGAAATGGGCCGCGCGCGCCATTGAAAGCCTGGAAAAGGACGCCCGCGGCTGGTACGGCGGAGCGGTGGGAATGATTTCGCTCGACGGCGATATCAACACGGGCATCACGATCCGCACCATTCATGTTCGCGACGGCGTAGCCCGTTACGCCGCTGGCGCCACTTTGCTTTACGATTCGGTTCCGGCGAATGAAGACGCCGAATGCCGGATGAAGGCTACGAGTTTCTTTCGCGCCTTGCGGCCCCAGGAGCCGGCTCAGGCGGCTGCCGAGGGGCGGTCGGCTGCCGCCGCTTCAGGCGCTCGTTTGCTGCTGGTGGATAACGAAGACTGTTTCATCCACACCCTCGCCAATTACGCGCGGCAAACCGGAGCCGAAGTCATGACCTATCGCGCCGGATTTCCTCTGGATCTCATCCAGCAGTTGGCGCCTTCGCTGATTCTGGTCTCGCCCGGTCCTGGACGTCCCGAGGACTTCGGCGTTCCCGCCCTGATTCGCCACGCCGCAAAATGGGAAGTGCCGGTTTTTGGAGTCTGCCTCGGTTTGCAGGGCATGGTGGAAGCGTTTGGAGGCGAGCTGGGCGTGCTCGATTACCCCATGCATGGCAAGCCTTCTGTGATCCGCAACACGGGCGCGGGCGTGTTCGAAGGATTGCCCGAGACCTTCCGCGTGGGCCGTTATCATTCCCTCTATGCGATTCGCGAAAAGCTGCCCTCGTGCTTAGAGATCACAGCGGAAACCGAAGACGGCGTGATCATGGCCGTCCGCCATCGCGAATTGCCGATGGAGGCCGTGCAGTTCCATCCGGAATCGATTCTGACGCTGGAAGGCGATTGCGGGCTGAAGTTGATGCAGAACGCGGTGCGGATTGGAGCGAAGTCCACCGCGTGGACGTAATCGTCGTCGGCGGAGGTCTGGCGGGGCTATCGGCGGCCGCCGCTCTCGCCAGCGCCGGGCGCCGCGTCCGGGTGCTCGAAGGCCGGCCTTACTTGGGCGGCCGCGCCGCCTCCTACGAAGCGGGCGGCGAAACCATCGACAACTGCCAGCATATCCTGTTGCGCTGCTGCATCAATTTGCAGGATTTCTACAGGCGTCTCGGCGTGGAAGGCGATATCGCCTTCTATCGCGATTTCACTTTCATCGAGCCGGGCGGAAGGCAAAGCGTGATGCGCCGCAGCCTTCGATCTTTCCTCGCGCTTCCGTTTTTGAGTTGGAGCGATAAGTTGGCCATCGCGCGGGGACTGGCCGCCGCCGGCTGGGAATACGCCCGGCGCGCCGATCTGGATTTCATCACCATGCTCGATTGGCTGAAGGAGAAGCGGCAGCCGCCGCGCGCGATCGGGCGTTTTTGGCGGCAAGTGCTGGTCAGCGCCATCAGCGAAGAGCTGGATCGCATGGCCGCCCGCCACGGATTGCAAGTCTTCAAGCTCGGCTTCCTCGCCGCGCCGGACGCCCACGAATTTGGCGTCCCCACCGTGCCGCTCGGCAAGTTGTATTCGAGCGAGGCGTGGCGCAGATTCCAGGGCGTGGAGATCCTGCTGCGCGCCTCTGCGCAGGCTTTCAACCTGCGCGATGGGCAGGTCGCTTCGGTCGCAACTTCGGCCGGCGAGTTTCGCGCGGACGCTTATGTTTGCGCCGTGCCCTTCGAGCGCCTGGCGGCGCTAGGCGTTCCCGTGGACGTGAGCGGCATGGAGCATTCGCCTATCACTGGCATTCATCTGTGGTTCGACCGCCCGGTCACCGATCTGCCCCAGGCCACCTTGCTGGACCGGACCATCCAATGGATGTTTAACAAGAGCGAAGGCCGGTATGTACAGATCGTGGTGAGCGCGTCTCGCAGCCTGGTGGAGATGCCGCGCGCCGAAGTGATCGCGCTCGCATTGCGCGAGCTTGCGGAATTCTTCCCGGCCGTCCGCGAGGCCAAGCTGGAAAAAGCGCATGTGGTCAAGGAAGTTCGCGCGGTGTTTTCGGCGCAACCAGGCCTCGAATCGCGCCGCCCGCCCGCGCGGACGGCGATCAAGAATCTGTTCTTGGCGGGCGATTGGACTCGCTCGGGCTGGCCCGCGACTATGGAAGGCGCCGTGCGCAGCGGCTATCTCGCCGCGGAGGCGATCGCAGGCCAACGATTCCTGCGGCCGGACCCGGCGTGACCGCTCAACGTCTGCTGGCGACTCTTCCGAAGAATTCCATCGACTCCTCCGCGCAGCGTTCCCAACGGTAGCGCTCGGCGGCCGCTCTGCCGCGCGCGCTCAGATTCCTTCGGAGCTCGGCCGATTCCAATACGCGTGAAATAGCCGCGGCGAGATCGGAGGGACTGCGGGGATCCACTAACAAAGCCGCGCCCGCCGTGATCTCCGGCAAGGAAGAAACGTTGGCGGTCACCACCGGAACGCCCGCCGCCATGGCTTGAGCCACCGGAAATCCGAAGCCTTCGTAAAGAGATGGATAAAGGAATGCCGTTGCCCCGGCCGTCAGCCCGGGCAGCTCCGCTTCGGGCACGTATCCCAAGTACGCAGCCTCGGCGCGAATCCGCTCCAATGTGGCTTTGGCTGCCCATCCCGCCGGCCCGGCAAAGACCAGATCGAATTCCCGCCGAAGATCGGCTTTCAGTAATGCCCACGCATCCAACAGCGTATTCAAGTTTTTGCGGGGCTCGATCGTGCCCACGAAGAGCGCATAGGGGCGCGGGCGCGTCGTTTTGGGCGCATCGAAATACTCTTCCGCGACGCCAGAATGAATTGTCGTGACGCGATCGGGCGAGAGTCCGAGCACGCGTATGGCGTCGGCGCGCGTGCTTTCCGAAACCGCGATCAGGCCGTCGGCGCGAGGGACGGTGTGTTCGAAAAAACGGCGGTCGGATTCGACGTTGCCCGATGTGTGGAGTTCGGGCATCAGGTACGCCGTCATATCGTGAAGGGTGGCCGTCAGAAGCGATCCCTTGGGCGCATATTGCACCTGGTTCGAAGCGTGAAACACATCGGGACGGCCGGCCAGCAGACGGGCGGCGCCGGGCCCAAGAAGATTGGCGGCCTGTACGGCTGCCAGGCGCGAAATCGTGGTCCAGGCGCCCAGAGTGGAAGCGTCGTGGTTCAGCCGGCCCAGATCGCCAAGCCTGGGAAATACGCGGATCTCCGCTCCGGCGCCGGAGGCCGCCGCCTGCCGGCGCAGATGCTTCAACCAGTGATAGATGTAATTCTTTACGCCCGCGCTTCGCACCAATACGGGAACGGCGTCAATCGTAATGCGGAGCGGCTTCACGGGACCGGCTGATTGGAAAACACGAACTTGCCGCCGCTTTCCACAGCGGTGTACAGGGCCCCTGGCGCCGCCAGCTTGCGGATGCGTTCGACGCGCGGCTGCTCCACGCAAATGTAGTAGCGTTGAGGCGAAAGCCAGCGCTCGCGGAATCCCGCGTCGTCCAGAAAAACGTCGCGCGGAGCGTCGGGCGCGTAGGAGCCATATTCCAGATTGTTGACGCGGCCATGGAGCAGCAGAATCCGCTTTCCGCGATAGGCCTCCGCATAGAACGCCACGGAAGAAAACGTGTAGTACTGGTCGTCCAGAATTAAGCGGCCGGGCGGAGCGTGGTTGAGCGCCTCCGCTAAGGCGCGCGACGACAGATACGGATCGAACGTCACCAGAGCCAGCCTCGCCGCGTGGAAAAAAAGCCCCATCATGACCACGCCCCCTGCGACCGGGGCCCGGCGGACCAAAAGAGCGCCCGCCAGGCAGGCAATCCCCGCCAGGATCAGCGGCGTCTTCAAATAGGCGAACGAAGCCAGCGTCAAGTCGCCCATGTGCGCCAAAGACAGCGTGTAGGCTTGCGGGTCCTGCTGGTTCAGCGCGCGCGAGATATCGCCTGGAGCCGGAAGCTTCCAAACGCGCGCCAGAATTCCAGCGATGACAACAGCCCCCGCGGCCGCTACGGCGGTCAAAACCCAGCGTCCGCTTCGCGTCCACTTGGCGCACTCCGGCGCGGCAAGCGCGGATGCGATCAACAGCGCCAAAGCGGGATAGCAGGGCATGGAGTAATACTCCTGCGTGGAAGAAAACGTGAAAAACAGAAGCAGGAATCCGGCCCAGCACAGGCACAACAGCCGCATGCGGCCCGCGCGATCGGCGGCGGCGAACCTTAGCTTGGCTACCGAAGGAAAATACACGCTCCAGGGAAACAGCCAAAGCAGGTGAAATAGCCAGAAATAGAGCCGCGGCACGGTGTTGTAATCGCGCGGGTAGCGAAGGTTCAAGAACCGCAGCACGTGCTCGTTTATGAAATAAAACCAAAAAAAACCGCGATATTCTCCCGGCGCGCTGTGGAGCGTCCAATCGAAGTAGGGCGGATTGCGCAGCGTGGCCAGGACGTGCCACGGCGCGGCGATGGCCAAGGCGATCAAAACGCCGCGCCCGGCGCGCAGTCTTTTCCAAGTCTCGCGCGATCGAAACTCGCCTGTAAACGCTAAAAAGAGCAGGGCAGCCGCAATGGGAAAGATCGCCGCGATCAGCCCTTTCAGCAGCAGCCCCGCGCCGATGGCGGCCGCCATCGCCGCCGCCCAAACGCTTGGCCGTGGCTCTTGGGGATCCAGGGCGCGAAGAAACGACCACATCGCCAGCGAAATGGTCGCCGTGATGGCGACGTCCGGAATCTGAACGCGGGTGAAGAGAAACAATCCCACGCAGGTCGCCAGAATCAGACCGGTGAACAGTCCGGCCCGCTCGGAAAAAGCCCACCGCCCGATGCGGTTGCAGAGCCAGCACAGAAGCACCGCCGAAAGCGCCACCGGCAGCCTCGCCACCCAGTCGCGCACGCCGAACGCCTTGAACGCCAGCGCCATCAGCCAATACTTCAGCGGCGCTTTTTCCAGATACGCAACGCCATCCAGTCGCGCCGTGACCCAATCGCCGGAATCCAGCATGTTGCGGGCGATTTGCGCCTGCACGGCGTCGACGTCGTCCATCAGCGCGGGCGGGCTGACGATGCAGCCGAGGAAAATCGCGGCGGCCACCGCCAGAACGATTAAATCCGCGCGGAGACCGAAGCCCTCTGTTTTGCTCCTATTTCCGAAGGCGCGCCGATCCTCCAATGGCGCATCCACTGGAACAGAACCAAAAGCCCCCATAAGTGATACCCGAGATTAGCACGGCGCTGCAAATGCGCCTGCAAAACGGCCTCCACGGCGGGCCACGAAAAGACGCCGGAATCCGCGGCGGCGCGCGAATTCAACGTATCGAGCAGCAGAGGCCGCAGCACGCCTCGCAGCCAGTCGTGCGCCGGAATATCGAAGCCTTCTTTTTTTCGCGCCACCACGGGGCGGGGAAGACGGTCGCGCATTAGCTCGCGCAGGATGAATTTCAATCGCCCTCCGCGGATCTTCATGCTCTCCGGCAGCCGCGCGGCGAACTCCACGATGCGATGATCCAGAAACGGAGGGCGCACCTCCAGAGAATGAGCCATGCTCATGCGGTCCGACTTATAGAGAATGTCATCCGGCAGGTAATTCAATTGATCCAGCCAGAGAAAGCGGTTGAGGTAACCCACGCCGTCGGGCGGAATTGCCCATGGCTCAGAGCTGTTTTGGACGCCCACGGGCTCCAGCAACGCTTGCCTGCCCGCGCTTGAAAATGCGCCGTTCCAAAAGAAGTGAGCTTCGATGGGCGGCAGCGCGGCGCCTTCCAGCAGCCGCGTGATTTTGTAGTCCCAGCCGATCTTCTCGTTCGACACCGGCAGGCGTCGCGCGATCGCCAGCCCGGCCGCCAGCAGAGCGCGCGGCAACCGCCGGAGGCGTCGCGCGTAGAGGTCCGCGAGATACGTTTGGTAGCCGCCGAAGATCTCATCGGCGCCTTCTCCCGAAAGCGCGACCGTCACTTGGTGCCGGCTCATCCGGGAAAGGAACCAGACGGGAACAGCGCCCGCATCGCCGCTAGGCTCGTCGGAGTACTGAGCCAGCTCTTCGATAGCCTCCGCCAGGCCGCACTCCGGATTCAGATCGAATTCATGATGATCCGCGCCATATCGCCGGGCGACTTCGCGGAAGTACGGAGTTTCGTCAAAGCTCCGGCCATGGAAGGAAACGGAGAAGGTCTTGAGTCTCCCCGGCGCATGCTCGGAAGCGTAATGGACGATGGTGGAGGAATCCAGTCCGCCGCTCGACCAAATTCCCACCGGAACGTCCGCCGCCAATTGCTCCCGAACCGCGTCGCGCAGCAGCCCATCCAGTTGCTCCTTGGCGCTTTCCAGCGCTTGGCGCGCGTCCGGTTCGAATTTTAGCCGCCAATAGGCGTGAAGCTTCAGCTCGCCTTCGCTCCACTCCAGCCAGTGTCCGGGCGGGAGCTTTTCGATTCCCTCTACGAGCGTGTTCGGGCCCGGCACATAATTGAGCGAGAGGTAGCGGCGCAAGCCCGCGACGTTCAGCCTCCGCTCGAACCACGGATGAGCCAGGATGGTCTTGATTTCCGAGCCGAAATACAGCTCGCCGCGGCGCCGCGCATAATACAGCGGCTTGATGCCGAGCCGGTCTCGCACCAGCACCAGCCGCCGCCGCGACTCGATCCAGAACGCCGCCGCGAACATGCCGCGCAACCGCTGGAACGATTCGGCGCCCCACTCGAGAAACGCGTGCAGCAGCGTTTCGGTGTCGCACTGCGTATGGAAACGATGGCCTCGGCTGGCAAGCTCCCGGCGCAGCTCCCCATGATTGTAGATTTCGCCGTTAAAGGCGACCACCGTGTCCCCATCGTCGCTTAGCATCGGCTGGTCGCCGCCCACCAGATCGATGATCTTTAAACGCACGGCGCCCAAAGACACCTCGGCGCTCTCCCAGACGCCTTGCTGGTCTGGACCGCGATGCGTCAAACAGCGCGTGGTTTCCCAGATCCGCTCCGGATCAGGCAACCGGCCCGAATGGGTGAACCCCGTTATTCCGCACAAGTTGCGCTATGTCCCTCTGAGTCCGCCTGGATAGCGCAGTCCCGATTCGCCATTTGGCATATGATACCCTAACCAAGCGGTGTAGGGAAAGCAAGGTTGCTTAAGACTTCCCCGCGGCCAAGGGACCTCGTTGGGTTCCAGCGGTCTGCTGGCTCAATGCAGATCCGCTAGCCGTCAGCCCTCGTATTGCAAAACGTTCAGCCCGGCATTCCAGTCCGTGACATAGACGAGGCCGCCGGTGGTCACAAGAATATCGGCGGATTTGGCGGCGAGCGAAACGTTCGGGCGGGGATCGATCATTTTTTTGGGCAACGGCGGAACCCAGTAGGCGATCTCCTTTGGCGCGAAGGCGTCCCTGATGTCGAAAACGCGAACGCCGGCCACGTTGTAGGTGGCGAAAATGGTCTCCTCGCTTTGAAAGGTGTCCGGCCGGTTCTCATGCAGGTTATGAGGGCCAAAGACTCCGGCTCCACAGAAATCCCTTTCCTTCGGCGTGGGCAAAGTGGAAATCGGAACCGGATTTTCCTCCGCGCGCAAGTCCACGATGAACGTACAAAATGTGCCCTTCGCGCATTTTTCCGCATTCGCTTCATCGGCCACAACGGCCAGCTTGCGGCCGGGCAAGGGAAGCGGCGTGTGCGTGCCGCCCGGAAATGGCGGACACCAGTTGATGTGGGAAATCAACTTGGGATGCGCCGGGTCGGCGAGGTCGTGAATCGTGAAACCGCCGTCGCGCCAGGCGCCATAGCCGCGGTTGCCGGAGGTGATCATGTGATGCAAGGCCACGCGGCGGCCCGGCGGCAGCGTAGATGGCTCGCCGGCCGCGCGGTTCATCCCCGGCATCCACCAGCGGCCCACGATCTCCGGCTTGGTAATGTTCTGAAGATCCACCATGCAAAGGAAGTGGTCGGTGAATCCGTCGAAGTGCGCGGCGACGGCGGCGTAGCGTCCCCCCGTCCACCACAGCCGATTCACGCCCAGGCCCGGCATTTCGAGGAACGCAATCTCCCTCATCTGGTCGGGCCGGGAAATATCATGAACGCTCAGGCCCGAGCGGAATTTCTTCCGGTTCGTGATGCTATCGCTCAGCGCATTTTCAAAATAGCCGCGAATATTGTCGTAGGACTGCATGGCCACGATATTGGCCCCGTTGGCGAGCAAGAGCAGATCGCCCGAAACCTGAAGGTGGTGCGTCCGAGTGAAGTCTCCGCCCGTGAAAAAGCCAACCGGCTTCAGCTTGCGCGGATCCGCCGCGTCCAGAATCGTGACTCCGTTGCTGAACATGTGGCCGACGTAAAGATGCCGCCGGTTGAGCATCACCTGAACGCTGTCCGGCCGCCCGCCGATGTCGCTGTAAGAGAGGTGGCGGAAGCCTTTTCCGGCGCCTTGCGGGGGAATGCCGCCTTCCTGCGCGCGCAACCTTGCGGGCATGCGCGCCAACGCGCCGGCTCCCATGAGAGCTTTCGAGCACTCGCGCCGCGTGACGGCCGACATGACCACCAGCTTACACGCATCGCTGGTCCAGGAGGGGCTGGTCAGACCGAAATTTTAGTTGACAATGAGTTGCAACTTCGATGTATAATAGATCTGCAACTCAGTATCACCTAGATGCAATAGGATTAGTATTGAATGGCTTACCGATTCACTTCCGGCGCGCAATCATATCGGACTGTTTTGGTCCTACTGACGGCATCGCTTCCCTTTCCGGCACTCGCTCAGGAGAGTCCCTATATCGTCACCTACGATCACCACCTCGAGGAGCCGGGCAACCTCGAAATTGAGTACTTCTCAACCTTCGGAACGCAGCGCTTGGGCAACGATTTTCATGCCTTCTGGAGCGAGTTCGAGTATGGCGCCACGGCGTGGTGGACCACCGAGTTTTATCTGGACGGCCAAACCACTTTTAAAGACAGCACCATCTTTACGGGTTTCCGCTGGGAGAACCGGATTCGCCCTCTCCGCACCGAGCATTTCATCAATCCGGTATTCTACGTCGAGTATGAAAACGTCAACGAAGCCGACAAAATCGTGAAAGAAGTGGAAGGGCACGACGTCGAGTCCAATTCCGGCGAGACCAACGCCGCGCTGCGAGGCGAGCGCGACCACGAACTGGAGCTCAAGCTGATCCTGTCGAAGGACGTCAAGGGCTGGAACGTGGCCTTCAATCCTCTGGCGGTCAAGAACCTCGCAAGCGGCGATCCGTGGGAATTTGGTTACGCGCTCGGCCTTAGCCGTCCGCTGGCGCTTGAAGCCTCGCCGAGCCTGTGCTGGCTGTGCCGCGAGAATTTCATCCTCGGCGCCGAGCTATATGGGGGCCTGGGAGATGCGCACAGCTTCGGTCTGCGCGAAACGTCGCACTATCTTGCGCCGGCTGTGGCGTGGAATCTTCCCTCCGGCTGGACGGTCCGCGTCGCTCCCGGATTTGGGCTGAACGAAAACAGCCATCGGATTCTGCTGCGATGGGGAGTTTCCAAAGAATTTTCCGGCATTCCGGAGAGATTCCGCAAATTGTTTGGAGGCCGCTTATGAAATTCGGACACCTAGTCGCGCTCGGCCTGGCTCTGCTCGCGGCTCATTCGTCGTACGCGCAGGACATCGCCGCGGCGCTTGCGCGCGTTCCGCCGAAAGCGCGAACGAAGCCCAATCCGCTGGAAGCCAAGCCGTCCGCCTCTCAGGCCGGAAAAAAGCTCTTCGAGCAGCATTGCGCGGAATGCCATGGAAGCTCGGCCGAGGGCTCGCGCCATGCTCCGGCGCTGCGCGACCCACAAGTGCGCGAAGCCGCGCCGGGAGAGCTTTTCTGGATTCTGACCAATGGCGCGATTGGCCGTGGCATGCCCGCCTGGTCGAAATTGCCAGAGCCCCAGCGCTGGCAGATTATTACCTACTTGCAATCGTTCTGAACGATCTGGCCCGCATCCCGCTACCTCGCTTTCTTCGCCCCGGTAAGCGCGGCCGCAATCGCCTTTTCCCGCTCTCCTTTCGACCAGGCTTCCTGAATCTGATCCTCGCTGTAGCCCGCCAGCCTGCCAACCAGTACGAACGCGGGCAGCGCATGCGCCAGCGTCTTCCACCGGGCCATCTCAATCAGCGACGAGAGGCTGCGCTCGCGCAACTGCTCCAGCACGTCGGCATTGCGCGCGTCGGTGAGAATCTGGAGCGCGGAAAGCGCATGGTTGCGGTCGGACCAGGACAGGGAATTCAGCATCTCGATGAACCAAGTCGGCTCGATCTTGATGCCGTCTGCCGGATTCAGGCGCGCGCGCACCGCCAGAGCCACCAGACTCCGCGCCGCGTTGGCGCGCACTTCCGGTTCCGGGTCCTTGAGCGCGTATTGGAGATCGTCCACGATGTCTTTTTTGTTTGGCGCGTAGCCAATAACATAAGCCGCGGCGGCGCGCTGATCGTCGTCGTCGGAATGACGCAGGACCGCCCTTATCTCCGCCAAATGCGCCGACACAAGGGCCGGAAACATGTCTTGCACGGCGCGCGCGCTTGGGTCCGCCATGCGGGAATGTCCCTGCGTCAGGTCCTCCGCCGTGGATCCACGGCGCAGCGCCGCCGCCAGAGTTTCCTGAAATCGGTGGTAGGTCGAAAGAACTTCGCCCGGGAGCTTGGCGTCGCTTCCCTCGCCCCCCTCCGGCGCGTCGCGAATATCGAAGTGCGCGGCGCCGCGCTCCTCAATGCCGACGTAAAGGATGACCTTGTCGCCGTCGCAGCACACCGCCTCCAGATGCGACTCGACAACGCCGGAAACAGCGTCGATCTTCTCCTCGGCGTCTCCCTTGGAGCGCGGCAAAAAATCTCCTTCGCGCACTCCTAGCGCCTGGCGGATCTTAGCCTCCGGAACCTTGTGCAATCCGTAGAAATCAATCAGGCCGATGCGCGGCGGCGTCTGAGCTTCCAGCGCGGCAGCCCGCGTCGCCAGCAGAGCGAAGCTGAGTATTCGCTTGGAAACGCAGCTTGTGACGCGGATCGCCAAATTAGGCCTGTTTTTCCGCCAGGGGTCCGATCACCGGCAGCGCCCAGCGCTCACGGTTGTACGCCTTGTACATAAGCAGTAACCACAGAACCAATACCGCTAGGGCGAAAGCGCTCCAAAGCAGACTATTGATCATCCAGCCGGCATACGGGACGAGCGCCCAAATTCCCGATACGATCGAGACGGCGATGCTGGCGATCACCACGGCTACCCATGCGAAAATCGATTGGAAAGCGTGGAACCGGATGGTGCGGTTTTTGCTGTACGGCTCCAGAACCAGAAAGAGGATGCCGGTTAGAATGCCCAGCAAATAGCAGAGCGCGGAGGCGACATTTTCTTCTAACCCCGCCGACGCCAGGCCCGATCTGCCCCGCGGGCCGCCCGCCGGCGTTGCGCCGCCTGCCACGGCGGCTCCGCACGTGGAACAAAAGCGCCCTTGAACCTGGCTGCCGCAATGGATGCAAAATGGCATGGGTCGATTCTTCTTTGCTTCTACTCTAGCGAACTCAGCAGGAATCGCTCAATTCGAGGTACGCTTGCGGACGAGTTTCAAGATGGCTTCCTCCACTTCCTCCAAGGACAGATTCGTCGTATCCAAATAATCCGCGTCCGGCGCTTGCGTGAGCGGCGCTTCGGCGCGGGTGCGGTCCCGGCGGTCGCGCTCCGCCATCTCGCGCGCCACCTGCTCGCGACAACCGCCCCCATCCAAACCCAGTTCGGCGGCGCGCCGCCGGGCGCGCTCCTCGGGACTGGCGTCCAGAAAAACCTTCACCTGCGCGTCCGGAAACACCACGGTTCCGATATCGCGGCCTTCCAGCACCGCCGAACTTTCCGAGGCGATGCGCCGCTGCTCCTCGCGCATGGCGCGCCGCACCCCGCCGTAGGCGGCGATGCGAGAGGCGGCTTCGCCGATTGCCGGCGTCCGAATCTCCGACGTCACGTCCTCGCCATTGAGCAATACCCGCTCCCCCGAAAATTGGATGTGCGCTTGCCGCGCCAACTGCTCCAGTCGATGCGGATCGCCGTGCTCCACTCCGGCGCGCAGGGCCCATAACGCGACGGCGCGATACATCGCCCCGGTATCGATGTAGGGGATCCCCAGTCGCTTGGCCACCGCGCGAGCCACGGTGCTTTTGCCCGCGCCGGCGGGTCCATCAATCGCTACGATCAAGTATTTTCCGGGCCGGTTTGAATGTACGCCGGAAGGCATATGCTCTGGTTGTCCGATAGGCCGCATTCAAACCTCCGGAAAACCACCTATACGCTTGAATCATAAGGGCGTTAGGCTCATTGCGCAGAGCGGGACCGGTCGCCGTCTTCTTCCGCGCCCGCGTAACTTCCCAGAGTCATGAAACGCCAGCATTACCAGGGATTTAGGCTCTGCCATTGTGCCAATGCGGCAGCCGTCCCGAGTAAGTATACTAAGCGTAACACAAGTGAACTTCACAATCCCTCCCACCACTCAGAAACGGGCGCCGGGCCGCGCGGTGTATTTATCTTTTGCTCTGGCAATGGTTGTACTTTCCGGCTGCAATTCCTCTACGGCGAACGCTAGCGCCGACAGCGGAAAAAAAGGGAAGGGCCGGGGCGGCGGAGCGGGCGGCGCGGTGCCGGTGGTTGTCGCCACCGCCGTTCAACGGGACGTTCCCATCGAGATCCAGGCCGTCGGCACCGTCGAGGCCTATAAGACAATCAGCGTCAAATCTCAGATTGCCGGCCAAATCACGGATATTTATTTCAACGAAGGCGATTATGTAAAGGCCGGCGACAAACTATTTCGCATCGATCCGCGGCTTTACGAAGCTCAACTGGCCCAAGCGCAGGCCAACAAGGAAAAAAGCGTGGCGCTGGAAGCCCAGGCGGAGGCCAATCTGGAGCACGATATCGCCAACCAGAAGTATGCGGCTCTCACCGCCGACCGAACCGAAGCCTTAGTTAAAGAAGGCATCGCGTCGCGCGATCAAGGCGATCAGTTGCGCGCCAACGCCAACGCGCTCACCAAGGCGGTGGAAGCCGACCGCGCCGCTATCGAAAGCGCCAAGGCTCAGATCCTCGCGGACCAGGCCAATATCGACAACATTAAGGTCCAGCTCAGCTACACGATTATCCCCTCGCCTCTGGACGGCCGCACGGGCAATGTCGAGGTGAAGCTTGGCAACACCGTGGCCCCGTTGACGGTAGAACTGGTGACGATCAACGAAATCGAGCCAATCTACGTCACTTTCGCCGTTCCCGAGGCGCGGCTGGCCGATATTAAGCGCTATTCGGCCGCCGGCAACCTGCCGGTCATTGCGCGCCCGCAGGACGGCAGCAACGAAGTCGAGCAGGGCGTGCTGACTTTTATCGATAACTCCGTCGACACCACCACCGGCACGATCAAGCTCAAGGGAACTTTTCAAAATAAAGATCGCAAGCTGTGGCCGGGTCAATTTCTGAATGTCACCTTGCGCCTCACCACGCAGCCAAACGCCGTCACCGTTCCCAATCAGGCGGTTCAGAACGGCCAGGATGGCCAGTTCATTTACGTCGTGAAGCCGGACCGGACCGTGGAGGCGCGCAATGTGGAAATCGGCTCGCGCGTCGATCAGGACCTCGTGATTCTCAAGGGCATCGATCCCGGCGAGACCGTGGTGACCGAAGGCCAATTGCGGTTGCAGCCCGGCAGCCGGGTGCAAATGGGCGAAGGGCGGCGCGGCGGCGGACGGGACGCGGGACAAGGCGGCGGCAATGGCGGCAAGGGGCGTTCCGGCTAAGGAGGGGCGGCGCGGTGAACCTCTCGGAGATCTTCATTCGGCGTCCCATCGCCACCAGCTTGCTGATGGCGGCGATCGCCCTATTCGGAGTAGTGGCTTATTTCACGCTGCCGGTAAGCGATCTCCCCACCGTCGACTTTCCTACGCTAAACGTTCAGGCCAATCTTCCCGGAGCCGATCCCGCCACGATGGCCTCGTCGGTGGCCACGGTGCTGGAGCGCCAGTTCACCACCATCGCCGGCCTGGACAACATGGTCTCCTCCAGCAGCGTCGGCAATACCCAGGTCACTCTTCAGTTCAGCCTCGATCGCGATATCGATAGCGCCGCGGTGGACGTCGAAACCGCCATCGCCGAAGTGCTGCCGCTGCTGCCGATCATGCCTTTTCCGCCTTCCTTCCGCAAGCAGAATCCCTCCGATCAGCCCATCATGCAGCTTACGCTCACCTCGCCCACGCTGCCCATGAGTCAGTTGGACGACTACGCGGAAAACCTCATCATGCCGCGCCTTTCCACCTTGGGCGGTGTTTCCCAGGTGAACGTGCAGGGCCAGCAGAAATATGCCGTGCGGGTGCAGGTGGATCCCGACAAGCTGGTGTCCAAGCGGATCGGCCTGAACGAAGTGGATGCGGCCATCGCCAACGCCAATCCCAATACTCCTACCGGCACTTTATTCGGGCCGCAGCAAACGTATACCATCGTCACGAACGAAGAGCGCAAAAACGCCGCCCAATTTGGAGATGTCATCGTCGCGTATCGCAACGGCGCCCCCGTCCGCCTGAACGAGATTGCCGATGTGATCGATAGCGTCCAGGATACGCGCCAGGCGGCCTGGATGTACACCGCCAACACCCAGCAGCGTTCGGTCCAGCTTCAGATCATGCGCCAGCCCGGCGCCAATACCGTGGCGGTCAGCGATAAGATCCGCCAGGCGCTCGACGATATCAAGACCCAATTGCCGATCTCCGCCAACCTGGCTGTGCGTTTCGATCGCGCCAAAACCATCCGCCAATCTTTCGACGATATTAAAACCACAATGTGGATCACCCTGGGCCTGGTGATCCTGGTGATTTTCCTGTTTCTGCGCAACGCCTCCGCCACGATCATTCCCAGCATGGCGCTGCCGTTCGCCATGCTCGGCACCTTCGCCATGATGGCGGTGTTCGGCTACAGCCTGGACAATCTTTCGCTCATGGCGCTGATTCTCTCCATCGGCTTCGTTGTGGATGACGCCATCGTCATGCTCGAAAACATCATCCGCCACATCGAGCACGGCGAGGCCCCGTTTGAAGCGGCCCTGAAAGGCTCGCGCGAAATCGGTTTCACCATCATTTCCATGACCGTCTCGCTGGCGGCGGTATTTATTCCGATTCTGTTCATGTCGGGAATCCTCGGCCGTCTGTTCCGCGAGTTCGCGGTCACCATTGTCACCGCCATCCTGGTTTCGGGCGTCGTCTCCATCACGCTGACCCCCATGCTGTGCAGCCGTTTCTTGAGAGTCCGCGATGCGCTGAAGGAGCCCTGGTGGTCGCGCGCTTCCGAGTGGTGCTTTCAGAAAACTCTTCGCCTCTACGAGTGGAGCTTGCGCTGGGTTCTAAAATGGCGCCCGGCCATGGCCCTCGTCTTTGTAGGCGTGCTGGTTTTGACCGTGCACCTGTTCAAGGTCGTGCCGACCGGCTTCATCCCCGACGTCGATCAAGACCAGTT
>DATGLY010000144.1:0-90951 GCA_035293905.1 Bryobacteraceae bacterium
GAGATCAGCACCGCGCCGCTCGAGCGAAGATGCGCGATGCGCTCGGCGCAATTCTCGGCGCTTTCGACCTCGATATCGACGGCTTTCGCGCCGGCCTCGCGCGCGGCTTCCAAAATGCGCACTTGCTCATCCACGCTGCCGTGAAATCGGCCTTGATTCTGCCTTCGCCGGCAGGTTCCCAGGATCATACAGTCCGGGCGCCGCTCGAGAAACTTTCCGACCGCTTGCACGCCGCGCTCGGGCGAGGCGAGATAGTCCAGGCGAAACTCCAGAAAGCGCTCTCCGGCTTCGTATTCGGCGCGCGCGTGATTCAGCAGCGCCTCCACATCCTCGAATCCTAAAGCGATACAGACTTGGGGAAAAACTATGCGCGACTCCATCCTGAGCCTGAACAGCATATCACGAGCCGATAGGCCCGCGGCCAGCGCCAGCCCATGCAGCCCGGCCTTCGCCGCCGCCCGCCGGCGGAGTATGCCAAGGTAGAAAGCGGAAGGCTATTGGGGCTGGTGTCCCGCGCGGCCTTCAAGGCCGTCGAGCGACTCCTGGAGCCGCTGGTGTGTTCGATTCGCACAGCCTTCCGCCAAAAAAAGCCCCGGCTACCGGCCGCCGCTCCTCCGGGCCCGGAACAAACCGTACACTCCGGCTCCCACCAGCACGATGACGAATCCGGGCCAAGTGGTGGCGGGGCGGTAGGCGGCGAGCACGGCCAACACCACACTCGCGCCGGCGATGTAAAGGCCCGGAGTCAGCGGGTAGCCGATGACTCGATAACTCCTCTCCCAGGCCGGACGCTTCCATCTCAGCCGGAATACCGCCGCAATCGTGAGAATGTAGAAAACCAGCGCCGCGGAGATCACGTAATCCAGCAGGTTGCTGTACAGATTGCCGTATTCGCCCGAAGCCGGATTGTAGGTTCGCGGCAGCACCAGCAGCGACGCCCAAATTCCTTGCGCCATCAATGACCAGCCGGGCACGTGCGCCCGGTTCAGATTCGCCGCGCGCAAAAAAAACAAGCCATCCTGGGCCATCGCGTAATAGGCCCGGGCGCCAGCCAGCAACAGGCCGTTGGCGCAGCCGAAGGTGGAAATCATGATGGCGATGGCCATCAGCGCCGGGCCGTAGCCGGGAAACGCTCGCTCCAGCGCCGCCGTGGCGACGCGGTCGCCCGGCGCATGTTGAATCTCCGGCAGCGGAAGCGCCAGAATGTAGGCCACGTTGGCCAAAAAATACAGTCCGATCACCACCGTGCAGCCGATGGCCATGGCGCGCGGCAAATTCTTCCGCGGTTCCCGCACCTCCCCCGCGATGAAGGTTACGTCGTGCCAGGCGTCCGCCGAAAACAAGGAGCCCGATTGAGCGACGCACAACGCCACCATCAAGCCGTACACGCTCGCCGCGCCGACTCCCAAAGACGGATCGAACGCCCCCAATGCGAAAAAGTTGGCTCCAAAATTGGCCTGGATCGCTTGGCGGTTCGCCGCTAAAAAAACTCCCGCGCCTATCAATCCCAACAAAGCGGCCACTTTCGCCGAGGTGAAGACGTTTTGGATGATCTTGCCGTAGTACAAACCGCGGGAATTGGTCCAGCTCAGCAGCGCGATTACCGCGATAGCCGCCAGTTGCGCCGTGGAGAGTGAAAACGCGTAGCCGCTCGAAACATGGATGGGCCGAATCAGATAGCGGCTTTCGGAGATCCCGGGAGCTAAAACGGCCAAAAATCGCGCAAACGCAACCGCCACGGCGGCGATCGTTCCGGTTTGAATCACCGTGAATAATGTCCAGCCGTACAGGAAGGCCCATAAAGGCGAGTACGCCTCGCGGAGAAAAACATACACGCCGCCGGCCTGTGGGAGCATGGACGCCAATTCGCCATAGGAAAGCGCCGCGGCGATGGTGAGAAGGCCGGTGAGCGCCCATGCCGCCAGAAGCCAGCCCGGGCTGCCAATCAGCCGCGCCATGTCGGCGGAGACGATGAAGACGCCCGAGCCGATCATGGATCCGACGACGATGGCCGTCGAATCCGGAAGTCCAAGGCCGCGGACGAATCCGCTGGTCTCCTCGGCTCTGCCTATGCGGGGAAACGTCAAGCCAGATTGTAGCGCGTGTCGCGCGCCTACCGTCCGGCTTGCGCGACCTCGACGGTTTGAGAACCGAGCCGCCCGGCCGCCATCCCCCGCAAGTACGAAGCCAGATAGAGCGAACAGCCGATCAGCACCGCGGCCGCCGCGTTTAGCGCCACCACCGCGACCGCCGTCGCCATGAATGCGCTGGCGTCCAGTACACGCATCTTCGACAAGCGGCGCCATGTGCTCCAATCCAACAGGCACGCGCCCATCCACGCCGTCACGCCCGCCAGGGCGGCCAGGGGAATGTGCGCGAGAAAGCCGGAGCCGAGCTTCACGAACAAGAACAGAAACGCCGCATGCAGCAAATTCGACATGCGCGTGGTTCCTCCGCAGCGCACCGCCGCGAGACTGCGGGCCGGAATGCCGACGCTCATGGGCGCGCCGAAAATCGCCGCGCACAGGTTGGCGATTCCATACGCTCCCACCTCGGAATCCGCGTCGGAGCGCTTCAGCGGGCGATGCCGGCCCCGAAAGTGCTCGACGACTCGCGACGTCATCAGCAGATTTACGCTCGTGACGAAGGCCAGGGCCAAACCGGTTGGGACCACCGAAAGCACGTCCTCGGGCCGCCAGGAGAAGCCAGCGAACTCGGGCAACTCTAAATGGAGCGAGCCCACCTCCGGCTCGTGAAAGTGCAGCAAAGCGCCGACGGCGGCCGAAAGGGCCACGCCCGCCAGAGGCGCCGGAACGCGCGGGAAAAAGCGCGCGCACAGGGCGGCGGCCCCGATGACCGTTCCGCTCAAGATGGCCGGCGCCAGCCGCGACGCCGGCAGACGCCCAATCACCTGAACCGCCTCCGCGATGGCGCTGCCGCTGCCCTCCACCCTCACGCCTAATATTGCGGGGAACTGCGAGATCAACATAATGCCGCCGATGCCCGCCGAGAAACCCGCCACGACGGCATGCGGAACCTTGCTGGCCAGCCGCCCGATGCGCAACACGCAGAACGCCATCATCAGCACCGAGGCGACCAAGCTCACCTTGGCCGCCCCGCCCAATCCCTGGCCCCGGACGGCGGCCGCGATGAAGGGAACAGTGGCGCTGGCTGTGCCGCCGATGAGTAATGGATTGCGCCCTAGAAGCGCCGTGATCGGCGCCGTCAGCACCGAGGTCAGAATCCCAAGCACCGGCGGCAAGCCCATTAACGCCGCCATGGAAAGGCCGTAAGGCAGCGCGATAAGCGCCGCGATCAACCCTCCGCCGCAATCGCCCAAAAACAGCTTCCAGTTGTAATTGCGCGCTCTTCTCATCATGTCTGGCGCAGGCCCCGGGCCTGTGGAGCGCCTATGCCATTACCTTCAGGAACGCCGTCTTGAACTTGTTCATTTCCTCCTGAGTCCCGACCGACACGCGCACATGGGTGGGCCACACCGGCCAGGGCCGGCCCACGTAAACCTTCTCCTGCCGCAGCGCCATGATCACATCGTTGGCGGGCCGCTTGGTGTCCACCATGAATTTATTGGAAACCGAAGGAACGTAGGAGAAGTTGTGTTTGTCGAGGAACTCGAACACGTCCTCGCGGATATCTTTGATAAACTTGCGGCGCTCCGGCACAAGATTCTTCACTTTCAAGCTGGCGTGCGCGCCCACCATGCCGGTCACCGGCATCGCCCCCGCGCTGTACGGCGTCAGCTTCTGTAAAATGTCGGGACGCGCGATCGCCGCTCCAGCTCGCAGTCCCGCCATGCCGTAAATCTTCGAAAACGTCCGCAACACGATCACGTCCTTGTCCATGGCGACCAAATCCGTATTGAAAGGCGCGCCGGAGATGTGCGTGTACGCCTCGTCGACCATGACGATGCAGCCCTTCGGCTTATTGGCCACCAGCCATTCGATCTCTTCCTTGGGAGTCAGCGTTCCCGTCGGATTATTCGGGTTGCACAGATAAATCAGCCCTGCGTTCGGGTCGGCCGCCGCCATGGCCTTCACATCGTGCTTGTAATCCTTGGTGAGCGGCGTTTTGATGACTTTTGCGCCGATGAAACGAGCCGCGCTTCCGCCCGCTTCATAGCCCGGATCCGCCATGACGTACGGCTTCGAGGGCGACGTGAAGGCCAGCACCGCCTGATGCAGCGGCGCGCTGGAGCCGGCGAAAGGCTGGACGTAATTATCCTTCACGCCCTCCTGCTCGGCCAGAGCCTGGCGGAATGCGTCCGTTTCCCCGTAGTTGTAGCGCCCGCCCTTGGCGATGAAGTTGCGCATGGCCTCCGCCGCTTCCGCGCACGGCCCCAGAGGGTTCTCGTTGGCGTTAATCATTACCGCGTCGGGCGGAGCGTCACGCACCTGGGATAGCTGCGCCAGCGCGGACTCGTTATAAAACGGTAGGCTGGAGCCGGCGGCGATCATCGTCGCAATGCGTCCGAAACTCCGCCGCGAAAAACCTCGTTTCAAAAAATCTCCCTTTTCTTCTGCCGTGAGCGTCACGTTCTTCTCCTTTGTTCTCAAGTGCAATCGGAACTCTGGCCTTCCGGTTCCGGCGGATCCGCCAACGAACCTGAGGACTGAGTTGTCGTGGAAGCTCTCCAGACGGGGAGCGGATAGACGTCGAGGGCGAGCTCGCCTGACGGGGGGGATCTAAACGGCTTCTTGCGGACGGGGCGTCTGGAGACGTGTCAGAGCCGTGCTGCCGGAGCAGCCAAGATCACTTGTTAGTGTACGCGAAAATGAGCGAAATGTCCACCCTAAAATTCACCGGAATGTCGACCCGCGGCCAAATTCCCGAACTTCGCCTCCCGTGCGAGGAGCGAAACAAGAAGTCAGCGGTTCTTCAACCCGGGCACGCCCGAGACAGGGCCCAGGTAAGCCAGCAGCCGGCCCGCCGTAATCGCGCCGGTCCAGCAGATCAGCGAAAGCCACGCGAGCGCCCGAGCCTTAGCCGGAAGCGGAACTTCATCCAACTTGGGGTCCCCGAAGACTCGTCGCCGGATGACGACCATCAGCGTCACTCCGGAAAACACGAAGACCATCTTTATGTAAAAGTCCAAATTGGTAAGCTTGGTGGTCGCATCGGCCATCAGAAGCACTGTGCCGGTGATGGCGTTGATCCAAAACCCGAACCAGGCCAACGGAAACAACCGCTCCAGCGGCCTTACCGGGATGCTCGGAGAGACGCCCAACAGGCGTAGATCGATCACGCCCGCCACTCCCGCCACGATCATCATGCCGATGGTGTGCGTGGTTAGAATCGTCGCGTAGGCCCAAATGGAGGGCGATTGAAGCACCCACTCGCTGAACCGGAGGTGCTCGACCCAGGAGAGAAATTCCATCATGAGTTTTTCGCGCCCTTCTCCGCCTCCGCGCTTTTATCGATCAAATAGCCCACCAGTCCGGCAAGGGCGGTTCCACCAACAACCAGCAAGGCCACCACTAAAGCCAGCGGCATCTTAAGCTCCTTCAAAATGCATTGCCGATGAAGGGCAGCATGCGGCCGCAGTACAGCACGCCCAAAACCAGCGCCAGCGCCGAGGCCGCCACGGCCTTCGCCGTGAAAGGAGCGTCGTCGCCGGGCCCCACCTCCCAAGGCTCTTCGAAAATCGTAAAGTAAAGCACGTTGATGCCTGCCAGCATCATCAGCGCCAGCTTCCAGATGAAAACCGGATTCTGCGTGTATTGCTGCGGCGCGCCTACGAAAAATAACATGCCCGTAATCATGTTCAGGCCAAATCCCAGTATTCCCCATGGCAGCATGCGATGCAGGGAGGGAAACGAGACCCGCTTCATCATTCCCAACATGCGCAGATCCACCAGCGCCGCGACGCCAAACAGCAGCGACAATCCGATGAAGTGCAAGGTTTCGCAGGTCGGCCACATCCAGGTCACGCCCACCACGAACTTGCCCAGCGCGCGCGCCTGCGGATGAGGATCATACGCCGCCGCGGCGTCCCTGACTTCGGCGTGATGAATGCCGCCGCCGATCAGCGCCGCTCGCGACATGGCTGCGAAGGCGGTCAGAGCCAGCGCCAGGATGATTGAAAGGTTCCAGGCAGGCAAATGTGCGCTCCGCCGATATTGCCACAAGCCCAGCCAGGCGAAGGCCCCCGTAAGCTGCATGACCCCGAATGCCCACAACGCCGCGCTTTCGTGCTCATGAATCGCTTCTTTGGAGACGCCCGGCTCGGGACTCGGGCAATCCGTGGCGGGAGTCTGCGCCGGCGATTTGCAAACCGCCTCCTGCGCGGCATTGCCGGTGACGTAGGTCGGAATGGTGACGAGCGCGACGCCCAGGAAAATCACCAGGCTGGCCCGCTTCAGATCGTCGCTCTTTCCGAAAACGCCAAACAGAAACAGTCCGAGCGCAATCAGGTTCCCAATCGTCGGAAAGTGATTTAACAAAAGGTGGACATGAGCCAGATTCATGAATTGGTCGGGGATGGACCCCTTGTCCGGTTATTTCGCCGCGCAGGCAGAGGGACTGAACTTGGAGCCATCCGCTTCTTTCTTGAAATGGGTGCTGGTGATAAACTGACCCGTCAAATATTGGGGATCCTCCACGATGGTGGTGATGATCAGATAGGAAATGCCGTCGGTTTCATTGGTGCGGTCGTAGTACTCCGTCAGCACCGTATTTCCGCTGTAGGGAACGCCGTTCTTGCGGAGATAGCCGGGGCTCAAATGCGTGGTGACGACTTTGAGCGACCCTCCGCGCGGCGCGGGCGCGCCGCCAAATCCGCCCCCGCCTCCGCGTCCGCCCCGGCCGCCTCCCGCCATTTCCCAAATGGCGACCGAATAGCCTTGCAGTTGCGGCGAGGCCGGAACCGGCGCCGTCGACGTCAACAAGCCTCCCGGCTGCGCCGAGCCGAAATGGAACAGGCGGGTCTGCGTGCCCGCATCCGTGTCGATCCTCAGCGTGTTGTCGTCGGCCCAATCGATATGCAGCCGGCCGGGGACCCTCATCAGGGCGGCTGCGCCGTAAGCCTTGCACGAATTGCCGCTGGCGATGTCCTTGTCGGGATCCCACGCGTCGGCCACTCTGCGTCCTTCGGCGTTGATCGGCACGCTGGCATAATCGCCCTTGGGCGGCGTGACCATTCGAAAACGCCAGTCCTCCGTGACCAGAGAAACCCAGTAGCCTGTCAGATCGATCGGCGCGGCGGCCTTGGCGGTCGCGGGAGCGCCTCCGCCGCCCCTGCCCCGGCCGCCTTGGGCGAAAGCGGCGGTCGCGCACAGCAACAGAGCCGCGGCGGGCGAGAACAACGTACGGATCTTCATCTTTTCCCCAGGGCTGGAAATTTTAAGCTTTGGGCCCTAAAAGCTCTCAGCCGATCGTTCAATTAAAAGTCTGCCCCTGCGTCCCCCAGCTATATCCATCCGACGTCCGCTTGATGGTCCGCATCCGAAGCCGGTGGTCCTCCGCGTTGCGGCCCGGGCTGCCCGTAACGACAACGTGATCGCCCACCTTAAACGAGTCGCGCCCGATGCCCTGCTGCGCGAGCTGGCCCGCGGCCCCCCACTCGATCGACCACCGCACCGGATTCCCTTTGTCGTCCTTCAGCTTCGCGTCTTCCACCTGCACAAACGAATGCGGATTCCTCAGCAGAAACTCCTTGAGCGTTCCTTCAATTGTGACCGGAGGCGCGTCTTCCAGATACGTTCCGGCGAAAGAGTGATGAGCATAGGCTCCCACTCCGGAAACCAGCACACCGGCTGCGGCCAGCCCCAACTTTTTCAGCTTCATATGGCTTCCTCTTGCCCATCCGCGCACAACGCTGCCTGCCAGGCTGTGCGCTCCTTACTTCTTCAAACTCTTATATACCGCCTCGATAAACTTGTCCGTGGTCCACTCGCCGCCTTTGCCGCCCCATCGCGGATCGTACTCCTTCGTGTAGCCGGCGGCTTTAATCTGATCGAGCGTCATGTCGTGCTTGATCCCATACTGCACGCGGTCGCGAATGATCGTGACCATGTCCCGATACTCCAGAACGTCGTGCTCGTCGCAAAGCCGCCCGCGCCCCGGAATAATGTAGGTCCCGCCCTCCTGCTCATGCTCCGGAATGGCGATGTCCAGCACGTGATTCAGCGCGTCGATCACGCCGTTGATGCTCCCGCCTGCTTCCAGATTGATCACCGGATAGGTGTAGGTATTGAAGATCTCGCCGGTGCTCACCACGTCCGATCGCCGGAAAAACACGATCGTATCGCCGTCGCTATGCGCGGCCGGCGCCAGCATCGTGATCACCGGCTCGCCGTTGAAAAAAATTTCCTTCTGCCCCTCGAAAAACGTCACGGTGGGCAAGGCTTCCCGATCCGCCTTCGGCGCGGCCGTCTCGCTCATCCGCGTCACCACGTTTTCCGACGCGACGATCGCCGCCCCATGGTTACTATTGCCCAGATTTCCGCCCATTACCGGCGCGCCGGTCGCCGCCAGCCCCGCGTTTCCGCCCGTGAAATTGGAATCGAAGCTGGTGTTGACGATGTAGTGAATCGGCTTATCGCTCAGCGTCTTAAGCGCGGCGATGACCTTGTCGTTCATTTTTCCATTGCCGGAGTTCACCAGAAAAATGCCGTCCTTGCCGACCTGCGCCGTGATGTTGCCGCCGGCGCCCACCAGCATGTATACATCGCCCTGCACCTTCAGAATGTGGATTTCGCCATCGGCGGAAGCCTGGCCGTAAATCGCCGCCGTCGCCGCCAATAAGGCAAACGCCGCCCGGCTCCTCATCGATTCGCTCCCGCCGCCGCCGTCGCCTTCGCGGGAGGCGGCGGCTTCAGCGTCTTCAGTTTTTGCTGATATTCCGGATACATCGTCTCCGGTCCGCCCAAGGCGGCTTCCACCGGGATCTGGTGACGCGAGGCGAACTCCGTCAGAAACGGATTCTGCCCCGGCATGTAGCTCGGCACCGAGCTGTGCGGCCGGCCCGGAACTTCGTCTACATATTCGCAAGGCCACAGCCAGTTGCCGCCGGAATTC
This sequence comes from Bryobacteraceae bacterium, assembly GCA_035293905.1. Classification (GTDB taxonomy): domain Bacteria; phylum Acidobacteriota; class Terriglobia; order Bryobacterales; family Bryobacteraceae; genus Palsa-187. The sequence goes on from DATGLY010000144.1 coordinate 9,034, forward strand.
GCCCCCTGCACATAATCCTGGCTCTTGATCAGCGGCTCCGTCAGATACACCGGGTCGGTTACGATGCTGACATGCGTTAGATGATTATCGTGGCGGATAAAGTGCTCCGTCAGCGTAATCAGGTCGCTGGAGGGGATTCCATTGCGCCGGTGCCAACCCTGCTTGATATGCGTGGTGTAGACGGTGAGGATGTTGCCCTCCCACCTGCCCGTCGAAAAGCCCATCCATGTGTGAGCCGCGTATTCGGGAGGATGCGGCCGGCCATCCATCCAGATCGTCCGGTTTTGCTCATAGGTGCTGATGTAGTTGCGGATCGCAACCACGTTCTGAGTTTGCGGATCGCGCTCTTCCCAGATCCGGAGTTGAAGAGGGCCCCGGTAAATATACGCGGCCGTGTGCACCTGGCATTGGTGTTCTTGCAACCCTAGCCGGTCTGGGTCCCAACTCAAGGCCCACTGGCGCGCCGCGTCGTTGATCGGAATTCCAAGATAGTCCACCAGCTCCGGTCCCGGGATCCGCTCGGGCTGGTCTTCCAGATATTGCGGTATCCACGTTCCGGAAAGATCCAACTGCCCGAGGCAAGGAACGCCCATCATTGCGGCCGCAAGCGCCAGCCATGGACCTGCCTGGGTCCGGTTCCTCGTCATCTTGAGCCTCCTGAAGCGACACCAAGAAATATCACACAGCCGCACAAATCGTCAACTGCATAGGCGCGTCGGCCGCCTAAGGTGTTACTCCTTCTGAGGCAATTTCCCGGCAAACATTCGGATTATACATGCCCGGGCCGAGTGGCTGCGCCAGAGCGGATTTTTTCCGCCGAGCGCCCGCCCTTCAAGGCCGCGGGCCGAAGTTGGAGGAAAGGTAATCGAGAATCGTCTGCCGCTCCGCCTGGCTCAACGGACGGTTCGCCGGCATCCAGCCCGACATCTTGTTCAGTTCGCGGTCCCATTGCGCGCGGGTCAACCGCTGCTGCTGGATCACATCGAGCTCGTGGCAAACCTCGCAGTGCGCCTTGAGCGGCTCCGGCGCCGCGCTAGGACTCGCTCCCGCGGCCGTCTGCGAAGGCTGCGGCGCATTCCGCCCTACCGCCGTCACGCCGGCCCGCGCCGCCACATTCCACAAGTAGCCCGAAGGATTCCATTCCTGAACGAGCGGCTGCGAATCGCCGCTCAGATCCCGTGCGCGAGCGAGAACCGTGTAATAGCCCTCGGCGGGCGGCGTCCAACCGAACTCCCATTGCCGCCAGCCGTACCGCGTCGCGGGGCTGATCAGGCGCGCCGCCCTCCAGGATCGGCCGCCGTCCACGCTCACATCCACATTCACCACCGGCCCTCCCTCCCCGCTCCAGGCGACGCCGCGAATCGCCGCCGGCTTCCCCGCCTCGATTTGAGAACCATCGGCCGGCGTCGCGATGACGCTCTTCACTCGCAAGCTTTCAAGCGGCCGCATCGCCTCTTGCGCCATGGCCGATCCCGGCGCGACCGGCTTGCCCGGATGGCGGTAGGCATTTTTCATCCACCAGCCGTCGGATTCTTTATCCAACACCCCAATCCCAACTACCCATTTCACCCAGGAGTCGCCCGCCCAGCCCGGCGCCACGGCCCGCAACGGATAGCCGTGTTGGACCGGCAGCGCTTCGCCGTTTAACTCGTACGCCAGCAGCGTGTTGGCGTCCAGCGCCTTCCGTATGGGTATGGTGCGTCGAAAATCCGCCATTTCCCCCAGGGGCGCGTCCGCGCCATCGAACAGAATGTGAGCGGCGTTGGCCTTCACGCCCGCCTTCCGTAAAACGTCCGCCAGCCGCGCTCCGCGCCAGCGCCCGTTGCCCGCCGCGCCGTTGGTCCATTGAATGCCAGCCACCGTGGGATTGTAAAAAGAACGGCCATTGCCCGCGCACTCCAAAACGCTCGTCACCTCAACGGCCGGAAGCGCGCGCAAGTCTTCCATCGTGAGCGTCAGCGGGGAAGACACTTCCCCCTCCACCTTCAGCCTCCATTGGCTCAGCCTTACCTCGGGAGCGTAAACATGCGTCCGCACAAAAAAATGTTCAGCCGGCGTGATGTAATCCGAGAATCCGGAAATGGGCATCTCCAGATCCTGCGGCCGCACCGAGCGCACAATCATGTCGCGCTTGGCGGCCCTGGGAGGCCCGTCCTGCCCGCGGGCCTGCAACCAAAACGCGCCGCCTGCGGCGGCCGCCAAAAAAGATCTGCGGTTCGTCATATTCCCTCCGATGCGATTTGCTCTTCGCCAGTCGCAGCTACTGCTGGAACGTTTTCTGGCAGCCAGTGCAGAGGCCAAATACCAGCGTGGCTGGTGCAAAATCCCACCCTCATCCTATTAATCTACAGACTAGATCGAGTATAGGGATTTACCTCCGATGTTGTCAAATTTTCTGTAAAGTTTCGAGCTACAGCAAGAAAGATCAAGAACGCAAGCCCCCTTTCACGTTAAACTCGGACCGGGATGGCGGCCCGATTCGCGGAGATGCAGAAGGTCCTGGCGCACCTCGATGCGCATCTGGATGGCGAACTCTCGCTGGAAACGCTGGCAGGACAGACCGGTCTATCCCGATTTCACTTACATCGAATGTTTTCGATGGCGATCGGCGAAACGCCCGGAAGGATCACGCTGCGGCTGCGGTTAGGGCGAGCCGCATTATCGCTGCTCGCCAGCAGAGATTCCATTTTGGATGTTGCGTTGTCGTGCGGATTCCACAGTCACGAGGCATTCTGTCGCGCATTCCGGCGGCGTTTCGCCATGACCCCGCATGCCTATCGTAAACGCGGCTTCGCCCAGCGTTTGGACGCATCCCAAGCCCAAGATCACGTTCGAGTCGCCAGGGAAATTGCTCCATGTCTGAGGCTTTATCGCATGAAACAGGAACCTGAGTCTGAGGAAAACAACATGACATATTCCGTCACAAAAAAGGAGTTAGCTGCGCAGCCGGTATTGGTGGTTCGGCGCAAAGTGAAGCGTTCCGAGATTCCATCGACGATCGCGGAGGTGCTCCCTCAAGTGTTCGCCTACGCCCAGCAGCATGCAATCGCGCTGTCCGGCGTGCCGTTTACGCGCTATATCGAAATGGGCCCGGGGCTCATTACAATGGAGCCGGGAATGCGAATTGCCGCGCCGCTCGAGGATGCGAAGCCCACCGCCACTTCAGCCGAGGGCCCCGGGGCCACGGTAGCCGCCGCGACGCTCCCAGGCGGACCGGTAGCAACCACCATGCATATCGGCCCCTACGAAGCATTAGGCGAGGCGTACGCCTCCGTTCAGCAATGGATCGAGGCACAAGGTCTAACACCGGGCGGCGCGCCTTGGGAGTGCTACATCACCGATCCCGCGGAGTATCCCGATCCCAAGGATTGGAAGACCGAAGTTTTCTGGCCGCTCTCGTGAGTGCAAATCCCACGCGGCGAAAATATCGGTATGGCGCATCATACCCACCGACTCGAGATCCGCACCCGCGGGAAAAATTTGTACCCGATCACGGGAGAGGTCGCAGCGTGGGTGCTTTCCACCGGTGTGCAAACCGGCTTGCTGACGTTATTCATCCAGCACACCTCGGCTTCGCTGGTGATTCAAGAAAATGCCGATCCTGACGTGATCTTAGACATCGCCGATTTTTTCGAGCGTCTAGCCCCGGAAGACGATCCGCGCTACCGGCATACGATTGAAGGGTCTGACGACATGCCTTCGCATATCCGGGCGGCATTGACGCACACGCAGCTCTCGATTCCGGTCATCGGCGGGCGCGCCGCATTGGGCACGTGGCAAGGAATCTATCTGTTCGAGCACCGTTCGGCGCCGCAGCTTAGAAGCATTGTTCTGCACTTGATAAGTTGATGGCGGAATTGCCCTAAACATCCTTGTCACAAATGCGCTAAGACCCTCTCAACCCTAAGCGATATGTCTTATGGACTGGCGGGCACGGCGCGCCGAGGCGACACGGCGCGGGCATACGGTACAGTTGAGAGTCAGGTGGGTGAAAGGGAAGGATGGGTGCGGCGTCTCCGCTCACGTTGGGAAGACGCTCCGCCCCTCGGGGTTTACCCTTGGGCTTACCCGCTTTCGCGGGCAGCCCAAGTTTTGGGGAAAGAGCACGGCGATGCGTATTTTGATCGCGGATGACAGCATTGTCTCACGCCACATGCTGGACGCCACTCTCCGCAAGTGGGGTTTTGAGGTCGTCATGACCTGCGATGGCGAAGAGGCTTGGAAGGTTTTGCGCGGCGAAAATCCGCCGCGCATCGCCATTCTCGATTGGGTCATGCCCGGCCTCACGGGCCCGGAGGTCTGCAAGCGCGTGCGCGACCACTCCCGCGACTCTGAAAGCGCCTACACTTACCTCCTGCTGCTCACCTCCAAAAGCCAGAGAGAGGATCTCATCGAAGGAATGGAATCCGGCGCGGACGATTACCTCACCAAACCGTTCGATCCGCACGAGCTCCGCGTCCGTCTGCGATCCGGCGCCCGCATTATTGACCTTCAGCGCGAGCTGCTCGCCGCCCGCGAAGAGCTTCGCGAACAGGCCACCAAGGACTTCCTCACCCGCCTCTGGAACCGCTCGTCCATTCTCGACATCCTACAGCGCGAGCTTACCCGCGCCTCGCGCGAAGACCGCGGCCTCGGCGTTGTCCTCGCCGACCTCGACGGCTTCAAGGCCGTCAATGACACGCACGGCCACTTCGCCGGCGACGCCGTCCTGCGCGAGTTCTCCCGCCGCATGCTCAACTGCATGCGCCCCTACGACGCCATCGGCCGCTACGGAGGCGAAGAATTTCTCATCGTCTTGCCCGGCTGCGACGACTTGTGCACCGCCGGCCAGGCCGAGCGCATGCGCGGCGCGCTCGCCTGCGAGCCTATGCTCATCAACGAAATCCGTTATTTGTGCACCGCCAGTTTCGGAGGCACAAGCTGGCGTCCGGGAATCCCCGCGCAGGTTGAGAATCTTATCCGCATCGCCGACAACGCCTTGTATATGGCCAAAAACCAAGGCCGCAACCGCGTCGTGTTGTTGCCCTCGGGCCAGGAATCCAAAGAGGCCGCCCGATAGCCCCGGCCCCAATACAACCCGCCTTCGCGCTCTCCCTCCAAGGCTGCCTTTGGCGCTTTCACGCTAAACTACTAGATTGACCGAATTTGAACAGAGGCGGCGCGCCGCTGCGGACCGGCTCTCCGGCGCCAAAGTGGACGCCCTCCTCGTCTCCTCGCCCCCCAATGTCCGTTACCTCTCTGGCTACTCGGGGTCCAACGGCTTGATGCTGGTCACCGCAGCGGACGAATGGTTTTTCACCGATCCCCGCTATGGCGAGGAGGCCTCCGCCACCATTACTTGCCACGTTCAGGTGTGCCAAGGACCCCTCATGAAAGCGGCGGCGGCATTGGCCAAGCGGAATAAGCTCAAGAGAATTGGGATCGAACCTTCCTGGCTGCGCCTCGGCGACTATTACGAGCTCCAGCAGGCCATGGGGCCGGGCGTGGAGTTAAAGCCCGTTCCCGGCGCGGTGGAAGCGCTTCGCGCCGTCAAATCCCCCGGGGAAATCGCCAAAATCCGCAATAGCGTCCGCGTCAGTTCCGAAGCTTTCTCGCGGACATTGAACCGCATCCGGCCGGGTGTGCGCGAAAACCAGATCGCCGCGGAAATCGACTTTCAAATGCGAGTCCTCGGCGCGGAAAAGAACGCCTTTGACTCGATCGTTGCCGCCGGGCCAAGATCGGCCCTGCCTCATGCCCACCCAACCACGCATCCCCTCGGTCCAAACGAGCTGGTGTTGATCGATATCGGCGCTATGGTCGGCGGCTACGCGAGCGACATGACCCGCGTTGCCTGCATCGGAACGCCTCCCAAGCGCATTCGCGAAATTTATAAGGCGGTTGCGGAAGCTCAGCTTGCGGCCCTCGACGCCGTTCGCCCCGGCGTGCCCGTCTCGAAAGTGGACGCCGCGGCGCGGCAGGTGTTGAAGGGCCACGGCCTGGAAAAACAATTTGTTCATTCCACTGGCCACGGCCTGGGCCTGGAGATTCATGAACCTCCTAAAATCGGGAAGGGGGAAAAGATGCGGCTTCAGGTTGGAATGGTGATCACCATCGAGCCGGGCGCTTACGTTGCCGGATTTGCCGGCGTGCGCATCGAAGATACGGTGCTCGTCACCGAGCGCGGCTGCCAGATCATCACCCAGACTCCCAAAAAGCTATTCCTTTTATAAATGACCATCGATGAAATTAAAGAGTTGCTGCGTGTCTTCAACGACAGTGGGGTGGGAGAATTGGAAATCGAGCGCGCAGGGGAGCGGTTGCGCCTCCGCAGAGCTCCCTCGGAAGGCGCCGTTTTGGCCGTAGCGCCCGCGCCCCTAGCGCCGATCTCCCTTCCCGCGGCCCCAGCTCCCGCCCCGGCTCCGCAGGCCCTTGCCCCGGAAAGGCCGCCCGAGCCAGCCGAACAACAAGTTTTCGTGAAATCGCCCATCGTGGGGACTTTCTATGAGTCGTCCAAGCCGGATGCCCCGCCCTTCGTCCAAGTGGGCGACGCGGTCGAGCCGGGGCAGATTCTATGCATTATCGAATCCATGAAACTGATGAATGAAATCCCGGCGGAGATCGCGGGAACGGTGGTCGCCAAGCTGGCGGAAAATGGAAAGCCGGTCGAGTACGGACAGCCGCTGTTCGCCATTCAGCCGCGCTGAAAAGTCAGCGCGAAGCCCCGGAGTGCGCCGTTAACGGAAAACGATGTTCAAAAAAATTCTGATCGCCAACCGCGGCGAGATCGCGCTGCGCGTGATCTGCGCCTGCAAAGACCTCGGCATCAAGACCGTGGCCGTCTATTCCGAGGCCGACCGCCACGGCCTTCACACGCGGTTTGCCGATGAAGCGATCTGTATCGGGCCCGCCAGCAGCGCCAAAAGCTATCTGGACGTTCCCAGCGTCATCAGCGCCGCCGAAATCACCAACGCCGAAGCCGTGCATCCCGGATATGGTTTTCTCTCCGAGAACGCCGATTTCGCCGAAGTCTGCGAAACCAGCGGTCTGAAGTTCATTGGACCCTCGCCCGAAGTGATCCGCCGCATGGGCCTGAAGCAGGTGGCGCGAGCCGCCATGAATGAGGCGGGCGTGCCCGTCCTGGTGGGATCCAAAGATGTCGTCGCAAATTTGGAGGAGGCGTCCGCCATTGCGGAAAAGATCGGCTACCCGGTGATGCTCAAAGCCTCGGCCGGCGGCGGGGGCCGGGGCATGCGGATCGTTCGCAACGCCGCCGATCTGGCGGCGCTTTTGCCCCAGGCGCAGGCCGAAGCCGCCGCGGCTTTCTCTTGCGGCGACGTTTATATGGAGAAGCTGCTCGAAAATCCCCGCCACATTGAATTTCAAGTGCTGGCGGACCAGCACGGAAACGTGGCAATCCTGGGCGAGCGCGAATGCTCCATTCAGCGCCGTCATCAGAAGCTGATCGAAGAAGCGCCCTCCACGGCGGTGAGCGCCGAGCTCCGCATACGCATCTCCGATGGGTTGCGCGACGCGCTCAAAACCATCGGTTACACCAATGCCGGCACGGTCGAGTTTCTCATGGACGCCGGCGGCAACCTGTATTTCATCGAGGTGAACGCGCGAATTCAAGTGGAGCATCCGGTCACCGAAATGGTGACCGGCGCGGATCTGGTGAAAGGCCAGATCCTGGTCGCCGCGGGCTATAAGCTAGATGAGATTCTTCCTTTTGATCCCGGCTCCCCGCCGCTCCGCGGTCATGCCATCGAATGCCGCATCAACGCCGAGCATCCGGAAACCTTCACTCCCTGCCCCGGACGAATCGCCGGACTCAATCTTCCCGGAGGACCCGGCATCCGTATCGATACCGCCGCTTATACCGACGGCGTCATTCCGCCCTATTACGACTCCCTGGTGGCGAAGCTGATCGCCTGGGGGGCCAATCGCGAAGAAGCGCGCGCCCGCATGCTTCGCGCGCTGGATATGTTCGTGGTGGATGGCGTTCAGACCTCCATCCCGCTGCACCAGCGCATCCTCAACCACCCTGATTTCATCGCCGGCCGCCTGGACACCGGCTTCCTCGAACGCACGGCAGTGACGGGTCCCCACAGCCGCGATATTTAGCCTCCTGCTTTTGCGGCCAGGGCCGCACGCGTGCGCTAGCTTGAAAATATGGTTCTTCCTCTCGCAGAGGAAATCGCCGCGGTTCCCGGTCTGTGCGTCTCGGAAAACGTGCCTCTCCGCTCCCTGACGCGGTTCGGCATCGGTGGCCCCGCCCGGCTGCTCGTCGATGCCTCCTCCGAGCAAGCTCTCGCCGCAGCCGTGGCCATCCTCCACAAAGCTGGGCTTCCGCTCGCCCTCATCGGCGGCGGCACCAACCTCCTCGCCTCCGATGACGGATTTCCCGGAGCCGTTTTGCGCTATACCGCCAACCGGATAGACGTTCACGGCGTCACGCTCGCCGTTCAAGCCGGAGCATTCCTTCAACAGGTGGTCGATTCGTCCATCCAGCGCGGCTTGAAGGGTCTTGAAACCATGACCGGCATCCCCGGCTGGGTCGGCGGCGCCATCTACGGCAATGCCGGAGCCTACGGCCGTTCCATCGGCGAAAGCGTCGCTTGGGTTCGTTTTTTCGACGGCGTTAACTTTCGAGAAATCAATAACATCCAATGTGAATTCCGCTATCGCGAAAGCGTCTTTAAGTCCCACAAGGACTGGATTGTCGTTGCCGCCGGTCTGCGCCTGAACCCCGCCGACTCTGATGAACTCAAGTCCGCCGCCGGCGAAATCTTGAAAATTCGAAACCGGAAATATCCGCCCCAAATGCGCTGCGCTGGCAGCATTTTCAAAAATCTACTGCTCTCCGATCTCCCCGCTTCCCTCCGCCCCACCATCCCCAAAGAAGTCATCCGCGAAGGCAAGGTCCCCTCGGCATATTTTCTGGAGCTTGTCGGCGCCAAGGGAATGACCGCCGATTCCATCCGCGTCGCCGATTATCACGCCAATCTGATCTACAATTCCGGCGCGGGAACCGCCCGTACCGTGAAGGAAATGATAGAAACCTTGCGGCTCCGAGTTCAACAAAGCTATGGCCTTGTGCTGGAAGAGGAACTACAGTACCTCTAATCCCAGTCGCAACCGGAGCCGCTGCGTTTTACAAAACCTCGCCCCCAACGAACCCTCCGCGCCGCCTGCCCGCCGCTGGCGCCCACCGCGCTTGACATTGCTTCCCTCGGAGTGATACTCGTATGTTCTGACTTGAGCTTCAAAGGGGGGACATGAGTTCACCATGCGACGAAGATTTTTCGGACTTTATTTCTTATTAGGATGCGCCGGATGCCTTGTCCCGGTCACGGCCCAAGAGGGACATCCTCTTACCGGCACCTGGCATGGCGATTGGGCCTCTTCGCCCACGCAGCGAACGCGGCTGGTGCTGTATATGAAATGGGACTCCAAGAACATAACCGGTATGATCAATCCCGGCCCCAAGTCGATCCCCCTTGGCTCTGTGACTCTGGACGCTCAAAAGTGGACCGTTCACATCGAAGCCGACGGAAAGGACCAGGCCGGCAATCCCGTCCACATCTCAGCCGACGGAAAGCTCGACAATATCGGCTCCTACAACCGGACCATCACTGGGACCTGGATGCAAGGCACAGCCAAAGGCGATTTCAAGCTAACCCGGGATTGAGCCAAAGCGCCGGTTCTTTGCGCCGATTATGATTAGGATACTGCCGGGTCTTGAGCGTTGCTGGGCCCGCCAGCGCCATCTGGAAAAGGATGCGATCCTGGAAAAAAGGCCCCAGTAGACACCATGGATCTCGATCAGCTTCATACATTTCTCGAGATCGTGCGCCTGAAGAGTTTCTCCAAGGCCGCCCAATCTTGCTTCCGCACCCAGCCCGCCGTCAGCGCCCAGGTGCGCCAACTGGAGCAGGATCTCAACGCGCCGCTATTTGAGCGGCTGGGAACCAAGATCGCCCTCACGCCCGCGGGCCGCATTTTCGCGGACTACGCCGAACAGATCCTTGAGTTGCGCCGCCGGGCCCAGAATATGATCAACGAGCTGGAGCGCACTCCGCGCGGCGAACTGCTTATCGCCGCCAACGAAGCGACCTGCATCTACGTGCTTCCCCGCGTCTTCTCCGAATTTAAGAAAAGATTCCCCAACGTTCAGGTGCTGGTGGATCGCTCCTACGGAGCCCGCGTGGTGGAAGCCGTGGTCGATAATCAGGCCGACTTCGGCATCACCCAACTGCCCGTGAAAGAAAAACGCCTCCAGGTGAACAAGATTCACTCCGACGAAATCAAAGTGATTGTGCCGGTCTCGCATCCATTCGCTCAAAGAACCCAGGTGCTTCCTGCCGACCTTATCGGCCAGCCTCTGCTTCTTCCCAAAAGCGGCGCCACGCGCAGCCGCCTGAACGCCTGGATGGAATTGGTGGAGGATGAAATCAGCGTCTCCATGGAGCTGGATTCCACCGAGATGATGAAGCGGTTCGTATTGGCGGGACTGGGCATCAGTTTCCTCGCCGCAACTCACTGCCGGGAGGAAGTGGCTTCCGGTCAATTGGCCGCCATCTCCCTGGGACCCGATCCCATGGTCCGCACGGTTGGATTAATCTATAGAAAGGATAAGGCCCTCTCGAAGGCCGCGCTGGGATTTATCGAAGTCGCCCTCGATAATGCCTTCGGCGGCCGCGGCGCGGCGAGACCCTTAGCCTCCGGCGATCGGGCCTTGAAAATTCCGGCGGAAGGATGAGCCCATGCTTCGCGTGACCGTAAAAACTTCCACCATTTTTATATCCAAGGGCCCCAAAACCCGAGTCTATTCCTCCATGCAGGATGTCCCCCTCCGGCTGCGCAAGGAATTGGAAGACTCCACCAATGGCTTCAATTCGGCTACGATTTTGATCGCGGACCGGCGCGGCCGGCAGGAAATCCTGCGGGCGCTTCATGGGCTCCCATCCGGCCTCCGGTCGCGCCTGGCCTCCTCGCTTGCGCCGCATCCGGCGGACTCGCCGCCCGCGAGAAAGCATCGCTTCATCGATTTCTTCCGCCGCAATTGGGTCGAGATCTTGTTGCCTGCGGCGGCGGGTATGCTGGTTTGGCTGGCGTTTCACTTCCGTTAAGTCTATCTGCTGCCTTCGGTTACAGAGCCGAAGGGAGCGGCAATGTAGCTAAAAACGTTTGCCGTGCATCTTAGACTACAGATTATGAATTCGCCCCGGGCGAATGTCCGCCTCGCCGTAACGATTCTCTTGGCCGCGCTCGCTTCCGGCATGGACGCGGCCAGACTTCCGGATCTTGCGGACGCCAGGCAGCTTTACCAAAAGACCGATTACAGCGGATCTTTGAAGCTTCTGCTTGCCGCGCCCTCAAAGGACGCCGCCGCGTGGCAACTCATCGGCCAGAATTATTTCATGCTCGCCGAATACAAGAAGGCCACTGAAGCGCTGGAAAAAGCCGCCCAACTTGGGGCCGGAGGCTCGGACTTCTATGTCTGGCTGGGCCGCTCCTATGGCAGGCGGGCCGAGACCGCCGGTCCCTTCACCGCCCCCGGCTTGGCCTCCCACGCCCGCAAGATGTTTGAGAAAGCGGTTGAGCTCGACATCCGCAATCGCGAGGCCACCGGCGACTTGCTCGACTACTATCTCGGCGCGCCCGGTTTTTTGGGCGGGGGGTTGAACAAAGCCGAAGATCTGGCTCAGAAAGTTGTGGCCGTCGATCCCCCGGAAGGCCACTACCTGCTCGCCCAGGTCGAAGACAAGCGCAAGCATTATGAAAGCGCGGAGCAGCATTTGCGCCAGGCTCTGGCGCTCGCGCCCAGGCAGGTGAACCGCATCACCGACCTGGCGAAGTACCTGGCCAAGCGCGGGCAAATGGAAGAAAGCGACCAGTTGTTCGCCCAGGCGGCTGATCTTGCCCCGCGCGATCCCGAAGTGATGTACTACCGGGCCGAAACCTACATCGACGCCCGCCGTCACTTGGACGACGCACGCCAGCTTCTGCGGCAATATCTCGCTTCCCCCCTGACTCCCAACGATCCTCCTCGATCTTCCGCCGAGGCTCTTCTGAAGAAAGCCGGCCATTGACGCCCTCGCCTCATGTTCCATTTTGAAGCCCTCCGGGCGAGCGTGGCGGCGCTTCGCGCCAACAAGTTCCGCGCTTTCCTCACCGCCCTCGGCCTGGTCATCGGCAACGCCAGCGTGATTCTGGTGGTCACTATTTCACTCACCAGCCGCGATTACATTCTCGATCAGATTCAACGGGTTGGATCCAATCTTATCTATGCGCAGTTCGACGGCGGCAATAATCCTGTTATGGCCAACGCGAGCGCGGATTACATCAAGCTGGCCGACGTCGACGCGGTGCGCAATCAGCTCGGCTCCCGCATCATCGCCGCGACCGGAGTGATGAATAGTTTCGATCGCATGCGGATCGAACGCCGGGAGGAAGACGTCTCCATCATCGGCGCCGACGAGTATTACCCCGCCGTGCGCAATCTGGCGCTGCTCGCCGGGAGATTCGAAGATGCCGGAGACGTGGCCCAGCGCCATCGCGTCGCCCTGCTGATGGAGCGCCTCGCCAACCGGCTCTTCGGAGGGCAAACGCAATCGATCGGACAGATCATCAAGCTTCATGATCTTCAGTTCACCGTAATCGGCACGTTCAAGGAAAAAACTTCCAGCCTGGGACTCTCCGAGCTTTCCGGCGACAATGTCCTGGTTCCGATCACCGTGCTGCGCACCTTCGCTCCGCTGGAGCGCATCGATCCGCTCTATGTGCAGGCGCGCTCGGCGGAGGACGTGGAGCCGCTCACAAATTTGGTGCGCTCGATTCTCGAAAGCCGCCACCGGCAGGGCGCGCGCTATAAGGTCGACAATTTGGCCGCAATTCTCGAAACCGCCAAGAGCATCGCGCGCGTTCTGACCGGCGTCCTGATTGCCGTGTCCGCCATCGCGCTCATCATCTCCGGTATCGGCATCATGAACATCATGTTGGTGACCGTTACCGAACGCACCCGCGAAATCGGTCTCCGCATGGCGGTGGGCGCGGCGCGCCGCGACGTGCTCGAGCAATTTCTCGTGGAAGCCGTGCTCATCAGCGTCACCGGCGGCCTTGCCGGAATTCTCATCGGCGTCGCCATTCCGTTAAGCGTCCAATTTTTCACCGACGACATTCATATACCTATTTCGCCGCTTTCGATTCTCATCGCGTTCAGCGTTTCCTTGCTGGTGGGCCTGCTGTTTGGAATTTTGCCCGCCAACCGCGCCGCCCGTCTGAATCCGACCGAGGCCTTGCGCTATGAGTGATCTTCCTTCAGTGGGCGGGCGCGCGATAAAGCGCAGGATTGACGCGCCAAGAAGCGGCAATTCGAGCAGCATCCAGAATCGTTTAGCAAGTTGAGGCGGCGGAAACGTCAACGGAACAAACGGCGGCATCGTGGCGGGAGCATACGGCGTCGGGCGGCGTCGAGCCGTATCCGGTTTGCTATGGGCGGGGATATTCCAGCTCTTTACGGTCCTTCGAACGCTTTTCTAAGTTCTTGCGATCGGCGAACCAGGTGGGCGCCGCGCGCGACCGGCTGAATAGTTCGCGAGCTTGATCGTCGAAATGCGGCGATTCGGGCGAATCGCTTTCGCCGAACGGCGTCAAAATAACCGACCGCACCCGTTTGGAAAACTCAACGACTTCGAGCATGGCCAATCCGGAACGGCCGAGCATCCGGGCTCCGGGCCGCTCGAAGCCGATCGCGCGCGGCGTAGCCATCCCTGCTTCCGTCACCGTGCCTCCGGCCACGGGCCAGGAGCGCTTCGCGGTCTCGCGCAGGATCCGGAACAACGCGCCCCATCCGGCGTCGACGGGAAATTCCGTTTCCAGCCGGTCTTGCGCCCGGCGAAGCGCCGCGCGCACGCGATCGTCGCTGAGCGAGGCCGGCGGCTCGACCGCCGGCGAATCCTCCTCCAGCGCCATCTTGAATAGATAGAAAGCCAGCGCCCCGCGCGAGTCGGCTTCGGCTCTGCGGCTCCAGCCGGTGAGCAATCGCGCGAATTCGGAATTTGGCGCCGCCCGCGCGATGCGAGCCTGCCAGTCCCCGGCTTTGTATACATCGGTCGAGAGAGCCAGCTTCTCCGCCGTTTCGAGCGAAAACGTATGGGCGGCGCCGATCAGCTCGCGCGTCATCGCCGTGGCTTGCGGAGTCCCGCCGCCCCTCATCAGGACTCCGCTTGGCGGATTCTCAATCCCGGAGGCGCTATCGTAAATCGAGCCTTGGGCATCGCCGATCAGAAATTTCTGCGCCGGGAGCTGCCCCATAGCCAACGCCCGCTTCGCCTCCTCTACATTCTTGGAAGTAATCATGGCCCAGATTTGATCCAGAGCCCTGCCGCCCGCCAACCCGGCGCCTTCCGCCGCGATGGCGATCGTGGCGCTGTGGCCGATCAAAGGAAAAGGCGTCCCTGCTGGAGCGGCGCCCACGAACGCGAATCCGTCGGAGGTCTCAAATTCCATGGGATACAGCCGCGATGCTCCCGACCACTCGCCAAACGGGGCCAGGATCGCAATGGGCGCCTTTTCAAAGGAACGCGACGGAGCGATCAGGATGTCGTTCGATGCGAAAACTTGGCCGAAGGCGGCGCGGCTGAACGCCTGCGCGCCGGATGTGTCTACCCGCTCGGCGCGGCCGCTTTCGGCCAGATAAGCGTTCACTCCCTGGCAGTATGCCTCAAGGATGTTTTGCAAGCGAGGCGAAAGCGGCGGCAGGTCGCCTTCTGGCTTCATGCTTTTCAGATTTTGGATAACTTGCGCCGCGCGGTCCGCCGCCTGTGCGTAGCCCGCGCCAAAAGCCGCCAGAGCCGGTGTCGGCGCATAAATGTGAGGAATTCCGTAATCGTCGCGGACGATCAGGGCTTTTTCGCCGCCAAAGGCGCAAATTGCCGCTATCCAAAGCGTCAGCAGCGGCCGAGGCGCCGACATATCCTCTCCCGAGCCGGCTTCCGCGTCCCCCGCTTGCTAGCGCCCTTCGTCGTCGATCGCGATTTTCAGCGCACGAAGAAACTTCTGATCCTGGGAAGTGAGCTTGATTTTTCCGACGCGGCGGCGTCCGGCTTCCGGCTGCGATTCGATTTCGATCGTGTCTCCCGCTTCCTCTTCCTCACCTGCTTCTTCACGCTTATTGAAGCCGATGGTTGCCTCCAACACCAGGAACACGTCGTAGCCAGCGCGCTTTATTTCTCCGATAGCAGCGGCGATGCGATCGGAATCCGATAGCGATTCGTTGATCGCGTTGCCCAATTCCTGCATGAGCTCCTTGAGTCGATCTTCCAAATGGTCCCTCTTTCTTGCTTTCCGTCTCCCATTCCGTGGCCTCTCTACACGGCCCTCCCGCCCTGCACAGCGCCGTCGCGGCCCTCTGTTCTGCCCAAAACCCGTTCCTTGCGCCGTGGCTGGCTTTGTTGTGCCGGCAGGTTCGAATAAGCCACTTACAGCATATCACCGATGCCCTCATGTAGTTGATGCAAAGTTCGGCCTCACCGGTTCTTTCGTCGGAAAAGAAAGCATTCTTTAGAGCGGCGCGCGCGGCGGCGAGCTTCAAAATATAAAGTTCAGCCCTCCCCGCTATGGCGATGCCGAAGTCGCTTCTTTTCTGCCAGTTGCGAGCTGGCGCAACAATTCAATCGTACTCTGGCGCGGCGTGACGGGGCCCCCGGCCCGGCCGCGCAGTCCCTTGCCTTGAGCCATTTCGACCGGGGTCCGACCCTGCCGATCGGCTATGTCCAGCCGGGCTCCGTGCGCCGCCAAAAACCGCACCATATCGTCGGATGGCTGGGGAAGGTTCGAATCGGCGGCCTGCGCGGCAAAATGCATTGGGGTTTGTCCGGCCGCGCTGATGGCATTGACATCGGCCCCATGCGCCACAAGCACTTTGGCGGCCTCCAGCATTTCGGCGTCGGTGGCGTAATCCTTGGCGAACGTGCCGACCCCCCGGCCCAGACCCGCGGCAAACATCAGAGCGGTCGTCCCGTTCTTCTGCGCCAGAGAAACATCGGCCCCATGCTCAATCAACAGTTTGATCGCGGCGGAATCGCCATTTTTCGCGGCCCGCATCAGGGGCGTGGCGCCTTCGCCGAGGGTGGGCTCGCCCGGGGTATGCGCCCGCTGAAGCGCGGAAGTCTTGAGTCTGGCGTTAGGATTGGCGCCGCGGGTCAGCAACACTTTCATCAGGTCCAGAGCGCTCAATCGATCGCGCGACGCCCGAGGCGGCCGGCCATACACCTCGCCCAGCGTATTCATGTCCACCGCCGCGTATAAAGCCG
Source organism: Bryobacteraceae bacterium (assembly GCA_035293905.1). GTDB lineage: Bacteria > Acidobacteriota > Terriglobia > Bryobacterales > Bryobacteraceae > Palsa-187. The sequence continues at coordinate 25,332 of DATGLY010000144.1, forward strand.
CCATCCCCGCCGTATCGGCCAGATTCGGATCGGCGCCCTTTTCCACCAACATCGCGGCCGTATCGTAATGGCCGTTGATGATGGCTAACAGCAGAGCGTTTGCGCCATCGGGATCGGCGAGGTTCGGATTGGCGCCCGCTTCCACAAGAGCGCGGGCCGCTTCCATCGATCCTTCCCGGGCCGCGTACATGAGAGCGGTCCAGCTTCCATGGGGAAGAATCGTCAGCACTCCTTCCAGGCCAAAGCGATCCTTGGAATAATGCAGTTCATTCGAGCGTGCGTCGATTTCCGCGCCGTGCGCAATCAGCACGCGAACAGCCTCAGGTTGGTTGGCAGCCGCCGCGAGCATCAGCGCGGTCTCGCCAAAGGCGCCGCCCCGGGCGTTTGGATTTGCGCCCGCCTTCAGTAGAAGCTCGACGAATTCAGGGCTGCCCGTCCGCGCCGCGGCCATCAAGACGGTTTCGCCTCCCGGCGCGCCGTGGTTTGCGTCCGCGCCGCCTTCCAACAGAGCGCGCGCCATGGCCGCATCGCGGTTCGCGGCGGCCAGCGAGAGAGGCGTCACGCCGTATCGGTTGGCCGCGTTCGGATCAGCTCCGGCCTTCAATAGCTTTGTCGCCGATTCAAGATCGCCGTTTTGCGCGGCCCAATGGAGCGGAGTGGTTCCATCGGGGCCGGAGCTTCCGCTATCGGCGGCGCACGTGATCGCCTGGCAACACAAAACCGTAATGGTAAGCGAGCGGCTAAACCACATCCGCCTTCCCCGTGCTGTCGCCAAAACTGGGTAAATTCACGCCGAACTTTTCCGCGACGTTCATCCACAAATTTCCGATGGGGGTTCGCGCCGGAAGCTGAATATGCCGCGCTCCCTTGCCCGCGCCGCCGCCCGCCAGCGCCATCGGCAGCGGATCGGTCGCGTGGCCGTTCGAGTCCGCCATGCCCGCTCCGTAGACCAGCAGGGAATGATCCAAGACGCTTCCGTCGCCATCCGGCGCCGCGCGCAATTTGTCCAGAAAACGCCCGTACATCTGGAGGTAATACGTGTTGATCTTCACCATCTGCGCCATTTTGTCGGGCTTGTTCAGATGATGGGACACCGAGTGATGCTGTTCGCCCACGCCGATCTGCGGATAGGTTCTCTGGCTCAGCTCGCGCGACATCATGAACGTGAAGACCCGCGTGACATCGGCCTCAAACGCGGCCGCCGCCATGTCGAACATCAACCCCACATGTTCTTCGAAGGAATCCGGCGCGCCGATGGGCGCATCCGGCGCGTGAAATTCGGTCGCGCCGCGCGATTCGCTGCGCTGTATGCGCCGCTCGATTTCCCGGACGTTGTCGAGATAGTCGTTCAGCCGAGCGCGGTCGCGCGCCCCCAGCCCGCGCTCCAAATCCCGGGCGTCTTCGGAAATCGAATCGAGAATGCTGCGCTGCTTTTCAAGCCGCGCCCGCCGCGGGCCGGAGCCGCCCGGCTCGCCAAACAGCCGCTCGAAAACCGCCCGCGGATTGGTTTCCATCGGCAGCGGCGTCTTCGGCGTGCTCCAGGAAATCGTGTTCATGTACGCGCAACTGAATCCTGGCGAGCAGCCGCCCACGTATCCCGTGAAATCCTCGGTGGCCATCTCCAGCGACGGCAGCGGCGTCTCCTGCCCAATCTGCTGCGCCACGATCTGGTCAATGGTGGTGTTGGCCAGGACGTCTTCGGCTTCCGTCCGCTTGGGCCAGACGCCTGTGAGGAAGCCCGCGCAGCTTACGGCGTGATCGCCCACCTGGCTGCCGGGATGAGACCGCGTCAGATTCGTAACGATGGCGAGGTGATCGCGGAACGGCTCTAGCGGCTTCAAAATCGGCGGAAATTCAAAGCCCTCGCCATAAGTTTTCGGAGTGAATTGCTGCATGATCGCGCCGTTGGGAAAGTAGGACACGCCGAACCGCAGCCGCGGCCGCGCCTCCGCCTTGGCCAGCGGGGTTAGAGCCGGAAACATCGAATCCAACAAGGGCAGCCCTAGGCTGACGCCCATGCCGCGCAGCGCCGCACGCCGCGAAAGACGTTTCTTAGAGATTAGGTTCATGACTTTCTCTCATCCGAAAGGGAGCGCTGTTGACGACTCCCGAAATCAGGGAGGAAAAACGGTAGTGGTTTTCCGCCGCCTTGCGCTCAATGGCGCGCACCTGCGGCATATCCCGGTAATCCAAGCCCCGTCCCAGGGCGTAGGTCAGCAGCTTTTTTGTGAGCGTGGTTACGAAAACCTCCGGCCGGCTCAATAGAGCCTCGCGCAGAGCCACCACTCCGTCGACCTTCGTTCCGTCCGCAAGCTGGCCGCTCGCGTCGATGGGATTGCCCGCATCGCGCGACCGCCACGCCCCCACCGCGTCGAAATTCTCCAGCGCAAAGCCGATCGGATCGAGCGTCTTGTGGCAGCTCGCGCAGACCGGGTTGGCCCGATGCTCCTCCATCTGCTCGCGCATCGTCTTTGGCCGTTCCCCATCTTGCTTTTCTTTCAACGGCGGCACGTTGGGCGGCGGCGGAGGCACAGCCAGCCCCAGCAGATTCTCGAGGATCCATTTGCCGCGAACGACCGGCGAGGTCCGCTCGGCATGGGAAGTCAGAGCAAGGATGCTTCCCTGCCCCAGCAGGCCCTTGCGCGCGTCGTCGTGGATCGCCACGCGCCGGAATCGCGACCCATAAATGTCCGGAATGCCGTAGTGCCGCGCCAGACGCTCGTTCACGAAGGTATAGTTGGCGCTCATGAGATCCAGCACGCTGCGGTCTTCGGCGACGACGCTCTGAAACAGCAGCTCGGTTTCTTGCCGGAAGGACTGGCGCAAATTGTCGTCGAAATCGGGAAATTCATCGGTGTTTGGCTGGACGTTGGCGAGATTGCGCAATTGCAGCCACTGCGCCGCGAAATTGCTTGTCAGGGCGCCGGCGCGCGAATCGGCGAGCATGCGGCGGATTTCTTGCTCCAGCGCGGCCGGCTCGTGCAGCTTGCCATCGGCGGCCAGCCGCAGCAGCCGCTCGTCGGGAATGCTGCTCCAAAGGAAGAAGGAAAGCCGCGAGGCCAGCTCGATGTCGCTCACCGAATAAACGCCGGCGGAGGCGCGCGGCGGTTCCCGCTCCGCGCGAAACACAAACTTGGGACTCGCCAGGATTCGCTCCAGCGCCGCCTGAATTCCGGCTTCGAAGCCGCCTTCCCGCCGCGCCGATTCGTAGAACTTCATGGCGCGCTGAACATCGGCCTCCTCCGCCGGTTCGCGATAGGCCCGCCTCGCCAATTCCGCGACGATTTTGCGGGCGCACGAGGTTTCGGTCCATGGTCCGCCCGGCCGGCAGATGAAAATCCGGCGCCGGCTCGGCGTATCGCCCGGACCGGTGGGCTGAAATGGGCCGCTGATGGTCAACATCTGGAGATGAGGATGTCCGGACCAGTCGAAGTTGTCCACGGAGCTTCGAAGAAACGGCTGGAGACGAGCCGGTTCGGCGAACTGCGCATCTTCGACGAACGCGACCGTTACGGTGTGGGGACCGGCTCGGATCGGGACTTGCACTTGCAGACGCGCATCCACCGCATCGCCCGTCTCGGTCGGCCTTTCGAATAACGACGCCAGATCTTCCGGGCCGCCAAGGGAAGCCAAATGGATGCGTCTTCCATCTACGCTGAATTCCACTTGCTGCGCGATTTCAAGCCCCCGCACGATGTTCAAATTGGTTCGATACAGCTTCGCCTGAAAGCGATACTGGCCATCCAGCGGAAAGTTATAACGGACTTGCGTTCCGCCGACCGTGCCCAAAGGCAATCCTTCAAGATGCTGGTTCTGCGAAAGGTCCTGGCGGATGCGCCAACTCTGGCTGGCCGGCGCGATGCTGGGATCGCCCACCGCCAGCGCCGCGATTTTCATCGCCGCCGAAAGATAGCGCTCCTGAAGCGAAGGCGAAAGCCCCAGCGCCTCGGAGATATTGTCGAAGCCGTAGGCGGAATCGTCGGCCGGGAGCAGCGCCGAGGCGTCCACATCGAGATCCAACAGATCTCGGATGGCGTTGTGATATTCGGTGCGGTTGAGACGGTGCAGCACCGGCCGGCCGGCGTAGGGATGGGCCGAAGCCACGCGATCGATTTGCGTCTCCAGCCAGGAAGCGGCCGCGGCGTAGCCTGTTCGGTCCGGCCTGGGCATGCCGGCGGGCGGCATGGAGCCAGTGCGCAGCTTCAACACGACGTTTTCCCAAAGCTCGGCGTGGGCGGGAACCTGCCCCAAATCGGCGGAGTCCAGCTCCAGGCCCGCGGTTTTCAGCTTTTGATTGTGGCAGGCGACGCAGTATTGATCCAGCATTGCGCGGACGCTGGCGGAACTGGCCGAAGAGTCGGCGTAAATCAAGGCGGAAGCAGACGCCAACACGCAGAGAAGGCGCGGCAAATTCATGATTCCCGAGTCATTATACTCTTTCTATGCGGCAGGTTATAGGGCTCGCGGCGGTTCTTGCGCAGGCTGCCTTCGCGCAATCCGATCTACAGATCCGCAATGCCATCCATCGGGCGTTGCCCCCGCTGCAAAGCTCGGCCGCCAACTTCGTAGCGGCGCGCGCCTGCGTTTCCTGCCATCACAACGTCCTCCCGGTCCTGTTATTTCATATGGCGCAGGATCGGGGATTCGAGATCGATCCGGAAGTGCTGAAGGCGGTGGAAGAGAAAACATTCCGCGGGCTGCGCTCCTCCCAGGCGCTCGATGACGCCATCCAGGCGGCCACGCTGAACGATCCCACTCCCGACGAAAGCTATCTGCTGATGGCCGCACACGCGGCGGGATTGCCGCCCGATCTCATTACGGGGGTCTACGCCCGCCGCCTGGCGAGATGGCAGCGTGACGGCCACTGGGTGACCTCGGATTTCCGGCCGCCCCACTCAAGCAGCGTGTTCACCGCCACGGCTACGGCGGTTCGCGCCATTCGGTTGTATATGCCTGGCGAGCTCCAGGCCGAGCGCGACGCCTGCCTCGCGCGCGCCCGCCAATGGCTGGCCTCCACGCCCCCCGCCTCCACTGAGGACGCTTCCTTTCGACTCCTGGGCCTGGTGTGGGCTGGAGGAAAGCCAGAGGAAACCAACTTAGCGCGCCGCGATCTGCTCGCCTTGCAAAAGGCGGGCGGCGGATGGCCCGAGCTGCGCTCTTACCCGGCCGATGCTTATTCCACCGGCGAGGCTCTGTACGCTCTCCGCCAGGCGGGCTTAGGCCCAAGCGACGCCGCGTGGCGCCGCGGGTTGACGTTTCTGCTCTCCACGCAAGCGCCCGACGGAACCTGGCGCGTCCACACCAGGATGCTTTCTCCGGCCGAGGTCAGCCCCCCATATTTCACCACCGGATTTCCATACGGCAAAGACGAATTCCTCTCTTATGCCGGAAGCTGCTGGGCGGTTATGGCGCTGCTGGCGGCGGCGCCCGAAGCGGCGCCCCCGAAGCCCACGCCGCCCCCACCGCCTGCGAAAGCCCCAAGCTGGATGCGGACGGCCTTGTTCGGCTCCGCCGCCCAGCTTGCGGCGTTACTCGATTCCGGTCTCGACGCTAGGGCGAAAACCGATCGGGGCACAGCCTTGCTCATGATGGTTGCTCCGGATCCCGACAAGATCCGCATGCTGCTGTCGCGCGGCGCCGATCCGAGCCCCGGCGCTGTCGCCATCGCGGCGGCCTATCGCGGAACGGCGGATTCGATTCGGGCCCTACTCGACGCCGGCGCCGGAATCCCCGCTTCCGCGCTGGTATTTGCTTCCATGACCGGCGATCTGCAGATTGTGAACCTGCTGCTGGCCCATGGCGCCGATCCGAGCGCCTCCTGGCGCGGCAACACTCCTCTTTCGCAAGCCGTCACTTTCGGTTATCCCGACGTCGCGCTAGCGCTGATCGACGCCGGAGCTTCTGTCGCGATGCGCGAAAGCTCGGGCATCAATTTGCTGCATTGGGCCGCCATTGCGAATCGCGCGGCGCTCATTCCCGTTCTAGCGGCGGCCGGCGTCCCGGTGAACGATCAAGACATGTTCGGCTTCACGCCCTTGATGTATGCCGCCACGCTCGATTTTGGAGATACGGACACCGCTAAAGCGCTGCTTCGAGCCGGCGCCAATCCAGCAATCCGCAACCACGACCGCCGCACCGCCCGCCAGCAGGCCCGCTATTTCGGGCATGCCCAAATCGAAGCTGCGCTGCGATAAGCTAGCGGGACGGGAGACGCCGCATGTCCATTTCCACTGTCCTGCGATTGGCGGCCGCAAGCGCGATGTTCGCCTGGCTGGGCGCGAGCCAGGCCGCCGATCTCAATTCCGCCGCCATTCACATAAAAACGCCCGACCAGCTCGCCTGGCGCAAGAGCTCCGGGCCCAACAGCCCCAACGAGGCCGTCCTTTTCGGCGACCCCTCCAAGCCCGGCTGGTACGGCATTTTGGTGAAGTGGGATCCCGGCAAAATGAGCCGTCCGCATTTGCATCCCCACGATCGCTACGTCACCGTAATCTCTGGAACGTGGTGGGTCGGAACCGGACCCAAATACGACCCTGCGAGCACCAAACCCGTCCCCGCGGGATCCTTCGTCACCCATTACGCCAAGCAGATCCATTACGATGGCGCCAAGGACGGGGAAGTCGTTTTGGAAATCGTGGGAATGGGGCCCGAAACCGCCACGCCGGCGGAAGCGAAATAGCTACGCCTCTCGCGGGTCTGTGATGCGGCCCACCGCGGCCGAGGCCGCCACCGTCAACGGGGACGCCAGATAATGGCGGGCTTTCGGGTGCCCGTTCCGGCCCGGGAAATTGCGAGCTTGCGTCGAGATCATCGCTTCGTCCTCCGCCAGCGCCCCCATGTTGAAGGCCTGGTTCGAGCCCGCGCTTGGGGGGAAAATGTTGGCGCCCGCCTCGAACAGGGCTTCCAGCAATCCTTCCCGCAAAGCTTCGCGGTAAATTCCGCGGCTCGCCGGAACCACTTGCAGGCGGACTCCGGGAGCCACCGTGCGCCCGCGGAAGAAGGCCGCGATCTGCCGGAGGTCTTCCAGCCGGCCGCCCGTGCTGCCGCCAACTTCTGCGACATGGATTGGAACGCCAACCGTTTGCTGGACCGGCTTCACATTTCCCACCGTGGGTGGGCAGGCGACTTGCGGCTCGATCCGGCTCACGTCGATTTCCAGTTCGCGCTCGTAGCAAGTTCCGGGGTCGTTGTAAAACATCTCGAAATCCGAAGTCCCTAAAACGGTTCTTGCAAACGCGGCGGTTTTGTGGTCGGGATTGATAAAACCGCACTTGCCGCCTACGTCGATGGATTGCAGCGGAAACAGCAGCCGGTCTTCCACGGGCAGAGATTCGATGTAAGGGCCGGCATATTCGAGCGCCTTGTAAATCGCGCCGTCTTCCCCTAGCCGTCCCACCAGATATTGCGACACGTCGCGGGCAGTGACGCAGCGTTGCGTCTTCCCATGGAAAACAATTCGAATCGCCGGAGGAACGCGGAACCAGGCGAGGCCGCGGCCAAAACCGAGAGCCGCCATGGAATTGTTTCCGACTCCCGTCGCAAAAGCTCCTAGCGCTCCATAAACCGGCGTGTGTGAGTCGCAGCCGATAATGACCTTGCCCGGGGCCCACAGCCCACTTTCGATAATCACGTGATGAAGGCTGCCGCAGCCGGAGTCGAATACGTTCCGGATCCCGTGCCGGGCCGCGAATTTGCGCACGCCCGCGAGAGCTTCGGCGGCTGCCAGCGTGGCCGGCGCGAAGTTGTGATCGAAGACAAATGCAATGCGGGAGGGATCGGCGATCGGGCTCGCCTCCATTTCGTTCTCGAAGACCTTCATTACGAAATTGGCGCTGAGATCGTGCATGACCATTAGGTCAGCGCGCGCCACCACCACTTCGCCGGGCGCGACTTCTTTCTTTCCGCTCGCCTTGGCGAGAATTTTCTCGATCATGTTCATAAAGGAACTTTGATTACAAGGGCTCGAGACTGTTCTTCGTAGACCAGAACGCGTCGCCGGAAAAATAGCGGTGCGCGCCTTCCCGCACTTCCAGCGCCGAGGCCACCACCGCCTCTTCCGGCGGCTTTTCGCAGATCTGGAAGGGCAGCGGGCCGGAGAGAACCTCCAGACAGGCCGCGTGCGGGATGGCCCGGTCCGCCGAGTTGTGATGCTGCGCGATCTTGGTCCAATGCCCACGATACTCCAGCGCGAGGCTCACGGAAAATCCCTCGTGCAACGTTTGTCCGGTCGCCGGTCCCGGCGCACAATCTCCGTTGGTCGTCAAAATCGCCATGTCCTCCGCGCCGGCCCGCCGCAGACTGCGTTCCAGGCGTCCCGCAAATTCCCAATCCTTCATCCCCAGGCCCACCGGGAGCTCCTCATTCAATCCGTCCCAAGCCATTTGCCGCGCCCGGCGGTGCATAGCCCGCTCCCACTCGTCGCTTTCGTGCGGGACCGCGTGAATCTCGACGCAAGCCGCCAGAGCTCGATGAAGATCGTACGGAAGCCCGTCGGGATCCATCATCCCGATCCTCCGCCAGTTTCGCCGGGAGCAAACTTCCGCCAGGGACGCCGGCAGGTTGGGGCTCGGCACGATTTCTTCCAGAATCGTTACCGACCGAATCCAGGGATAGACTCGCGGCGAAAGACCGCACAGCAGCAGCAACTGTCCGTCGCGGGGAATCAACAGAATCGCGCGATTGAAATATAGCATCAAATTGGAGTAAAAGCGCCCGTAATTCGATTTCCACAAATCGCTATAGACGGCCGCCGCGGGCAGATCCAATTCCGCCAATCGCTCCCGCAAGCGCCTGAGCCGAGCTTCAAACGCTTGGGGAGGCAGTTCCGACTTATCCCATGCGATGAGCCCGCGCTTCACTTCTGGAACAGCTTCCTCTCCGATAGGGTCAGCCGCTCGCAACCGCCCGGCGTCACCAGCAGAGTGTCCCCAAGCACCATATATCCGGAGAGCGGCAGATAGGTGTTAGGATGCGCAATCATTGTCATTCCGGCCTTTGCCGTGTAGTGCACATCCTCCAGCACATAGGGATTTTCGTCCGGATGCAACCCCAGGTTGTGTCCGCGAACCCGGGTGTATTTGGAGCCGGTGTATTCGCCATAGCCGCGGCGCCGGAATACGTCGTTCTGCACGCGCGCCACGTCGGCGGTATCTACGCCCGGCCGGAGCAAAGTCTCCGCCGCCTGCTGAGCCTCTTTAAAAATGGAGAACGCTTCATGCTGCTTTGCGTTGGGCTCGCCTAATACCAGCGTGCGGCATATTTGGGCGTAATAGCCGTCGACCTGCGGCGTGAGCTCCGTGGTCACCTGATCGCCCCGCTGGAAGCGGCGCTCGGTGGGCGGCTTCATTCCCGTCACTTCCGCTCCTCCCGAAGCGATGAGCATGAAGTTGTCTTCGGCGCCGTGAGATTTCAGAAAACCTTCCACTTCCGCCACCAGCTCGAATTCGGCCATTCCCGGCTCGATGACTTCGGCGAAGCGCTCGTAGCCGCGGTCGGCCAGCGCGGCCGCGCGGCGCAGAGCCCGGATTTCCTCCGGCTCTTTGACGCGGCGCAGTTCTTCTACCTGGGATGTAGCGCTCACCAGGTTTTCACCGAGCGCCCGAGCCAAGCCCGCGTCCATTAGCTCCAGTCCCGCAACCGCCGCCGATCCGCGGTTCAGCATCGGCAGATCGCACGCTTTAGCGCCTTCCGGCAGCAGCTCCACGTCCCAGGGGTGCGATAGAACGGCCCGGATCTCGCCGGAGCGCTCTAGCGCGGCGATCGCATACGGGCCGGAAAAATTCACGTTCAACAAATAGCGGAAAAAATCTTTGCGCCAGGCGTGGCCATAGAACAGCAGCCGGTCCCATTTCTGTTCGGCCATCAGGCCGACCAGCCGATTCACCCTCGCCGCATTGATTTCCGGGGCGCTAAGGGGAGACATCTTCCAAAAACCATTCGGTTGGGATCTCCCGGCCTAAACCCATGGCCCGCGCGCGCCGCAGAACCGCCGCGCCCACCGCCGCGAATTGCGTTCCCGCGCCGGTGTTGTTGTTGAACACCGTAATCTGATCTGGATGCGTCCGGCCGGAAATCTTTCCCGCCACCAGATCCTGCACTTCCAAAATCGATTCCCAGCTCTTTATGCCTTTTTGCGCGACTTCCCAGACATCCGGCGATTGATCCAGCCGCGCCACTTCTTTCGAGTGCACAACATAAACGTCCGCGCGCCGGATGGTCTCATCGTCGATTTCGCGCCGCTTATTGCTCGCGTCCGAACCCCCAATGGAGGCGACATACATTCCCTTTTCCACCCACTGCCCGTCGAAGACCGAGTCCCAGGCGGCCGTGGCCGCCTGAATGAAATCGCTGCCCTCCACGCACTCCCTCGGCGTAGCAGCGCGCTCGATCGTGGCCTCCAGTTTGGCGCTCCATTTGTCGCAGAACTCTTGCGCATGCTCCCGGTTGGGACTGTAGACCTTCACGCGCTCGAAGGGAAACTGGCTGCACAAAAACTCCAGGTGCGCGCCGGCCTGCCAGCCGCTGCCGAAAAGTCCCAAAACGCGCGGTTGGGGAGGGGCCAGAAACTTCGCGCCCACCACGCTCAACGCCGCCACTCGGACTTTTTGAATTACTCCATCGGGCATGATGGCGATGGGCTCGATTCGCTCGATATCGAAAAGCATCACCAGGCCGCAATAACGATGGCCGCCGGCCACCGGCAGAATTCGCCGGCGCTTCACGCCCGCCGTGTAGGAAAATCCCGCCATATCGGAGGTAATCCGCAAGGCCCATACCCCGCTGGAGACGCCGGCCCCCTCTTGGGTTTTCATCCGATAGCGAAAACCTGGATGCTCGCGGGACTCCACCGGCATGTAGGTCTGGCTGCGCGGGCGGTTCGTCGCCAGGCCCTCCGCCAGCTCCCGATAAATGCATTCCGTGGCGGCGATCGCATCCGGCGGCGTAAGCGCGCGCTCGACTTCGTCGTTATTGAGCAACAAGGTCATGTTTGATTCTGAGAAGCGGAATCAGGCCCCCCGCTCGCAGCATCTCCAGCAGAAACCGCGGCAACGGTTGGCCGCAAACGCTTTTTTTCGCGGTGAGATCTTCCACCGCCCCGCTGACGATATCGACCCGGAGGCGATGGCCCGGCTCGGCCATCTCGTGAACACCCGGCGCCTCCACCAGCGGCAATCCGATCTCGGCGGCGTTGCGGTAAAATGTCCGCGCGAATTGCTCCGCGACGATCGCGGCGATCCCGGTGGCCTTAAGCGCTTTCGCCGCCAGCGCCCGCCCGGAGGAGCAGCCGAAATTCCGGCCCGCCACCAAAATGTCGCCCGGCCGCACCTGTTTCGGAAACTCGGGCTGGAGGGTTTCCAGAACAAATTTAGCCATTTCCGGAGCGGTCTTGAACATAATGTGCGCCGGAGTGATCATGTCGGTGGGAATATTGTGACCAAATTTCCAGCAATTTCCTTCGAAAATCCAGCGCTCCGTCATAGCGCTTTCGAAAGCCGAAGCCGGGCGGCGGGCTGGGTCTGGCGGCCGCTTGCGATCATTAACAACAGCGCTGCGCAGGCCAGCGCCAGATCGAGGGTGAACGGCGCGGCGTAACCCCGCGTCCGGTCCGCTAGCAGAGCGGCCAGCGCGCCGCCGCTAGCCGTGCCGAGACCGAAAAATACGTAAAACAACCCTAAGGATTTGCCCACCTGATGCGCGCCAAAATGCTCGAAAATAATGGTCGGCGATGCGTTGAAAATGCCTCCATAGCCGATGCCGAACAACGCCGCCGGCGGCGCGAGCCAGCTCGATTGCGCCGGCGTCTGGAGCAGCGCCAGGATTCCCAAAGCCACGCAGGAAATGCTGAACAGCATGCCCGCGCGAGCCGAAAGCCGGTCCGCCAGCGCTCCGCTCATCAGCTTGCCGAACGCCGCCGCCATCAACGCGATGCTGAGCACGCGCGCCGCTGGTTGCGCCGGCAGACCTTCGCCTGTCAGATATAGCACCAGGTTTTGCTGAATGCCCAGCATCGCGTGGGCGGTGAAAAACAAACTGATGCCGAAGATCCAGAACATTGGCATGCGCGCAAGTTCCGCAAAGGAAGGCGCGCGCGCGCCGCCTCGCCCCCCGCCTTCGCCTTTCTGTACGACCGCCAGCGTCAGAATCAAGGGAATGGCGATGCAGGCGGCCAGAAATAGAAACGCTCCCGCCACGCCTCGACGCGCGATTTCAAACGCCGTGATCGTGGGCGCCACGCCGCCCAGCCCGATCCCCGCGTTCACGAATCCCACCGCCAGTCCCCGGTTCCGCGTGAACCAAGGACCGATCAGAATTGAGTTGGGCAAAATGGAGACCGCCGACGTTCCCGCCCCCAAAATTGTGCAAAACGCGTAATATGCCGCGCGCGACCGCGCCGTGGAGAGCAGCGCTAAAGCCAAGCCCACCAGGCACATTCCTCCCACCAGAACCGCCTTCGGCTGGAACCGGTCGACCAGCGCTCCCACGGCCGGCGAAAGCACTCCCACCAGCAGGAGCACAATCGAGCCGCCCGCCGCGGCGCTCGCGCGGCTCCAGTGAAGCGACCGCACCAGCGAGGGATAAAACTGCGGCAGCGAGAACAGGCCGAAAGAAAACGCAATCGTTAAAACGACGAAGCAAACAAGCAAAGTCAGCCAGCTTCGAAGGGGTAGTTTTGCCACAGCCGGAAAGGGAAGTCTATCACAGCGCGCCGCGACGCCTATCTCGCTTTCGCTGGCTCCTTTAGCAACGCCTGCACGATCGAGCGGGTCGATCCGTCGGAGGTTTTGAAAAACGGATCGTCTCCATAATACTGAAATCGCACGACTCCGGCTTTGTCTATAAACAAAAAAATGGGCGCCACCGGCCGGCGGTTTTTTTCGATATCCCCGATCGCAATCATCTCGTCTTTGTTTAGATATCCGATGGGGAACGTGATTTTGTAACGCTGCGCGAAGGCGCCGACCTGGTATTGGGCGTTGTCGTCTCCCGCCGCTCCGATAGCCTGAAAACCTTGCGGACCCAGGTCCTTCTGGACGCGATTCAGCATTTGGACGTTTTCAATGCAATCCGGGCATGTCATCGAAAAAATCGCCAGCACCACGACCTTCCCCCGGTATTGCTGAAGCCTGATTTTCCTTCCATCTGGAAAAGAAATCGGCGTCTGGGCGGCGGGCCGCGGCTCGTGGGCGTGCAACGCCAGGAACGGCGCCAAGGCCGCCAGCGCGAACAAAATGCCTCGTCGGAACATAAATTTCCTATTGTATCGTTGGCGGCTAGAAGATCCGCTCCTGCCGCTTCAACGTCCCGAACGTTCCGATATTCGACACGGCGAAAGAAAACAATTCCTGATGCTCATCGCGGTTTCCGAAATTGAAAATGCGGTACTGCGCGCTGATTCCGCAGCAATCCGTATTGTAGGTCACCTGCATGAGCGTGTACGCCAGTTTGCCTTCGCGGAAGTCGTAAAACGCGCTCATCCCGGCGTTCCAGCCGCGGCGGCTCTGGTTGCCATAAGTCGCCGAAAACCGCATCTGATTCGAGTTCGGCGCCAGAATCGGGTCCGTGCGAATCATCGTGTGGCCCATGGAGGCCGAATATTTCCGGATATGGACATCGAGGTTAACGCTGTTATTGACGATTCCGCGCCGGACCGGATCGTAGTCTGTCCGCCACTCCAAGCCAACCTTGGATTGGTAGCGCAGCGCGCTCACCACCGGCGACTGATGCCGGTATCCGTTCAAAAAATCGAACCCGGTCAGGTCCGCCACGCTCTGCACGATGTTGCGCACGCCCGGAATCACGGCCCCGCCGAAGGAGGGATCGAAAAACCGGGCATAGGAAAGCTGCCAAATCAGCAGATCTGTCACGGTCCCGTTCTTGTCCTTGGCCAGCAAGCGATTGGAGAGAGAAAACGTCGCCTGGTTGGCGTTGGAGAGCAGATCGATGTCGTCGAACCGGACGATGTCGTTGAAATCGTGCACTCCGGAGATGTAGCGGTATTCGACCCGCGGCTCAATGACATGCTTCACCTTGTCGCCCATCCACGATGGCGCGTTAAAAACCCGCTCGAGCGACGGCAGCACCCAAACCAGATCGAAATCGCGCGCGCTTCGCACCAGACTTGTATCACTCACCCTGGGCAAGATTTGATACGGAGCAGCAACTGCCGTGGTCGGAAAGCTTTCTCCGTAAAAGGTCTCATGCATGGTGAAACTGGGAACGAAAGCCATGCCCAGCCAGCGCCAGGCCGTCGTCACCCTAGGAGCAACATTGCCCCGGTTTACAAATTGCCGCGTCTGGAATTGCGGCTGGCTGCGATATTCCAGACCGTCGCTTGCGTCCAGCGAGACCCACACGGGCCACTGCCGGACGGCCTGATCGCGCGCGATAAATTGCAGCTCCGGCAGCTTGCGCAGCTCGATCTGGTCGCCCGGCGCGGTGGTCTGGTAGTTCACGTCGCGCTCGGTGACCAAATTGACTCCGTAATTGGACCAATGCTTGTCGAGAAACGCCGCCGAGTGAGTCTCGGAAGAAATGGCTTCGTTAATCGATTCGGAAAACTCCTGGCGGTAGAGAAACGAGGAAAGCAGATCCAGGCGCCCGCGCGCCTCCCATCCGCCCGGTAAAAGGGATTTGCCGTCGAACAGCGCCAGATAGCCGCCCGTGGAGATCGAGGGGTTCGAGCTGTGATCGTTCAACGCGTAGAGCGTGAAGTTGAAATCGGTCGTCTCGTTGACTTTGCCGCGGAAATCGACGGTGTGGTTGAGGCCCACGTTAGAGAAGTACTGCACCCGGTACATGAGATCGTAGCTGCGGTTGATGGCCCAGTAGTACCCGGCGCCCACCATCATTCCGCGCAGTGAGCTGTTTCCAACGTTGGGAACCAGAAATCCGCTCCGCCGGGGCTCTCTTTTAAGCGACTTGTTGAAACGCGGAACGTAAAACAACGGGATCTTGCGGAGGTAGAACCAGGACGAGTACGCGATGGCGTGGTCGCGCGGAACCACGTCGAACCGCGGGCCTTGCAGCCGCCACCACGGATGGGGGAGCGAACAATCCGTCAGAAAACCGTCATAGAGCAGATAGTGGCCCTCGCGGCGGTCGGCGCGCTTCGCCTGGAAATAGAACGGATTGGTTGTGGTCAGAAGACCCGGGCGCGCGGCCACGCGCGAAGGCGCCGTCCCGCTCACCTCGTAAAAGCTGCCCGTTTCGTCTTGCGTGTTGTAGCGGCCATGATCGCAGAACAGCTTCTCGCCGGTCGTGAAGTTTTCGTAATGGACGTGGCCGCGAACGTCGGCGTCGCCCGTGTCCTGGTTGTAATCCACCTCGTCGGCGGTCAACGCCATTTCGGAGGTTTCGATCCGCACCATTCCGCGCAGGTGAATCACCGGACCGTCATGCTCCTCGGAGTTCGCCTGCACCACGGCCTGTTCGTCCGCCGCCGGCCCTCCCGGCCGCGCCGGGCGCACAAGCTGGTCGGCGTTGGGGTTGACCTGCATCGTCGGCGCCGGAGGCGCCGGTAACGCCGGACGGTAATTTTGTGCGGCTAGCGGCGCGGAGAGAGAAAAATAGAGCGCTAGACCCACTAAATAGAGACCCCTGGGATAGAATCCGTGACAAATCCGCCCGATTGTGTTACGACTTAGAAGAAACCGGCAAACGGAAAGGCGAAGCGAGGACCCCAACCAAGGACAGTAACAGCGCGCGTGTAGAGCCGTCAACCTCATTATGACCGAGATTCAATGCAGGTACTGCGGAGCGTCGAACGATTTCGAGGAACGGCGCTGCGTCCGTTGCATGCGGCGTTTGCATTTCGCCTCGCCGCGCCCGGCTCCCGAAAATTATCCAGTGATCGCGGCGACAGCACCGGCATTTGAGACGATTGCCGGCGGCGGTTCGGGTACAGCCGTCCAAGCCCGGACCGCCTCGCCGGCCGCATCGCCGCAGCGGCAGTTGTTCTCCTCCACAAACGTCGCAGCCAAGGTCGTCTCCCTCCCATCCCTGAAGCCGTCCGCCCCTTCCCAGCCCGATCCGCCACGGCTGCGAAGGCTCGCCGAGCGAACCGCCGCAGCCCGTTCCCCCCGCGTTCCGGACTCTCAGCGGTCTTTGGAATTCCCCGAATTCCCCGGTTCCGGCTCGCCCGCGGAAGTCATCGCCTGCGACGCTCCCGTGGCGTTGCCCTTGCACCGCCTGATGGCGGCTGCGGTGGATTTCAGCATCCTGCTCATTGCTCTTGGTCTGTTTGCAGTGATTCTGTATGCTTGCGGCGGTAATTTGTCTCCGACGCGCCAATCCGTGCCGCTTTTTCTGGCCGTGGCTTTCCTTACGGGGGCGTTCTACAGGCTGCTGTGGTCCCTCGGCAACGGCGATTCTCCCGGAATGCGCTTTGCGGGGTTGCGCCTAATGGATTTCGACGGGCGGACTCCCAGCCGCGAGCGGCGGATTCTGCGGCAGTTGGTGACCATTCTCAGCCTGCTCTCCGCCGGACTAGGGCTGATTTGGGCCCTGGTGGATGAGGAGAACCTCGCCTGGCACGACCACATCTCCAAGACTTTTCCTTCGCCCCGTCCGTGAAATCCTACCGCAAAGAGCTTTGGCTTGAGATTCCCGCGCGGCGGGCTTTCGTCAACATCACCCGCCAAGTGGAGGCATGCCTTCGCGAGAGCGAAGTTCAGGAAGGCCTGGCCCTGGTGAACGCCATGCACATCACCGCCTCGGTGTTCATCAACGACGACGAGAGCGGTTTGCACCAGGACTACGAAAAGTGGCTGGAGAAGCTCGCGCCCCACGAGCCCACCGCGCAGTACCTGCACAACCGCACTGGCGAAGATAACGCCGATGCCCACCTGAAACGGCAAGTGATGGGCCGCGAAGTGGTCGTGGCGATCACGCGGGGCAAGCTGGATTTCGGCCCTTGGGAACAGATCTTCTACGGCGAATTCGACGGCCGCAGGAAGAAGCGGGTTCTGGTGAAGATCGTCGGAGAGTAAGGCTCAGGAAAAAATTTCCGCCAGCTTCACCGGCTTCGCGTCGCGCCACAAACGCTCCAAATCGTAATATAGGCGCGCCTTCTCCGAAAAGATGTGGACCAGGTAATCGCCGTAATCCAGAAGGATCCAGTCTGCGTTGTCGTATCCTTCCACGCTGTGCGGCCGCTCGCCCGCTTTTTTGAGCGTCTTCTCCACTTCGTCGGCGATGGTCTGAATCTGGCGAGGGTTGGACCCGCTGCAAATGACGAAATGATCGGCGAAGGAGGTCACCTCGCGCAGGTCCAGAACCCGGATGTCCTTGGCCTGCTTGGCGTCGGCCGCGCGCACGGCCCTGAGCCACATCGGCTCCGGTGTCAGCGTTTTCTTCGCGCGCGCCAGCGTTATTTGGTCTCCTGCTGGTATCGTACTACAATCGAAAATTCATGCCTTCGCTCCGCCTGCTCCTCACCGCGCAGCAAATCCAGTCCCGCATCCAGGAATTGGGCGCGCAGATTGAGCGCGACTACCCCAATGGACCGGTCTATCTGGTTGGCATTCTCAAAGGCGCCTGCATTTTCCTTTCGGATCTGGCGCGAGCGATGAATACTCCCGCGCGCCTGGAGTTCATCGGCATCTCCAGCTATGGGAAGGGGCGAAGCTCGTCGGGGGAAGTCAAGCTTACCAAAGACCTCGACGTCTCCGTCGAGGGGCAAGACGTCATCGTCGTGGAAGACATCGTCGATAGCGGAATTACCCTCAGTTACCTCCTGCAACTGTTCCGCCAGCGCAATCCCCGGTCGCTGCGCATCGCCACCTTGCTCGACAAGCCCGAACGCCGCCAGAGGGCCGTGGTCGTGGACTACGTGGGATTTCAGATCCCCGACGAATTCGTGGTCGGCTATGGATTGGATTATGCCGAGGATTACCGCAATTTGCGGGATGTTTGCGTGTTGGCCGAGTGAGCGCTACCTTCCGCGGATCAAGCGCATCGCTTCGCCCAGCGCGCTGGTTTCTCGCGCCGCAGCGCCGTTTTTCTCTTCCTCGATCTTGTCGCCCTCTCCGGGAGCCAGGAACAGGTTGGCCTCGACGCCGTGCTGGCGCGTATAAAGATCCCAGTAGCGGCCGCCCAGGCCATAAAGCTGCTCGTGGGTTCCGCGCTCCACAATACGGCCCGCCTCCACGACTAAGATCTGATCCGCCCGGCGGATCGTGGAAAGGCGGTGCGCGATGACAAACGTCGTCCGTCCCTTCATCAAATACTTCAAGCCTTCCTGAATCAGCGCCTCGGACTCCGAATCCAGGCTCGAGGTCGCTTCATCCAGAATCAGGATGCGGGGGTCGGCCAGAATCGCCCTCGCGATGGAAACCCTCTGGCGCTGTCCGCCCGAAAGCTTCACGCCCCTTTCTCCCACAATCGTGTCGTACTTCTTCTCGAAGGCTTCCGCGAATTCGTCCACCCGCGCGATGCGGCAAGCTTCCAGAATCTGTTCCTTCGTCGCTCCCGGCCGCGCGAAGGCCACGTTTTCCTCGATGGTCCCGTCGAACAAGAACGTGTCCTGAAGCACCACCCCAAGCTGCGTGCGATAAGAAGCCAGACGGACTTTGGCGAGATCCACGCCGTCCACCGTAACCCGCCCTTCTGTCGGCGTGTGGAACGCCGCCACCAGGCTGATAATCGTGGATTTGCCCGAGCCCGAGGGCCCCACCAGCGCCGTTACGGTCCCCGGTTCGGCCAGGAAGCTCACCTCGAACAGCACCGGCTTGCCGCGCTCGTAGGAAAAGCCCACATTGGAGAATTCCACTTCGCCCCGGATCAAACCCAACTCGACCGTGCGCAAGGGATCGCTATCTTCTCTCGCCTCGCGCAACACCTCGCGCGTCCGCTCCAGGCCGGCGAAGGCTTCGCTGATCTGCGTCCCGATTCCCACCATCTGAAACACCGGAGCGGTCAAAAACGCCAGGAAGGCCACAAACGACATCAGTTCGCCGAGCGTGAGTTTGCCCGCGAAGATCTGTTGGGCCCCCACATAGGACACCGTTGCGCCGACAATTCCCATTAGCATGGTGGCCGACAGGCTCATCAGCGAAATGGCCGTCAGCGACCGGATGACGTTATCCAAAAGCCGTTTGACGCCCCCGGCGAAAACTTCGGCCTCGCGGTCCTCGGCGTGATAGCCTTTCACCACCCGCACTCCGCCCAGCGACTCCGTGAGCCGTCCCGTCACTTCGGCGTTGATCTTGCCCCGCTCGCGAAAGATGGGCCGTATGTTCTTGAAGGCCGTTCGCAACACCAGAGAAAACGAGAGGACGAAGGCGGCCGTAATCCCGGTCATCAGCGGGCTGAGGTAGAGCAGGTAGCCGAGCGCGAACAACGCCAGCAGCAGGCCGCCGGCGAACTCCACCAGTCCCGTACCCAAAAGGTTCCGAACGCCCTCCACGTCGGTCATGATGCGCGACACCAGCACGCCGCTTTTATTTGCGTCGTAATAGGCCACCGGCAGCAGCCCGATATGGCGCTGCACTTTTTGCCGCAGCTCGGCGATGAGTCTTTGCGCGGCTTTCGACAGCAGTTGCGTCAGGGAAAACGAAGTCACTCCCTGAATCAAAGTCGCCGCAACCACCGCGCTCACAAGCGGCGCAAGCAAATGAACCTGCCGCTTGCCGATAACGTTATCGATAAGATATTTCGTGGACGTCGGCAGCACCAGCGCGCAGATTTTGTTGATGACCATCAGCACGAAGCCAAGGGCGAAAATCTTACGCCGCGGCTGGATCATCTCGCGAAGATCAGGCCACAGTTCGCGGAAACGCTCCGAAGCGGGGGCTTTCGGCTTTGTCGGAACCTCCGGCGCGCGTCCTCCTCCGCCGCTGCGGCGGTCGCCGTGCCCAAATCCCGCCATTCCCGGAGCCATCCGTTTCAGTGTAGCGTGGGGGCGCAGTCTCAGTCGCAGAAGAACTTCAGCGCTCGCGCGATGTACGCCTTCATCTCCGTCCGCTTCACCACGCCGTCCAGAAACCCGTGCTCCAGCAGAAACTCGCTGCGCTGGAATCCCTCCGGCAGTTTTTGGCGGATGGTCTGCTCGATTACGCGCGGGCCGGCGAAGCCGATCAGCGCGCCGGGCTCGGCGATATTCAAATCTCCCAGCATGGCGAAGCTGGCCGTGACGCCTCCCGTGGTGGGATCCGTCAGCACGCTGATATAGGGAACCTTGGCTTCGTCCAGGCGCATCAGCGCCGCCGAGATTTTCGCCATTTGCATCAGGCTGACCGCCCCTTCCTGCATCCGCGCGCCGCCGGTTGCCGAAACGATAATCAGCGGCGCCCGCTCCTGGATGGCCCGCTCAATGGCCCGCGTGATCTTTTCGCCCACCACCGCGCCCATGCTGCCGCCGATAAACTTCAGCTCCATGGCGCAAATCTGGACCGGCCGCCCGTCCAGCCTCCCGCTCGCCGCGATCAGGGCGTCGGAAAGTTGCGTGGCCGAGCGCGTCGATTCCAGGCGCTCCGAGTAGCTTTTGGAATCTTTGAATTTCAGCGGATCGGTCGACACCAGCCCCGCGTCGTACTCCCGATATTCGCCGTCGAACAGCATCGCCAGGCGCGCGCGAGCGTCGATCCGAAAGTGGTGGTTGCACTTGGGGCAGCACTGGAGATTTTCGTCTAGAGCCTTCTTCCAGACGATTTGCGAGCAGCTTTCGCACTTCAGCCACAGGCCTTCGGTGCGAACGCGGCGCTCTTCATTTTCAGCGGCGCCTTCAACTCCGGGCTTTTGCCGCGTGAACCACGCCATGGCGAACACTCTCACCAACGTAGCATGGCCGCCGGGCGCGTCCCGCCAAACTCACGCCCGTCCTTTTCGCTCCTGGGACGCCGCCGCGCGCGCTTGACGCGGTTAGATCGACTTTGCTCCCCCCTTCTTAGTTTTACAATGGCCCCGGCAGGCGGCCCTACGATAGAATAATCGCGATAAGTCTTCATTCTCTTTGGCTGGGAGGTGCGGAAGATGCCCCTGCGCACGGCGATTACATGGCTTGCCGGCTGGCTTGGAACCCTCTGTTTGTTTGCTTGGCTCGCCCTGGGCCAGCCGGGCCGCAAGGTCGACGACGTGGCGCTTAAAAACGCCGGCAAGACCGGCGAGGACTGGCTGACGTACGGCCAGAGCCAGTCCGAGCAACGTTACAGCCCCCTCAAACAGATCGATACGGCCAACGTCGCCCGCCTCGGTCTTGCCTGGTCCTTCGATGTTGGCATGGGCGGCGGCAATCAGGAGGCCACGCCGCTCGTTTGGAATGGCTCCATCTACGCCATCACGAATTTCAGCATCGTCTTCGCCGTAGACGCCCGCACTGGCAAGGAAAAGTGGCGGTGGGATCCGGAAGTGAATCGGCCGGCGGTTACGCCGAAGCTCTGCTGCGGCATCGTGAATCGCGGGCTGGCTCTCTACAACGGCAAAATCATCGCCCCCATCAACGACGGCCGCCTGGTCGCGCTGGACGCCGACTCCGGCAAGCCCGTCTGGGAAGCCCGTGTTGCCTATCCCCAAGACAATTACACGCTCACGATGGCCCCGCGCATCGCGAAAGGCAAAGTCATCGTGGGCGTGAGCGGCGCCGAATTTCCCGTGCGGGGATTCTTCGCCGCCTACGACGCCGAAACCGGACGCTTCGCCTGGCGCGATTACACCGTCCCCGGCGATCCTTCCAAGCCCTTTGAGAACGAAGCCATGCGCAAGGCCTCCGCCACCTGGGACAAGGATGCCTGGAAGATGGGCGGCGGCGGCACCGTCTGGGACGGCATGGCCTACGATCCCGACCTCAATCTGTTTTACGTCGGCACCGGTAACGCCGGGCCGTGGCCCGATGCGATTCGCAAGTCCAACGGCCGCGACAATCTCTACGCCGCGTCGATTTTGGCCGTCAACCCCGACGACGGCGCCATGAAGTGGTACTTCCAAGCCGTTCCCGACGATTCTTGGGACTTCGATAGCGTCCAGCAACTTATGCTTGCCGACCTCGCCATCAAGGGCCGCCAGCGAAAGGTTCTCATGCAGGCCAAC
This sequence comes from Bryobacteraceae bacterium, assembly GCA_035293905.1. Taxonomy (GTDB): domain Bacteria; phylum Acidobacteriota; class Terriglobia; order Bryobacterales; family Bryobacteraceae; genus Palsa-187. The sequence continues at coordinate 47,355 of DATGLY010000144.1, forward strand.
AAGGACGGCTTCTTTTACGTGATCGACCGGCAAACCGGCGAATTTATCTCGGGCCAGCCCTTTGTGACGGTGACTTGGGCCAAGGGATTGGACGAAAAAACCGGCCGGCCCATTGTGAACCAGGAAGCCAAGTATGGAAAGCAGTCCATCACCATCACGCCCGGCGCCGGCGGCGCTCACAATTGGGCCCCCATGTCCTTCAATCCCGCCACCGGTTTGGTCTACATCCCTTCGTCCAACGGCGGCATGGGATACGCCCTGCAGGAAGATTTCACGTACGATCCCACCAAACAAAATCTCGGGATTGCGTTTAATTTTGGCGGTCGAGGCGGCCCCGGACGCGGCGGACCCGGAGCTCCCACCAACGCCGCTCCCGAGGTTGCCAACGCCGCCCAGGCTGCTCCTCCGGCCCCGGCGCCGTCCGCTCTCCCCAAGCCGCTGCCGCCTCCTCCGGCGATCGGTCCAGGTCCGGCGCAGGAAGGCGGCCGCGGACAACTGCGCGCCTGGGACCCGGTGACGCAGCAGGCTCGCTGGAGCGCCCCCACGGGCGCGGCCATCGGAGGAGGCACGGTGAGCACCGCCGGAAATCTGGTCCTTCAGGTTACTCCGGAAGGGCATCTCCTGGCCTATAGCGCCGATAAAGGCGAGAAGCTCCTCGACATCAACACCGGATTGCGCGGCGCTATGGGACCTCCCATCACCTACATGATTGACGGAAAGCAGTACGTCGCCCTCATGGGCGGCCAGGGCAATGTGCCCGGACGGGGCGCGCCGCCCGCCGCGGCGCGCGGCCCCAACGCTCCCCCGCCCGTGATGCCGAAGTTGCTCGTGTTTGCTCTGGATGCAAAGGCTCCGCTGCCGGATTCGGCGCCGTAAGGCGCCCTCGGGACGCAACGCAGCTTCCTGCGGGCGCCTCTAACGGAATATGGGCGGATGGCGGGCCGCGATATCCTTAAAATTCGTGCGGCCCGCGGCGCTTGCAACACTTCTTCTGCCGATCGGCGCAGCCGTGTCTCAGGCCCAGAGCGCCGCCGGCTTCGAAGGTAAGACCATCACTCGCATCGATTTCGTTCCGCCCATCCAGCCCTTCACCGCTCAAGAGTTGCAAAGCCGCGTCCTCCTTCATCCGGGTCAGCCCCTCCGCATCGAGGATGTGCGCGACACCATGCAGAACCTTTATTCCACCGGCCGCTACTCCGATCTTTCGGTGGATGTGGAGCCCGACCGCGGCGGCGCGGCGCTGCGCATCCAAACCGAGTTCAATTACTTCGTCAGTGGCGTGAATATCTCCGGCGAGTCCGATCCGCCGAATACCGGCCAGATCGCCGCGGCCGCCAAGCTCGAACTCGGCGCCCCGTTCGCCGACGATCAATTGGCCCAGGCGCAGCAGAATGTGGAAGAGTTGCTTCGCGCCAACGGTTTCTATTCGGCCAGCGTCGAGACCCACGTCGATCGTACGCCCGCCACTCAGGAAGCCAACATCTACTTTTTCATCCACACGGGCGATCGCGCCCATTTCGACGGCGTGCGGTTCCTGGGCCAATTTAACGTCTCCCGCGAGTCTCTCATTCACGCCACCAATTGGCGCCGCAAGTTTTTGTTCATTACCTTCCCCGGCTGGCGCGAGATGACCAAAAGCCGCCTTCAAACCGGAATCGGAGAGGTGCAAGAAACTCTGCAAAAAAGCGACCGGCCGTTAGCCCGCGCCACCCTGGAAGAGCTTCAATTCCATCCCGCCACAAACCGCGTGACGCCCGTCCTGCGCCTGGACATGGGACCGGTCATCCAGGTGAGAGTAATGGGAGCCAAGGTCTCGCCGCATCAACTGCGCGAGTTGATTCCCATTTATCAGGAGCGGGCCATCGACCGCGGTCTTCTGTTGGAAGGGCGGCAGAACCTGCTGAATTATTTCCAATCCCGCGGGTATTTCGACGCTTCGGTCGACTTCGTCCAGAGCGAGCCGCAGCCAGGACATTCTCTGATCGACTATTCCGTGTCGCTGGGAGCCCGCCACAAGCTCGTCCGCCTGGATATCCGCGGCAATCGTTACTTCGATTACGAGACTCTGCGGGAGCGCCTCTCCACCACGCCCGCCTCCTTCCCGCGTTATCCCTGGGGCCGCTTTTCGCAAAGGATGATCGAACGAGACCGCGCCAGCATCGAGGATCTTTACCGCGCAAACGGCTTTCGCGACGTCAAAGTGGAGACCCCTCCGCCCATCGATAGTTACAAAGGCGTGCCGGGACATCTGGCCGTGGCTTTCGACATCCACGAAGGTTCGCAATGGTTAGTAAGCCAACTGGATCTGGAGGGAGTCTCTCAGAGCGAAGCCGCGCGGTTGCGGCCTTTGCTTCAATCCCTCCCGGGACAGCCGTTCAGCGAGGCCGCCGTGACCGCCGACCGCGACGCGATCCTTACGTATTACTTCAACCAAGGCTACCCCGACGCGCGTTTCGATTGGACCCAAACCCCCGGCCCGGCTCCCACAAGCGTCGCCCTGAAATACACGGTTGAACCCGGCCAGCCGCTGTTTGTGCGCAACGTCCTCGTTCGCGGCCTGGAAGCCACTCGGCCGTTCGTGGTTGCGGACCAGATCTCGCTGAATCCAGGCGACCCCATGTCGCAACTGAAGATGGTCGGCAGCCAGCAGAGGCTCTACGAACTCAGCATTTTTTCGCGCGTGCAAACGGCGCTTCAGAACCCCGATGGCGAAGAAGATCGCAAAAACGTCCTGTTTCATCTGGACGAGGCGAGCAAGTGGTCGCTCAACGGCGGCATCGGAGCCCAACTCGGGCGCATCGGAGGAGGCACCACCACCTTCGATTCCCCCGCCGGCGCCACCACCTTCACTCCGCGCCTTTCCTTCGGCCTGACGCGCCTGAACGTGTTCGGCTTGGCTCATACCGTCGGCGTCCAGACCCTGTTTTCGACCATCGAACAACGCGTTGTGACGACCTATGCGATTCCGCAGTTCATGGAAAATGACAAACTGTCCTTGAGCGTCTCCGGATTGTTCGACAACTCTAACGACATCCGCACCTTCACCTCGCGCCGCCTGGAAGGCTCCGTCCAATTGGCCCAGCGTCTGAGCCGCGCCAATACGCTTCAATACCGTTATTCTTATCGCCGCGTGACCATCCCCGCCGATACGCTCAAGATCGAGCCGGAGTTGATTCCTCTTTTCTCTCAGCCGGACCGCGCCGGCATCGTCTCGTTTTCGTTTATTAACGACCAGCGCGACAACCCTATCGACTCGACTCGCGGTTTCCTGAACACCGTGGACTGGGGCTGGGCGGGGCGGCAATTGGGATCGGCCACCACCTTTTCGCGCCTGCAATTTTCCAACAGCACCTACCATCGCATCCGCCGCAATCTTGTCTTTGCGCGCGTCTTTCGATTCGGATATCTGCAAAGATATGCCGGCGGCGTGGCCGTTCCGCCCGGCACTCCCAGTTGGGAAGAAGTCCCGCTGGCCGAGCGCTTCTTTTCCGGCGGCGCCTCCACCGACCGGGCCTTCCCCGAAAATCAAGCCGGACCTCGCGACCTGGTGACCGGCTTCCCTCTGGGCGGAAACGCCTATCTGTTTCACTCCGAGGAACTGCGCTTTCCTTTATATGGCGATAATCTTGGCGGCGTCTTCTTCCACGACATGGGAAACGTCTATTCTTCGATTACTGCCATTAATTTGCGCTTCTGGCAGCTCAACCGGCAAGACTTCGACTATGCCGTGCACGCATTCGGCTTCGGAGTCCGCTACCGGACGCCGATTGGGCCGATCCGCGTAGACCTGAGTCTGAGTCCCGACTCGCCCCGGTTTGTCGGCTTTTCCGGCACGCGCGAACAGCTCCTGAGCGGAGCCGGCACTCCCAACGTGCCGCAGCGCATCAATATCTTCCAATTTCACTTTTCGCTGGGGCAGACATTTTGACTCTGTTGCCGACCTCCGCCCTGTTGCTCTTTCTGCCCCTTCTGGCGCGCAGCGAAGTTTTGGACCGCATCGCCGTCACCATCGGCAGCCAGGTGATCGCCGAATCGGACGTGATCCGCGAGCTGCGCGTGGACGCATTTCTGGACGGCAAAGCGGTGGACTTGAGTCCAGAGGCCAAGCGCAAAGCGGCCGAACGGCTGGTGGATCAGATCCTGATCCTTCAGGAAGTCGAAGAAAGCCACGTAACGCTCGCTTCCGCCGAAGACGCGGCCAAGATGGTGCAGCAGGAAAAATCGAAATTTGCCGGCGAGGAGGAATACCGCGCGGCTCTCGCCAAATACCAGATCGCCGAAAAGGATTTGAGCGAGCATCTGCTGAACGGCTTGCGCGAGCTTCGATTCACCGACCTCCGGTTTCGCCCCGTCGTGCAGCTCTCCGATGCCGATCTGCGCTCCTACTACGACAAGCTGGCCGCGGGCTGGCGCAACGCCGGCCGGGCTTCCATTCCCACGTTCGAAGAAAGCCGGGCGCAAGTGGAGCAATTGTTGACCGAGCAGCGCACCATGGCTGCGCTGGACCAATGGCTCGAGACGGCCCGCGCGGCCAAGGCCATCCGCTACCGGGAGGACGCATTTAAATGAGGGGGGCCGCCCGTATTTTCGCGGCGCTGGCTGTTTTGTTGGCCATCGTCGTCGCCGCGGCGGTTATCGTGCTGCAAAGCGGATGGTTTCACGAATATGTCCGCAAGCGCATCGTCGCGGAGCTCCAGCGCGCCACCGGAGCCCGTGTGGAATTGGGCAGCTTCACCTTCCGCCTGGAAACCCTGACCGCGCGCGTCGCTCCCTTAACCCTCCACGGCGGCGAAGACCCCCGCGAGGCCCCGCTGCTCCGAGCCGATTCAGTCAGTCTCGGCTTCCGCGTCATTTCCGTGTTGGAGCGCAAAATCGATTTGAACTCCCTCGTCGTCGAAAAGCCCCGCGTTCATGTCCTCACTTATCCGGATGGGTCCACCAATGTGCCCGCGCCTTTGCTAACCGGCCAAAAAAATTGGGCCGAGGATCTGATCGATTTTGCGGTGCGGCGCTATCGCATCTCGGACGGCCTTTTTGAATACGACAATCGTAAGATTCCACTGTCGGCGCGGGGCGAGGGCCTGCAGTTGCGAATGCAGTACGACCGCAAAACGCCCGCCTATCGGGCGGAGCTGAACGCCCGCGCCATTCGCCTGACCTCCCAACAATTTTGGCCTCCCGATGCAACCCTTTCCGCTCAATTCACCGTCGAGCGTTCTCGCCTGGCCTTCTCGCGCCTCACTCTGGCGACGCACGAATCGCGCGCCGATTTTGCCGGCCAGATCCAGGATCTGCGCCGGCCCCGCGGTTCGTTCCAGGTCAAGGCGCGCGCCGCCCTGCGCGAATGGGTCGCCATGCTCAAGCTGCCTCTGGAGCCAGCCGGGTCCGCGGACTTCAACGGCAGGCTGAGTCTGGATTTCGCCAACGGTTTCCGCTTCGCCTTGATCGGACGGGCCAATGCGCAAGGTCTTGGCTACGCCAAAGGCCGCCTCAAGCTCGACGGAGTGAATGTGGCCGCCGACATTGCGGCTGCGCCGGATCGACTCTCTTTCGATAACGCCCAGGCCTCTGCGCTTGGCGCGGCGTTTTCGGGATCGGCCCTTCTTGACCACTGGTCCACGCTGCGCGCGGAGGGAGCCGTGAAAAATCTGAGCGTTCGCCAGGCCGCGCAGCTCTTTACAAGCCGTCCCGCCCCTTGGAATGGAACCGCCGCCGGCGATTTCTCGGCCTCGGCGACGCTCGGCAAGTCGGATGCGGCGGCGCGCGTCGATTTGACCATCTCTCCCCTGCCGGGCGCTGCCCCCTTCATGGGACGCGTAAACGGCTTCTATAACCAATCCACGGGCGAGTTGTCGCTGGAATCGCTCCATCTGGCCACCGCCTCCTCGCGCCTCGACGCGGCGGGAACCCTGAATAAATCCATTCAGGTCCGCTTTCAATCCGCCAATCTTGACGACGTCCTGCCCGCGCTTGCGATCCTGGACCCTCACGCCCCGAACGAGCTTCCCCTCAAGCTCCACAATGGAATCGCGGAAGCTTTCGGAACCGTCACTGGACGCCTGGACAATCCGCGCTTTCAAGGCCAGGCCAGCGTCGCCAATGGAGCCTTCAAAGGGCATGCCTTCGACAAATTCGCCGCGACTCTGACCGCCGGCAGGGGCACGATCGCGGCCTCGCATTTTACGCTCACGCGCGGTATGACGGAAATCGCGGGAAGCGCCAGCGTCGACGAGCGTAACCGGAGCTTCCAAGACGCTTCCATCGCCGGGCAGGCGACGATCCAAAACGCCGACCTTCATGAGCTGGCGCGCGAGGCCGGCGTCGCCGTCGAAGTCTCTGGCCTGGCCTCCGCCGCGGCCCGCGTTGCCGGATTCGTCAAGGCGCCCGAAGCCGACATCGCCCTGGACGTCCAAAAGCCTTCCGCCTTCGGCGAGCGCCTCGACCGGCTGCGCGCCAACCTGCGGTGGACCCCCTCCGGCGTCGGCGTTACGGGCGGCGAGGCGGAAGACGGCCCCGGAAAACTGCGCTTCTCCGGCGATTACCGCCTTTCTGGAGCCGATTGGAAGTCCGGCGACGCCCAAATTCAGATTGCGGCGCAGAACCTCCCCGCCAGCCGCCTGGATGCGCTCTCTCGCCTGGCGCCGCGTTTGGATGGCCGCCTTTCGGCCGATTTTAAGGGACAGCTTCACATCGCCAATGGCGCCGCCTTCCTGCGATCGGCCGACGGAAACTTTTCGGCGCAGGCCGTCACTCTGGACGGCCAACCGCTCGGAGAGGCCTCCTTAACCGGAACCACCACCGGCGCCGTGGCGAACGTTTCCATCTCCGGCAAACTTCGCGATGCATCTTTTCAAGGACAGGGTTCCTGGAAGCTCGAAGGCGACCAGCCTGGCTCGGCCACCATCGCTTTTTCGCGCCTTGGCGTTGAATCCCTCCATCAGCTTGCGATGATGGCGGCCGCCGCGCCCCGCACGAAAGCCGCCCCAGACCGCCCGACGCCCTCACAAAAGAAAACATCCGGGCCTCCTAATGCCGCGGGCGAGCTTCGTTGCGCGGCTTGTTCTTTTGGAGAAGAGCTGCCATTCCAAGGATTCGTGCAAGGACACGCCGTTTTGACCGCGCCGCTCCGCAGTCCTCGCGCTTTTCAAGCGGAACTGACGCTCGACGCCGTCGAGCTTGATCCAAAATCCAACCAGGCCCGGCGGCTGGGAGTGCAGGCCGAAGACCTTGCGATAAAAAACAGCGGACCCGTGGTGGTGGCGCTCAATTCAGGCGGGGCCCGCATCGTGTCGGCCAAGTTCAACGCGCGCGACACCCATCTGGAGGCCAAGGGATCCGTTCCTTTCTCCGGCGGCGGCGCCGACCTGTCCCTCAGCGGATCGGTCAATCTGATCGTGCTCCAGTTGCTGAATTCCAATCTATTGGCGTCGGGCAGCGCCGTCTTGACGGCCACCCTGCAGGGCGCCATCGCCAATCCGTCGCTGAACGGCCGCCTGGAGATCCAGGACGCCTCGCTCTATCTCAACGATGTTGCAAATGGAGTCGATCACGCCGCCGGAGTCGTGCGCTTCGATCGAAATCGCGCCGTGATCGACAGGCTCACCGCCCAAACCAGCGGCGGAACCGCTCTGTTCGGCGGGTTCATCGAATTCGGGCAGGTGCTGACTTATCGCCTCCAGGCGCAAGCTAAGCAGGTCCGGGTCCGGTATCCCGAGGACTTGAGCAGCACCTTCGACGCGGATCTTACCCTCACCGGAACCTCCGACGCAAGCACGTTGGGCGGCACCGTCACTCTCACCCGCGCCGTGTTGACTCCCACCGCGGATTTGGCCCGTTTGCTTTCGTCCTCCCTAGGACCGGCCCCCGCTGCTTTGACTCCCAACGACTATTTGCGCGGCATGTCGCTCAACGTTCAGATCGAGGGCGCTCCAAACTTCGAGTTTCAGACCTCGCTGACCCGCGACGTGGAGGCGGCCGTGAATCTGCGGTTGCGCGGCTCGCCCTCCCGGCCTTTGCTTTTGGGAACCATCGACGTCACCGGGGGAGAACTGAAGCTCTTCGGAAGCGCTTACACCATCGACCGCGGCGAGATCCGCTTTCAGAATCCCGTAAAGATTGAGCCCATTCTGGATATGCAGCTCGAAACCAAGGCCCGCGGCATTGTGGTGACCATCAGCCTCACCGGAACGATGCAAAAAATGAACGTCAACTACAGTTCCGACCCGCCGCTGAAGCAATCCGAGATCGTCGCCTTGCTGGCGTTTGGAAGGGCCCCGTCGGCGTCCGGCTCCTATGGAAACACCGTGACTACCAGCAGCATCGGCGCAACCGATCTGGCCCAGGCGCTTTCTGCCCAATCCTCCAGCCGTTATGAGCGTTTCTTCGGCGCCACCCGCGTCAAGATCGACCCCAACCTCACTGGCATCGATAGCCTGCCCGAATCCCGCCTCACCTGGGAGCAGCCCATCTCCAAGGACGTGACCTTCACCTACATCACCAACCTCAACTACACGCAAGAGCAGATCGTGCGCGTGGAATGGGATTTTCAAAAAAACTGGTCGGCCGTAGCCGTGCGCGACGCAAACGGCCTGTTTGGCATTGATTTTCAATATCGTAAACGCTTGAAGTAGTCTGGCGCCGAACGGCGAGATGGCAGTCCCTCTCGCCCTGGATCTATTTCCCCCATTCTTTCAGCTACCTGCCGCTCCAACTCCACCCATCCCCCGCCATCCCTGCGTCACCCTATGGACTATGATTTCGCTTTCTCCCCGCAACGTTCCCCATTCGCGCCTCGGTGGCAGATTCCCGATCTCCCCCGCACAAAAGCCCCATTTCAAAACCTGCCCCGAAGATCAGCAACCCATTTTGTTTCAAATATTTAAAGATTCGACGCGGCGGCCTTGGCTTCGTTTTTTCGCGCGGCGCGGCCCGGTCGCCCGGCTCCGCCCGCCCAGGAATGAAATAGAATGGTTGCCGTCATGACGAAGGCCCTGTTATCACTCTCCGCCGTCCTGGCGACTCTGTCCTTTGCCTCCGCCCAGGATCTCTCCGATCCCACGCGTCCCGCCGGCTCTGCGGACAACAAGAACCCCACCACGGCCTGGAAAGGAAAAACGCCGCGGCTGGCCAACGGCAAACCGGACCTCTCCGGCGTCTGGAGCCCCGACCGCAATTTCATCTACGACATCAGCGACGCTCTCAAGCCGGGAGAGGATCTTCCTCTTCAACCTTGGGCCCAGAATCTCTCGCGCGCGCGCATGTCCAAAGACGATCCCGAGGCCAACTGCCTGCCCACCGGCGTCCCGCGCCTGGCGCCCTATCCTTGGAACATCGTGCAAACGCCGAAATACACTTACTTCTTATTTGAGGGCAACATCCATAGCTACCGGCAGATATTCATGGACGGCAGGAAGCATTCTCAAGATCCCAATCCCACCTGGTATGGCGAATCGATCGGCCATTGGGAAGGCGACACGCTTTCCATCGATACCACCGGCTTCAATGAATTATTTTGGTTCGACTTTGCCGGCCATCCCCACACCTCGAAACTGCACGTGACGGAGAAATACAGGAGGCCGGACATGGGACACCTGGAATGGGAAAGCGCCATCGACGACCCGGGCGCCTATACGAGGCCATTTACTCTTTATGGACATTCCGTCCTTCAAAATACGGATTTAATGGAGTATATTTGTCAGGAAAACAACAAAGACGTAATCCATATCCTCGGCAAGGATCAGCGAAATCGAGACGCGAAAAGGGCGGCGGAGGGCAAATAGGACGCCAACACTCCCAACTCGGCGGTTACAGGAACCCCGGCTTCGAGGTGTCCCCAGACGCCGCCCGATCCCTTTTTGTTTTCCCTCCGCGGCCATAACCCATGCCGCTGGTCGAATTTCGCAACGTTTCCTATCACATCTCGGGCAAACGCATCCTCCGCGGAGTGAGTTTCGCGGTAGAGGAAGGCGAGACTCTCGTTTTACTTGGACGAAGCGGCTCGGGAAAAAGCACTGCGCTGAAGCTCGCCAATGGAATGCTGTTGCCGGCCGAGGGCGAAGTCCTGGTTGAGGGCCGCTCCACGCGCGAATGGGATCCGATCCGCTTGAAGCGCCGCATCGGATATGTGATCCAGGAAGTTGGCCTGTTTCCGCACTTCACCGTGGCCGCAAACGTCGGTCTAGTCCCGAAGCTGGAGCGCTGGAGCCCGGCGGATAGGGGCAGGCGGGTGGACGAACTCCTCAACATTGTGGGACTGCCGCCGGCCGAATTTCGGATGCGATATCCGCGCCAGCTTTCCGGCGGTCAGCGGCAAAGAGTGGGCGTGGCGCGAGCGTTGGCCGCCGACCCGCCCTTGCTTCTGTTCGACGAGCCGTTCGGAGCGCTCGATCCCGTTACCCGCCTGGAACTGCAACGCCAGTTCTTGGACCTCCAGCGCAATCTTCATAAGACGTCTCTATTCGTAACCCACGACGTCAGGGAAGCGCTCCGATTGGCGACCAGGATCGCGCTGTTGGCCAACGGAGTCGTGGACGCGATTGCAAACCCCGCGGAGTTTGAGCGCGCGGAAACGGACGAAGCGCGAGCTTTCCTCGCCTGTTTGTAAGCTGAACGAATGCGTCCCGATCTTGCCAACGACCTCGTTGTTTTGACGATGGAACACCTCGTGCTCGTGGGAAGCTCCATGGCCCTTGCGATTCTCATCGGGCTTCCGCTCGGAATTCTGGTTAGCCGGAGAAAGAGCGCCCGATGGCTCTTGGGATTTTCAAGCGTGGTGCAGACCATTCCCAGCCTCGCGCTGTTCGGATTCTTGATTCCCATTCCGTTCATCGGAGGAATTGGAAAACGAACCGTCATCGTGGCGCTAGCGCTCTACGCTTTGCTGCCGATCCTGCGGAACACCTTCGTGGGCATCGTTTCGGTGGACGCGGCGGTGTGCGAATCGGCGGTCGCCATGGGGATGACTGATGGGCAACTCCTGCGTCAAGTGCAAATGCCCTTAGCCGCCCGCACGATTTTGGCGGGAATTCGCGTCGCCGCCGTCACGACCATCGGCACGGCCACGATCGCCGCCGCGATTGGCGGCGGAGGGCTGGGGGTGTTCATCTTCCGGGGCGTCGCCACCGTGGACACAGCGCAGATTCTCGCCGGCGCGATCCCCGCCGCGCTCATGGCGCTGGCAGCCGAAGGAGCGTTGGGATGGATGGAAAGAAAGCTTTCCGCTCGTTAATGCGGCCCGAAGCGGAATGGATTGAAGTTGCTTTTGAAATCGAACGCGTCCAATCCTTCCGAGCGCTTGAGAAAACCGACCACCGCGTAGGTCACCGGCGTGGCGGCGACTTCGTAAATAACCTTGAAGGAATACGCCGACGCCGCGCCGGTCGCCAGCGTCGTCAGCGGCGCCGTGCCCGTAAACGCTATGGCGTAAAGCAGCACCGTGTCCACAAGCTGTCCGGCCACCGTGGAACCCACCGTGCGCGTCCACAGCATTTTCCCGCCGGTCCATAACTTCATCTTCGCCAGCGTGAATGAGTTCGCGAATTCCCCGCACCAGTAGGCGATCAGGCTGGCGACAATAAGTCTGGGGATTTGATAGAAAACGGTGCGAAAGGCTTCTTGATTCCGCCAACCGGGGGCGGGAGGAAGCCAAACGGTGATCAGTCCCATCACGGCCAGCAGGCCGTTGGCGAGAAATCCCAGCCAGATCGCGCGCCGCGACGCCGCGTAGCCATATACCTCCGTGAAAACGTCCCCGAAAATGTAGGTGATCGGAAACAGGATCTGCGCCCCGCTGAGGACGAATGGCCCGATTGCGCACAGCTTCTGGCCCACCAAGTTCGAGATCAGCAGCACGACGATGAAAACCGCCAGCAGCGTATCGTAATGGCGGTAAGTGCGCAGGTCGCGCGCCTGCACGGGTGCGGGCTTTTCGGCAAAGGCTCTCACGTTGAAAATCGATCTTACCGCACCGTCCGGTTGGCCGGTTTTCCCGCCGGCCGGCTTAGCAGGGGCTTCACGGCGCGAAAAACGGCGCCGGAGACGATCTCGGCTCCCTCCGCGGTGGGGTGGATTCCATCGCGCTGCAGGTAGCGGAGATCGGCCGTGACGATGTCGGAGAGCAAAAAGGGAATAAAGGCGAGCTTGTATTGCGCGGCCAGGTCCTTGTAGATCTGCTCGAATCGATGGATGTAATCGGGTCCGTAATTGGGCGGCAGGGTCATTCCGGCCAGAACAACCTGCGCGCCCGCATCTTGAAATGTCTCGATCATGGTTTCGAGATTCTTGCGCGTGACCGAAAGCGGAAGTCCTCGGAGGCCGTCATTGCCGCCGAGTTCAAGAATGACGATGCCGGGCTTGAGGGAAAGGGCCGAATCCATGCGCGAAACGCCGCCTTCCGTGGTGTCGCCGCTAATCCCTAGATTCACCACGCGCCAGGCATATCCTTGAGCGTCGAGTTCCCGTTGCAGATCGTCGGGAAAGCTTTGCCCAGGCTCCAGGCCAAAACCCGCTGCGATGCTGTCGCCGAACACCGCGAGAACCCGGCGGCCATCCGGCTTAGCCGCTTCCGTCAGGCCCGGCGCGGGCCCAGGATTCTGCGTCGGAGTGGACTCGCGCGCCTGCTGCCCTGGTTCGTTCCGCTGCCGGGAGCACGAACACAGCGCAATCGCCAGAATTGCCGCGGAAAGGCGCCTCAAATTCCAGTATAAGGAGCGCCGCGCCTCCGTTAGTTACGTCTCCACAGCTGCTTGGTCGCAAGCGCGGCCCCTTCGGCCAGGGCCTTCAGCTTGGCCCAGGCGATCTGCGGATGCACCCGCAGGCCGAGCCCGCAATCCACTCCCGCGATCAAGTTTTCCTTCCCCACCAATCCAGCGTAGAGAACGATTCTATCCGCCACCAACTCGGGATGCTCCACCACGTTGCTCGCGTGGCTGATCACGCCGGGAATAAGAATCTTGCCTTCCGGCAATTTCACGTCGCGCCAGACTTTCCACTCGTGCTCGTGCCGGGGATTGGCCGCTTCCACCGAGTAGGCGCCCGCCTTGATCTTCAGCATCAGGTCCACGATGTGCTTCAACGGCAAATCGTGGGTGTGGGGACCGTGCCAGCTTCCCCAACAGCAGTGGAAGCGCACCTGGTCCTCGGGCAGGCCGGCGATGGCGTGATTGAGAGCATCCACTCGAATTTCCGCGAATCTGCGATATTCCTCGATGCTTGGCGTGGGCACGATCATGTCGTAGGTGTCGGGCAGCGCGGGGTCGTCCAGTTGAAGAATGAATCCCGCATCCACGATCGCCTTGTACTCGTGCTTCATCGCTTCGGCCAAGGCAAACAAGTACTCTTCGTCGGACTTGTAATATTCGTTGTGGAAGAAATGCTCCAGCCAGCCCGGCGCGAGCGCGCACATGAAAGCCTCCGCCGCGCTGGCCTTCGATTCGGCCAGCGCGGCCTTGAACATGTGGATGTCGTTCCTGACTTCCTCGTGGCCGATAAAGGAAATAGGACCGTTGCAGATGGCGCGCTCCTCGGCCTGCGGCATAAAGCCGAGCTCCTCATAGAACTCGCCGAATTCCGCGCGCTCGCCCGAGCCTTGGCCCATCCATGTCGATTCTCCTGGCTTGCACTTTCGCGTCCCCAGGCCCGACAGCCGTTTGCCGTAGTATGCGTAGCCAAAGCCGATCTTGCCGAGCTCGCCGTCGCTGATCACGTCGATTCCGGCCTGCGCCTGACGCTGAACGACTTCCTCAATGCCAGACCGCACCAGAGGAGCGAGCGTTTCCGGATCCGGGGGGCGGCCGGAAAGGACTTGTCTGGTCGCCGCGCGGAGGGCAGGAGGTCCGTCCAGCCGGCCTGCGTGTGTGGTGAGCATGCGATCGACGCTGCGCTTCATGGTTGCGTCCTTTCCTTTGCAAGGGCCTTATATGTTGCCGACGTCCAAACGCCTCGGCGGGCCCTCATCTGCTCGAGCAGGGAGTCGTCAACACACACATTGTGGCTCTTTCCCGTCCCCAGCTCGATACCCGGTTTGTTGTCGCCGTGAAAATCCGATCCGCCAGTCGGAATCAGATTCCAGGCAGCGGCCACCGATTGATAATAGGCGACGTCGGCGGCGGAGTGCTCGCTGTGATGAACTTCGATGGCGTTCAGGCCTGCGGGCCCTAGCTCGGCGAGCAGCCGGTCCAGAGCCTGAGAATCGCGGCCCGAAGGAAGCCGGATCGGATGGGCCAGCGAAGCGATTCCTCCCTGCTCGCGAATGCGGCGGATGGCTTCCTTTAACGGCGGTTCTTCGCGAGCGACGGCGGCTTTGGCTTCATCCGCGAGATAAACATCGAACGCCTCCTGCAAGCTGCTCACGTAACCCTTCTTGAGCAATACCTGGGCGAAGTGAGGCCGGGCGGTCAGATGCCTGCCGACGGCTTGCACTTCTTCGAGCGAGATGTCGATGCCCAAGGAACGCAGCTTCGCAATCAGCGCGACGTTGCGGCGATGGCGGCTATCCAGCATTCCCTGGATCCAGTCGCGGAACTCCGGCGGCGGATCGGAATCCAGAAAATAGCCGAGCAAGTGCACCGAAGCAGGGCGCTTGGCGCCGTCGGATTCGGGCCGCGTGCTCAGCTCGATGCCGCACACCAGGTCGATGCCGCGCTCGCGCGCGGCGTCCACGGCAAGATCGTAGCCGGCGAACGTATCGTGATCGGTGATGGCGATGGCGGACAAACCGGCCGCCAGGGCCCGGTCAATCAGAGCGTCCGGACTGAGCGTTCCGTCGGAGCGGTCGGTGTGAGTATGAAGATCGATCATGTGTGGCGCGCAACCCCGCTTACCGCGCGATTCTTCATTAGAGCATGAGCGGAAGATCGAAACAGGCGGACCGCCTCAGCCATCTGCTCAATGGTAAGGATGAAGCGAAGCTTGGTCTAAATGGCGCAGATCTTCAGCCGCGCAGCCAACACAGTTGCAAGGCTTACGCTTTGGGGATTCGCCGCCGCCGTTGGCCTTGCGATGTGGGCGGGCGCCATGATAGTGCGCTCGCCTTATGAGACCCGCCAGGCGGAGCCGCGGGAACAGCCCGTTCCTTTCAGTCATGAGCACCATGTGGGCGGACTCGGGATCGATTGCCGCTACTGTCACACCACCGTGGAAACGTCTTCTTTCGCAAATCTTCCCGCCACCAAGATTTGCATGAACTGCCATTCTCAGATGTGGGCCGCAAGCCCCGCTCTGGAGCCGGTCCGCGAAAGTTATCGCACCGGCCGCTCCCTTGCCTGGACGCGCATCTATGACTTGCCGGACTTCGTCTATTTCGATCACAGCGTTCATGTAAACAAAGGCATCGGTTGCTCGGAATGCCACGGGCGGGTGGACAAGATGCCGCTGACCTGGCAGGCGGTCTCCCTGGAGATGCAGTGGTGCTTGGAGTGTCATCGCCATCCCGAGGAACACGTGAGGCCGCAATCCGAGGTGTTCAATATGGCGTACGTTCACCCTCCCAATCAAGCCGCCTTGGGCCGGCGGCTGGTGCAGGAATACGGCATTCAGTCGCTCACGAGCTGTTCCAATTGCCACCGATGAGCGCGATGCAAAATTTTGTCCCGATCTCGGCGCTCCGCCCCGCGCCGGAACCGGCGCCAAATCGCTATTGGCGCACATGGGAGGAATATAAGGGCCAAGCGCATCAGGGCGAGGAGCCGCAGGCCGTCGATCAGCCGCCGCCTTCGGAAGAGTCGCGCCGGAGATTCCTTTCTCTCATGGCGGCGTCTTTCGGGTTGAGCGGCCTCACGGCTTGCACTCGCCAGCCAACGGAATTCATCGTCCCTTACGTCGATCCACCCGAGCAAACGATTCCAGGGCGGCCGCAGTTTTTCGCGACGGCAATTCCAGTGAATGGCGTAGCGCAAGGAGTTTTGGTGGAGAGCCATCTGGGCCGGCCTACCAAAGTGGAAGGCAACCCGGATCACCCGGCAAGCTTGGGCGCCACGGATGTGGCCTCCCAAGCTTGCCTCATGGATTTGTACGATCCCGACCGCGCGCGGCAGATCACGCTCCACGGAGATCCACAGAGCTGGGAAGACTTCTTACGGGCGATGCTCACGGCCCTTGAGCCGGTGCGCGCCCGAAAAGGCGAAGGGCTCCGCATTCTCACAGAAACAGTCGCTTCGCCGTCCCTGGGGGACCGGGTCCAGGCCGTACTGACGGCCCTTCCTTCCGCGCGCTGGCATCAGTGGGACCCAGCCGGTTGCCACTCCGCCCGCGCCGGCTCCTTGCTCGCTTTCGGCCGCGCTCTAAACACTTATTACCGGCTGGAAAACGCCGATGTGATCGTCGCGCTAGATTCCGATTTTCTCTGCTGCGGGCCGGGCTCCACGCGATACGCGCATGACTATTCCGCGCGGCGCCGCCGGGGCGATCGCATGGATTTGAACCGGCTCTATGCGGTTGAGAGCGCGATGACGGCGACCGGCGGCAAGGCCGACCACCGGTTGCCCCTGCGCTACGCGGATGTGGAGGCGTTTGCGGGAGAGTTGGCGCAGGCGGTTTTGGGACAGGGCGGCGCGGGATCGCGCTTTGGTCCATGGACGGCGGCCATCGCGCGAGACCTTCTGGCGCACCGCGGCGCAAGCGCGGTCATTCCCGGCGAGCATCAATCGCCCGCGGTCCATGCTCTGGCGCACCACATCAATGCCGCTCTGGGGAATGTCGGACAGACCGTCGCTTACACGGAGCCGCTTGAAGTCCGCGCGGAGGACCAACTGGTTTCGCTGACCGATCTGGCGCGCGATCTCAATGCGGGATTGGTTCAGGTTCTGCTGATCCTGGGAGGCAATCCGGCGTATAACGCGCCCGCCGATCTGGATTTTGCCGGGAAATTGGCTGGCGCAAGGTTTTCCGCGCACGTAGGCCTGCACGCGGATGAGACTTCGTCGCGATGCCAGTGGCACGTGCCGGAATCGCACTTTCTGGAAGATTGGGGAGACGCGCGGGCCTTTGACGGAACCGTTAGCATTCTTCAGCCGCTCATTCTGCCCCTATACGATTCTCACAGCTATTTGCAGATTCTGGATGCGATTCTGGCGGTTCCCGGCCGCTCCGCATACGACATTGTCCGGGAGTATTGGACAAAGCAAAAGAGCGGAGCCGCGTTCGAGGCATGGTGGCGGAAATCGCTGCACGACGGATTTGTGGAAGGGTCCGCACTGCCGCTGATCCGGCCAACTCCGAAAGCATCCGCCCCTTCCCCGCCGCCGCGGACTTCCTCAAGCGGCCTGGAAGTCGTGTTCCGTCCCGATCCGTACATTTTCGACGGGCGCTTCGCCAACAACATCTGGCTTCAAGAATTGCCGCGGCCCATGACCAAGCTCACGTGGGACAACGCCGTCATGATTTCGCCCGCAACCGCCAAGGATTTAGGAATTGAGGCCCAGGAACTGGTTGAATTGCGGCGCGAAGGGCGCGCCGTGCGGGGCTCGATATGGATTCAACCGGGCCATCCCGACAATTCGGTCACGATTCACCTAGGTTTCGGCCGCACACGCTCCGGACGGGCGGGCAACGGCGCCGGCTTCAACGCCTATCTTCTGCGCACCAGCGGCGCACTTTGGTCAGCCTCCGATCTGGCGATTCACAAGACCGGAGATTCGTATCCGCTCGCCAGCACGCAGATGCAGCAGTGGGTGGAAAGCCGGCGTCCGATCATTTCGGCCACGGTCGAGGAATATCGCGCGAATCCGCAATTCGTACAAGAGGCGCAAGAGACGCCCCCCCGCGAGCTCACGCTTTATCCACCGTGGAACTACAGCGGTTACGCCTGGGGCATGTCGATCGATTTGACGGCTTGCGTGAATTGCAACGCGTGCGTCGTCGCGTGCCAGGCCGAGAATAACATCGCCGTAGTCGGCAAAGAGCAAATTCTGGCGCGGCGCGGCATGCATTGGCTGCGAATCGATACATATTATCGCGGCGGAGACGCCCACCCGGAGGCTTATTATCAGCCAGTTCCGTGCATGCAGTGTGAGAACGCTCCATGCGAATACGTTTGTCCCGTCCACGCCACGGCTCACAGCGCCGACGGCTTGAACGACATGACGTATAACCGCTGCGTCGGCACGCGCTATTGCTCCAATAACTGCCCTTACAAGGTCCGCCGATTTAATTTTTTCCTTTTTCAGGACTGGACCACGGATACGCTCAAGCTCCAGCGGAATCCGGATGTCTCGGTTCGCAGCCGGGGCGTGATGGAAAAGTGCACCTATTGCGTGCAGCGGATCCGGGAAGCCGAAATTCACTCGCGCGTGGAAAACCGCTTTATCCGGGACGGAGAAATTCAGACCGCGTGCATGCAGGCTTGTCCGGCGCAGGCGATTGTCTTCGGCGACATCAACAATCCCAACAACCGCGTCGCGCAACTGAAGTCGGAGAAACTGAACTACGCCCTAGTCGCGGAGCTGAATACGCGCCCGCGGACCACTTATCTGGCGGAGCTGCGCAATCCGAATGCCGAGTTAAGCGAGGCCTTCCATGCCCGCGGGTGACGTTCAAGATCTGCAAAGCCGCTCGCAGCGAAGACCGGACGCCGGCGCCGCGCCGGCCCTTATTGCTCCAGGTCAAACGTTCCGATCCATCACCGATCAAATCTGCGGGTTCATACTGACCCGCAAATCTCCGCTGCTGTGGTGGGCTGCGCTTGCATTTGGGATGTTGCTGTCCCTCAATCTACTGACTGTCGTGACCCTGATCCTTTATCGCGGCGTAGGACTGTACGGCATTCAGATTCCGGTGGCGTGGGGATTCGCCATCACCAACTTCGTTTGGTGGATCGGAATTGGGCACGCTGGAACCTTGATATCCGCCTTTTTGCTGCTGATGAATCAGGGCTGGCGCAACTCCATTAACCGGTTCGCGGAAGCGATGACGATCTTTGCCGTGATGTGCGCCGGGATGTTTCCTATTATGCACCTGGGACGGCCTTGGATTTTCTATTGGCTGATTCCTTACCCCAACACAATGACGGTTCAGCCGCAATTTCGCAGTCCTCTGGTGTGGGATATCTTCGCCGTCTCGACATATTTCACGGTTTCGCTTCTGTTTTGGTATTTGGGAATGATTCCAGACTTGGCGACCCTCCGGGACAAAGCGAAAAGCCGCTGGGCGCAGCGGTTCTATGGGATTGCTTGCTGGGGCTGGCGCGGCGCTTCACGGCATTGGCGGCTCCACGAGACAGCCTCACTGCTTCTGGCCGGCTTGGCGACGCCGCTCGTTCTCTCCGTTCACACGGTAGTGAGCTTCGACTTCACGATATCCATTCTGCCTGGCTGGCATTCCACCATCTTTCCCCCGTACTTTGTCGCCGGAGCGATCTTTTCGGGTTTCGCGATGGTCCTAGTCTTGGCCATCCCGATCCGCTCGGTCTACCATTTGGACAATTTGCTCACCGAGCGGCATCTCAATAATTGCGCCAAGCTGATGCTGGCCACGGGGCTCATCGTCGCATACACCTATGCTTTGGAACCGTTCACCTCGTGGTACAGCGGCGACACATTTGAGATGTTTATGGTGCATAACCGGGCAACCGGGCCCTACGCGTGGGCGTTTTGGGGAGTGATCGCCTGCAACGTGGCGATTCCGCAACTGTTGTGGCGGCGCAGCTTTCGTGTCCGGCCGAAACGGCTGTTCTTCGTTTCCATCGTCATTTTGTACGGAATGTGGCTGGAGCGCTATATGATTATCGTCACCGCGCTGCATCGCGATTTCCTGCCCTCGTCTTGGGCCAATTTCGTAGCCACTGTAACAGATAATGCTTTACTTTACGGATCGATTGGTCTTTTTGTCCTGCTGTTCGCCTTATTTGTCAGGTTCTTGCCCATGATTTCAATGTACGAAGTCCGCGAATTACTGCCATTTCCAAGTCCGGCCGGAGGATCAAAGAAGTGAGCGGAAGGCCCTACGGCATCCTTGCCGAATTCGGCGGTCCGAGCGAACTCCTACACGCAGCAGAACAGTTGCGCGGCCGCCGCTACTCCGCGATGGAGGTTTACACGCCGTATCCAATGGAGGAAATCGAAGACATCATCCCCGCCAAGAATTCTCTTCCGGCAATGGTGTTCGCCGGAGGATTGGTCGGGGCCATTACGGCTTGGACTATGCAAACGTACATAGCAATTTGGGACTTTCCGATCAACGTCGGCGGGAGGCCCCTATATAGCTGGCCTTCGTTTATCGTGATTTTATTCGAGCTGACGGTTCTATTCGCCGCCATCACGGCTTTCGCCGGCTGTTTGAGCCTGGCGAGTCTCCCACGTCCGCATCATCCGGTTTTCAACGTAGACCGATTTAAAGCTGCGACGCAAGACGGATTTTTTTTGTGCGTGGAAGCGCGCGATCCGCTTTTCGACGCCCGCCGGACAAGGGAGGCGATCGAGGAGCTCGATCCGGCGGGCGTGTGGGAGTTACAGGAATGAGGAGAGCCGCCATTGCAGCGGCCGCATTCGCGGTTTCCGCCGGCTGCCGCCAGGACATGCAGGATCAGCCGCGATACAAGCCGTTAGCCGCGAGCACCTTCTTCATGGATGGCCGCTCGGCTCGTCCGATTCCTCCCGGCGTCGTGGCGCGCGACGCTTTAAATGCTACTGATGTGGTTCACACGGGATGGGCGGCGGATGGAGTTTACGCCGATACGATTCCGTTGCCGGTCAATCAAGCGATGCTCGAGCGCGGGCGCGAGCGCTTCGACATCTATTGCTCTCCTTGTCATGGCTACCAGGGCGATGGGGATGGCATGGTGGCGCGAAGAGGGTTCAAAATTCCGCCCAGCCTGCATCAGGACCGGGTTCGCTATGCGCCGCCCGGCTACCTGTTTCAGGTGATCAGCAATGGCTACGGGGGCATGGGCGATTATGCAAATCAAATTCCCGTGGAGGATCGATGGGCCATCATCGCTTATGTTCGAGCGCTGGAATTGAGCCGTAACGTGAGGCTAGGCGATCTCGCGCCGGAGGAGCGCCAGAAACTGGGGGCTGATCAATGACGCCTTCGTGGGCCATTCCGCGGCCGCTGGATCGCGAGATTGCGCGTTGGCGGCGGCGAGCACAGGCGGTTGGCGCGGCGCTTTTCATCGTTTCCGTCCTGGGAGCGTTCTTCAACCCGGAGCAATTTTTCCATTCCTATTTGTGTGGTTTCTTGTTCTGGTGGGGATTGGCGCTCGGCGCGATGGCGCTGGTGATGCTCCAGTATCTGACGGGCGGCGCCTGGGGAGTGGTCACGAGACGGCCTCTGGAGGCGGCGGTTCGCACGCTGCCATGGCTCGCGCTGCTCTTCGCACCCGTGGCCGCGGGGATGCCGTATTTGTACCATTGGGCGCACCCCGAACTTGTGGCTCGGGACCCTGTCCTGCTACATCGCAGCGGCTACATGAACCCGCCATTTTTCCTCATTCGCGCAGCGATCTATTTCGCCGTATGGATCTGGTGGAGTCATCTGCTGAACAAGTGGTCTTGGGAGGAGGATCAGCGCGGCGATCAAAGCGTTCGCCTGGCGCGGCTAAGCGCGCCCGGCTTGGTGCTTTACGTCTTCACCGTCACTTTCGCCGCGATCGATTGGGCCCAGTCTCTGGAGGATCGCTGGTTTTCCACCATGTGGGGGTTCTTGTTCGTGGCGCAACAAGGAATCACGGTGGTTTGCTTCGCCATCTTGTGCAGTCTCGCCCTGGCGCGATGGGAGCCGATGGCGGCGGCGCTTCCCCCGCGGCGCTTTCACGATTTGGGAAAGCTTCTGCTGGTCTTCGTCATGCTGTGGGCATATTTTGCGTTTTCTCAGTTGTTAATCGTCTGGTCGGGGAATTTGTCCGGCGAAATTCCGTGGTTTCTTCCGCGGATAGGCACTACGTGGGGATGGCTGGGCGGCGCGCTGATCGTGTTTCAATTCATCGTGCCTTTCCTGCTTCTCCTATCGCGACCGTTGAAGAGAAACGCCGTGGCGCTCGCCAGCGTAGCGATTTTGCTGTTGGCGATGCGCTGGGTGGATCTGTTTTGGATCGTAATGCCGAGCGCCCATCCGACAGGCTTCCACTTTCATTGGCTGAATTTGACGCTGCCGGCCGCCATCGGCGGCTTTTGGCTGGCGATTTTTCTCCGAACTCTGCCGCTGCGTCCGCTTCTCCCGTTAGGAGCGCCAGAACTCGAGGAGGCGTTAGAGCATGCCCACCGCTGAACACGACGTCCGTTTTGAACCGGCCGACATCGAGCCGCACTCGGTGCTGCTCACAGGATTGTGCCTATTCGGGGCCGTTCTTATTATCGTGTTCGCGACTTTCTTGTTCGGCTCGCTTCTTACTCAGGCACGCCGGCAGGCGGGCGCGCTTCCGCAAGCCGCGGCGGCCGTTCCTCGGCGATTGCCGCCCGAGCCGCGTTTGCAGCCCTCGCCCAGAGACGAATGGCAGGCCTATCACGACGAGCAAATGCAACAGTTGAACAGCTATCGCTGGGTCGACCGCGACAAAGGCGTTGTCGCCATTCCTATTACGAGAGCGATGGAATTGATTGTCCAGCGAGGAATACCGCCGCAAAAGGCGGCCGCGAGATTCCAGTACAATCCGCCCGAGGCGGGAACCAGACAAACAGGATTCGAAGGAAAGGCGGAGGCCGAGCCGAAATGAAAAGTCTTCTTCCGCTGCTATGGGTTTTGCCGCTTCTGGGCGGCGTCACGCCCAAATTGCCTCCCGAGCTTCAGGGCGTTGGCATCGATCAAAAGCTGAACGCGCAAATTCCGCTCCATGCGGAATTCGTGGATCAGGACGGCAAGACTGTGCGGCTCGAATCGTATTTTGGCCGCCAGCCGGTACTGCTTGCACTCGTGTATTTCCGATGCCCGATGCTATGCAGCCAAATACTTTCGGGAATCGTGTCCGGTTTGAGGCCGCTGTCATTGCAGCCGGGTCGCGATTTCAACGTCGTGGCCGTCAGCTTCGATCCGCAAGATACCCCTGCGACGGCCCGCGAAAAGCGGGATGAATACGTCCGCCGCTATTCCGCAAAGGCGGGCGCGCGTGGATGGAATTTCCTCACGGGATCGCCGGAGTCGATTCGCGCGGTCACGGAAGCCGTTGGTTTTCGTTACCGCTGGGATGAACGCTCGAAAATGTTCCTTCATCTCAGCGGCATCATGATCCTCACTCCGGAAGGAAGGGTGGCGCGATATCTCTATGGCGTCGAATATGAGCCCAAGGACTTGAAGCTGAGCCTGATAGAGGCGTCCCATGAAAAGATCGGGTCCGCCGCGGATGAAGCGCTGCTGTTTTGCTATCACTACGATCCGGCGACCGGAAAATACGGCGCGGCGGTAATGAATCTGTTGCGCGCCACGGGCTTCTTCACGTTATGCGCTCTAGGCGGGACGCTGACTTTCCTATGGCGGCGCAACCTTCGGGAAGACCGAACCGCCTTGAAACGCGAGTGGCAGCGATGAGCAACTTCACGGCGAGTTACAACCTGTTCTTCTGGATCATGGCGGCCGTGTGCGGATTCGTGGCCGCGGGCATCGCGTTCTTCCTGATTCTGTTCGCGGCCCGCTATCATCGCCGGCGCGAAAGCGAGCTTCCGCCGCAGATCCAGGGCAACGCCATAGCCGAGTCGCTGTGGATCGGCATTCCGTTTGTTTTGTTTATGGGGATGTTCGCCTATGGAGCCAAGCTTTATTTCGACATGAGGCTTCCGCCGGCGGACGCCATGGAGATCTATGTGGTAGGCAAACAGTGGATGTGGAAGACGCAACATCCCGAGGGGGAGCGGGAAATCAACGAACTGCATATTCCCGTCGGCCGCCGCGTGAAACTCACCATGACCTCGGAAGACGTCATTCACAGCTTTTTCATTCCCGATTTTCGCGTGAAACAGGATGTGCTGCCCAACCGTTACACCACCCTATGGTTTCAGGCAACTAAGCCGGGCAAATATCACCTGTTTTGCGCCGAATATTGCGGAGCGAAACACTCCGGCATGATCGGGTGGATCTACGCGATGGAACCGCATGAGTATCAAGCGTGGCTGGAGCAGGGCGCGGCGGAGGGAGGCATGGCGTCAACCGGAGAGAAACTCTTTCATCAATTTCAGTGCGCCAATTGCCATCATTTCGACGGCCGCGGCCCTTGTCCCGACCTGCAAGGGCTTTACGGGAGCACGGTGCAGATCGGCGGCGGAACAAGCGTCTCCGGCCCCACCACGGTGGTCGCCGACGAGAGTTACATTCGCGAAAAGATTTTGAATCCCAGGGCCAAGGTGGTGCAAGGCTGGAAAGAAGGATATATGCCTTCCTTCCAGGGGCAAATCGACGAAGAACAAATCCTCGATCTGATCGCTTACATCAGGGCCCTCAGCCCCGCTCCCGGAGGCGCGATCGCCTCCGGTTCGGGCGGCGCCTTGCAGGGGGCCGCACCCCAGCCAACCATCATCGGCCCCGAAGCCACGTCGATCCACAACACGGCTCCGTACAGACCCTGAGAGGCTCATCATGATCGCCGCACCAGAGATAACCGAGCGCAACTACTTAACTGGAAAGGAAGGCGTCCTGAGCTGGCTGCTCACAACCGATCACAAGCGCATTGGGCTTTTGTATGTCGCCTCCATTACGGCATTTTTTTTCATCGGCGGATTGTTCGCCTTGCTGATGCGCCTGGAGCTACTCACTCCGCCTAGCGACCTGGTCTCTCCAGAGACCTATAACAAGCTATTTTCCATGCACGGCATCATTATGGTGTGGTTCTTTTTGATTCCCTCAATTCCCGCCACGCTGGGAAACTTCGTAGTCCCGATGATGATCGGAGCGAGGGATCTGGCCTTTCCGAAGTTAAATCTCGCAAGCTGGTATCTGTTCAATCTAGGGGGAATTGTCACGCTCTACGCGATTCTCCGCGGGGGGGTCGACACTGGCTGGACTTTCTACACCCCGCTGAGCACGACATACTCGACAACTTATGTGATCGCCGCGGCAGCTGGAATTTTCATTTCCGGATTTTCGTCGATTTTGACCGGCCTCAATTTTATCGCGACCATTCATGGAATGCGGTGTCCGGGCTTGACGTGGTTTCGGCTGCCGCTGTTCATCTGGGGGATGTACGCCAGCAGCCTGATCTTCGTGATCGCTACGCCGGTGCTTGCCATCACCCTGCTCATGGTGGCTGTGGAGCGAATTTTTCAGGTCGGCATCTTCGATCCGGCGCTAGGCGGAGATCCGCTGCTATTTCAGCACATGTTCTGGTTTTATTCGCATCCAGCCGTCTACATCATGGTTTTACCTGCGATGGCTGTGGTAAGCGAACTGGTCTCCACGTTTTCTCGCCGGCCCGTATTTGGATATAAAGCCGTCGCTTTTTCCAGCTTGGGCATTGCACTCGTGGGGTTTCTGGTCTGGGGACACCACATGTTCGTGTCGGGGCAATCGATTTATTCCGCTCTGGCATTTTCGCTTTTGAGCTATTTGGTGGCGATTCCGTCGGCGATTAAAGTATTCAATTGGACTGCGACGTTCTATAAAGGCTCCATCTCCTGGGACACGCCGATGCTCTATGCGATCGGCTTTATTGGGCTTTTTACGATCGGGGGGATTACAGGCTTGTTTTTAGCGGCCCTCGGTCTGGATGTTCACGTGACGGATACATATTTTGTGGTCGCGCATTTTCACTACATCATGGTGGGAGGCGCGGTGATGGCTTACTTAGGGGGCATACACTACTGGTGGCCTAAGATTAGCGGACGAATGTATCCGGAGGGATTAGCGAAGCTGGCGGCTCTGACCGTCTTTCTGGGATTCAATCTTACCTTTTTTCCGCAATTCATTCTCGGATATTTGGGAATGCCGCGCCGCTATGCCGCCTATCCACCCGAGTTTCAAGTGCTTCACGTTTTGTCTACCGCTGGGGCTTCGATTTTGGGGGTGGGGTATGTTCTCCCGCTGTGCTATCTGATTTGGGCCTGGCGCTACGCCCCGAAGGCTCCGCCCAATCCGTGGAGAGCGACCGGCCTGGAATGGAAGACGCCGTCCCCTCCTTCCGTTCATAATTTCGATGAGACGCCGGTGGTGAATTACGGCGCCTATGATTATGAGGCGCTAAAGGGGGAACTGGGCCTTGGCTGACAACTCTAGCGACGTTCTGCCTGGCCGCGAGGCGCGCGCCCACCTCGATCACTTCGCCACTGCGGAACAGCAGCGCAACACCGCCATGGCCGGAATGTGGATCTTTCTGGTCACGGAAATCATGATGTTTGGCGGCTTGTTTATGGCGTACGCCGTTTACCGGCTGGGCCACCCGCAGGCCTTTGCGTCCGCAAGCAGAGACATGAATATTGTGCTCGGAGCGGTGAACACGGCGATTCTCATCACCAGCAGCTTTACGATGGCGCTGGCCGCTCAGGCGGCCGAGGAAGGACTTTTGCGTCCGGCCAAGTGGCTGCTGGCCGCCACGATCCTGATTGGAATCGTGTTTTTGGGAATCAAATTCGTCGAGTACTACCAGCATTACCGGGATCACAAGGCTCCTGGCTTTGGATTTCAAACCAATCTTCCCGATCCTGGCGGCATACAAATGTTTTACATATTCTATTTCGCCATGACCGGTCTGCACGCCGTTCACATGATCGTGGGAATTGGATTATTGGCGGCGCTGCTGATTATGACCGAATTGGGCCGTTTCTCGCGCGAGTATCACAGTCCAGTTGTGATTACCGGCCTGTACTGGGGATTCGTCGACATCGTCTGGGTATTTTTGTTCGCTATTTTCTATTTGCCGGGATTGCATTTGCATGGCTGAACCCACCGTCGCCCGCAAGATCTACCTTCGCGCCTACGCCGGCCTTCTGAGCCTGACGTTGCTCACCACGTTGCTGGCGTTCGTCAATATGGGTTGGTTTAACACAGTCGCCGCCCTGATGATCGCCGTCACGCAGGCGTTGCTGATTGGCGGAATCTTTATGCACGCGCTGTACGAAACGGCGCTAGTGAGAGTGATCCTCGCGGGCGGCGTTTTGTGGTTCCTGATCCTGATTACCCTGACGATGACAGATTACCTGACGCGATCCCGGTAAAACGCTTTCCTGACGATCCCGGGCGGAAAAGGTTCCGAACGTCGAGCGGCCGCGGCGAGCCAATGCGGCGAATCAGCCCGTTCACGCGGAGGCTCTCCGAGGCCCGATACTCCACCGGGAAATTGAGGCTGCGCGCGACGAAGCAATAACCGCTGGTTCCGGCTCCCAGATTTCCCGTCAATCTACGGCGATTCGATAACGATGTTCACGCTCCCTAGATTCATAAAGCGCCGTTGCGCCAGGTCCGGCCGCGGCATGCTACGCTGACGGTTTGAAGGTGCTTTCGCGTCTGCTGGTGTTGGCGCTAACCGTGGCGCTCGCGTCCGCCGCGTCCAGCCGCACGCTGTTCGAGCAAGTCGGGCCGATCCTCTCAGATCTTTCGCAAATCACTGGCTGGCGAGTAGAGCGCAACGTACCGGCGCAGATTCTCTCCAAGCAG
Source organism: Bryobacteraceae bacterium (assembly GCA_035293905.1). Taxonomy (GTDB): domain Bacteria; phylum Acidobacteriota; class Terriglobia; order Bryobacterales; family Bryobacteraceae; genus Palsa-187. The sequence continues at coordinate 74,856 of DATGLY010000144.1, forward strand.
ACCTTCCGTCACTTCATGCAAGCGAGGATGAAGGAAAGCAACCCCAAGGAGCTGCGCGCCGAAGAACTGACTTTGAAGATGCTGGGGCTGGTGCCCAAGGATTTCAATCTTGCCGACGAGACGGTGGACTTGATGAGCGAGCAAGCCGCGGCCTACTACGACTACCAGAAAAAGCGTCTCTTCATTCTCGATTCGACGCCGGATGGGGAAGAGCAGCGCATGGCGCTGGTTCACGAACTGGCGCACGCTTTGGCGGATCAGCATCACTCGCTGGGCAAATTTATGCGCGAAGGACCGCCCGACGACGACGCCGCCAGCGCGCGCCAGGCCGTGATGGAAGGGCAAGCTAACTGGCTGACTTTCGCGTATCTGTCGTACCACAACGGAGGGAAACCAGAGATTCCTGCTCCGATGCTGGACCAGGTTTCCAGCTCGGCAGGGGCGAAGGGTCCGGAGTTTCCCGTCTACACGAGCGCTCCGCTTTACATTCGGGAATCGCTGGTTTTTCCGTACAATCAGGGAACTCGCTTTCAGGACGCCGTCTACAAGAAAATGGGGCGGCGAGCCTTTGACGAGGTTTTCGCACACCCGCCGCACAGCACGCAGCAGATCATGCATCCCGACGAGTACTTCGAGCAAGTGGAGCCTTCCCTGCCCGATCCGCCCACGCTCGATCCGCTTCTTGGCAGACAGGCGCGCGAGTTTCGGACTTTGACGGACGGAGCCTTGGGCGAGTTCGATTTCTCGGCGTTGCTGCGGCAGTTCGTGGGCGAGAAAGAGGGCGCCGATGCGGCGGCTCACGTGCGGGGCGGGGCATTTCGTCTTTACGAGCACAAGCGCGAGGGATATCCGGTGCTGGTGTATTCTTCGCGCTGGGATTCGCCCGCGGCCGCACGGTCCTATTTCAACCTGTACCAGCGCGTGCTGAAGGCGAAATGGCGAAAAATGGACGTGGACGGCGATTGGGGCGAGTTTGTGGCGGGAGTTGGCGATAGCGGCAAATTTCAGTTACGATTAGTAGGCTCTACCGTCGAATCGGTGGAAGGAATGCGTTAGACTATGATCATGAAAACATTGGCCGCGTTTGCTGCTTTCGTAGCGCTGAGCGCTTCGGCGCTCGCGGTCGGGCCCGTGCCGCGCCCGGCCAAGGATTTCGATTTTGTGGACGCGAACGGAAAGCACTACAGCCTTTCCAGCTACAAGGGCAAAGTGGTGGTGATCCAGTTTCTATTGACGACCTGTCCGCACTGCCAAGCGATGTCGTCGCAGGTGCTCGCGAAGATGCAGAACGAACTGGGTCCGCGCGGCTTTCAGGTCCTGGGCGTCGCCTACAACGCAAACGACAATGGGCAGCCCGCCAGCGCCGTTCGCGAATACGCTTCGAAGTACGCCCCGAACTTTCCGGTCGGCTATGTCTCCGCCGACGACGCTCAGAACAGACAGAGCGTGCTGTTTTTCTTGGGGGATTCGGTGATGGACCGGATGGCTTTTCCGCAGGTCGCCGTGATCGATCGGAAAGGGACGATTCGCGCGCAGAGCGAGCCGCAAGGCACGGCTGCGTTGCAGCAGGAATCATCTTTGAGGCAACTTGTGGAAAGCCTGCTGAACGAAAGCGCCACATCTTCCGCCAAGAAGGCTCCCGCGGTCACGGCCGCGACCAAGAAGCAGTAAGCTCCCGCAAGCGTAACATTTCCTGTCTTTGCGCGTCTATGTGGTCGAGCGCCTCCAACGAGCCCTGAGCTTGGGACGCCCGCGGGTCGAGTATAATAAGTAAAAAGTTTCTCTAAATTCGGGGAACGACTTAGAGCCCGCTTTCGAGGAATCAGCCATGAAGTTGTTTTACAGAATGCGCCAGCAAAAACTGTTGTCGGTCACCATGACGGTGTTTACTCTCTCCGTGGGCATTTTGATCGGCACTTTGCTCAACACGCAGGTGCACGCGGCGAGGAGCCAAGCGGTGGCGCCGGACGCAACGCCGCTCACAGTGCCCAAGGCGATGGAGGCTCCCAACGAGTTCACCAAGATCGCCAAGGCGCTAGAGCCGAGCGTGGTTTATATTGAGGTCACCCTGAAGCAGGAGAGTGCGCGTAATTCGCGGCGCGGCGCTCAACAGCAGCAAGACGACGGCGACGACGACGGCTCCGACCTGTTCCGCAGGTTTTTCGGTCAAGGCTCGCCGTTCGGCGGCGATGGCCAGGGCCAAGTGGTTCCTCCTCAAGCGCTGCGGCGCGAGGCTTCCGGCAGCGGGTTTATCGTGGATCGGAACGGCTACATTGTAACGAACCGGCACGTGGTGGAGAACGCCGACAGAATCACGGTGAAGCTGCAAGGCGATCCCACCGAATACAGGGCGAAGGTGATCGGCACCGATTATGAGACCGACTTGGCCGTGATCAAGATCGATGCGCACCGGCCGCTTCAGCCTGTCACCATAGGAAACTCGGATAGCGTACAAGTCGGCGACTGGGCCATAGCCATCGGCTCCCCGTTCACTCTGGAGGAATCGGTGACGCTGGGAATCGTGAGCGCGCTCGGACGCGGCCAAGACCAAATTTTGGAGGCGCGCAGCTTCCAGCGCTTTATCCAGACGGACGCAGCGATCAATCCGGGCAATAGCGGCGGGCCGCTGGTGAATATCCGCGGCGAGGTGATCGGCGTCAACACGATGATCGCAACCAGCCGCGGCGGCTCGGAAGGAGTGGGATTCGCCTTACCCAGCAACATGGTGGTGCGGGTTTATAACGACATCATCCGCGACGGGCGCGTCAGCCGGAGCGCGATCGGCATCACCTTTAATAGAAGCAGCAACCCGGTTACTCTCAAGGGCTTGGGCCTGGATCACGGCATCATTGTCCAGGGCGTCAATAAAGGCGGCCCCTCCGAGAAAGCGGGCCTTAAAGCCGACGATATCATCCTCGCCATCAATGGAAAGCCCGTAAAGGACAGCGACGATCTGATGTCCCGGGTTTCCGACACGCCGGTGGGCGATACCATCGATCTGACCGTCGATCGGGACGGCAAGAAGATGGATTTCAAGGTGGTCACGGCGGATAGGGTAGAACTCAACAAGGACAGGCCAGAGATCGTTGGCGAATACATTCCCGCCGCGGGTTCGGCGGAGCCCGCAACCTCAAACGTCAAGTTCGGCATCTTGCTGCGCGAGGCTTCCGCCGATGAACGCGGGTTGACGCCCAACAAACGCGGCGTTGTGATAACCCAGGTAGAGCAGGGTTCTTTCGCCGAAGACATCGGCCTCGAGGACCGGGACATCATCACCGAAATCAACCGGAAGCCGGTGAACTCGCGGGACGATGTCGCCGCCATCGCCCAAAGCCTGAAGCCAGGCGACGCGGTCACATTTCACGTGATCCGTCCGGCGCAGGCGCAAGCTCGCACTGTACGGGGACGCGCCTCGAATGTCCCGACAGATCCCCAGTCGTTGTTCCTGGCTGGAACGCTGCCGGGCAATTAATCGTTCATCCGCTTTTCGAAGGCGCTCCCGCCACACACAGGTGGGAGCGCCTTTTTCATTGCATTGGGGGCGGGCGGGACATGCCGGCCGCTCGCGTATTTGAAACCCTAGGGCTCGAAGGGAAGCGCTAGGCCGTGCGCATGGATTCGGACTTATCGGCGCCGGCGATGGCGGCTTGCGCGGCGGCGAGGCGGGCGATGGGGACGCGATAGGGCGAGCAGGAGACGTAGTTCATGCCGAGGCGATAGCAGAACTCGACGGAAGATGGATCGCCGCCGTGCTCCCCGCAAATGCCGATCTCCAGATCCGGGCGCGCCTGGCGGCCGAGCTTGATCGCCATCTCGATCACCTTGCCCACGCCTTCCTGGTCGATGGATTGGAACGGGTCAGCTTTGAAGATTTTCAGGTTTTGGTAGGCGCCAGAGAATTTGGTGTAGTCGTCGCGGGAAAGGCCCATCGTGGTTTGGGTGAGATCGTTGGTGCCGAAGCTGAAGAATTCAGCCTGCTGGGCGATCTGATCGGCGGTGACGGCGGCGCGGGGGATTTCGATCATAGTGCCAACCATGTATCTCAGGTTCTTCATGCCGGCCTTTGAGAGGACTTCCCCGGCCACGCGATCGACGATGGCCTTTTGATTTTCGAGCTCGCCCGCGCCGCCCACCAGCGGAATCATAACCTCGGCGACCACCTCCTTGCCTTTTTTGGCGACGTGCGCGGCGGCCTCGAAGATGGCGCGAGCCTGCATCTCGGTGATCTCGGGATAGGTGATGCCGAGGCGGCAACCGCGATGGCCGAGCATGGGGTTGAACTCGTGTAACTCCTCGACCCGGTGCAACAACTCGGGAAGGCGCTTTTTCAGGTCGGCGGCTTTGACGCCGTATTTTTCGGAAAGCTCCTTTTTCTGCTTGCCGCTCAAATGCGGCAGGCGCGCGATATCGACCATAAGCTCTTCGCGCTTGGGCAGAAATTCGTGCAGCGGCGGATCGAGCGTGCGGATGACCACGGGGTAGGGGCTCATGGCCTCGAACAGACCGATAAAATCCTTGCGCTGCATGGGAAGGAGCTTAGCGAGCGCCTGCTTGCGGTTTTTTTCGTCGCGGGCCAAGATCATGGCCTGCATGTGAGGGATACGGTCTTCGGCGAAAAACATGTGCTCGGTGCGGCAGAGCCCGATGCCTTCGGCTCCGAAGCGCCGGGCGGCCTGCGCGTCGCGGGGGATGTCGGCGTTGGCGCGGACTCCGAAATCTCCGCGAAATTCGTCGGCCCATTGCATGAGCTGGCCAAAGTAGGAAGAGCTGGGATCGGGCTCGTTGGTGACGGCCTGGCCGAGATAGACTTCCGCGGTGGCGCCGTCGATGGAGATCCAATCGCCTTGCTTCACCGCGATGGTTTTGCCATTGAGGGCCACGGTGAACTGCCGGGCGCGCTCATTGATGGCGATGGAGCCGGCTCCGACGATGCAGGGCCGGCCCATGCCGCGGGCGACGACGGCGGCGTGGCTGGATTTGCCTCCCACTGCGGTGAGGATACCCTTGGCGGCGTCCATACCGGCGATGTCGTCGGGAGTGGTTTCCTTACGAACCAGGATCACCGGTCCCCGGGCGCTCATTTCCACGGCTTCTTCCGCGGTGAAGGCTACGCGGCCCACCGCCGCGCCGGGCGAGGCCGCGATGCCGGTTGCAATGCGGGTCAGCTTCTTGAGCGACGGCGCATCGAAGACGGGATGCAGGAGCTGATCGAGTTGCTGCGGCTGAACGCGCAGCACGGCTTCGCGCTTATCGATCAAGCCTTCGTTCGCCATGTCAACCGCCACGCGAACCGCGGCGGGACCCGTGCGCTTTCCGTTGCGGGTTTGAAGCATGTAAAGCTTGCCGTCTTCGATGGTGAACTCGAAATCCTGCATGTCGCGGTAGTGGCGCTCGAGCTTATCCGTGATTTCCCGAAGCTGGCGATAGGCCTCGGGCATGAGCGTTTCCAGATCGGAGAGAGGCTTGGGCGTGCGAATCCCGGCGACGACATCTTCGCCTTGGGCGTTGACGAGGAATTCCCCATAGAAGAGCTTTTCGCCGGTGGCAGGGTCGCGCGTGAAGCCCACGCCGGTGGCCGAGGTGTTGCCGAGGTTGCCGAAGACCATGGCCTGGACGTTCGCGGCGGTGCCGATTTCGTCCGGGATCTTTTCCATTTTGCGGTAATAGACCGCCTTGGGATTCCACCAGGAATCGAAGACAGCGCCGACCGCCATGGCGAGCTGCTCGCGGGGGTCTTGCGGGAACGGTTTCTTGGTCTCTTTTTGGACTACCTTTTTGTAATCGGCGATGACGGCCTTGAGATCGTCCGCAGTGAGATCAGTATCCTGCTTGGCCTTGGCCTTGCGCTTGCGTTCGTCGAAGATGTGGTCGAATTTAGCCATGTCGATGCCGAGCGCCACTTCGCCGAACATTTGGATAAACCGGCGGTAAGAGTCGTAGGCGAAGCGGGGATTGCCGCTGCGGGCGGCGAGCCCCTCGACGCTTCGGTCATTCATCCCCAGATTCAGAATGGTATTCATCATTCCAGGCATGGAGAACTTTGCGCCGGAGCGCACGCTCACCAAGAGCGGATTTTCGGGATCGCCGAGGCGTTTTTCCATTCGCGATTCGAGTTTTTCAAGCGCGGCGGAAATTTGCGATTCGATTTCCTCCGGGAGCTTCCTGCCGCTTTGAAAATAGATGCCGCACACCTCGGTAGAGATGGTGAAGCCAGGGGGGACGGGAGCGCCTTCGCGACTCATTTCGGCGAGGCCGGAGCCTTTGCCTCCAAGGATGTCCTTCATTGTGCCGTCGCCATCGGCTGCGCCGCCGCCGAAGTTATAGATGTAATTCTTCATAATTTCTGTTCTCCTGTCGTGACGATTTCTGAAAAATCGGCGATCGTGGAAAATTCCGAAAGCAGGTTGCTCAATAACGTGAGCCGGTTTGCCCGGATTTTGGGATCAGGCGCGTTGACCAGGACCTTATCGAAGAAGAGGTCGACATGCGGCCTGAAGGCCGAGATTTTAAGCAGGCGCCTCCCGTAGTCGGTCTCGCCCTCGTGGACGAAAGCGGCGAGATGGTTGGCGAGGTTGCGCTCGGGTCCGCTTTCGAGGAGGTCGGATTTGACGGACGCGCCATCGGGTTGAAATTCGGCTTGCTTCAGAATGTTTCGGATGCGTTTGCAACTCGCCGCGAGCGGCTCAAAGTTCTCCGTCGGCCGGATGGCCGCGAGAGCTTTCAACCGGTCTTCCATATCGGCCAGCGTCGTGACGCCAGCGGCGAGAACGGCGTTCACTTCGTCGTATTTAAAACCTCGGATTTCGCGGAAATAGTGCTGCATTCGATCGATGAGGAAGTCGCGGAGATCGCCGGAGGCAAGTTGATCGAGGCGGTAACCGAGGCGGGCTTCAACGAGGATTTTGACAACGCCCTGCGCGGCGCGGCGGAGAGCGAATGGATCCTTGGAGCCGGTGGGAGCAAGTCCGATGGAGAAGCAACTGCGAAGGGTATCGAGCTTGTCGGCAAGCGAGACGATTTGGCCTTCGGGCGTGGAGGGTATCGAATCCTCCATGCTGATCGGCTTGTAGTGTTCATAGATGGCGCGCCAGACCGGTTCTGGCTCGCCTTGGGCTTTGGCGTACAGACCGCCGACGATGCCTTGCAGATCGGTGAACTCCTTGACCATGCCGGTCGTCAGATCGCATTTCGAGAGGAGGGCGGCGCGCTGGGCGTACTCGTTGCCGGCAAGCTCATGAACCAAGGCGACCACGTTTTCGGTTTTGTCCTTGTAGGAACCAAGCTTGGCCTGAAAAGTGATGTGGGCGAGATCTTCCACGCGGTCGGCGAGTTTCTTGTGCTGGTCGGTGTCCCAAAAAAAGCGGGCATCGTTGAAGCGGGCGCGGAGGACCCGCTCATTGCCTGTTTTGACCAAGCCCTCGGGGTCGCCCGAGGTGTTCATCACCGCGACAAAATGGGGCGCCAGGACGCCAGGCGAGGACTCGACGGCGAAGTATTTCTGGTGATGGCGCATTACCGTGGTGAGGACTTCCGAGGGCAGCTCGAGGTAGGCAGGATCGAAGTCTCCGCGGATCGCAGTGGGATATTCAGTGATGAAGGTGAGGGTTTCAAGCAGAGCGGAGTCGATCTTGGCGCCGAGGGCAAAGGCTTCGGCTCTAATCTTTTCGCGCCGTTCGGACGATGAAAGGATGACGAAATTGTCCCGGAGCTCAGATTCGTAGTCGGCGATCCCGACGGGAATGGAATATGAGCCGAGCTGCCGATGGCCACGGGTGATGTTGCCGCTCTTTACACCGGCGATTTCGAAGGGGATGATCTGTTCGCCAAGAAGGGCGACGATCCAGCGGATGGGGCGGATGAAGCGGGGACCCAATTTGCCTCCGGTCCAGTACATGGTCTTCGGCCATTGGATGGCGAGGATGGCTGTAGGGAGACTCTCCGCCAAAATGTCGATGGCCCGGCGGCCCGGGATACGCTTGTGCAACTCGTAGTAGCCGCCCTTGGGCTTGACTTCGCTCGGATCGACGCCTTGCTTTTTGGCGAATCCCGACGCGGCTCTTTCGCCTGCAGAAACCGGAGGCCCTTTCAAAATTTCCTCGCGGTCCGGCATACGTTCCGGGACCTCGGAGGCGCGCACCACCAGTCGGCGGGGAGAGGCGTCCAGTGTGGGCTTGGCCCCGAGAAGATCGAGCTTGGCGAGCTGATCGAGCGCAGCGGGAATCATCCAGTGGGGGATTTCTTCCGTGCCGATTTCAAGCAGGAAGTTCATGCAGCCTCCTGCTGTGCCGGCGCTTGCTGATCCATCCAGACGCGTGCGACGCCAACGGCGAGATCGCGGACACGCTTGATGACGCCGACGCGCTCGGTGACGGAAAGGGCTCCGCGGGCGTCGAGGAGATTAAACAGATGCGAGCACTTTAGCACCTGATCGTAAGCAGGCAAAGGGACTTTGGCGGCGAGTAGATCCTTGCACTCAGCCTCGTGCTCGGCGAGGAGACGCCAGAGGCGGTCTACGTTGGCGAGATCGAAGTTGTATCTCGAAAATTCGACTTCATCGGCGAGGCGGACATCGGAATATTTGACGCCGGGAGCCCACTCGATGTCGTAAACGCTCTCGACGCCTTGTAAGAACGCAGAAATTCGCTCAAGGCCATAGGTGATTTCGGCAGGTACCAGGTCTAGGTCTAGGCCGCCGCACTGCTGGAAATAGGTGAACTGCGTGATTTCCAGGCCATCCAGCATCACCTGCCAGCCGATGCCCCAGGCTCCGAGCGTGGGCGCTTCCCAGTTGTCCTCCTCGAATTTAATGTCGTGCTTTATTAGATCGATGCCAATCGCTTGCAGGCTAGCCAGATATTGATCGAGCACGTTATCAGGAGAAGGCTTGAGGATGACCTGTAACTGTTGGTGCTTGTAAAGTCGATTGGGGTTTTCTCCATAACGGCCATCCGCCGGACGGCGGCTGGGCTGGACGTAGGCGACGCGATAAGGCTTTGGACCAAGGACGCGCAAGTAAGTTTCGGGACACATGGTGCCTGCGCCGACTTCGACGTCGTAGGGCTCCTGGATTATGCAACCGCAGCCGGCCCAGTAGCGCTTCAGCTTGGAAACAGTGTCTTGGAAGCAATCCATAACTTTAAGTCTTGACTGCTAACTAAAGGGCCTCCAGCATCGGAACAGTCAGGAATTTGCGCTCCACATGTTGTTCCATTGTCCGAATCAATTGGCGCCGGAGGTCTGACGCCGTGGCCTTGGTCCAGGCGCGGGGCGTAAGGGACTTCAATGGCGTGGTGAACATCTCTTCTGCGATTTCGGCCGCTTCGCGACTGACGCGAAGCTCGGGAAGCACGCCCGACAAACGGACACTCCAGAGCGCGAAGTAGGAGACCGCAGGCCAGACTTCCCCGCCCTTTCGGAGATAGTCCAGCACCGCGGCAATTAAACGAAACAGCTTTTCGTTGACTTCGTGCGGCGGCAGCAACTGTTCGGAAATTTCGGTAAAGAAGTCCAGCGCCACGGAGCGATTGTAATCGGACTGTAAGGCGAACTGAGACTCCATCAACTCACAGCCCGACAGGTTCACCAACTCGGCGTTTTCGCGTTCGTAGTAGGACATCCGGACGTGCGAGAGCCGCTCCAACCCGCTTCCAAAAGAGCTCTTGGGCCTGCGCGCGCGCCGCGCAACTCCGCGCAGCTTGCCCCTGTCACGGGTAAAGAAACTCACGATGAGATCCGATTCCCGAAAGGGGTAGGTGCGTAGAACGAACGTCTCGCTTACCCGCACGGGCATAAAGTCGAGGCAAGTACCAATTTAGCACGAAGAGCGGCCCGAGCCGATTCGCGAGCAAGAGGCGGCCAAGCTAAAATTTTGAGTTGCCGCATCTTTCAAGCGCTACTTTCCTCATTCTGGCGGTTGTATTCTTGGCCACTATGATCCGATCGACTTTCGGGTTTGGCGAAGCGCTCGTGGCCGTCCCCTTGCTCGCCCTTACCACTTCCGTTCAGATAGCGGCTCCGCTAGCCGTTCTGCTTTCCATCACTGTCGCCGGAGTTGTGGTTGTGCAAGACTGGCGGAAGATTCATCTCCGCAGCACGGCCTGGCTGCTTGCTCCCACGTTTGTGGGCATTCCGCTAGGGGTTGGGTTGCTCACAAGCGCCTATCAGCACGCCGTCAAGGCTGTCTTGGCGATCGTCATCATGGCGTTTTCAGCCTACTTTCTCTTCGCCAGAAAACCCCCGGAACTTCACGGCGACAACCGTCTTTGGCTTTTGGTTTGTGGTTTTTTGGCGGGCGTGCTCGGAGGCGCTTACGGAATGAACGGGCCTCCGCTGGTGCTTTACGGCGCGATGCGCCGCTGGTCGCCTCAGCACTTCCGCGCCACCCTGCAAGGTTATTTCTTGCCAGCCAGCGTCGTTGCGATGGCCGGCTATTGGTTGGCCGGATTGTGGGTTCCCGCAGTAACGCACTACTTTCTGGTATCCCTGACAGTCGCCATTCCGGCCACTTTCCTGGGACGACTCCTGAACCATCGTTTGGACAAAACAGCCTTTCTCGGCTATATTTATGCTGGACTGTTTTGCATCGGCGCTTTATTGCTGCTTCAAACATTTCGAACAGCGTAGAGAGCGGGAACGAACGATGGACTTGTCCTCAAACTGAGACAAACGTTTACCGCCATCGTTACGGTGTTGTCGCAGCACTTTCGGCTCCCCGCCGCGTTCGTCCGGAAGCTCTCGCAAAAGGCGTCATGCCGCTTTCGCTTCTGAAACGGCGCAAGTTCGTGAGACGATGACACCATGACATGGCTTGTCTGGGCTCTGCTCTCCGCGGTATTCGCCGCCGCCACTGCGATTCTCGCGAAGGTTGGCGTCCAGGATATCGATTCGAATTTGGCGACTGCAATTCGCACCTCGGTGGTGGTTGTGTTCACGTGGCTGTTCGCCGGTTTCACCTGGGAATCCAAGGCGCTCGCCTCGATATCGCCAAAAACATTGATTTTCTTGGGGCTATCGGGATTTGCGACCGGACTTTCCTGGCTGTGCTATTTTCATGCGCTGAAGCTCGGCCCGGCCTCTCGGGTGGCCCCGATCGACAAATTGAGCGTGGCCCTGGTCATTGTCTTTGGGGCGTTGTTTCTAGGCGAACGGATCACTCTGTCCAAAGCGATTGCGGGCTTGCTGATTGTCGCCGGCGCCATCGTGATCGCTCTCGACTAGCCGTCCATTCCAACCGGCGTCATCAGCCTGGATTCCATTTGCCATCGCTTTGTCGTTCTGAATGGCGGACGCGCGCTCCCACAACCGCGGCCCTCGACCCGATCGAACATGGCGAGCCGGACTGTAGGTTTCGAAAAACGGCTCACGGTCTAGAGCACGAGGAAACCGCTGGTGCGGCGACCGTTGAGAACATGAGTCCACATGACGCGCGCCCGGCCGGAGAGGCCGTTGCGGGTAAATCCGACGGCCAGTCCAGGCTCCAGAGCTTGGCAACCGTGCGAAGCGCGGAAGCCGCTGGCGCTGGTTTCCACCAGGTCCGCCTGGATGGTGAGGGGCGTGGGACTGGAGATTGCGATTTCCACAATACCCGATTCCCGTGTGCGACGTTCTCTTCTGCGCTCCATCGGTTTCATACCCCTACGGGAGCGGCCGGCGCGCCAGCCATTTGATAAGACTTGATGCGGCGCTGAAGGGTTCGGCGGGAGATTCCAAGGTGCGCCGCAGCGCGTTCCTGATGGCCGCCATTCTCACGCAGCGCTTGGAAGATCGCGGACTTTTCGATCTCCTGCAATAGGGCGCTTTGCCGAAGGTCAGCCGAGAATTCGTCTTTTGAGAACTCGTCGGGTAGATCGGCGGGAGTGATTTCAGACCCCGCAGCAAGGACGGCCGCACGAACGGCGACGTTTTTGAGCTCTCTTACGTTGCCGGGCCAGTTATAGCAGCGAAGCCTCCGGGCCGCTTCGCCTGAAAAGCGAAGACCAGGTCTTTGTTCGGCAAGGAAGTGATGCGCTAAAGGAAGGATGTCGTCGGGCCGGTCGCGCAGAGGAGGGATGGAAAGCTGGATCTGCGACAGCCGGTGATAGAGATCGGCCCGAAAGCGGCCTTGCCGAGCCGCGGCCTTTAGATCGCGGTTCGTCGCGGCCACCAGACGGACGTCCACGGAAACCTTTTTTACCCCGCCGACGCGGTAGAAACTTGCTCCATCCAGCACGCGCAGTAATTTCACTTGGAGCCGGGCATCCAACTCGCCGATCTCATCAAGAAACAGCGTTCCCCGGTCGGCCATCTCGAACAAACCTGGCTTGGCGGAATCGGCGCTGCTGAAAGCCCCTTTCTCGTGTCCGAACAGCTCGCTCTCCAGCAGGCTTTCGGGCAGGGCGGCGCAGTTTACATCCACCCAAGACTCTGCCGAGCGCGGCGAATAATGATGGAGCGCGCGGGCGATCACCTCTTTCCCGGTTCCACTTTCGCCAGTGATCAACACTGTGGCCTTGGCGGCGGCCACCTTCTGGACCATCGCCAGAAGCCGCCGCATGGCGTCGCTGCTGAAAATGGCCGTGGCGCCCAGAAACTCACAACGATCCAAGAGTCCGCTCAAGCCCCAGTATCGCGGGCGCGGTTCGAAGAAGCCATCGGGCGTTTGCATGAAAAATAGCGGCTCGAAAGCCTGAGCGAATTTCCGCGCGAGCCAGGCTGCCTGAAGAAATACAAGAAGTTCATTTCCGAATTGCTGGGCTCTTGGAAGACAAAACGCCGTTTTTGTCTCTTATGAATCCCCAAACATCGTTGGATCCGAATACGGAGCGTTCCACATCGCTTGGGGACCCACGTTCGCATTCAGATAGTCCTGCATAGTCTGGCCCGAAGGGACTCCGTAATTCATCGCGTAGATGTAGGCGAGTTGCTGATCCTGCGTCAAGTCGTCCCATTTCATATTGGTCCCTTGAACCGTCGTTCCGGACATGGGATCGCCAGCTTGGCTCACCTTGTCCTGGTTCAGGATGGCCGCGGAAGACATCGCCGCTCCATAGGCGGCTTCATTCGCCAGTTCCGTCGCCAGCGTGGGTACGGTCGTCGTGCTGTCTCCAAACGGCATTGTGACATAGCCCTCGGGCGCGCCACTTTGGGATGCGCCGTCTGAAGGTGCGTCGTGCGCGGTGAGGGCCGTGGACGCCGGCGCGCTCGCCACAGATGGCGTCGTCGCGGTGACAAGAAATTGTCCGCTGGCTGAGCTACCGTCAGAATTTTGGCTGCTTTCCGGCTGAATATCGATCTGCACCGCGGACGGGTTCGATTGATTCAAGTACTGTTCCAACGTCGCGGCAAGCTGTTGGGCAAAGGAAGTTGCTGAAGCGGCGGAAGTTGTGCCGCTAAAAAGAGTGATGATGCTATTCACGGCCGAGGCGCTGCCGGTTGCTGAGACCATGGTGCTTTTTCCTCCGCCTCAACGGATGCACGCCAAAGACCGTTGCGCCGGCCGCGGTTATCTCTTGGAGGGAGTGAAGTTGACCTTGACCTCGAAGCGCTGGTCCAAAGGAATCACCGTCAAATACAGGGCGGCCGGATTAGGAGCGCCGCCTTCGCCGGAAGGTTCGTAACTCACCTCCACCGTCGCATCCTCTCCGAAGTTTACGTCCGCTTTATCCATCCTTGCGCTCAGGCCGGGTAATTGAGGAACATTCAACTCCAGATGAACCGTGCCCTGGGCCCCGTTGTGAAATCTAACCGTTTCCGAAGACTTTTTATCCGCGGCTAAGGTGATTTCTGACTTGTCGACGTTCGACTGCTGGAAAATCTTCTGCGCCGCGGCCATAATCGTATCCGGAGTGAGCTTGGGAGGAAGCCCAGTGACGCTTCCGTCCGCGCTCCTTTTGAGCAACGGCACGTCAGAAGGCCCCATCGCGGTCAGCCAGGAGCCTGGCGGGGCCTCGTTGGACCAGACCCATTTTCCGTTTTCCAGCTTCCACGTAGTGGTCATGGGCACGTCCACTGTCGCCTGCGCGTTCTGTTGCGCAGAGAGGCTGAAGGTCCAATCGCGCTTTACATCCAGTTTGACCGCGGCCTTATCAAAACCGCTCTCGTATTGAATATCCCGAATCTTGAATTCCTTCAACGGAGTCTTGGCGGAGTTGAAGTAATAGTTCTTTGTGTCGGCGGCGACATAATCAAACGCCTCGACGAATTTGGAATCTACCAGATCCTGAAAGAACTCGGTCACGCGCGTGCGCAACGCGCGGTCTACCTCGGGAGGGGGCTGAGGCGCCGGAGCCTGAGCAAAGGCCCCTAGCGGCAAAAGCAACAACCCAACGCGAAAAATCATGGAAACTCCTCCAGTCTATCTCAACTCCTTTACCGCGCCCAAAGCCAGCCTCCGGGCCATCGCCGTTTGCCGCCAATTAGCCGCGCCGAGCGGGCTGTGTTAGCTAAACAGACGCGAAGGCTGGAGCAACGTTAGCCCGCGTGTCATATCATTGACAGAGCCCATGCCGCTACCGCTTTCCAAAAGAATTGCTCGAGAGGCGCAATCCTTAGATTTCGACAGCCTTCCGCAGGAGGCCGTACAGAAGGTCGAAATCGCGCTGCTCGACTATCTTTCGTGCGCATTTGAATCGCGCGACCTGGGCCCGAGCCTCCAGGCGGTGGATCTCGCAAAGCGTTCCCACGGCCCGGCCACGGTGGTCGGGTTCTCGATCAAAGCCGCCGCGCCGGAGGCCGCCTTTGCCAACGCCGTCCTGGGGCACGGGTTGGTGCGCGAGGACATGCACACAGGCTCGGTGAGTCACCTGGGCGTCGTGATCTTTCCGGCGCTGTTGGCGCTGGCGGAATCGTCCCAACAGCCGGTGACAGGACGCGACTTTGTGGTCGCTGCTGTATGCGGCTATGAGACAGGCGCCGCGGTCGGACGCGCCCTGATGGAAAGCGAGGTGGTCAAGCGTTTCCGCCCAACCGGCGTCACGGGGCCGGTGGGCGCGGCCATGGCGGGAGCCCGGCTCAAGCGCCTTTCCGAAGAGGCCGCCACAAGCGCGCTGGGGCTGGCCGCCAATGCCGCCGGCGGATTCAACGAATGGCCCGCGCGGGGAGCAGACGAAATGTTTTTCCATGCCGGATTCGCCGCGCGCAACGCGGTGACCGCGGTCCAGTTGGCGGAACTCGGCGCGTTTGCATCCGAATCGGCCCTGGACGGCCCGGCGGGACTGTTCGCGGCATTGGGCAAGCGGCAGAGTGCGGATCGGGTCGCGCTGTTTTCAGCCGAGCGGCTCGAGATCCTGTCCGTGTATCACAAACCGGCGCCAGCGTGTAACTACGCCCAGACGCCCTGCCAGGTGGCGCGCCTGCTGGCCGTCGAAGACCGCGTGCCGGTTCCGCAGATCGCTCAGATTGAAGTGAAAGTGTCCTCCGCCGCCCTCCACTATCCCGGCTGCAACGCCACGGGTCCTTTCGAGCGCGTCTTGCAGGCCAAGATGAGCATTCAATATTGCGTAGCGGCGACGCTACTGCGGGGCGCCATCGAGGAAGCGAACTATCGCCTGCTGGGCGATCCGGAACTGAAGCGCCTTGTCGATGCGATCACGCTCCAGGAGGAGGCCGCCTTCACTGCGGCCTATCCGGGCGCTCAGGGAACGGAGATCGCCGTGACGTTGCACAATGGCCGAGTGCTCAAGCGAAGATTGGACGATCTGGTTCCTGCGACGCCCGATCAAGTGCGCCATCGATTCCGCGTGGCGGCCACAAACACACTGGGCAGCGCCGCGGCCGCTGCCCTGGAGGAAGCCGCCGGAAGGCTGCCAGAATTCAAAAACGCCGCCGCGCTGGCCGGATTCATGGCCCGAAAGGATCAAGATGCAGCCGCTTGGTAAGATCGACGACGAAACCGCCGCCTACATTTTGGAGACGCGGCCGCGGTTCGAGGATTTGAGACAGGTGGCGGCCCAGCTTGCCGGATTCCTGGTGTTGAATGCCTCCGGCGCGAACACGGCGTCTCCGGATCATCCCATGCTCGCCGCGGCTTCTGAGTTGTATGAAAGCGCGGCCGATGCGGTGCGGAACGCGCGCCCCACCTCCGCGGCGCGGCCGCACCACCGCGCCCTGTTGGAGGCGA
>DATGLY010000145.1:0-2017 GCA_035293905.1 Bryobacteraceae bacterium
CCATGGCCTTCGCCGTGGCTGCGCTGCGCGCCGATGCCCCTTCCGCCATTCGCCAGGCGGGCGCCGCGTCCGTCTCCTTCCCGGAGTTCTTTACCACGCTCGAGAGCGTGCTGGCCTGAGGCCGCCGCCCGCCGGCCCTTCTGTAGCGGCTGGCGCGGCTCGGTCGCGAAACACTCCGCCATGGTTGGGTGACGTTCCGAGACGCCCAGAAAACGGCTTCCCAGAAGGCGAAATCGGGAGGCGTTTTTGGCCACGCACAAGGCTGAAAATGTTCCGGGCGCGCCTACCTATGGCCGTCGATCAGGCGTGGGAGGAGGTTCAACAGAGGACAGCCGCTTTTTTTCCGGCGCTTTTGGCCGAACGGTGCATTGCCCCGCCGGAGAGATCATTTGGCAGCCGCGCCGAACCGCTCGATTTGTATTTCCTTTGTAGGAGCGCGCCCAGGATCAAGGGCGGGCGCGGCCATTCCGCGAAGCGTCTTATCGAAAAACGCGCGTGCCAGTTCCGCGATCCGGTTGAGAATGCGCGCATTCGGCGTGGCGGCCCGGACGTCTTTGGGCCATGAATTGATGGTCCCGGCGTCGGGGCGGCCGAGCATGCGGACGTCGGAAAAACTATTATGGGAGATCCCCGGAATTTGAATCGTGACGTGATAGCTCCCGCCTGTGACTGTGCCGAAGAATTTCTCGCGGGCCTCAGCCTGGCGGGCGGAGCGGCGTTGGACATACTGCTCGCGGGTGGCACCCATTTTCCGGAACACGTCATCCGGCAACTCCGCGTCCAAGTGGTCGAGCATCATGAACGGTTGGTCCATACTGCGGCCGGAAGAATCCAGCCAGAACGGCTGCCACGCCATGCTGCCGTCCTCATTGAGGCAGGCCTTGACCCGCTTGTCGAGTTGACACACGCGGGCCGCGGCGCGTCCACCCCGTGAGTGGCCGAAAACTCCGATGCGATTGAGGTCCAATCGCGAATGGAAGAGCGAAGCGCGGTCGTTCTTCAGATCGGCAAGCTCGCCGATGACAAACATGATGTCGGCAGCTCGCGTCTCGACAATCGCCTTTTCTAAACCGTCCGGATCGGCCGCGTCGTGGGGCAGGCGTGCCCAGTAGTCATCGGAGGCGGTTACTACGCGTCCATCCGGGAATACGACGGCGGGCGCATCGAAGGTGTGTTCGATTCCTGCGACCAGATAGCCATGGCTGGCAAGATCCTCCAATTGCGTGGCGTATGCAATCGCGGTGACGCCACCACCAGGGGAAAAGATCAGGATGGGTAACTTCTCACCGCCGGCGGCCGGAGAGTTTGACAAGGAGTGCGATGGCAAGCTGTCCGATGCGATGAGCGGCCAACTGGGGCCGAAGAGATTGGAGAGTGAACGCGCGGCGGCGCTGGATTTGAGTTGCTCCACACCTGGCAGGTAACTGGCATATGCCGATGCTTGAGCCGGACTCTTCGGGGTAGCGGCGGGATACCAGATATAGACCCGCAACTCACGCGGGCCGTCTGCATCGGGGCGCTTCGCATCCACCCAGTGGAAGGAAACGCGTCCCACGGAATACGGGCCGGTGGGCGCGGGCAAATCCGGCGCGATTCCGGCGCAATGCGCGAATGCGGCTAGCAGGAAAAGGCTGATCGCGCGCAGCATAGTCATGGCGCCCCCCCAGCGGGTTTTGACACCAGGACTGCTGATTTAGTTCCCGAGACGTGTTCCTTATACGCCGGTGCTGCGAAATCGATCCAACCGGCGCCGCAATTGCATGATCGCCTCAGGGATCGGTGGTCCGCTTTCCTGGTTCACGATCAGGCGCCGCCGGAGCCTGACTGAACCTAACAGGACGGGCTACGCCTGCGTCACGCACGCTTCCCGGAAACTCACAATTCCTTCGGCGACCACCGCATCGCCATGGCCTTCGCCGTGGCTGCGCTGCGCGCCGATGCCCCTTCCGCCATTCGCCAGGCGGGCGCCGCGTCCGTCTCCTTCCCGGAGTTCTTTACCACGCTCGAGAGCGTGCTG
>DATGLY010000146.1:0-3402 GCA_035293905.1 Bryobacteraceae bacterium
CCGTTCCACGACAAAACGGTCGTCGTCACCAACTGCGGCCGCCTGTGTCTCTACCGCAAGAAGATCAACTTAAGCACTTGTTTGGCTGGACAAGCCGTCGGGGTTAAGGAAGTCGACGACGGCATCTGGCTCGTCCGTTTCTTCGATTACGATCTCGGCTATGTCGATCTGGAGGAGAAAACTTTGCAGCCCCTGCCCAATCCCTTCGGGCCAAAAGTGTTACCTATGTCTTAGGAACAACCTGTTACCTATGTGTCCGGTCCGGACAACACATGTGTGGCGGAGGAAGAGGGATTCGAACCCCCGAGCGAGTTTCCCCGCTAACGGTTTTCAAGACCGCCGCCTTCAACCACTCGGCCATTCATCCACTTTCGATCTTACCCGACCTCGCTCGGCCGCTCGGTTTATCTTCGACCCGGAATCCCACGCCCAAGGCCATAGCGGTCCATTACAAAAATAATCAACGGTCCGTCCCCGAGCCGGTCCCCATTCGTGCATCGTCCGCCGGGCGCCGCTTGCCCATTCGCCCCTCCGGCTCGAATTGATAGACCACCGTAAAACTCGACTCCATATGGACCGGCGAGCCCGTGTCGTTCAGAAAGACCGCCACCACGCTGTTCAGCGCGTTATCCGGCAGCAGGCCGTTCTCGATCTTCACGTCGACCGTGTCCCGGAACGGATCGCCGCAGCTCGCATCCTGGATGTACAGCATCGTGTTGGCGCTCCCGTAGCTCATCGGGCTGGCGTCGTCGGCGTTGCTCCGCAGGCCCCACAGGACACCCGAGCATCTCCTGTTCGCCGGCGGGTTCCGCATCCATCCCTGGAAGTTGCCGTACACGCGCAAAATCCTGGTGACATAGCCTGCCGGCGGCGTGAATGTCATCGTATGGACGTTCGATCCCCGAGTGCCCCAGTTGCCCGGGAACGTATCGGGTGCGCCCGCGATGTCGTCGGAGTGGTTCGTGCTCGCCGAGTATGGCCCGAGCACGTCGGAGGCGCGCGACAATGCCGCGATGGCGATAAGTGCGGCGATGAGCCGGATCATAACGAGGCCTCCACAGGCGGCCGCTTCTTGGGTGGATGCGACTCCTCCCCGACTGCCTCAAAAATTTGCTTTTAGCCCCGAGGCGCTGGCTCAATCTTGTCTGCCGTTCTTTAACTGAGTCGCCACGCCGCCCCATCCTCAAAAAAAAATACGGCCTCGCAAGCTCGGAAATAATCATTGCCAACTGCAGGGGTAGCTTTGAAACTCCGAGGTGCGCCCGCCTGAGGGAATTTCGAAGAGTTGACCGCCCTTAATTCAGAAAGGGAGTTATTTCATGAAAAGAGTTGTGATGATTAGCGCCGCGATATTAGCCTTTAGTTTCGCGGCCTCTGCTACTGACTATGGACAATGGGATACCTTCTGGGGTTACACCTATACGCGGTTTGAAACCGGCAATTTCGTTCCCGCGCCCTTTGACGAAAACCTCCCATCGTTCAACGCCAATGGCGGCAGCGCCCAGTTGGCTTACAACTTCAACCGGTGGTTCGGCGTGGTTTTCGACGCCGGCGCCGTTCATGGCTCGGGCATTGGCGACTTCGGCGACCGCGCCCTGTTTCCTTCGACGTTCAGCCGCGGCGGACTCGATATGACGGTGGCCAACTACCTGCTCGGACCACGGGTCTCGTTCAAGCGCGGTTCCCGTTTTGTGCCTTACATTCAGACTCTGTTTGGCGGCGCCACCGCATGGCAAAGCCTTCCCGTCCCCGACGCCGCCTTGTTAGGCGGAGGCGTGCTTCTCCCCAACGGAGCCAATCTTGAATTTTCAAGAGTCACCTCCGGTTTCGCCATGACCGCCGGAGGAGGTTTAGATATCCGCCTCTCCAAGCACGTCTATCTTAGACCCATTCAAGCCGAATATTTCCTCACCCGCTTGAAGCCTGTCGGGGACCTCTCGCTTGTAAATCGGAACAACTTCCGCTATAGCGCGGGTGTCAACTTCAGCTTTGGCCATCCCAAATAGGCCTTCCCGCTCCGAAAATCTCCTTTAAACTGCCGGACGCCTTACGCTTCAACGGCCAAAGCGTAGGGTGTCCGGCCAAAATCGGTCCCTCCCCGGAAAACGGAAACGCCCCTCAACGCTGTGGCTGGGAGGCAGGGACTCGAACCCCGATACGCAGATCCAGAGTCTGCAGTCTTACCGTTAGACGACCTCCCAGTGCCGCCCGGGAGCCATTTCGCCCCCAGCCCCGATTGTAACATCGCTGGCGGTGCTACACTGAGTTCTTGTCTATGGCCATCAGCAAGGATTTATTGGAGATCCTGGTGTGCCCGCTGTGCAAGGCCACGGTCGAGCTTCTGCCCGGCGAAACCGGACTCAAGTGCGTTCAGTGCAAGCGGGTTTATCCCATCCGCGACGACATTCCCGTCATGCTGGTCGACGAAGCGCGCATCGAAGAGTAGCGCGCGCCATGGCTGCCGTCTTAGAGCGTCTTCCGGAGGGCGCGCGAATCGCCGTCGTCCGCCTGCGCTCCTTGGGCGACTGTGTCCTCACCACCCCCGCCCTCGCTCTGCTCAAGCGGCATCGCCCTGACTTGCGGCTCGCCATCGTGGTCGAATCGAGATTTCGCGCCGTCTTCGAAGGCAATCCCGACCTCGAGCGCATCCTCGATCCCCGCCCTCGCGCCCTCTTCAGGTGGCGGCCTCGGCTTGCCTTGAATCTCCACGGCGGCGCCCGCAGCATGGTCCTTACCGCCGCCTCCGCCGCTCCCCTCCGCGCCGGCTTTGCTCATCACCGCTACCGCTTCCTTTATTCCCACCGCATTCCCAGAGCCCAAGACATTCTAGGCCAGCCCCGCCCTGTTCATACCGCCGAACACCTCGCCTCGGCCATGTTTTGGCTCGGCGTCCCGCTCGGCGAAATCCCCAGGGCGAAACTTTTCGCCCAGCCCGAACCTTCCCGCCCCCCTTACGCCGTCCTCCATCCTTTCGCCTCCGCTCCGGCCAAAACTTGGCCCGCCGTCCGATTCCTCCTTCTCGCCGCCGAATTGAAGCGTTCGCTCGGCCTCGATCCCGTCTTCCTCGCCGGCCCGGCCGACGACTTCTCTCCCTTCGCCGCCTTTGAAGTTTGCAACGCCGCCCCCCTTTCCCGCGTCAAGAGCCTCTTGGCCGGCGCACAACTGTTTGTCGGAAACGATAGCGGCCCTGCTCACATGGCCGCCGCCTTCGGCCTCCCCGTGGTGGCTCTGTTCGGCGATTCCGACCCCTCCATCTGGGCTCCCTGGCGCACGCCCGCCCGCGTCCTCTCCTCCCCCGGCGGCATCGCCGGCATCTCCCTCGAGGAGGTCGTCGCGGCCGCCCACTCCATCGGGGCCCCGGCATGAGCGAGTTCGCCCGTCTGCTCCGCTATTCCCGCCGCT
>DATGLY010000147.1:0-5631 GCA_035293905.1 Bryobacteraceae bacterium
CTTGCCTTCGAGAAAAATTTGGATCGACATTTTAGGCAGCGAAACGAACAGGGTATCATCCCGAGTCCGGCAAGGGCGAGAACGGCGCTAAGATCCTTGGCGCCCTTGGCCCCAGATGCGATCAGGGCTTTTCGACCGGGAGCCCGGCCTCATTCCACGCCCGCCAGCCGCCGTCCAGCGAGATCGCGTTCACGTATCCCATCTTGGCGAGAGCGTCGGCAGCCAAAGCCGAGCGAAAGCCGCCGCCGCAATACAGCACCAGCGTGGCGTTCTTATCGGGGATTCGCGTTTCGATATCGCGCTCGATCACGCCCTTGCCCAAGTGCACGGCGCCGGCCGCGTGCCCGGCCTGCCATTCGCTGTCCTCGCGCACGTCGATCAGCACGTGGCTCTGCTGGCGCATGTTCTTGTACTCATCGATATTCACTTGCTTGACGCGAGATTTGGCGTCGTTGACCAAGGCGAGAAAACCGGGATTGTGGGCCATAGCAATAACCTAACGAGCCGCTTTGGAGGAAACGATCCTCCGGATGCGGGCGCCCGCGCCCGCCAACTTCGTCTCAATTCTCTCATAACCGCGATCGATGTGATAGACGCGATCGATCACGGCTTCTCCCCGCGCCGCGAGCCCGGCCAGAACCAGGGAAGCGCTGGCGCGCAAATCGCTAGCGATCACCTGCGCTCCGGAAAGCGGCGTAGGCCCGGCCACAATCGCCTGCCGGCCCTCCAGCCGGATGTTGGCCCCCATGCGCGCCAACTCCAGGGCGTGCATAAAGCGGTTTTCGAAAATGGTCTCGGTGATGATCGAAATTCCGCCGGCTTGGGTCATCAACGCCATGAATTGAGCTTGCAAATCGGTGGCGAAACCAGGATGCTCTTCGGTGGTGACGTCCACGCTTTTAAGCGGGCGGCGGGCCCGCACTCGCAGCGTGTCCGGGGCGATCTCCTTCACTTCCGCGCCCGCTTGATGGAGCTTGGCGATCAGAGCGCGCAGGTGCTCGGGAACGCAGCGCGATACCTGAAGATCGCCGCCGGTAAGCGCTCCGGCGATCAGGAACGTGCCGGCCTCGATGCGGTCGGAAATAACCGTATGGGAAGCGCGGCGCAGCGCCTCCACGCCGCGAACGTGGATTTCCGAGGTTCCGGCCCCCTCGATCCGCGCGCCCATGGCGTTCAGCAACGCCGCCAGATCCACAACTTCGGGTTCGCGCGCGGCGTTGGCGATGACGGTTTCTCCTCGCGCCAGCACGGCCGCCATCAGCAAATCCTCGGTGCCGGTGACGGTGCTGCGGTCGAAAGCGATTTCGGCGCCGGTGAGGCCGTCGGGCGCCTCGGCCTCGATGTAGCCGTGCTCTTGCCGGATCCGCGCCCCCAGCCGCTCCAAGCCCGCCACATGCAGATTAATGGGCCGCGCGCCAATGGCGCACCCGCCCGGCAAAGACACGCGGGCGCGGCCGTGGCGCGCCACCAGCGGCCCCAGCACCAGGCTGGAGGCGCGCATGGTTTTTACCAATTCATAAGGAGCTTCCGGCTGCTCGATTCTTTCGGCTCGGATCGTCAGCTCGCAGGTCTCGGCATGGGCTTGAACCTGGGCGCCGACGTGGCGCAACAGGTCCAGCATGGTGCGGATGTCGCGCACCGCCGGGATGCGCCGGAGCGTGACCGGCTCGGGCGTAAGCAAACAAGCCGCCAGCGCGGGAAGAGCGGAGTTCTTCGATCCGCTGATTTCAATGGTTCCCTCCAGCGGCACGCCGCCTTGAATGACGAATCGATCCATCTCTTTTTCGCCGGCGGCGAGGCGGGCGGCCGGTCCCCCCGCTACCGCAACGCCTCCTCTAGCCTCCCGCTGGCGCGAGCCAGCAACTTCTCCGCCTCTTTCCGCGATAGGCGCTTTTTTTCCATGACGATCGCTGTACGTATGTTTCGTCCGCCTTGCTCGAGTAATTCCGAAGCGCGCTCAAAACTCACGCCCGCTACCTTTTGAATGATGCGGCGAGCCCGGTCTTCGAGCTTGGAATTGGAAGGCTCCAGGTTAACCATGAGGTTGCCATAAACCGCGCCTAATTTCACCATCACCACGGTGCTGATCATGTTCAGAACGAGCTTGGTGGCCGTGCCGGCCTTCAGCCGGGTGGATCCGGTCAGAATCTCCGGGCCGCTAAGCGGCTCGATCGGATAATGCACGGCGCGCGAGAGTTCGGAAACGGCGGTGCAGCTGACGCCGCACGTCACGGCTCCCATCGACCGGGCCGCCCGCACGGCTCCCAGCACGTAGGGAGTGCGTCCACTGGCGGAGATCGCCACCAGAACGTCCTTTTCGGAAAAGCCAGCGGCTTTCAGATCGCGCGCTCCGGCGGCCGCATCGTCCTCGGCCCCTTCCACCGGGCCGCGCAGCGCCGCGTCGCCGCCTGCCACGATGGCTTGCACCCGCTCCGGCGCGGTATGGAAAGTGGGCGGGCATTCCGCCGCGTCCAGAACGCCCAATCGCCCGCTGGTTCCCGAACCGATATAAAAGAGCCTTCCGCCGCCCTCCAGCGCATCGGCGATTGCGTCCACCGCTCGAGCGATCGCCGGAATCTGCTTGGCGACCGCAGCCGGAACTTCGGAATCGGCCTGGTTCATCAGCTCCAGACACTGCGTTGTGGAAAGCTTGTGCAACTCCCGGGAGGGCTCGTAGGGCTGCTCTGTCAGCAGGGATTCCAGCATCGCGGCAAATTTCATTGTAGGAGGCCGCGGCCCGGCCGTTGCCGCGACGCGGCGGGCGAAGGTAGGATATTTGAAACCGGCCTTCCATGCCGACCGCGCCGCCAACGAAGACCGCCTCTTTCAAGGTCATCCCGCGCCAGCGCGATGCCGCGCGATGGCTGGCGCGCGCCAACGCCTATGCGCTGGCTATGGCGTATGTGAAAGGATCGATCGATGTGGAGGGCGATCTCATCGAGGCCGTTCGCCATCATCTCGCCGCCGCCAAACGCGGATGGGAAACCCGGCTGATGGACGCCGTCTGCCGGTGGACGCCTTGGCGGCTGTTTCAGGGGAGGCAGGGCCGGGCCGCGGCGGCGCGGAACATTCGCTTCCATTACGACCGTTCTAACCGCTTTTACCGCCTCTTCCTGGACGCGCAATTGGTCTATTCCTGCGCCTACTTCCGGCGCGAGGACGACACGCTCGACCAGGCCCAAATCAACAAACTCGATCACATTTGCCGGAAGCTTCGTATACAGCCGGGCGATCGCTTTTTGGATATAGGCTGCGGCTGGGGAGCCCTGGTTCTCCACGCCGCGCGGCGCTTCGGCGCAAACGCCACGGGATGCACTCTGAGCACGCGGCAGTTTGAATACGCCCAGCAGCGCATTCGCGCCGAGGGCGCAAGCAACGCTTCGGTGCGCGAGGCGGATTATCGCGATGTGGACGGGCAGTACGATAAGATCGCCTCGGTGGGAATGTTCGAGCACGTTGGGCTCGCCCAGCTCAAGACCTACTTCCGCAGGGCTTACCAACTGCTGGCGCCAAAAGGGCTGTTTCTAAATCACGGCATCACGCGGCCAGCCTCGGCGCCGCCCGATTCCCAGAGCATGTTCATCGCGCGTAAAGTTTTTCCGGGCGCCCAGCTTGTGCGGCTCGACCAAGTGATTCACGCGGCCGAAGCCGTGGGCTTCGAAGTGCTCGACGTGGAGAACCTGTACAAGCACTATGCCCGCACGGCTCGCATGTGGGTGGAGCGGCTGACGGCGAGACGGGAAGAATGCTTGACCGTCGTGCCGGAGCAGACCTGGCGAACCTGGCAACTCTATTTGGCGGGCTGCTCGCTGGCGTTTGAAGAGGGCGGCTTGGGGTTGCACCAGGTGCTCTTGGCCAAGCGCGGCGCGGGCGCGGCGCCGGCGACGCGCGACGACATCTATCGCTAGCTTCCCCTAGACGCGTTTTAAGGCCCGGCAAAATCTGTAACTTCCGAGAGAAACCGACGACCCGGAAGCCGGCTCCGGATGGCGCTCGAATTGCCAAGGAGAAAGAGAGGGGGGGACCGCCATGCCAGAGATCGCGACGCTCATTCCGGCGGGAGACATCGAGCTTGCCGCCGACATTTCCATTCCCGACCGCGCCAGCAGCGTGGTTGTGTTTGCGCATGGCAGCGGGAGCAGCCGCCATAGCCCCAGGAACTTGCAGGTGGCCGGGGCGCTTCATCGCGGCGGCATCGGCTCCATTTTGGTCGATTTGCTGACCGAAGAAGAGGAGGCCATTGACATTGAAACGGCCGAGTTGCGCTTCGATATTCCGCGGCTGGGGCGGCGCCTGGGGGCGATCACGGGCTGGATTCTGACGCAGCCCGCCTTTAAAAAAATGAAGCTTGGCTATTTTGGGGCCAGCACCGGAGCCGCCGCCGCTTTCGTCGCCGCGGCGGACCGCCCCAGAGCGGTGCGCGCTGTGGTTTCCCGGGGCGGCAGGCCAGACTTGGCGGGGGCCGCTCTTCAGCGCGTCGAAGCCCCAACTCTGTTCATCGTAGGCGGAAACGATCCCGTGGTTTTGGATCTGAACTACTGGGCTCTGGCGCGGCTGCCGCATCAGACCGCGCATAAGCTCGAAATCATTCCCGGGGCGGGCCATTTATTCGAGGAGCCCGGCGCGCTGGACAAGGTCGCGGCTTTGGCGCGGGATTGGTTCCGCGCGCACCTTGGCTCCGCTTCGACGCGCCTAAACAGCCGATGACGGCGGCGCCGGGCGCAAAGCCAACGCCGCGCACAGTGGTACAATGTCAGCTTTCCTGCCGCCATGATCTCCGCAAGCGCCATGAGAGACCTGAAAAGCCTGATCCGCGAAGTGCCGGATTTCCCGAAGCCAGGCATCAACTTTTACGACATCACAACGCTGCTTAAAGATCCCGAAGGATTGCATGCGGTGATCGACTCTCTGAGCCGCCACTATACCGGCAAAGATGTCGGCGTCGTGGCCGGCATCGAGGCGCGCGGATTCATCTTCGCTCCGGCGTTGGCCTATGCCTTGAAGGCCGGATTTGTTCCGATCCGCAAGCCCAGGAAATTGCCTGCGGCCACCGAACGCGTCGAATACGCTCTGGAATACGGCAGCGATTCCGTCGAAGTGCACATTGATGCGATCGAGCCCGGGCAGAACGTGCTGATCGTCGACGACGTGCTCGCCACCGGCGGCACGGCTTCGGCGGCGGCCAGGCTGGTGGAAAAGCTGGGCGGCAAAGTCGCCGGTCTCGCTTTCGTCATCGAGCTGGACTTTCTAGGCGGAAGGAAGAAACTCGCCGGCTACCAAGTGGATTCGCTGTTGCATTACGCCTCCTAGCGGCGCCAGGCGCGCATCTAGCCCGGCCCATGAAAACAGCCGAATAAAAAGCGCCGGTCCGGTCCGGCTGCATCCACCAGATGTGAGGAACGGGAAACAGCCGATGCGTCATTCATTCATAAAATACGCCGCATTCGCCGCGCTCGCCGCCGGAGGCGTTCTCGCCGACTTGCCCGCGATCAGCGGCTGGGCCTTCGGCGAGGCGGATCATCGCATCCACTACCTGGTCGATTCCCGCGGAAACGGCATCATGGACTTCTCGGCGGCGGGATATGGCGGCGGCGGCGTGAAATTGCCGTCTGCCGCCGCAGCCGAGCGGCT
>DATGLY010000148.1:0-4441 GCA_035293905.1 Bryobacteraceae bacterium
CATCCGCAAGAGCAGCGGCTGGGTTCGGGATGACCATGTGTGCTGGGGCGTGGCGATGGCGGCGGCTTCGGGAGAAATCGCAAATCGCAGATTTGAGATTTCAGAAACAGCAACTGCAGATCCCTCACCGCCATCCGCAAGAGCAGCGGCTGGGTTCGGGATGACCATGTGTGCTGGGGCGTGGCGATGGCGGCGGCTTCGGGAGAAATCGCAAATCGCAGATTTGAGATTTCAGAAAAGGCAACTGCGGATCCCTCGCTCGTTGGCATCGCGCGCTCCCGCGCGTGATGGGAAAGCACTCGCTCGTGATGACAGACGGCGACGGCGCGAGCGAATTCAACGGACGGGATTTCGGAGGGCGGCGAATAAGGCGATGACGTCTTCGCCGTATTCGGTGCGCAGGAAGCCTTCATCCAAACGCAGAACTTCGAGGCCCGCATCAGCGGCGACTTCGCGGATGTGCTCGGCGGTGTGAGTGTAGCGGCCGTTGTCGGTAAGACGGAAAGGATATTCAGCGCCGCGTTCCACGCTGAAAGCAAGGATTCCGCCGGGCACGAGGATTTTCGCCACAGGAACGGCGACCTGACGGAGGTCGCCGAAATAGATCAAACAATCGCAAGAGGCGACGAGATCGAACTGCTCCTGATTGCGGCCGAGCCATTGGGTAATCTCGGCGACTTCGAGGCGATCATAGATGTTGCGGGCGCGGGCAAGGGCGATCATTTCCGGCGAGAGATCCACGCCGACCATGGTTGCGGCGAACTCTTTCAGCCGCAGGCCGGCAAGTCCGGAGCCGCAGCCGAGTTCGAGCACGGCGAGCCCCGTCTTGTCGCCGAGGACCTGTTTGAGCAGATCGTGGAGACGCTGCGGTCCCTGGTAGGAGAGCTCTTCGCAGAGATTGAATTCGAAGAAGGATGAAAATCTCTGATACATCTGCTGGATGCATTCGTCGGAAGCGCGCGGCGGGGGCGGTTCATCGCGGAGCGCGATCAGCAGATGCCGGATTTCGGCGTCGTCAGGCTCAATCTCGAGACATTTTTCGTAGGCGGCGCGCGTTTTGTCGCGCCATCCGAGAATGTGGGCGAGATCGCCGAGATAACTCCAGGCGCTTGCGTCTTGGGGGTCTAAATCGGTGGCGCGGCGCTGGCAGCGGTAAGCCGTTTCGATCTTTCCGCGATCGCGCAGGCGCTTGGCCAATTTGTGCAACTCTTCGGCCGACAGCTCTTCGCGTGCGGGTGGAGGCGAACCATTAGCGGTTGTGAAAAGCCCGGCTCTGGCGCCCTCTTCAATCCAGCGACTGACTTCTTCCTCTGCCGTGCCTTCGGGGAGGAGCGGCTTCACCAAATCCTGGACCTCACGGACCGGCCTGCTGCCGTCGCAAAGTTCCACAATCAGCGCGGCCACAGGATTCAGTTCGTGCAGGCGGTCGGCGGCCGGATCATAGGCGAGATACCCAGTTTCAACCGGGGCCAAACGAACGGCGGGATTCAGAACAGGATTGTGCATCTGAGGATAAGGCATCGCGAGCGAGCGGCCGGGAGATGGCACTGGCACCTCCCGGCTACCGGCCCTTCGAACTCAAAACCCAACAGCGGAGCTAAACGGAGGGACTAGTTTTCGCCCTTGCCCTTGCCCTCGTCGCCGCCGCCTTCTCCACCTTCACCGCCCTTCTTGCCTTTCTTGCCCTTCTTGCCTTTCTTGCCTTTACCCTCTTCGCCGCCTTCTCCACCCTGATCCTGAGCCAACGCATCCGACTTCATCAGCGGCAGGGCTGCGAGCGCTGCTGAGCCAAGAAGCAGCCCCTTGAGAAAGCCACGCCGACTCTCGTCAACGTTCGCGAGGGCCTGCTCGATCTTAGCCTGGTCCGATTTCGACATACACTGGTCTCCTTGTAGATTTATACAACTGACTGCCACTGGATCTCGGCTCTGCCTTAGACGTATACGCCCAGGCCGCCGGTTGCGCGAATCTTACCAGAGGTCGAGGGGAAATTGGCAGCGGATTATCGTGTAGATGCGGGAGGTCCCCCTCTGTCTGGCGAGGGCGTTTTCTGACATCATAGGATGGCCAGTCCAACACACACCATCAGCACCCGAGGAACGAGCGGATTATGCAGGAAGTGATCAGCCGCTGGAGCGAGACCGCGCCGTACTGGGAAAAGCACCGCGCGGTCATCCGCGAGATGTTTGCTCCGGTCACTCAAGCGCTTATAGAAGCGGCGCAAGTACGCCGCCGGATGAACGTTCTCGACATCGCCACCGGGCCGGGAGAGCCGGCCCTAACCATCGCCGAAATGCTCGGTACCGAAGGTAAGGTTGTCGGAATCGACGCGGTTCCGGAGATGGTGGAGGCGGCGCGGCGCGAGGGGGAACGGCGGCAACTGCGGAATGCCTCGTTTGCGGTGGCGCAGGCCGACACATTGCCGGGGCAGACGAACAGCTTCGATGCCATCGTGAGCCGCTTCGGGATTATGTTTTTCCCTTCGCCGGGGGCCGCGGTGCGCGAGATGCTGCGCGTCCTCAGGCCGGGAGCCCGGATGGCGCTGGCCGTGTGGCATTTTGCCGACCGGAATCCTTTTCATTACGTGCTCTCTCGGATCGTGGACCGCTATGCCGCATCACCGCCGCTCGCGCCCGATGCACCGGACGCCTTCCGTTACGCGGAACCGGGAAAACTGGGGGCGATCGTCGCGGAAGCCGGGGCGGCCGGGGTCGCCGAACAGATTCTGGAGTTTTCGGTGCGCGCACCAGTTTCGCCGGAGGAGTT
Organism: Bryobacteraceae bacterium; assembly: GCA_035293905.1. Lineage (GTDB taxonomy): Bacteria > Acidobacteriota > Terriglobia > Bryobacterales > Bryobacteraceae > Palsa-187. Next base: position 2,767 of record DATGLY010000148.1, read on the forward strand.
TTGGGTGTTGCGATCGGAGATGTCGGAGCGGTTGCGCAGCAAGCTGGCGAGAATTCCACAGGAACAGATGAATGAGGTGAAACGCCAGGCGGTCGAGGCGTTTCGCGGATACTTCGTCAATGGCGCCGTGACCATGCCGGCCCAGGTGCTGATCGTGACCGCAAGCAAGGCGGGTTGATGAAAAAACCTCGGGTCTGGCCGGAAATCGGCCCGGCCCGAGCTACAAACTTTCCTCGATGAGAACGTTTTTGCGTTCATTGAAGAATCGTGCGTCGGGACAACGGCATCGATTTTTTGAGCTAACACCAAAACTGCGTTTGCAAGGCGTCGCCGGGACGGTGATATCCTTGAGCTCAGAGCCGCGGAATATTCGAATGAGAAGCTTCTGGCAAGCCGCCTGCGCTCTTATTTTCGCTGTGACCGTGTTTGCCGCTCTTTACGCGCAGCGGCCCTTCCGTGAATACCCTTCGGTTGAATATGGCGAAGAGATTCCGCTGCCGCCTGATTACCAGCGGCTGGCGGAGTGGACGTTTGCCCGCATGATGTTTCCGCCCGGGCCGCTCGATGGCTACCGGGGGCGGTTCGATGGCGACTGGAGGCTCGGGCTTTCGCTGTGGACGCAGGATTATCCCCGCGCCGACCGCGCTTTTTCGCAGGCGGTGCGCCGGCTGACGCGCATCGACGCCCGTTCGGTGGAAGAGCCGGTGAGCCTGGACGACGGCGACGAGGTCTATCACTGGCCCTGGCTCTATGCCGTGCAAGTGGGCGAATGGGGCTTGACCGAGCATGAGGCGCTGAAGCTGCGCGATTACCTGCTGCGCGGAGGCTTTTTCATGGCCGACGATTTTCACGGCTCGCAGGAACAGGCTTACTTCGAACACAGCATGAAGATGGTTTTTCCGGACCGGCCCATCGTCGATATTCCCAACAACGACGACATCTTTCACACGCTTTTCGATATCGATAACCGCTATCAGGTGCCCGGCGCCGAGCACCTCGACACCGGCTACAAAAAAGACGGCAGGGTTCCGCGCTGGGAAGGCATCTACGACGATAAGGGCCGCATCATGGTGGCGATTTCGCTGAATTCCGACATCGGCGATTCGTGGGAATGGTCAGACACGCCGAGCTATCCGCTGAAATTTTCCGATCTGGGAATGCGTTTGGGAGTGAATTACGTCATTTACGCGATGACGCACTAAATGCCGACAGATGAAGCATCGACTCTGGCCTTGTACAGGACAACGCGCAAAAGAGCAAAAAATTGGCAGTGGGCTGTTTTGAATTTAAGCCCTAGATGCGAAGCCTCACAACTCTGTAGAAATCAAAACAGCCCACCACCAAAAAATTAGAAAGATTGCCACACTTTGGCTATAATGTTGTTGACGACTCCCCGGCTGACAAAGCCGGTTCGGGCAATCTACATGATTGCCCGGTTTTTTTATGGGCGCACAGCCGCCGAAATCCCCGCCTCGACCTCGCACGATTATCTATATTGACGGATTCAATCTTTATTATGGAGCCGTACGGGCGACGCCAGGTCTGAAATGGTTGAACCTCGAACGATATTGCAAGCTACTTCGCCCGAACGACCATATTGTCTGTATCCGTTACTTTAGCGCCCTCGTCAGCGGGCCCACGAAGAACAACCAAGAAGCTTATCTACGTGCTCTCT
>DATGLY010000149.1:0-2739 GCA_035293905.1 Bryobacteraceae bacterium
CGGGCGCCGGCCTGTCCGGCCTTGTGAATCTCCGAAGCGGCTACCGATTCGGGAAATGGCAGCTCCGGGTCTTCGACGAGAACGCGGCGGATCAGCGAGATGAACAGCACGCCCAGCACGGAGCCGATGAGCAGCAGCGCGGTCGAATTCAGGTAATTGGGGTCGAATGCCAGCGCCTTGAGCCGCGCCCAGGAGCTGAGGTCCTTGGAGATTGTGGGCGGCATCCAGACGCGGGCCAAATAGAACGCCGGCAGCGTGAATACCGCGCCCGCGGCCACGGATTCGCCGATCGAGCCCGCGGTTCGCGCGATGTTCTCTTCGAGGATGGTGCCGCGGCCGAGGCGCAGCACGGCCATGCCGATCACCGCCGCGGGGTAGGTGGCCGCGATGGTCTGGCCGGCGCGCAGCCCCAGATACGCGTTGGCCGCTCCGAGGACCGCGCACATGAGGAGCCCGAGAAGCAGGGCGCGCCAGGTGAACTCCTTCATCTTCATGCTTTCCGGCACGAAGGGCTGGTGGCGGCGCGACTCGGTTTGCGGAGGCGTCATGAGAGGCGCGACCTCACCTTTTCACTCAGGGCTTTGCCGTCGACGGTCTTGCCCGCGAGATGCGCCTGCGCGGCCTTCATCACCACGCCCATCTGCTTGAGCGAGGTGACGCCGGTCTCGGAGAGCGCGGCGGCGATGGCGCTTTCGATCTCCGCTTCGCTCGCGGCGGCGGGCAGGTAGCTTTCGATCAACGCGCGCTCGGCCTCTTCCTTTTCGGCCTGCCCGGTGCGTCCGGCTTTGCGGAACATCTCGGCGGCGTCGGTGCGCTGCTTGATGAGCTGCTTCAGGATCTGCATCTCGGCCGCTTCGTCGAGCGGCTTGGGCGAATCGACCTTCGCCTTCATGAGGGCGGCCTTGATCATGCGAAGCGCGCTCAACCGCGCCTCGTCCTTGGACTTCATGGCCGCGACCATTTCGGTCTGGACCTGATCTATCAGGGGCATGCTGTCTGTATTCTAGAACGTTTCGGTTTTCCCGCCGGGGGAATTTGGGGAGGCGCTGCGCGCAATGGGAAGCAGCATGCGGGGAAAATCAAGCCGTCCAGGGCGCTCATTGCGTGCCTCCGACGCCCCAGTTCAGAGCTAATCCAGATCCTCCGGATTACTCCTGTCGATTACGCCATTCAGACGATTTCGGCAAAAATCCCCGCGTGGTAGCGTCTCATTATTTGGAGAAATCGAGGTATGATTCTCCGCCCGGCAAAAGGGGCCGTCACGATCGTTCCGGGGATATTCTTCTGCAGCACCGTCTCGTTCCTTTGCGCCTGCATTCCGGCGCGCGGCCAAAACTTCGCCTACGTCGCGAATAGCGCCAGCGGTAATGTTACCGGTTACTTTGTCGATAGTTTCACGCCGCTCCTCACGCCGCTTCCCACTTCACCCTTCCCGGCGGTCAACGCCCCAACCTCGGTGGTGGTCGACCCCGATAGCCGTTTTGTGTATGTGACTAATTTAGGCCCCGGCTTTTTGAGCCAGGGCAGTGTTCAAGGCTGGAAGATTAATCCGGTGACTGGCGCCCTGACTCCGACCAACAATGGAGCATCCCTGCCCACTGGCTACATTCCGACGGACGCGGTCATAGACGCAACGGGATCTTTCCTCTATGTAGCGAATTCCGCTTCGGGTTCCATATCCGTCTATAGCATCGACCAGACGACCGGGGACCTTACGGCTAACGGTCCACCAGTTGCGACCGTAGGAGCTCCCTTCTCGATTGCCCTCATCACCATATCGGGACAGCAGTTCGCTTATGCCATGCTTAACGACGGGATCGAACCCTTCCGTATCGAGAGTAACGGGCAGCTCACGTCTCTGAATGGCCTTGCGCCCATCGGTAGCTCAACCCTTACATGGATTACAGCCGTCAACCTGAGCCCCACAAGCAATTTCCTTTACGTGGCAGATTCCAGCGGAAAAATCTGGGAGGCGCAAGCCGCGGGTAGCTCGGTGAATGTTTTCGGCAGCGTTCCCTCGGGCACAAACACCTCCCCGCAGTATATAGTTGCCGGCGGCTTCGCCGGCTTCGGTTGTCCCTGCGTGTACACCGGGAATGGCGGGACCCTCCCGGGCAGTGTTTCAGCCTTTAGAATCGGGCGGGGAGGCGGCCAGGATGGGGTTCTAATTCCTGTTGCGGGCTCGCCCTTTTCGACCGTGTACAACGGCACACGCGGGCTGGCTGTAAATGGCCCTGGCGACCTGCTCTTTGCTGTGAATAGTCTCTCCGATACGATCTCCATTTTCCGAATCGGCCCCGGCGGGGGGCTGGAGTTGCCCTCGTTTGGCGTCAATAATTCCCCAGGCGCGGTGCCAAATTCCATTGCGCTTGCGACAACCTTCGCCCAGCAAGCTTTCGTGAGCCGCTACTTCACGAATCTCGCCGCTGGCGAGTCTTATATCAACCTGACCAATACCGGCGCTAATGGGGCGTCGCTTCTGGGCCCCGGGTTTGGGGCCGCAGCCGGCAATATTTGTGTCAACGTCTATGCGTTCGACCCTTCGGAGGAGATGATCTCGTGTTGCTCCTGCCTGGTTACGCCGAATCAAGTGATCAACATCAAGTGATCAACCTGGGCGTGAATCGGGATCTGGTCTCCAACACTCTGACAGGCGGGATTCCGGCCTCGGTAACCGTAGACCTCATCACAACGCTGGCGGGGCCCGGCGGTTCCGGCACGAACTGCGCCAACAGCGCC